>QCPN01000062.1:0-2102 GCA_003209775.1 Prochlorococcus sp. AG-436-O09 | reverse complement strand
TTCGTGAAGTTTTTGGAAAAGCAGACCCGTTATATGGAAATGTCCCAATATATCCAAGTGGATGGTGGAGTTGGACATTTGCCTCAATAGGAAAAAGAAGATATCTCTATCCAATCAATTCAAGAGCAGAGCACATCTCAGAAACTTGTCAATTCTGGAGCCCTCGCTGGCAGAAAGGGTCATTTGATTCTGTTCCCGCCTACATTGAAAGGAAGTTACAATCATGACCATTAATGAGGCAACAAACAAAATAGCTTTTGATAGTACTGGTGCAATTTTTATGGGTGCCAAGCGAGAGATCAATAATTCAGTAATAGGTCTTTATGGAGTTAATTATGATGGAACAACTTCTTTTAGACCTGGAGCTAGGTTTGGACCTTCTGAAATAAAAAATGTAAGTTATGGCATTGAATCATTTTGTCCTCAACTAAACGCTGATATTGAAGAAATTAATTTTACAGATTTTGGCAATGTAGAAATACCCCTTGGTGATCCACAACCAGTTATAGAAATAGTGAAAAAAACAACGGAGAATATTTATTCCCTAAACATGAAACCACTTTTATTAGGAGGAGAGCACTCTCTTACCATTGGTTCAATTCATGGAGCTATAAAATACTTCCCTGATCTAATTGTTATACAACTAGATGCACATGCAGATCTAAGAGATGAATGGTTGGGGTCAAAGTATAATCATGCATGCGCGATGAGACGCTGTCTAGAAATACTACCTAGCCATAAACTGTTTCAGGTAGGTATAAGAAGTGGAACAAAAAAAGAAATATTAGAAATGAAAAAAGAAAAGAGGTTAATCAATCAGCACTTTGGAAAACCATCTCTTGAATTATATAAAGCATTAAAGCCTTTTCGAGGACGACCCATTTACTTAACAGTTGATTTAGATTGGTTTGATCCAAGCATTATGTCAGGAACTGGAACACCTGAACCAGGTGGTTTTTTGTGGCAAGATTTTGCCTCTGTTATTGACGTTTTAAAAGAACATAACCTAATAGGAGCCGACATTGTAGAATTGGCTCCACAATTAGATCCATCAGGAGTAAGTGCAATCCTTGCAGCAAAAGCAACCAGGAGTCTTTTAATATTACTTAGTTTGTAAAGATAAATACTTTTCAAGTAGATTAAGAATCTATCGAAATACTCTCAATTCTTTTAATTGACAACTAGATCTCCTTCAAAGTCAAGTTGGGTATCAGAAGTTAAATTATTTCTATTAACAAGTGGCAAGGATGGTTCTGAGTGAGTCCAATGATGGCAATAAGCAAATGAAGCAATTTGAGAATCTAATCTTATTTTTCTTAGTAAACACCAATAAGTAGGAGAAGACTGTAAGCCGCTACTGTATTTACAACTCTTGCAGCATTCTCTGAATTTCATTAAACAAGTAGCAGGACTACTAGATTAGGTAAAGTTCATCAATCAGGCCACAATCAATTCAATTGCCTTTGTAACTTGTATTGCTTTAGGGAAGACTTGATTCTGAACTAAAGAAACCGAAACGATTCACACAAACAATAATGACATTGCAAAAAACACCACTTCACAAAACCTGCAGAGAACTTGGTGGCCGAATGGTTGAATTTGCAGGTTGGGAGCTTCCAATCCAATTTTCAAGCCTGATCGATGAGCATAATTCTGTAAGACGTAATGCAGGAATATTTGACATTTCTCATATGGGTGTATTTTTCATTCAAGGAATTAATCCTAAAGATGCACTCCAAACCTTAGTACCGTCAGATCTCCATAGGATTGGTCACGGTGAAGCTTGTTATACGGTTTTGCTCAATGAAGCTGGGGGGATTATTGATGATCTGATAATTTATGACCTTGAGAGCCAAAAAGACAATCTTGAGCGAGTAATGATTGTCATTAATGCATCATGTATTGAGTCAGATCTTGCTTGGTTGAAGAAACATCTCATTAAAAAGAAGCTGGAGATATCAAATGCGAAAAGACATCAGATCCTACTTGCCGTACAAGGTCCAAAGGCAGAACATCACCTTAATAAAATCTTAGATAAACCGTTAATCAATATCCCTAAATTCGGCCACAAAGAACTACAAATTAAAATCAATGATAAATCT
>QCPN01000061.1:0-2135 GCA_003209775.1 Prochlorococcus sp. AG-436-O09 | reverse complement strand
ATGCTTTAAGTATTTCTTCAAATTCATCTAGTGTCATTATTCCAAGATCCTTACTATCCATTGTCCTTACCGAAACCGTTTTAGATGTTTCTTCTTTGTCACCAATTATTAATAGATAGGGAATACGTTGTAGAGTATGTTCTCTAATCTTAAACCCTACCTTCTCATTTCTTGTATCTGAAATTGATCTAAATCCTTTTGCAATTAATGAACTTGAAAGATTAATACAGGCTTCTGAGTTCCTATCGGTTATTCCTATAATTACTACCTGAATAGGTGCAAGCCAGGGAGGTAGTTTCCCTTCATACTCTTCAATTAAAATACCTATAAATCTTTCAAATGAGCCAAGTATTGCTCTATGAAGCATTACAGGTTCCTTCCTTTGGCTTTTCTCATCTATATAGCTAGCGCCAAGTCTTCCTGGCATTGAGAAATCAACCTGAATAGTTCCACATTGCCACACTCTTTCTAGGCAGTCTTTTAAGGAAAATTCAATCTTTGGACCATAAAAAGCTCCTTCTCCAGGAAGGAAGTCCCAATCTAAACTCTTTAAGTTCAATGCATCTTCTAGAGCTTTCTCAGACTTGTCCCATATATCATCACTTCCTACGCGTTTCTCTGGCCTTGTTGATAATTTTATTATGATTGAGTTAAAGCCAAATGATTTGTAAACCTCAAAAATAAGATCAATAAATATTGAAACTTCCTCTTGGATTTGTTCCTCAGTACAAAATATATGAGCATCATCTTGAACAAAGTTCCTAACTCTCATTAGACCATGTAGTGCACCAGAAGGTTCATTTCTATGGCATGAACCAAATTCAGAAAGTCTTATGGGTAAGTCTCTATAGCTTTTTAATCCTTGATTAAAGACTTGTACATGGCATGGACAATTCATAGGTTTGATTGCATATTCTCTATTCTCTGAGGTTGTAGTAAACATATCTTCCTTAAACTTTTCCCAGTGTCCTGATTTCTCCCAAAGAGATCTGTCAACTGCTTGAGGAGTTTTTATTTCTTGATAGTCATTTACTAAAAGTATTCCACGAATATATTGTTCAAGAACTTGATAAATTGACCATCCTTTTGGATGCCAGAAAATCATACCTGGGGCTTCTTCTTGGGTATGAAATAGATCAAGTTTTTTTCCTATTTTCCTGTGATCTCTTTTCTCAGCTTCTTCTAATTTGGTTATATATTTTTTCAGATCTTTAGAATTACTCCAAGCTGTTCCATATATTCTCTGCAGCATTTCATTTTCTGAATTACCTCTCCAATAGGCACCGGAAACTTTCATAAGTGAAAATGCTCTAAGATGCTTTGTATTTGGAACATGAGGACCTCTACACATATCAACATACTCTTGGTGTCTATATAATTTTATTATTTCATTTTCTGGTATTTCATCAATTATCTGTAATTTATACGTCTCTTCTCTTTCTTCAAAGGTTTTTCGTGCAATTTCCTTAGAGACAACTTCCACTATTACTTCATAATTTTGTTTAATAAGCTCTTTGACTCTAGTTTCAATTTTATTTAAATCATCTGGCAAAAAACTTTTTTCATAGGCTATATCATAATAGAAACCATTCTCTATTACGGGACCTATTGCCATCTTTGCAGTTGGATATAATTGTTTAACAGCATGTCCAACTAGATGTGCAAATGAATGACGAATAATATTAATGCCTTCGCTATCTTTAGCTGTAATGATCTTTATATCTGCATCAAAATCAATTGGTAGAGCTGTGTCTATTAAATTACCATTGACTTCACCTGCAATGGCAGCATCTGCCAAGCCTGTACCTATTGAAGCAGCTATCTCTGCAACTGTCACTGGATTCTTGAAGCATTTCTGACTTCCATCAGGGAGTGTAATTATGGGCATTAGAAATCTGTACTCTCAAGAAATCCAAGAGCTTGTTTTACTCGTTTTAATGTATGTCTTGAAAGTTCTTTTGCATTTTCAGTTCCCTTTTTCAATATTTTATTTAACTCCGAGCTGTCTTGAATCAGCGCATTATATTTTTGTTGAATGGGCTGAAGAGAAGCAATAAGAGCTTCAGTTAGCTGTGGTTTAAATTTTCCCCAGCCTATATCTGAAAATTCTTTGGCAACTATTTCTCGTGATTGGT
>QCPN01000060.1:0-2170 GCA_003209775.1 Prochlorococcus sp. AG-436-O09 | reverse complement strand
AAGATTAACTAAAAGAGTCCCTCCTTTTGATGAAGCCCCTGCTTGAGACAAGGCTTCTATCTCGGCATGAGGCTGGCCTGCTATAGAGTGATAGCCCTCTCCTACTAATCTTTGTTCAGAATCTAAAATCACCGCCCCTACCAGTGGATTAGGACTGGTCTGCCCTTCAGCAAGAGAGGCCAAGTGCAAGACACGATGCATCCATGGCACCCATTTTTGCCTTTTAAGAGAATCATCCATTTCTCAAAGAGCTTTTGTTGATTGACCTCCACTCTTTTACCAAGTAAGGCGGAATAGGCAACTCACTAACACCTCCTTTTAAGGACATCCTCAATGCTCGATTATTTTTTAAATCTTTGAGCAAAGGATCCAATGAAAACTCTGCGGCTGCGTCACGATTATCATTAGATAATTCAAGATTTTTTAGAGTTATATCTTGAAGATCCCAGGTTTTCAAGCCTGATTCAATATGTAAGTTAGTTGGGTGATCTAATCTTAGGCTTCCAGTAAAACCAACAATACGTAAAACGACCTTATCCTGACTTTCCTCATTGGGGTAAACAACAATTTGCCAATTCTGGTCTTCAAGGTCTCTTAGGCTTTCTAAGCTTCTTTCAATTTGGACTCCTTCACTACTATCAAAGGACTCTACTTTTGCTTGGAGAGAGAAAGGCCAAAGAAATAAAAAACAAATTGATATCAATAGATGAATAATCAAATACTTTAGGTTGTCCCCAAGAAATTTTTCAATCACTCTGAATGGCCTCCGAGTCAAGCATGGCATCTAAAGTTATAGAAGTATTAATTAATGATTGATACTTCGCTAAAACACGGCGGTTCCTATCCATCCATTTGCCAGGATCAGTTGCATGCATTCCATTAAAATCAAACCTTGGTCCTTCCGCGTCCATTAATTCCAAATCATCTTGTTGTTTAATTAGAGCAATCAAAAGTTCATGTTGACGCTGACGCCTAAGAGGGTCTTTAGTTACTTTGATACTAGGCTTTTCCAATGAAGTGTTCTAGAAACTACAAGAATCTAATCAATCATCTTAATTAAAACGGTTTTTAATATGGAGGGAAACAATGAAGTCAAAGTCAAAAAAGAACTTCCTATCCATATAATTGGCATATCAGCCTCAGGTATTTCAGAGCTCTCACTGCCAATACAAAAAATTATTCAGTCAGCAAAAAAATTATCAGCTCCCAAAAGGATATCAAATAATCTAAAAGAATGGTGGGGTATTCAAAATTCAGAGATTCCATTTCCTGATTTCTTTGAGAGTGATAAACCAAATGAGTTAATTAATTGGTTAAAAAAACATGACCAGCAAATTGTAGTATTAGCCAGCGGTGATCCTCTTTGGTTTGGTATTGGGAGAATCCTTTTAAAAAATTTCCCTTCAGAAAGGCTAATTTTCCATCCTTCCCCTACATCTTTGCAATTAGCATTTTCAAGGTTAGGAAGGCCTTGGCAAGATGCTAGTTGTATTAGTCTTCATGGGAGAGACTCAAGTCCCTTAGTTAAGCTTTTACAAAAACGACCTGAGACTATTGGAATACTTACTGATCCAAATAAAGGGGGAGCCAAAGAAGTTAAAGATATACTGGAGGTCTCACAACTAGAAAAAATTTATCAATTTTGGATTTGTGAAAGGCTTGGACACAAAGATGAGAGGATCTTTCAAATTTCTCATAAAGAAGTTTGGCCACCATTAAATCCTCTTCACCTTGTTGTTCTAATCAAAAAAAAATCAACCTTAGACAACAGTGACGATATCCCTCTCTTTGGAGTTGAAGACGGTTTTTATTTAACTCATAATGACCGGCCAAATCTTCTAACAAAAAGGGAAATCCGTGTACAAATTCTAGCTGATCTTGAGCTTCCTGAAAATGGAGTCATCTGGGATATAGGAGCAGGAGCAGGGACAATTGGCCTAGAAGCATTAAGGATAAGGCCCAAGCTAAAGCTTCTTTCCATTGAGAAACGTATAGGTGGAAAAGAATTAATTCATGCCAATGCAGAACGCCTATCAGTTTCACCAAGCAAAGTCATTGAAGCAGAAGCATTATCTCTGTTGCTAGGAGGAACAATCCCTAATGATCTTTCCAAACCAGATCGGGTAATAATTGGTGGAGGAAGTTCAAACAAAACAGACCTTATTGAAGC
>QCPN01000059.1:0-2198 GCA_003209775.1 Prochlorococcus sp. AG-436-O09 | reverse complement strand
AGGTGGTGGCTAATGAATATTGAACCTGTAAGTATAGACAGGGATTAGAAGGAATCCGAGAAGTCCGTTCACACAGTGTTCACACACTAGAACTTACAAGATCTCTTCATACCTGCTAGTACTTAGACGCCTCAAGTCGAAAATCCTGTTCGAACCTTGTTCGAACTTTTCCTGAAGATCCGCCAAACATAGCAATATCTAATTTTTAAACGCTAAAGCAATAGTAGACAATTACCAAACCTATACAGACTGAATACAGTATCTAGAAAAAATAGGTTAACTAGGCTGTAACATTATATACAAATGAAAAAAACATTTATTACCGGCATAGCCTTGGCTGCCCTTACGTTTCCATCTATCGCATCTGCAGATGAAAATAGGTACTACGTAACTGTTGGAGCTGGAAACAATTCAACATCAGATGTCGAGGGAGACACCACAATCTCCTCGACTTTATACGATTTAACCGGTGCTATGGATAGCGCTTTCGTATATCAATTAGGAATTGGTAAACACTTCTCTGACAAATGGCGCCTAGAGGCATCATTTGCTAAAGCTACACCAAAAATGACAAGTATCACTGCGACTACTGGAGGTTCTGGCGTAACAGCAAGTATTGATCCAAATCCAGAGTATGACGTTAAGTCAATTATGGTTAATCTTTATCGAGATTTCCCAGGCGAAGACAAGAAGAAGTTCTACCCCTACATAGGGGCTGGATTAGGAAGTTCCAATGTAAAAATGAAGACCTATACTACAACCATTGCTTCAACAGATATAGTTGTCACTGATGACGGACGAGATCTTTTTACTTGGAACTTAAAAGGCGGAATGAACTATACAATGAATGACAAGTCAGACTTATATGCAGAAGCTACTTATACCAAGTTAGAAGGATTCACAGAGGATTCGATTAATTATGATGCCCTCGGAGCATTCAACATAATAGGTGGATTAAGATACAAATTCTAATTTAAACATCGAACAAGTAATCCTTATTCAATGCCTGGCTGTTTAAACAAACAGTCGGGCATTTTTTAATACAAAGAATAGATTCCATGATTTAAGAGATAATAGAAGTAAGAAAACCCTGAGATTAAGTGTTTAATCAAACTTTCTCTCACTTATTGCTCTTTACTTTTAGATAGCAGCACTTAATTACTTCCCATCACAAATAGTAGTTACATTGCCTTGATTTTGATCTGGAGTATCGAAGGTAGGAATTGCATAAGGATCAGTAAGGTTAAAAAGGCTGCTGCCTCGCAAAGTACGATCAACTTCAAAAGAAACGTCTTCCAAATTTATCTCTTTCTTCATAGAATTATTTTCTCCAGTTGGGGAATAAATCTTTATCGCAGTTGGATCTTTTGGGTCTACTTCTGCACTGAAGTCTCCTGGTTCATTCTCTGACAGGTTAGAGTTCAGATTCTTTGTAATTGTTTCAGCAGCAGCGTTAGCAAAATCCTCTAGCCATTTCGAATCTTGATATGGAACTCTTCGTATAGAAGTTTCTACATCCTTAACGATCCAAGATGCATTGCCAATTCTTATGGTGACAGGTTGAATTGGATACTGCCGACCCCATCCACCAGTTCCAATGGTATCTTGACCACTCATATAAACATTTCCTTTGCCAATGGAGGCTGAAAAAGACTTTACTTCTCTACAAGAAAGTCCACTATCCGAACCAAAGGCCACTGACTCATTAGGTGGGAGATTAGCTGCAATATTTGCATTATTACCTCCAGATGCATTGCTTTCAGAGGGATCACCATCTCCACAAATTAACCCCAAGCACTCTTGGAAGTCTGTTCCTGTTTTCCCCTTAAACGCATACGTCAATGATCCAGTAGCAGCTTCCAAATTAAACGTCGGTAATTCATTGGTATTAGTAGGTACTGCACTAATTAATCCTGTTCCTTGCGCTCCACTACAGCTATTCGATCCACTTGTTTGAATCGTATAGTCCTGGATTGCACTAGCACTAAAGCCTTGATTGGAATCTTCTGCTTGTTGTACTGCGCATTCCGTCTGGATTTGTTTTAAAGCAGCCAAGGCTGCTGTTGCTTTTGCTCTCTTCGGAAAGCAATCAAATGTGGGCAACGCAATCGCAGCTAACACTGCCAGCACTGCCACAACTACAACTAGCTCAATCAACGAAAAGCCTTCTTCTCCTTCTTTCTTGAGAAGCTTCTTGA
>QCPN01000058.1:0-2223 GCA_003209775.1 Prochlorococcus sp. AG-436-O09 | reverse complement strand
CATGAAAGATATTGCTAACCACTGGATAACAAATGAATCATTGCCAGATGATGATTTTTTAAAATTACTTCAGAATCAAAAATTTAATTCAGGCCTTAGCACACTTAGACAAATCCATTTTGCGTTAACTGATCTAAAACTTCATAGCATCTGGGATAAGGATATAGGGGTAAGCCCTGATGAATTAAGAAGAGAGATAGCCAAATATACGTGTCTAATGACTCCTATTCCCGAAGATAAATTTCTCTGTAGCTTTAGCCATATTTTTGCTGGGGGGTATTCTGCCGGTTACTACTCATATAAGTGGGCAGAAGTTTTAAGTGCAGATGCCTTTTCTTCATTTGAGGAAGCTGGATTAGAAAATGAGAAAAAAGTCAAGGAAATAGGGAATCATTTCAGGGAAACAATCCTTAGTCTAGGTGGGAGTAAACATCCAGCCGAAATTTATGAATTATTTAGGGGCAGGCAGGCAACAACAGAAGCATTAATACGACACTCTGGATTAAACCAACGATCTTCCTAGGATGTCACTCGCAATCAAATTGATAGCATTAACATTCTTTATCAGGCCCTTATGAGTAAGCACTGGTATTGGGATGATAGAGCCAAAAGGCAAAACTGAACGATAACCAGGGAAGGCCATCAAATCCCAATGAGTAAAATAACTTCTACACTCAATCCCTTGTAGGTAATTTGAAGAAGCATTTAAAGACTTTAGGAAATTACTACCATGCTTCATCTCTGCTATGCCAGCAAATAAATGATCTGGAACTAGCTGTGCCGTATATGTTCCTTGATGAGGACTACCAATACTAAAAAAACGAATAGTTCTTTCATAACCCATCATCTCCTGCAACCAAACTCTTGAAATCAACCCACCCATAGAAAACCCTAGCAAATCTATAGGACCAGCAGATCCAAAATGGGCGTCAATTTGTTTACCTAGGCTCTTAGCTAATGATCTTATGTCTTTTCTGCCACAACCATGAGGTAAGGAAGGTGCAAACACCATTGAAGGTGGTTGTTCTAAGCATGATACGAGACGCCTAAAAACATTCGGAGTATTCCATAATCCATGTACTAAAATTAATGGCCTAGTTAGCATACCCAAAGAAGTTATAGTAAATGTAAATTCCTACTTCTTGTTATCGAGACACTGCCATTAAAGCCATCTATCGGTGGTCTAGATTTTTGTAATGTAATTTGAATAGGGACATCACCATATATCGCTTCAATCTTTTCCAGAATGCGCTCACTAAAATGTTCAATTGTCAAGCAGTTAATTTCCAATGATAGTTGTTGAATGCTTTTAATAGCTAGGCTATAGTCAGCCGTTTTCGAGAGATCATCATTCAATGCGGCGCTATCTAGATCTATCCAAATAGTGAAATCTAAAAGGAAAGATTGTCCTAACAAACGTTCATGATCCAATACCCCTACATGTGACCAGAGGTTAAGGCGCTCAATATGAATAGAGCTAAGCTTGTCTTTCTTGGTCACTTTGAAATATCTTTATGAGAAAAAGAACTTAACCCAGATGCAAAATCAGCTGCAACATGTCCATCACCTTCTAAATAATATCGATAGGTTACTAACCCATCAAGACCAACAGGACCTCTTGGTGGCAAGGTCTGGGTGCTAATACCAACCTCTGCACCAAACCCATAACGAAATCCATCTGCGAACCTCGTCGAACAGTTGTGATAAACACCCGAACTATCTACCGAACGAAGAAACTTCTGAGCCGTCTGCTTATTCTTTGAGGCAATAGCATCAGTATGCCTAGAGCCATATCTACGTATATGGGCTAAAGCTTCATCGAGATTAGAGACAACTTTTACTGAAAGTTTCAAGTCAAGATATTCTGTAGACCAATCTGCTTCTTCTGCCTTACTAGAAATTCCATAAGATCTAGATAGATCATCTCCCAAAAGAACAACATTTAATTTCCGATAGGCTGGTATAGCAATTTCAAGAAAGGAAGCAGCTATATCTTTATGCAAAAGCAATGTCTCAACTGAATTGCAAGCAGCTGGATACTGGCATTTTGAATCTATAGAAATAGATAATGCTTGTGACAAGTCGACCTCAGAATCGATGTAAAGATGACAAATACCATCAGCGTGACCTAGTACTGGTATTCTTGTATTGTCCTGGATAAATCTAACGAGCTCATTACTCCCTCGAGGAATAATAAGATCTACAATTCCATCTAATCGGAGC
>QCPN01000057.1:0-2341 GCA_003209775.1 Prochlorococcus sp. AG-436-O09 | reverse complement strand
AAAGACATTAAAGATCAAAGAGCAAGTTTAGATCAGAGGGACCCATCTCCATTTGGCAAACTTCTCAAATTTTTCAAAATTAAGAAGTCAATCCTCGACTCTCAAGAAGAAGGAAGCCCCAAAGGGAAAGAATTGAAAATCGAATGGAAAGATAAGGTTCTTCAAAAGAAACTTGAAATAGATGAAGCTAAAAAAGCCTGGGAGGAGAAAAGAAAGGAGACTTTAAATCAATCAGCGCCTGTCTACTCAAGCGAATTAAATTCAGAGCAATCCCAGGCAGAAGTTCTCGACTCAAGCCAATTAAATTCAGAGCAATCCCAGGCAGAAGTTCTCGACTTAAGCCAATTAAATTCAGAGCAATCCCAGGCAGAAGTTCTCGACTCAATAGCTCAGGATTCAGAACTGAGCAATCAAATCTCTGGCAACGCATTGAGTCCTTCTATATTCAGAAAATCCTCCAAACAAGCTGATCAAAAGGAAGAATAGGACTTTTGAAATCCTTTGATTGATAATTATCCTTATCACTCAAAGGATTTCAAATCAAAATTTCCCTGGAACTATTTCCTTAAGATCTCCAGATTCAACCTCCCGCAATAATCCCTTAACAACTCCCCACATTGGAACACCTGTTGAAAAAGCTAACACTAATGAAGAAATTAAAGAATTAATAGGTGAAAAAGTAAATGTTTCCAAGACTCCAGTAAACATGATGGTTAATCCTATAAGTGCGGAAATATAACTCGAAATGGACAAAAAGCCTTCCAAAGGAAGTGGACTTATACTTTCATCATTCCACTTTTTAATTCTTACTTGGATGACATATACAAAAACAAACAAGAAGAATGCAAGTAAGCCTCCACCGATCCAGGCTATCATTTTAGTGTCAATCATTTATATATAAGAGGTAAAGTTAGTAGAAACATGATTTGTTCAGAACAACTAGAAAGGACATTAATTTTACAATCCTATCCTGTCTAGGCTCAATGTATATAATTAATGCTAGGTCTTCACTAGTGTGTTTTAAAAAAGTTATTAGGAATAATTATAAATTAATGACTCACAGTGATAGCTATACTTGTTATCTTGTCTATAACAATAACGTATAAAATGACACTTCTTTTCCTGATTGCCTTTGTTTACATACTGTTTGCGTATCAAAACCATTTGAATAAAAAAGCTGAGCAAGATGAATCGAGCGAATCAAAAGTTCCTTTAGCTCAACCAAATAACGGGTCGAATGTGCCAACTCAAGTAAGAGCCGAGTCTTTTGAAACTCCTATCTTTCTAGATTCAGAAGGCAAGGCTAAGCCGCTCGAAAGTGTCACGACAAATGAAGCGCAGCAATCACTAAATGGTCTTTCTTCGTCTAATCAAGAAATTTCATCTCCCGGTAACGAAGATACGACAATTGACAACTTGGGAGAGAGTGAATCGACTCACGGCGAGGACAGAAAAGTCTCTGCCCTTAACGAGGTTCTGGCGCATCAGCTTGAAAGAGAAGAGAGTGAAAATGATTCTCAAACTCTCGAGTCAATACAGGAGGAAATAGTTGACCTTAGTTCTGGAAAAGCACCAACGTTACAAGAAGAAGAAAACGAAGACATTAACTCCAATGCAGCGTTATTGGAAGAAGAAAACGAAGACATTAACTCCAATGCAGCGTTATTGGAAAAAGAATCCAATGACGATCGCTTCAAATAGCTCACAACATAAAGAGAAGCATCAACAAAGAATTAAAGGCTGTAAGATTTATAAATTAGAGAGTATTTGAGAAAACACTAAAGCATATCTTAGGATTGTGCCTTAGCCATACTCTTTATATTTGGTTGATATAGGCAATAGGGTAATTAATAGCTCTATATAGGGAGTCACATTAGAAGCTAAATTGTAGTTGGTTGAATAGAGGTCCGCTCAAGTAGGAGTTAAAAAGATTATTCCAATCAAACAAGAGTTGATGTAAAAACTAATAACTCTAGTACTAGCAATCTTCCGTTAATCTATTATTCTTAAACTGATAGCTCTGTGGGTTCGTGTAATGGAGAACAATGAATATAAAAAAACCACCGAAGAGAATGCGATTGGTTCTTCCTTAGGGATTCTAAAGTCATCGGGAGATGCGATATTCGGTAAAATTTACAAAATACAAATACCTAAGTCAGACAATGCATTTAGCTCATCTCTTGGAAGTTTAAAAGCTTCAGGGGTACAAATGACCGAAAGAATATCGAAAACCTCTCGTGAAATAATTACATCTATAAAAGCGTTAACAGCGTCAGGGAGACAAGTATTCAGTAAGCTGCCAAAATTGTCGAAGTCAGATAATGCTATAGGTTCATCTTTA
>QCPN01000056.1:0-2376 GCA_003209775.1 Prochlorococcus sp. AG-436-O09 | reverse complement strand
CATTAGCAATAACCAAAACAAACAACCAAACGACTCTTCTACGAGCTACTGAAAACAAATTACTTTGGAAATAATCATCTTCATCTCCAGCCTGTACAGCTCCTGCTGCATAAATATCACGAGTCGCTTCTTGCTCAATAACGTCAATCACATCATCAACCGTAACTATCCCAACCAAACGTTTTTCTCGATCAACAACTGGCAGAGCTAAGAAATCATATCTTTGTATAGCCCTTGCAACTTCTTCTTGATCAGTATCAGTACGCACATTGACCACCTCCCTAGTCATGACATCACCAATTTTTGTCTCTGGCTCAGCAGTCACCAAATCTCGTAAAGAAAGAATCCCTGTCAAATGTCTCTCTCTATCAGTGACATAAAGGCTGTAAATAGTTTCTGTATAAGGGGCTTGCCGTCTAACAATATTCAAAGCCTCAAAAGCTGTATGAAATTCTTTTAAATCAATGAACTCATTAGTCATCAACCTTCCAGCAGTTTCCGCTTCATATCCCAACATCTGAGCTGTGACACGCCTTTCATCAGGGCTGAGTTCCGCAAGTAATCTACGAACCACTTTTGCAGGCAATTCATCAAATAAACTCACCCTGTCATCAGGAGACATCCTTTCAACCAATTCAAGCACTTCTCCCGATCTAAGTCGGTCAAGAAGGCTCTGCTGAACAGCTGGATCAAGATATTCATATACTTCTATAGCTTCATTCTTACTTAACAGTCTAAAAGCTAATGCCTGCAAAATTAAAGGCAAATTCCCTATTGCTTCAGCAATATCAACTGGCTGAACAGGTTCAAGCAACATTTTCACGCCGTCATAGTTGCCAGCAGACAGCATGGTTTCTAGTTGCTGAGTTACTAACTCAGCAACTAGAGGAACATTTACCGATGATTCACCATCAAGAGATGCACCTATCTCTTCATTCATTGGCGCACCAAAAGGGCTCAAACATCCTATGTCTATAGAGACGGAAATAATTGCTTAATTGTCTTTCCAAGCAAAAAACCTAACGTTAATGACAAAAATCCAGCAATCAAAGTTGAACCAATGAAGACACTTGCTCGAAAAAAGAAGCCTGCATTAATCAATGCAAAGGCATCCACCATCCAACTGCTAAATGTAGTGACAGATCCACAAAAACCTAAAATCCAAAAAAAATGAGAGCGAGAATTTAATTTCAGGCCACAAATTAGGCCCAAAAGAAAAACTCCTAAGATATTTGCAAGAAAAGAATTATCAAGTTGCGAACGCAATAAAGCTCCAGGAATTGCTCCTGTGCAAACTAATAAGACTTGATTTCTTAACGATATATCCTTCAAAAGCTTTTAAAGGTTTCCAAAATACTGTCCCAAGAAGACAGAGAAGAGGCCTAAAAAAATAGAGAAAAGAACCATACAAAAAAAATCAATTAATCTATGCTTAAGGGAAAAAGAGTAAAGCTCAAAAATAAAAGAAGAAAAGGTGCTAAAGCTACCTAGAAATCCAACACATAAAAATAAATATAATGCTTGATTAGAAGAAATAAAATGTAGTTTTGGTTGAATAGCAAGAAAGAAACCTAGGAGAAATGTGGCAAATGTATTCAGTATCACTAAACCAAGTAATTTAGATTGAGTATATAAGGCTAATTGCTTAGAAACTTGCATTCTAAGCAAAGCACCTGGAATTGCCCCACTGATAATTAATAAAGAAGACTTATGATTCGCTAAGAAAACCAACATTAATCCATCCTCGACTTGGTCTCAATCCAGGAGCGTTAAAGAAACTATTCTGAGATAGTTGAACTTGAAGCCAATTTGAACCATCGGTATTTTGCCAAAGCCTAATGACCCTAAGACTAGTTCCAAAATCTACATTCTTATAAGATTCTGCTGATTCTGAGGGGAAGGGATATAGAAAACATGAGTCTCCTGCAACACAAATGTCTACTTCTTTTCTATTTATTAATTTAAGTTGTGTTTTATTTGCTCCTCCTGCAGGCAATGCAATCGGTGCAATTAATGCAAAAGATAGCAAACATCCCCAATGAAATAAAGTTCTCATACTTTCCTTTAAATATCCAAAGTAGCCATGTCAAGTTCAACACTATGAGTTTCAATAAATTCTCTTCTTGGAGCTACTTTATCGCCCATAAGTATCGTAAAAATACGATCAGCTTCTAAAGCATCTTCAATTTCTACTCTTTTCATCATTCTAGTAGAAGGATCCATAGTTGTTTCCCACAATTGTTTTGGCATCATTTCACCTAATCCTTTAAATCTTTGTATTGTATAATTTGCTTTTTCTCCGAATTTATTAATTGCTTTTTGTAAATCAGATTCGTTGTAGCAATAAACATGATTTTTTCCTCGCTCTACCTTATA
>QCPN01000055.1:0-2872 GCA_003209775.1 Prochlorococcus sp. AG-436-O09 | reverse complement strand
GGTTTTTTAGTTGAATTAATTATTTTAATAAATATAATTGCTTAAGAAAAATATTCTTGAAAGCCAAAATTCATTACCAAACAACCAGACTAAGGAAGCCGAGAGGGATATAAAAGGACCAAAGGGAATATATTCTCCAAATTCAACTCTCTTGAAAATAAGGCCTAATATTGCATAGAACCCAGCAAAAACGAAAGCTAAATAAGTAGATAAACAAAGGCCAACGAAACCTAACCATATTGCAACTAAAGCGATCAGTTTCGCATCTCCTCTCCCTAAGGCCTCTTTACCTAAAACAAACTTTGAAAATTTACTTAAAGATCTAAAGAATATAAATCCAAATATTGCAGATAAAGAGTGTTCAAAAATCATCCAATTAGGAGGGTATGTATTAGTTAAGGTGATAAGTACTACAAAAAATCCTATAGCGGCCCCAATTCGACAAATACTTTCTGGCAACCATAGATGTTGAATATCTAATAGAGTCAAAGGTAACAATATAGAAAAGAATAAGCAACTCATAACAATTAATATCAATGGACTATTGGCCAAGTGATTTGTAGGTTGTGCAAATGTAGTAATAGCAAAAAGAACTGCACAAGTTAGTTCAGTAAGGAAGTATTTATAACTGATTTTGACACCACAATTTAGACACTTACGCTTTAGGATCCACCAACTAATCAATGGAATATTCTCCCACCAAGTTAAGGTTTGATTGCATTTTGGGCAATGAATCTAAAGAAGGCTTAGCGGGCGCTATTGGTAATGAATCTAAAGAAGGCTTAGCGGGAGTTATTGGCAATGAATCTAAAGAAGGCTTAGCGGGCGCTATTGGTAATGAATCTAAAGAAGGCTTAGCGGGCGCTATTGGTAATTCTTCATAGCATATTGAGAAAGTTTTTCTTGGATCATCAAGGTATTTTTCAATACACTTTGTTTTTGTAGCAAGTACATGCTTGTTATGGAAACCCTGTATGTCTTCAAAAAAATTATTGGTTTTTATTTTATTATAAATCAACTTTGCTTTAGCTAATTTATATGAACTTCTTTTTTTAGATGTAAGTGATTTTGCTCCTACAGCATTTAAGGATACTATGTCTGATATGAAAATCCCAAAGGTAAAAATACTGAACAAAAACTTCATGAATTTTTTAAATGCAATATTTAGAATGTATTGATATGGGATGTTCCCATTATATTCACATATTACCCCTTCTCATACGAGCCTTTACTTAGATTTTTTAACTCATTCAATTAATCAATCTCTCTTGATTGAAAGAAAAAGCTCATAACTGCTTTAGATATAGTCATATGTGAACTTGCTTACATCAAAAATCACTTGTTATAATGTGAGAAATAGTTTTTGAAATATTATTGTTCAGATTTCTTACGACCACTTTCCAGTTAGCTTCGAATTAATTGTAATCCATTTGCTTAGCGACTAAGGCTATTAAAAGAAAAATCCTTTAGCCTGATACACAATATATATTTGATCTGGTAAGGAAAATGTAGCTTTTTATCGATATCAAAAATCCTGATTCTGCCGCAAATTTACTTCCAATTCCCTGGAAAAACTTTCTCCATTCTCCAAGTATCTATGCTCACTGGTTTGGGACAAGATTGAGGACGAAGCCCTTGAATCTGCTTATTTGCAATACATTCACATGAACGGATTGTTTGCGCTGCAGAGATGACTTTAGAAAATCTGGCCGCCTCTACGATTTTCTCCATTAGACACAATTGTTGTAATTCATGTAAATCCTTAGAAATAGCAATTTTGGGGGTGATTAGGAAAATACTTAGAAGAATAAAAGTAAATTTTAAGTTTTTAACTATTTTGTACATAATCTAATAAGGAGGCGCATGATTTTAACCATATAAGATGATCTTAGAAATGGTTGGGGTGTTACTACAGAAGAGCCTATTGATAGTTTCTTGTATTTGGCTTCTTGTAGTATTTAATCCCAGTAAATTTAAGAAGGCTTATTATTCAACTTTGGCTTACAAGAACGAAGCTGCTTAAAGTTCTTTGATTTGGAAATACATGCTCTCATTTTGTCTAAACGTTCAAGTTTTGTTTTTTTCATTTCGGAAAAATTAAGCTTCTTAGCTCTTCCCGTAATCTCGTGAGCTAAAGCTGGAAAAGAAATTCCAGCTAGAAAAATAATAAATAAAAGACGAAGCATCATTTCTTTTGCTAATCAATTTCATTCTAAGGATGACCTTCATTCTTAGCATCCGATTTTCATATATTTCCCTTGATTTAAGTAGTAAAATAGCTTGGACAAGCCCAATTGAAAGGAACCATCTTTGAAGGAGCTATTTCCTCTAAAGACTTCATACTAAGCTCTAGTTAATTGATGGTAGCCAGAAAAGTTTTAAATCGAATGAAATAAAATGTGTAAATGGATTCCTTGGGTTCCTTCTAATCCCTCTTTATATTTAAAGGGTATCTATTCATTATCCACCACCAGATGTCATTCATAAGAAGGGATCTCAGCGAGACGAGAGGTTTTCCTTGTATTTGGCTTTTTAGGGTAATCAAACCTATGAAAAAGCCTGTTTTTTATTCTATTAATTAATAGACCTTTTTCTGCTGAAAGAGCAATTGATAAGGTAAGACGCTTTAAATCATTAAAGACTGAGCAGAACACTACAAATAGAGGCTTTTTCTTTAATGCTGGAGTGGCTGTCTAGTCAAAAACATTTCTGACTAGAAAACTAGGCCTCCTGTGTTTTTTTTTGTCATAATTAATACTGATGAGAAAATTCGGAATTAAATGAATAAAAGAAAGAAACTACTGGCGTTAAGTTCAGTACTTGCTTTAACAGGCTTTTCAGCAGTTGAGGCTGAACCTCTTAAGAGTGAGAT
>QCPN01000054.1:0-3290 GCA_003209775.1 Prochlorococcus sp. AG-436-O09 | reverse complement strand
CTGAATGAAATCAAACTGATGATTCCAAATCTGAGTGAGATCTAGGTTGTAATTAACCTGGCGAATAGCCTCTACCGCAGGGTCATAGATGCCATGAACTCTGGCCCACTCAACGAACCAAATGTTGGCAACACCAAAGAAAATTAAATGGTGTCCCAATATAAATGTTTGGTTGTCTGGGTTATCCCATTCAAGTTTAAACTTTTGAGCTTGCTTAACTTCGGAGTCCTCAATTTTCTCAGGGAATTTGATGGCATGCAATAAACCACCAGCCCCGTAAACCATTGAGAGAATTAGATGGAGGATAGCAATTGTGACTACACCAGCTCCTGTCCAAGCGCCAGCTTCATCAAATCCAATTCCAATAGCAGCTAAATGAGGAATAGATACTAAGCCTTGATTCCCCATAGGGACAGAAGGGTCAAATCGAGAAAATTCAAAAAGAGTATTTGCACCAGCTGCCAAAGAAATTAAGCCTGTATGCGCAGCATGCGAAGCAATAAATCTACCAGAGCGATTGGTAACAAAAGCGTTACCAGCCCACCACCCGTAGGTGACATCTGGATTCCCATAGGTTTGCATTAGAAGCGCAAGTTCGGTATGACCAGTGACAATAACGAAAAATGAGAAAAGAAAGTTGCTAAAAGCTATACCTTTTACATTGTGTAAGTCTTTTTAACGAAGCCCCTCTGGACATGAAAAGATCAAAACCAAGCCACTATCAATAATTAATAGCTTAGAAAACACTCTTATAGGTTTTATAGGTTATTTCTGAGGTTATCAATTTCATGAACCAAAGAAGAATAATTCAAAACAACTAAGCCTGGAGAATCCTGAAGTTTTTAAATGGTTTAAGATATAGCGATAAATCAACTGGAAAAGTATGTTTCTGAAATTATGGGAGTATCTTCTTCCCTTAGTAAAAGACATGAGGCTCAGGTTTGCTCTTGCCATGGCAGGCAATATTTTGATCTTGTGGTTTCTAATCACTTTTTTCAAGAGATTTATACCCGATTTACCTGACAATTTTCCAAGCTAGAGTCATCTTTCAACCAAAATCCAACTTATCACCAAAAATATTTATTAATAATGATTTTAGTTAAATTAGATGAACATCTCTATATCAAAACAATAGTTCTGCCAGCTTAAATAAAACAAAAACAGCACTTAAATTTATTTTAAGTAAAGCAAGGCTTAACAAAGAGCTAATCAATAATGCAATTCTAATTAAAATGCAAAATCAAAAGAAGAAAGTCTTTTCGCTTAACAATCTCTTGACAGAAATATTAATAAAAAGAGGCAAACGGAATTATTTTCATGCAACCAAGTCAGAGACAGGAGAATCCCTTTTGCGCCAATATTCAATAATCTCTTCACACCAACGGAGGTGGTAAATAACCTTAGGATTCCAAGGCAAATAATTCATGCTAGGAGCACTTCTCCAATGAGTCCCAGGCTTTAAATATCCAATTTCTCTCCAATGCTGCAAGGTCTTTTGACTGACTCCTAAATGCCTACTAGCATCTTCTTCAAGGAGCCACTGTGAAGTAGGCATTTGATTAAATTGAGGTTGTTTTCTTTTAGTAACGTAAAAAACATTATGCAGTAAGGGGGGCGAGCTAAAAGTTTATAAATAAAAGCTTTCAAGTTTTAATATTCAAGTTTAGCTAGGTGCAAACCAAGGTCTATAATCAATACAATCTGAAGATACAACAAGGCCCGAATCATCTGAAAGGTGAAGGCATGCATCCTCAAAATTACAAGACTGTTCAATCTGGCTCTGAATATCTTTATTTATATCATTTTTTCTAAAAATTTCTTGCCAACCAGGCAGCCATAACCGTACATCAGTTAGATCTTCAAAAGAGACTCGAAAATACAAACTCCCATTTACAACACAAGCTAAGTTAACCCAGCGCATTTCATGTTCAACGCCATAATTGATAGCAACAAAATGCCTACTACCTTTAATTAAAGAGGTACTTGTCCAAGCTTTTATAGGTGGCCAATCTTTCATAGCAGTACTATTTAATTAAAGATTTTTTATAACTTATATATTCCTTCCTTATTTTATCGACCATGTCTTTTTTCTTATGCATAATATATAACTTGTGTTTCTGATCCAATATCCTTCGACTTTTCCTCTCCATGTTCATCCAGTCAGAGATACTCAATTTATTCAAACTATATCTCTTATTATTTCCTAAGAAATAAAAATAAAATATATATAAAAGAAATGCGAATATCAGCAAAAAAAATACCTTCATGTTCAACTATGAATTAATTCAAGTCAATAAGTCATTGTGATCTTAATCTTTCGATGATCTGATTGAGATCTGATATTTTTACAAAATGCTCACCAGGCTCTATGATTTCGCCTTTCAAGCGTTTCAAACGAATTTCCTTTTGTAGTAATTCTTGATCACCAATAACAACTGCCCAAGATGCATTTGAGCGATTAGCTCTTTTAAACTGCTTTGAGAAAGCCGATCCAGAGTGATCTATATCAACGAGGAAATTTGACTTTCTAAGATCTCTTGCTAACTTCAATGCTTCTATTTGAGCTTTATATCCTTTATTAACTATATATACTTCTGGTACTTCTTTTTTAAAATAGTCTTCACTTAATAGTATTAATAATCTTTCAAGGCCTATAGCCCATCCTATAGAAGGGGTTGCAGGACCTCCTAACTGCTCAACAAGTCCATCGTATCTACCACCACCGCAAACCGTTGCTTGTGCTCCTAATTGTTTACTAGTGATTTCAAAAGCCGTATGGCAATAATAATCAAGTCCTCTAACAAGTTTTTGGTTAATCTTAAACGGTATTCCTAAGCTATTAAGAATGCTCTGTATATTTAAAAACCTATCTTGACTTTCCTGGCATAAAAATTCTCCAAGCATAGGCGCACCATTAAGCAATTCTTGAATATGTGCTTTTTTGCTATCGAGAATTCGCAATGGATTTTGTTTAACTTGTTTCAATGACTGGTCATCTAATTGTTCCGAAAAATTTTCCAACCAGGCAACTAGGTTTTTACGATATTTCTTCCGGTCTTCAGTAGTCCCCAAGCTATTAATTTCTAGTGTAAGTTCTTGCAATCCAAGGTCATTCAAGAAATCCCAAGCAAGACATATAAGCTCTGCATCACTTATCTCTGATGATAAACCAAAAAACTCAGCCCCTATTTGGTGAAATTGTCTTTGTCTACCAGCCTGAGGCCGCTCATATCTAAACATGGGACCCATATACCAAAGTCTTTGAGGACCTTGGCTAAGAAGACCATTTT
>QCPN01000053.1:0-3320 GCA_003209775.1 Prochlorococcus sp. AG-436-O09 | reverse complement strand
ATACCTCATCTTTCTTTCTCTGGTCTCTAACAATCTTTACAAGCTGATTCCTTGCTACTTTTGGTAAATTACTATTTGCTCTACCTCCAAGAATATCTGCTTTTGAAAGCAGCCAAACTTCTATTAATCTAAGGAGTTGATCTTGACTAGGACTTTCATTAGTTAGAGCCCTAAACTCCAACAAAGTTGTCTTAGACATTGTTTTTTTTGTATTAGCTTCATCCTTTCCTGCAGGCTTTTTAACAGCTGTTTTAGCCTTAGCAATTGATAATTCTGTCGCCTTAGTGTTTTCCCGAAGCTGACTCCTAATTGAAAGCCAGCCGATCAGAGATCCGGAAGAAAACATACTAATAAAAAGTAAGGGGAGCCATATCAGCCTTTGATTTATTAGCTTTACTCTTGTCTTAGATATATTAAAAGAAGGAACCTTGAGAGTAGTAATTCCCCTTTTATAGATTGCAAGAAGGTTTTCTATCAGAGTGTCTCTGTTAACAACATCTTCACTTAAAGTTTCATTCTCTAAAGGAAATTCATCAGATCCAGTTAAAGGCCTATCTGAAGATCCTTCAACTTCTTTCGTCGAAGCTAATGACTTTGAGCCTGATTTTTCGGAGGATAATCCAGAAATCAATGAAAAGCCTGCTTTAGCAATTCCTAAAGCTCCTCTTTTCTCAATCTTTTCAACATAATCTTGAACATCTCTATCTGCAAACCATGCCTCTAAATCAACAGTGTCAACTTCTATATCTCTAAAACCAGGAAGAACATCTCTTAATAACCAATTTGTAGAATAGTCACATAATGCCGCTAGCCTTTCTCCTGGGTATGAATCAAGCCATTCTTTTAAACCAATATCACTACTATTAGCAAAACATTCTTCCGCCTGTTTCAGATCAGCAAGCAAAAGATCTATGCAACCCAGTAATGGCATTGCATCAAAACCTTGCAAATTAAGTTTAGTAAGCTTCTTCCTAGCTTTTTGCAATGATTCAGGTTTTCTTCTATAGAAACCAGAAGCAACGAGAGATATAGAACATAAAAAACCTGCATCAACAGAGCCATTTTTATTCCAATGCCAAAATAAATCTATCTGTTCTTGGACAGTCAAAAACTTTCTTATTTGCTGAAAAAATAACTCAAAGTCAGACTGTTTTAATTCCGTCTTCGAATGATTAAGTTTCTTACCTTCTAATCCACCTCGCTTGAGAACGAACCCATCTAGTAAATTTAATCCCTCTTGATGAGCCTTTTGATCTGAAAGATCTCTGCTTAGTAAGTCAAGAATCCTATAAGGCAATAGTGTTTCAAGCTCCTTTTCAAGGGTTCTTCTATGTTCAGCGAGCTTCCCCATCCTTTGAAGCAAATGAATCCCTTCTTCTAAAAGCTCCGCAGCAGATGAATAATGTCTTTGTTCTTGCTCTTGTAAGGCTGCATCTCGACAAGAAAGAGCTGCCAATAAAGTCAAATCAGATTCTCTACCACTTCCAAGCGCAGGCGCTTGAGGAGGCTGAAGTGCTTTCTTAGAAAGTTTAAAAGCCTCATAAGAAATGTTTGCTTCCCATAAAAGTATTAAGCCAGCAACCTCTCGATTTGACGAAAATTCAAGTCCTTCAGCCCCTCCCAATAAAGCGGATTCATACTTCTCTCGTGACTCCTTATCACAAAGCAAATCAGCAGATCGGCGCAAAAGCTCCGATCGTTGTGAAATCACTTCAGGGGTGAAACCCTTATCAGGAGTACGATCTAAGCGCAACTGGAAAAATCTCAGTACTTCCTCAGGTCCAGAAGAAGGACTAACTCCAAGTAAACGAAAGTGATCGATCGGCAGTTCCAATCAAGAATCGAGCTATTAGCATTAAACTTTAGACAGAACAAAGATCTATGCAATGCTTATTACTTCCATAGACCTTTAAAGTCATACATGATAAGCAGACGATTAAATGACACAATCAACAAACGTGACTAATCAACAAGCTAAAAATAATCTGAATTTGGAAGGCGCACATGCAGAGCGTCTAAAGAAAATCTCGGAACAAAAGCCAGCTCCTATAGATCGTGAAACAGGTCTAAGGCTCTTTAAGGACATGACATTAGGGAGAAGATTTGAAGATAAATGCGCAGAAATGTATTACAGGGGGAAGATGTTTGGCTTTGTTCATTTGTACAACGGCCAAGAGGCGGTTAGCTCAGGTGTAATTGGGGCAATGAAACAAAAACATGACTGGGTTTGCAGTACCTATCGTGATCATGTTCATGCTTTAAGCGCTGGTGTCCCAGCAAAAGAAGTGATGAGTGAATTATTTGGAAAGGAGACTGGTTGTAGCAAAGGGAGAGGCGGATCAATGCATCTATTTTCCAAAGAGCACCACCTTCTAGGTGGGTATGCATTTATTGGAGAAGGTATTCCTGTCGCACTTGGATCGGCCTTTACTAGTCGTTACAAAAAAGAAGTTTTCAACGAAAATTCAAGTGATGCAGTTACAGCTGCATTTTTCGGGGATGGGACCTGCAACATTGGTCAATTTTACGAATGTCTAAACATGGCTCAACTCTGGAAACTGCCGATTATTTTTGTTGTTGAGAACAATAAATGGGCAATCGGAATGGCTCATGATAGAGCAACTAGCGAACCTGAGATTTGGAGGAAGGCCAATGCTTTTGGAATGAAAGGAGAAGAAGTAGATGGGATGAATATCCTTGCAGTTCGTGGAGCAGCTCAAAGAGCGATTGAAAGAGCCAGATCAGGCCAAGGTCCTACCTTACTAGAGTGTCTTACATATCGGTTCAGAGGACATTCCTTAGCTGATCCTGACGAACTTCGTTCATCAGAAGAAAAAGAGTTTTGGGCTAAAAGAGACCCAATAAAATCTTTTAAGCAAGACCTTTGCGAGACAGGTCTTGTTACAACTGATGAACTACTAACAATTGAAAAAGAAATTGACCAAGAAATCCAGGATTCAGTAGAATTTGCTCTTGGTGCAGCCGATCCAGATCCTTCTGAGTTAACTAAATATATTTGGGCAGAAGACTAAGAATAGTCTCTTAATTAGTTAAATCTAAAAACTATTAATTAAATCCCACTAGGAAGTTTTCTAGTCAAGTTCCTTAATTTACGCAGAGACTTTAATTCAACTTGTCTTACACGTTCTCTAGAGACCTCTAGTAAGCGTCCTATCTCTGCAAGAGTATGTCGATCATTTCCTTCTAACCCAAATCTAAGCTTGAGAACATGTTGTTCCTGCTCGCTTAAATGAGTCAACCATCTGCCAAGTTGTTCTTGATGAATACTTTGTTCAACTTTGTCCAAAGGTTCCTCTGCA
>QCPN01000052.1:0-3364 GCA_003209775.1 Prochlorococcus sp. AG-436-O09 | reverse complement strand
CTTCCAAAAATATTAAAACTGTTGTTGGCAATCGTTAAAACAGTTAGCGTTCGGCCAAGTCGCTGTCGCAACTTTGCCAATTTTTTTGCACCCCTTACTTTGGGATGCTCTGCGGCAAGTTCATGAACTCGTAATGGATTTACAGTTAAGAGAGCAGCTTCTACTCCTGAACACAATGCCGAACCAATCAAGACAATAGCAACAAGAGTTGTTAGGAATAGAATGTCAGTATTCATACCTTTGGGATCTTCAGTAATTTTGAAGAATCATTAGAACTTCATTTTCCATGATGTTTTGATTCCTGCCATCCTTAAGGATTTAATTGATTATGAAGTTACTGTGAACAATCAGCGGATTTATCAGCATCGGCGTGAACGATTCTTGCAAGAATTGGGAAGTAGTGCGGCAATAATCCCTGCTGCAAACTTGGTGACGCATCATGCAGATTGTGAGTATCCCTTTAGGCAGGATAGTGATTTTTGGTATTTAACTGGTTTTGATGAACCTGAAGCAATTGCTTTGTTCTTACCTCATCGGCCAGAAGGTGAAAAATATCTTTTGTTTGTTTCGCCAAAAGAGAGAACTGCTGAAATTTGGAATGGTTTTCGGTGGGGAGTCCAAGGTGCTATTGATCAATTTCACGCTGACATTGCTTACCCCTTAAGCGATTTTCCTAAGAAGTTGGCTGAATGTCTTCATGGGGCTGAAAATATTGTTTTCCGTATCGGTAAACATCCCAAAGTGGAGCCTTTGATTCTAAAAGTTTGGTCTGAGCTGTTGGAAAGATCATCAAGAGGTGACTTAGTCCCATTAGCATTAACTGCTCCTTCTGCTTTCCTTCATAAATTGAGATTGAGAAAGGACTCTTGGGAAATTGAACGCTTGCGAGAAGCTGCTCGAATTTCTTCAAATGCTCATGAAATAGCCCGACATTCAACTCGACCTGGGATGAATGAGCGTCAAATTCAGGCAGTTTTAGAAAAATCCTTTTTGGATCAAGGAGGTAGAGGACCTGCTTATGGTTCAATCGTTGCAGGTGGGAAAAATGCTTGTATTCTTCACTACACCGCTAATAATTCTCTTTTGAAAGATAGAGAATTAGTTCTCATAGATGCTGGATGCTCAACTAATGATTATTACAATGGTGATATAACAAGAACTTTTCCTATTGATGGGAAGTTTACTTCTGAGCAAAGGGCTATTTATGAAATTGTTTTGGCTGCTCAGAATGCAGCTATTCAATATGTATTACCTGGACAAAATGCTGAAGAAATTCATTCGCAAGCATTGAGAGTTTTGGTTGAAGGGTTGGTAGAACTTGGTTTGCTAAAAGGTTCTCTTGATTCATTGATCGAACAAGGGTTATATAGACATCTCTATATGCATAGAACAGGTCATTGGCTTGGTTTAGATGTTCATGATGTAGGAGCGTATCGCTTGGGTGAGTACCCAATTCCTCTTGAACCAGGGATGGTCTTAACTGTTGAGCCTGGGATATATATTAGTGATTTTATTCCTGTCCCAGAAGGACAGCCAAGTGTTCCAGAACGCTGGAAAAATATCGGCATTCGTATTGAAGATGATGTTTTAGTTACTTGCGATGAACCTGATGTCCTCTCGTCTAATGCCTTGAAAGCAATTGATGAAATGGAACGATAAATATTTACTTTTTTAGAGATTTACCAATTTGAAATATGCTTGATAATGTCATTAGTTGATAAAAGGATTTCATCTGCTCCTGCTTTCTTGAGTTGATGTTCATAAACTGTACGCTCTTGAATATTTGCTTTTTTATGTAGGTGCGGGGGCGCGACTGCAAAACTGGTAAATCGTTGATTTGGACATTTTTTGCGTGCTCGTCCAATTGTCAGAACATCTGCAACTGTGTCTCCAACGTATGCAATAGGAGGAGTGCCTTTGCCTAGAGGCTTTGATAATAGTTGTTCCCCTAATCTGATTAAGCCTTCAGGGTTTGGTTTGTCGGGTGCATCACCCATAGCTATTAGGGGAGGTGCAATTAGGCCAATACGATGTTCGAGAACAAATTTTGCTGAAGGAGGTTCAGCCCCACTAACAAAACCCCAACCAACTTCTTGCTCAGTTAACTTGTCGAAAAATTCTTTATTTACAAGAAGCTTTTCATTTTTGATAAATCCATTCCATTTCGTATGGTCTTGATTATCAGGGTTGCTACCAAAATAAAATTTACTGAATTCGCGTATTAAATTATCCCTAGAAGGTAACTTGATTTTGAGTTTGTTCAACTCTTTTCTTCTTCTTATTAGCTCAAGACTTGCATCCCAATCATTATTCCAATTTCCTTCAGATTTAAGAGAATCAATAACTTGATTGCTAGGCCTCCATTTAGAGAAATGGTTTACTGTTTCTTGAAGTGCTAACCGGTAGCTATTCTCAACATCACGAACAACGCCATCTATGTCGAATAGTACTAATGCTTTGAAATCCAAACTTACCTCAATGCAGCTAATCCTGTTAAGTTAGTTGATTGTTAGTTGTATAAGGCTTAGAAATGAGCGTTTCTGATAGTTCCTCTGCGATTCAAGAGGATCAGGCCAATTCAAACCCTGAGGTAGCTGGAGACCAAAAGACTAAAACAGGTCGTCCAGGCATGCTTGGTGCGGCAGAAGTGCTTGCTTCTGCAACCTTTGATGCTGACGGCGTTCCTTCGGGTCATACACCTAAAGCAGATGAGGGAAGGTTTCTTTTAAAGATTCTTTGGCTTCCAGATAATGTGGCCTTGGCAGTGGATCAAATAGTTGGAGGCGGTACTAGTCCTCTTACTGCTTATTTCTTTTGGCCGAGGGAAGATGCTTGGGAAACCCTTAAGACTGAATTAGAAGAAAAAGCTTGGATTACTGATAATGAGAGAGTTGAAATCTTAAATAAAGCAACAGAAGTTATTAATTATTGGCAGGAGGAAGGGAAAGGTAAAACTTTAGAAGAAGCTAAATTGAAGTTCCCAGAAGTGTCATTCTGTGGGACAGCCTGATTTTTAGTTAGTCAAAGATTATTTATTTGCTTAATACTGCTTGAGCTCTGGCTCTTGCTTTGCTTAGGCTTTCTTTAGCTTTGATTTTTTCTGGTGAGTTTCCTTCTCCTTCAAGCTTTGTTAATTCATTTTTAGCTTCTTCTAGTTTCTTTTCTGCATCAGCTGAATCAATACTTGCTCCTAATTCTGCAGAATTTACTAACACGGTTACATCATCAGATTCAACTTCAGCAAATCCTCCCATGAGAGCAATAGACTCCCATTCCCCATTGCTGCTACGAACTTTTAGAACACCTATATCAATTGCTGTAACCATTGATATATGCCCTGGAAGTATTCCAAGTAGGCCTGTAG
>QCPN01000051.1:0-3663 GCA_003209775.1 Prochlorococcus sp. AG-436-O09 | reverse complement strand
CCTACATTGCAAGTTAAAGATAGACTTTTAATTGAGAAATTAAGTCCAAAGTTAAATAAATTCCTTCAAAAACACCCCAATCGCGGAACTATAGTTGTTTTCTTACCTCCACAAATTCTAATTGACTCAGGCTATGAATCTAATCAGGCTTTAATAAAAAGAATAATAGGGATTCCAGGTGACAAGATAGAAGTTAAGGATGGCCATTTAATTAGAAATGGCCATTTAATAGATGAACCATGGGTTGTTGAGGAAATAAAATATGACATGGAGCAAATTATTGTTCCTGCTGATTCACTTTGGGTACTAGGTGACAATCGAAATAACAGTTTAGATTCACATCTCTGGGGACCACTAGCGGAGCAAAACCTAGTTGGAACAGCAACTTTTAGGTATTGGCCATTGAATAATTTTGGTCCTATACGGTTCCCCGCCTCAAGTTGATTAACCTATTAGCCCGTATTGCGATAAGGTTTATATAAATGTTGGTCTCATTTGGATGTTTAACCCAGAGTTTCTAGCTACTGATAACCATGATAGTGGGGAAGGTAATGACCTTATTCAATATTTACAAGAACAATCACCTGATGTTCTTCAACGAGTAGCTAAATCTGCCAGCACGGATATACAAGACATAATTAGGCACAATGTTCAAGGTTTGCTTGGCATGCTCCCTGGAGAACAATTCGAGGTAAAGATAACTTCATCAAGAGATCATTTTGCAAATCTTTTAGCCTCAGCAATGATGACAGGATATTTTTTAAGGCAAATGGAACAAAGGAAAGAACTCGAAGAGTCATTATTAACAGATGAGGAGATGTCTATAAAACCAGATGAGCTTAATCTTTAAATTTGTTCAAAGGGTCATTAGGAACAATACCCAATTTTAAAAGAGACTTATCAAGGGATCCCAAGAAAGAAAGTTCATCTTGGTAAGGGCCCCATCTAGAGAAGTTGATTTTTTGTCTCAGAGAAACACATTCCCTTTTTGTAAAAGTAATTGGTGCTGAAAAATGGGCAGGAACTAGAAGCTTGATGCCTTCTAGTTCCTTGATTTCATCAAGCCATCGTAGAAACGCATTTTTCGCCCTTGGAAAAACAAGCTTTTCTATAACTGGTGCTACTTGAAGAAGGGGCTTCGTATTACCAATAATCTGATCGACTGATAAATCCCATCCCTTCTGCCAATGAAAAGGGTAAATCCCGAAATGAGATTTCAAATTACGAAGCCCAGGCTTAAATGAATTTTTCAAAACTGTATTAATTGAGGGAATCTGTAATTGAGATGGCTTCAAAAAAGAGGCAAACAATACGATTCTTTTCCAACCTTTCTTCCTTAATTCAGGCGAATCTTTCAGGGGTTGGTTACCTTCATCTCTTGCGTGAAATAAAAGTGGCGTGGGGTCTAAATCGAATAGATCAGGAGGCTTAGAACTGATGCCGACCAAGGCATCCGTGACGAGCAATGCACGAGAGGATTTATGGAAACAAGCAACTTCCTGAAACCTCCCAAGGCCTATATCAATAGGTCCCAACGAAATCCATTTGCAAGCAGTTCGATGAGGGAGTCCATCTGCAAAAAGAATACGTGTTCGACTGGAAGGGAACCCAAGCCAAGACAAAGGCAAAGTAAGGGGGAAACTCCATTGACCAGGACAAACCCAAAGAATCGCCTTCCGAAATGTCCTTGCCATCGCTGGCATTGATATCTTGTGTTCTAAGCCAGATGCAGTTGGAAGGACAATTGTGCGAACAGGTCCGTAGTTATTTTCAAGGATTCTAAGCTGGTCAACTAAGTCTTTTGTAGGAGGCAAAGGATTAATAATCATCAATCCGTTTGGAACCTTAACTACCGTCATCCTTATAGGAACAGCCACATAGTAAAGACCTTGCAACTGCTCAAAGCTCCAGACAAGATCAGGTACTAACTCAGAGAAAGTTGTGTTTCTTGAACCATAAGGATAAAGAGGAAATAAAGGCCACCAAAACCAGTTATTGTTACCCTTTAAAAAATGTTGTTTTACACCAACTGACATAGTTAAGTATTAGATGAATTGTTAATTTTTAATATTCCATATCTTGGTGCAAAAAGAAAAGCTAGTAAAAACAAAGTGGTCTGAACTAAAACAATTGACCCTCCTGTTTCTATATCTGACCAGTAACTTATATAGACTCCTAATATACTAGATATGACACTACTAATTACAGCCAGGATAGTCATTCGGTCAAATCTATCAGTAAGAAGGTAAGCTGTTGCTCCAGGAGTAATCAACATAGCTACTACTAATATGATGCCAACAGTCTGGAGACCGGCCACAGCTGCTAATGATAAAATGGAAAGCAGCAAATAATGAAGCACTCCGGTATTTATGCCAATAGATCTTGCGTGAGTAGGATCAAAGCAATACAACATAAAATCTCTTCTAAAAGTAATCAATACTGCTACTACGATTAAACAAATTAACAATGTCTGTCTGACATCAGAGTCTGATATTCCTAAAGGACTTCCAAAAAGTATATGCATCAAATCAATATTACTTTTAATCTTTGATACAAGAACTAAACCAAGTGCAAAGAAACCTGTAAAGACTAATCCAATTACAGTATCTTCCTTAACTCTAGATTTCTGCTTTACATAACCAATTAATGCTACAGAACCAACTCCAAAAACAAATGCTCCTAAAGAAAAGGGAAGGCCTAAGGCATAAGCAACAACAACCCCAGGCATAACTGCATGTGAAACAGCATCTCCCATTAAAGCCCAGCCTTTAAGTGTCATATAACATGAAAGCAATCCACAAACGGCTCCAACACAGGAACTTATCATCAAGGCTCTTCTCATAAAATCATGAGACAACGGATCGATTAAGAATGAAAATGGGTCAAAAGATATAAATGAACTTGACATATTAATCTTCTGAAGAAATTGACCCAGCGATAGGGTCTGGGGTCATGCCTCCGAAAGTCATAGAAAGGTTTTCAGAAGTAAATACCTCTGACGTATTTCCATAAGCGAGAACAGTCTTATTAATTAGAACGACAACATCGCAAAATTCACGAACATGGCTAAGATCATGAGTTGAGATGAGTATTGATCTGCCATCCTGGCGTAACTGTAAGAACAATTCTGACATTAGTTTCTCAGTTCTAATGTCAACACCAGAGAAAGGTTCATCAAGTAGTAAGACGGAGGCTCTCTGAGCAATAGCACGTGCCAAAAATGCCCTCTTCCTTTGTCCTCCAGATAAAGCTCCAATTGGCCTTTTCCTCAAATCAAGCAATTCAACTCTTTCCAGAGCATCTACAACGGCTCTCTTATCTGATTCTCTAGGAACCCTCAGGAAATTCATTGATCCATACCGTCCCATCATCACAACATCCCAAACACTTACAGGAAAGGAACAATCAATTCCTTCATTCTGTGGAACATAAGCAACTGCTTGGTCTCTCTGGGACTCGGGAACTGATCGGCAGTTAATAAGAATCTTGCCCCTTGAAGGACGAACGAATCCCATTAAAGCTTTAAAAAAAGTTGTTTTCCCAGCTCCATTCATCCCCACAAGGCCACATATACAACCAGACTTGAGCTTTAAGCTTGCGTCATACAAAGCAACCGTTCCGTTGTAATCCACACAAAGCTCTTCCGCTTCTATTCTCAGAAAA
>QCPN01000050.1:0-4000 GCA_003209775.1 Prochlorococcus sp. AG-436-O09 | reverse complement strand
AGGATTATGTGTTGAAGCTTTAGGTGGGGCGCCAGGAGTATATTCTTCAAGATATGCAAATACTGATCTAGAGAGGATTTCTAAGCTGCTAAACCAGTTGAAGAATTTTTCTAACAGGAGTGCTTTCTTTTTAGCAGCTCTTTGTGTTGCTTCACCCAATGGGAAGGTTTTATTAGAAGTGGAAGGTCGTTGTGATGGCGTTATCGCAAATGAGGCAAGAGGGAATGATGGGTTTGGTTATGATCCGATTTTTGAGGCAAAAGATACAGGGTTAACTTTTTCAGAAATGGGCTTTAATCAAAAACAAAAAATTAGTCATCGATCCCTTGCTTTTCAAGCATTAATACCTGGTTTGAAAAAGATTTTCAATTGTTAGCTTGAATGAATTTATTATCCAATTCACTATTTTTTTCATCGACCCAGCTTCCATGCAATCCATGAGGAATTTTTATTGGTATTCTCAAGGTTGCTTGATGGCTAAGGTCTTTTGCCTTTAGCACTACTAGTTCACTTTCTTGCAGTTTCCCATCCCAAATCAAGACTAATACCCATCCATTGTCTTCTTCTTCAGAAGAACTCTTAGGAATCATGAGGGGCTCACTCACAAAACCTCTTGGTGCAATGCTCCAGGTATGTGATTCTCCATTAACCAAATCTAATTTTTTTATTGCTTGTAGAGGTCCATTTCCAGTTTGTCTCTCTGCAGTAGCCATCCAGCTATATCGAGCTTGAAGTCCGACTTTACGTGGATTCACCATTGCGAACTCACAACATTGATTGCTTAATGTTTTTTCTTCGATTGAGTTTGTTAAAAGATTAATTTTGCATCTTTTTAAAATTCCTTCGGGAAGTTGATTGAAGTCGACTCTCTTGAAATCTTGATTTGGCCTAATTGAAGGGAAGTCATCATAAAAAATGCTTTCTACAAATATTTCATCATTCTCCTCCCAGGCATTTAGATGATGAAAAACAAAACCATCTGGGGCATCAATTATTTTTGGCTTTGTTTTTGAGAATGACCCATTATCTCTTGGTATTAACCAGAATTTACTTTTTCTGTTGAAGTTGGATTTTAAGCATTGCGCGGCACCCTTTTGACCTAATAGAAAAGGTAGAGGGTTGAAATCTATTGCATTTTGAAGAAAAATTGCCCAATTAGGAGTGATGGAGAAGTCATGGAGAAATGCAAAACCATTAAAGGTGTCCTTTCTTTCTGTCATTAAGCAACCAGCATTTGCTCCTTTAGTGGCAAATTCCATTAGTCTGATCGTGCTTTTTGGACCTGTTTTGACTCCAAAGGTGACCATCCTTAAATCGTTATTGTGTCCTGGGTCAAAACGTGGGTGAGCACTAAATGCTTCATTTGCTGAAAGTGCTCCTTTTAAATTAGACAATCCATTTGTTTCTAAAGTTGATGGATCTAAGCTATGAGGACTGCCTGCTTCCCAGAGAGCAAGAAGTTCTTCACCAAGTCTTATTACGTTGGTATTAGCAATATTTTTCAAGCGAAGATCGAAGGCGTTAGCTAGAGGTAACCCTGACTTTTTGGTCCCAAATACTCCTCTGTATAAGAATTTCCCTGCTTTCTCTTCTTCTTCCCATTCTTTTGTTCTTACAAAACGATTACTGAAAGTTCCAATACCATTTGTGAATTGTATGGATGCAATCATTCCGTCACCATCAAAAGGATGATGAACCCATTCGCCTTTGCGCTCTAGCCTTCCTGGTCCATTTCTATAAAATGTGCCATTTAAATCTTTTGGGATTTCACCTTTAATTAATTCTAATGTTGTCTGTCTATACTCTTTTTCGACATTGCAATAGGCACTAGACCAGTCTTCTTGATCAAATCTTGCGGTCTGTTTTGTTTGATCTGCATTTATTACAGGATTCATCGCACAAATTGATTTATCAAACTATTAGATCTTCGCGCAAATAGGTAGAAAACGCGAGAGTAAATTATTTAGGAGTAGAGATTGCTTTTAATTGCCTGCTTGTTCTAGAACTCCTTTGCTGCTAGGTACTTCGCCTAATCGTCTCGGATCAAATTCGATGGCCATTCTTAGGGCCTTGGCAAATGCTTTGAAGCATGCTTCAACTATGTGGTGTGAATTGCTCCCACTAAGTTGTCGTATATGTAAAGTTAAGCCACTATTGTTTGCAATTGCTACAAAAAATTCTTTTATCAGCTCTGTGTCGTAGGTGCCAATTTTTTGAGTGGGGATGTGTAATTCATAATTTATATGTGGACGACCTGAGCAATCTAATACAACTTGAACTAGCGCTTCATCTAAAGGAGCCGTAAATTGACCAAATCTGTAAATTCCTTTTCTATCTCCTAAAGCTTGTGATAAGGCTTGCCCAAGAGCAATCCCAACATCTTCATTAGTATGATGATCGTCTATGTGGGTGTCACCTGTTGCTTTTACTTCTAAATTAATTAGGCTGTGACTTGAAAGTTGATGAAGCATATGATCTAAGAAAGCAATCCCAGAAGAAATGTTGCTTTTGCCAGAACCATCAAGCCCCAATCGAACATTGACATCAGTTTCGTTTGTGACTCGATGAATTACTCCTTCCCTGTGATTATTCATATAACTAATTAACTAGTTAACTAAATCTATCGTGCCATTAAAACTACATTCCGTTAATACAATATCCTGCATCTACGTAAATAGTTTGCCCTGAGATACCACTTGAAAGTTCACTAAGAAGAAAAGCTGCTGTGTTCCCAACTTCTTTTTGAGTCACCGTTCTTCGTAATGGTGCTTTTTCTTCAACATTGTGAATCATGTCAAGTATCCCTCCAATTGCAGAACTGGCCAGAGTTCGAATAGGTCCAGCGCTGATTGCATTTACTCGTACTTGCTTATCAGGTCCTAGCTCTGCAGATAAATAACGTACGGATGCTTCCAGTGCTGCTTTAGCTACTCCCATAACGTTGTAATTAGGGATTGCTCTCTCTGCTCCTAAGTAGGTCAATGTAACAACACCTGCTTTCTCACTAAATAGTGGCTTTGCATATTTACAAAGTGGAGCGAGTGAATATGCACTGATATCTAGAGCGCGTGCAAAGCCTTCTGAGGTTGTAGCACTGTAATCTCCAATTAGTTCTTCCTTCCCAGCAAAAGCTAGACAATGAACTAATCCATCTAATTGTCCCCATTGATTTTTTATTTCATTGAAGACCTCTTCAATTTGAGAATTGTTTTGAACATTCAGCGGTAAAAAAAGGCTTGGTTTTAATGGTTCTGTAAGCTCACGAACTTTGCCCTCGAAGCGTCCCTTGTCATCAGGCAGGTAAGTAATGCCCAATTCAGCTCCCGCAGCATGAAGTTGTTGCGCTATGCCCCAAGCAATGGAACGATTATTGGCTATTCCTGTTAGGAGGATTTTTTTGCCACTTAGATCGAGAAGCATCTTTTCAAGAAATATTTAGAAGGTTTTTATAATTCTCCCTTACCAAGGGTGCATTCAGAGATATAAATAAGAAACTATTTCTACTAGTTTTTCTAAGTATCTTTGAAATTATGGTTAGGACTGCATCAACAATGCTTCCTTTAGGATCTTTGTTGCCATCATTTGATTTGCCTTTGGTTCGAGAACGGCTGAAAAAAAAGGCTCTACCTCCGAATTCTATAGATCGTATAAATAACAATATGCTTGAGCAGAAGCCAGTATTAATAATGATCCTTTGTGCTCATTGTCCATTTGTAAAACATGTTGAAGAAGAGTTAGCAAAGTTGGACTCTGACTTTGCTAATTATATTCAATTGCTAGCTATAGCAAGCAATTGTACAGAAACTCATCCTGAAGATGGAGCTGAATTCTTAGCTCAGCAAAAAGAAGAGAATGGTTGGACTTTTCCTTATTTGCTTGATTCAGATCAAAAGTTTGCGAAGTCGTTGATGGCTGCATGTACCCCTGATTTCTTTCTCTTTTCTGCTGAACATCAATTGATTTATCGTGGTCAAATGGATGGAAGTCGACCAGGCAATGG
>QCPN01000049.1:0-4107 GCA_003209775.1 Prochlorococcus sp. AG-436-O09 | reverse complement strand
ATGAAGCCAAAGCGACCTCAATTGCGGCGACCAGTTCTTCATCCGAGGGCTGAATAACTGGTTGAAAACGTGCGATGACGTTTCCATCCTTACCTACTAAGAATTTCTCAAAATTCCAGCTTACATCTCCAACAGGTTCAGTCTTATTGAGTGTTGTATAAGGTTCAGTAGTTGAACCTTTTGCATGCACCTTATTGAAGAGTTCAAAATTAGCTCCATATTTTAATGAGCAAAAGTCTTTAATTTCATCAAGAGACCCTGGTTCTTGCTTTCCAAAATCATTGCAAGGGAATCCAAGAACAGCAAACCCCTGAGCCTTATATTTATCTTGGAGTTTCTGCAAGCCTGAATACTGTGGTGTATTACCACAACGGCTCGCCACATTAACAATCAGCAAAACTTTCCCGGAGTACTCCCCAAGACTCTTCTTTTCTCCCATTGCTGTTTCAACGATGGTGTCCGTAATGTTAACCAGCATGACGATGTAGTTTTATCTTTATAAAAGTTAGCAGTTCTCACATTAATCAATTGCGATTTTTTTTCAACTCCTTATAAAAAGTCTTATTGATAATACAGATTATTATGACTCTTAAGAAATATCAGGGTTTTGGAATATCCATTTTACTAAATTAACCTTTCAAAGATCAGGTTAGTTTCCTAGGTATGGACTTAAGAGAAAACGGTTTATGTTCAAACTTATCGGAGGGAAACTTTTCTCGAAGTCAAAGAACCACCTTGAGAACGAAGAATAAAGAAAAGTGGGAGACCAATAACTAAAAGAATTGCAAATGAAAGAATTATATTTATAGTAGTACTATTGACTCCCAGTTCAGAAGAAGCAAGAGCAAATAAACTTAATAACATTTCATTCACAAGAGCTATGGACTTCTTCAGTATATACATCAATAACACATTGTAATTGTCAAAGATTTACGCAATCATGGATATATTGATACGCACCAATGAATCATTGATCAGCTGAACAGAGAGCCATCGCTATAAAATTGTTTATTAATACTTATCAAATGGAATCAAAAGAAGATAACAATACTAACTATAAAGAAATCATTGAATCAACAAATGATTTCAAGGTAGAAGAAAATTTATTACTTGTAGAGACGGCCTTTGATGCAGAATCAACTATAGTCAAAAAAGAAGAAGAATTGAATAAGAAAGTTCCTGAGCTTGCAGACAAATCAACCTTAAGCATCGAGAAAGGCCTGAACCCCCAAAAAACTTATCTAAAAAAAGAACCTAATATCGAAGAAATCTTCAAAGCTATAGAAGCAGGGTTCCCAAAGGGAAACACAAGTAAGCAATACATCTTTCCACATCCAAGGTATTGGATTGGTCCAAGATTCATGGCTCTTTGGGCTTTACCTATACTTTTAATAAAATCATTTAGTAACTTAATAAGATCATCTAACCCAGTAAAACCTTATCAAGCGCTGGACTACACAATTAACAAATCAGAGACAATCTACACTTCAACAAAAAAAGCAATTGATGGTTCTAATTCAATGAGATTCTTTGGTGTTCGTTTTATAACTATTTGGGTACTACCACTTGCAATCACTGGAATCTTTATGGAATATCTTTTTATAAGTCCCCTTACAGGCAGAGTCCCATTTGGATAAGTTTTTTGATTCCCACATCTTAATTACTTCAATCTTTTCGCCCTCTCTGAATACCTGTATAGAAAGCAACAATAAAAAAAATGCCAATAGCTAAATAAACTAGCCTTTCTATTAAAAGTGATATGGGGTTGCCAACAGTTAACGAATTAAGTTCCATCAATTTTCGTTGCGATATTCAACTGTTCCATCTTTTCGCCTAAATGGCTTTGAATAGAGAACTCTTAACAAGCCCGCAACATCCATATGCTTACTTGTGAAAAAAAAGAGATGAAAAAGAATACCCCCATGATAAAAAGTAATGATATGCCTAGAGGGCTTAATCCCATCTGAGATAGAGTAAGTGCGAACATGGCCGCAAACTTGATGCCTTAGAGATTTAACAGAAATATTCTAACCTGCTATAAAATAAGATCTCAAGCACTACTTGATTTTTCGTATTCATTGCAAAATCCTATACATCTTTAATAGAAGGGATTGCAAAATTGCATTGAATTAGCTCATCTTTCCTACTAATAAGTTCAACTTCACCAAAGTTATTCGGGTTTAAACCAATGCAAATTCAACCTAGACCGATTCTCGCTGTTGAACACTTTGAGAAAGCAATAGAAAGTGCCAGATTATCTGAGGGTGATCAAGAGTTAATCGAATACATAAGATATATAGGTGTTTTTTCACAACCAAGCATTATTAGAGATCTGAGAATCAAATCAAAGCCTCCTGTTTTATCTACTCTTTGTGAGATATGTAGAAAAATTGGGGATCAAGTTCCAGAGCATTTTACAGCAATCCGCCTATGGTCCAAATCAATAAGTGCGCATAATGTGCATTGGGATGGTGATCTCATTTGCAGTACTGCTCAAAACATTGATGGTATTCCTTTAACTCCTGAAGCAGGGACTACTCCTTACGAAACTCTTGTCGTTCACCGAGAACTCTTTACGGGGCTAGGTTAAATCATTAGAATTATTATGTCTTCCTTCCTTCAAAGTTCATTTAAGTTCATGAAGAACTTGGAAAGACTTCTTCTTTTTACTAAAAATTAGGACTTTATTTGAACCAAAAAGAGATATACCTGTCTGCTCTCTTAAAGTACTAAAGGTAGTCAAGCCTACACCACAAGTCTCTATAAATAAGATTGGCAAAGTGCCTTCTACGCCATTCATTGCTTGTAAATCAATCGCTTGTCTCACGGCCTTACTAGCTTTCTCTAGTCCTAAAGTTTCTGAAAACTCTGCCCACAAGTCATTAACTGGTTCACAATTCGAAAGATCTAAAAAGTGTCTCATGAAAAATGGATTTAATTGTCAATCCTGTTTTAGTAATTCCATCCAATGAACTTCATTGGCGTTTTTCACGCTCTTCAGGATCGGGTGGTCAAAACATCAACAAGACAGATACTAGAGTAAATCTCTCTTTCAATATTGAAAAGTCCAAGGCTTTAACTTCATATCAAAAGCATCAAATAACAAAACAACTTAGCGAACAAATAGTAAATGCCACGATTACAGTTGTCACGCAAGAGCACAGAACTCAATATAAAAATCGAAAATTGGCCCTAATGAGACTAGGGATACTCCTAGGAAAAGCCTTAGAGCCACCTCCTAAAGCAAGAAAACCCACCAAACCTACGAAATCCTCACAAAGAAGGAGAGTTAATTCTAAGAAAAAGCATGGAAAAAAAAAACAAATCCGAGGAAAAAAACCAATGATTGAGGAGTTCTAAAAAAAATGCTGTTAGGAAGTTCAGAGGGTAATTTATAAAGAAAAATACTGTGAATTTATTAATTTCAACGTAAAAAACCTTATCACCAAAAAAACTGGGGGTTTTATCTATCTAACTTCTTCTGAGACAAATCTGTTTCATAATTACTCCTAAGATCATCAAACATTGCTTCTAAAATTTCTTCTTGAGCATTGTCTACATCCTTAAGATGTTCCTTAATAGCTTCAAATTCTTCATGGGTAGGCAATTGAGAAAATCTAATTCTTATATTCTTTCTAAACGGTTAATTAAAAGTGTCAATAGATTTAATCAAACAGCTTCTTATTGAGTATCAAATATATGAAACTGAATCAATCTCAAACAAATAAGAGCTCCATTAATTTTCAATATTAGAAGTAACGCTAGGCACTTTTTCTCTGAAAGATTGAAGACGATCAGTCCGACTATTTACTTTCAAAGTTGTATAAATACGACTTACACCCAATCGATGGACTTCATGATGGCATTCTTTAACGCACTTAAATACACTTTCCCAGTCCCCTTCAATTGCTGTGCCATTTGGGCCCAATTCATGTTCTAACCCATTCTTTTCAATAATCTCCTTACAAGCTCTTATATATGGAGAGAGGGAAACACCTGCCCCAACAGGAACAAGAGACAGATCAATACTTACCCACATAAAAGCAACATAAGGCTTTGTTTATAATGACAGCTACAAAATAAAAGCTTTCTTGTCGATGCAAGTAT
>QCPN01000048.1:0-4241 GCA_003209775.1 Prochlorococcus sp. AG-436-O09 | reverse complement strand
ATGGCACTAAAACTAATCTCAGGCTAATTAAGGCATTGGGTGCATATGGTCGGATTGACAAAGATCTATGCAAGTCTTCTGCAAGGGGCTTAACCCATGTAGTTAATTCTCCTGGTCCATTTGAAATAAATACAACTGTGAGACCAGGTTCAGAAGTTGTAATAGTTGATATTGAATTCAAGGTTTTAACCTATGCGGATGGCGAGACTTGAACTCGCAAGGCCGAAGCCACACGCTCCTTAGACGTGCGTGTCTACCAATTCCACCACATCCGCAGTTGAAACAAAGTTGTTAACTAAGTCAAAGATGATCATATACGGTATCCCTTCGTTAAGGATGGGTCGAAGCACTGATACGATTCCTTTATATCATTCAAGATCTTGAGTGTCTCTAGGCAAAGTACTAATTGCTAATCGAGGCGAGATTGCCTTACGAATACTCCGTAGTTGTAGGGAGTTAGGGATTGCAACAGTTGCTGTCTATAGCACTACTGATCGTAATGCATTACATGTTCAACTAGCTGATGAAGCTGTTTGTGTAGGTGACTCACCTAGTAATAAAAGCTATTTAAATGTTCCAAATATTATTGCTGCAGCTACATCTAGAAGAGTAGATGCGATTCATCCTGGATATGGATTTTTAGCGGAAAATGATCGATTTGCTGAAATTTGCAAAGATCATGGAATTGTTTTTATTGGTCCATCGCCGAATGCAATTAGATCTATGGGGGATAAAGCGACTGCGAAATCAACGATGATGAAGGTGGGAGTCCCTACTGTCCCTGGTAGTGAAGGTCTATTAGCAAGTTGTGAGGAAGCCGCCTCTCTAGCAAGTGAAATGGGATACCCAGTAATGATAAAGGCTACTGCTGGAGGTGGTGGAAGGGGCATGAGATTAGTTAATAGCGCAGAGACTATTGATGAGCTTTTCAAGGCTGCTCAGGGTGAATCAGAAGCTGCATTTGGCAATGGGGGCTTGTATATGGAGAAGTTTATTGATAAACCTCGTCATGTTGAAGTGCAAATCTTGGCAGATAGTTTTGGCAATGTGGTGCATTTAGGCGAAAGAGATTGTTCGATCCAACGTAGGCATCAGAAATTATTAGAGGAATCACCAAGTCCCGCTTTAGATAAGGAGTTGAGGCTTCGAATGGGTCAGGCAGCAGTATCAGCAGCAAAAAGTATCAATTATGAAGGAGCCGGAACGGTTGAATTTCTTCTTGATCGATCAGGAAATTTTTATTTTATGGAAATGAATACTCGTATCCAGGTTGAACATCCAGTCACTGAAATGGTTACAGGAATTGATTTAGTAGCTGAGCAATTACGAATTGCTGGTGGAGAGTCGATTTCCTTTACTCAAGATCAAGTTCAATTAAACGGTCACTCAATTGAATGCAGAATTAACGCAGAGGATTCATCTCATAATTTTCGACCTTCTCCTGGAAGAATTACTGGTTGGCTTCCTCCTGGAGGTCCAGGAGTAAGAGTGGATAGCCATGTTTATACAGGTTATGACATCCCTCCTTTCTATGATTCTTTAATCGGCAAGGTGATTGTTTGGGGTAATGATCGTGAAACAGCTTTAAAGAGGATGAAGAGAGCCTTAAATGAATGTGCCGTCACTGGAATACCTACGACAATTGACTTTCACTTGAAATTGTTGGATCGAGGAGAATTTATAAAGGGAGATGTTCATACAAAGTTTGTAGAGCAGGAGATGCTTTAATGATGTTCTATTGAGTTCATTTTTGAGATAAGACCTGAATTAATATTTGTGAGAGGATTCCTTGAGGGCCTACTAGTAACTCCCTTGCAAGACTAACTAGACCAAACCAAATGACTGGAGTGATATCAACTCCTCCAATTGGAGCAATAAATCTTCTAAAAATCGATAAAAAGATTTCTGTTGGTAGATAAATCAAAAGCCAAAAACCATATTCAAGCTTCACCTGTGGATACCAGGTAAGAACAATTCTCATTAAGAAGGCTAATGACCACGCTGCTAACAGTAAGCTGGCTGAAAAATGAATTGCTGGGAGTGCTTTTATCAAAATTGGCGTCACAAAGCTCTAAGCATCTGTACATCTATCGTATAAAAATGCTTTTACTTCGTAGGATTGTTAAGCTTTTGCTTTTATAAAGAGCTGTAATGGCTTTTACTTTGTCAAACCTCCTTTTCAGTGCTGCCGTTTCTAGTCAGGCTGCTACTAACTCAGCTATTGGCATGATTGGTAGTTTTCTTGCTGCTGCAGCATTAATTGTTGTTCCTGCCGCATCTTTCTTGATTTGGGTGTCACAGAAAGATGCTCTTCAACGCGGACGCTAGGACTAGGCAATTCTTGCTTATTTCTTAGACTGGAGTAAACGAGTTGGATTCCTTCTCGTTTACAACTCATTTCGTGGAGCTTTACCTTGGTCAATGCCAGTCTGAATTGGGCCAGCATTGTGGGAATCGCCTTAGCCATATGCGGCGGGGGTCTTTATTTCTTGCGATCATTTAAGCCAGCGCTTGCACGTGATTACGATGTATTTTTTGCTGCGATAGGACTTCTTTGCGGAGGGATACTTTTTTTCCAAGGATGGCGTTTAGACCCAATTCTTCAATTTGGTCAATTTTTGCTTGCCGGGACTACAGTTTTCTTCGCATATGAGAGTGTTCGCCTTAGAGGCATTGCTACTGATCAAGCCAGACGTTCTTCTTATTTTGATGAGGAATTTGAATCCCCTTCTCGTTCAAGTCCTGGTTTCAGATCTCGAGGAGGAGAGGATTATGATCGATTTCAGGAGTCTGAACCTATTAACCGCAGGTTCTCAGGTAGAGAAACTGTAGAAGATTATGATTCTGCAGAAGAGGATTTCTATCGCTCCAGACGGAATTCAAGACCAGCGATCCCTGAGCAAGCTGCCAGTAGAAGAAGTAGATCTCAGAGAGATTCTTTGAAATCTGAGTCGCGAGATTCTAGGAGGATGTCAAGATTTTCAACGAACACTAACTCTGACGACAGTAATAGAAGATCTACTTTTGGAGATCGCAGAAGCTTTAGGCAAGAAGACAAAAGAGGAAGTAGACCAAGACCAAACAACCAAACTTCAAGAAGATCTAATCAGAGTAGAGACTCAAGTGTGAATTTTAGAGAGAGTGAAAGAAAGTCTAGACCTTCTTCAGAACGATATGCCCCACCTAAAGGAGCACCTATTCAGAATAGAGCTGAGGATGCAGCTTTTTCTTCGCGGGAATCTCAGGCAGGTTCAAAAAGAGTCCCTAATTCAGAGATGCCATCAGAAAGAAGAAGATCATCTGTAAATCCAGATAGAAATCCAACCATTCGAAGAACTAATTCATCTAATCCAAGACCTAGAGATAATACTTCTAGATTTGATGATTAAGAGCTTAGGGATGGATTTCTTTTGAGCGCAGAGATTTAAGGAACAAAGCCAGCCCAATGGAGGAATCCTGAATGACTAAAAATTTCAATAAGCAAGATTGCGAGAAAACCAACCATTGCAAATCTTCCATTCACTCTCTCTGCATAACCACTCCAACCAAATGATGGAATATCGGGAGTTGTAGCACTCGGGATATTGTTTAGATCACTATTGTTTTCCTTGGTGCCCTCAGAGTCATCGTTAGAGGATTCCGCGTTAGTTGATTCTGAATTGTTTGAGTTCATAAAATCAAATTAGCATTTAGCTGAATTGATAGCTAGATGAAGGTTGTAGGCGCCATGAACCATCTCCGCCAAGTTCTAGAACTGATTCATGGAAGCCTACAAGTGTTGGTCTGTGCCCAACACTTATGACTGCCAAATCTCTTTTCCTTAAAAGGCTATACAAATGCTCTTCGGTTTTTATATCTAATGCGCTTGTGGCTTCATCTAACACTGCAAATCTTGGTGAATTTAAAAGTAATCTGCCAAATGCCAATCTTTGTTGTTCTCCTAAAGATAAAATTCTAGGCCAATCTTGCTTAATGGTTAAGTCGGGGTATCGATCTATAAGTGATGCAAGATTAACTTCTTTAAGTACAGATCTGAGTTGATCATCACTAAATTTGTTTTGATCAGTTGGGTAGCACATCTGCTCTCTAAGTGAACCTAAAATCATATATGGCTTTTGAGGAATAAATAATAAATCCCCTGTTTTGGGTCTATGAATATTTCCCTTGATAGGTTTCCATAAACCACTAATCATTCTTAGCAATGATGTTTTGCCGCAGCCAGATGGACCTACAACTAGTAA
>QCPN01000047.1:0-4450 GCA_003209775.1 Prochlorococcus sp. AG-436-O09 | reverse complement strand
GAGGTATGACAAGGATATCTTTAGTAGAATTGCAGTATGTGTCGAAAAAGATGCGATTAGTTAAGGCCACTTATTTTTTAATACTTTAAGAAATCACTTCACTAAGCTATCATATATAAATGAGACTAGCTCAATACCATTATATCCTAGTTATAAGATTCATCTCAGCTAAATGTATTGCAAATAGAGCTTGTACTCTGTAATCTGCGACAATTGATACTGGATCGATTATTTGAGTAATAACAGCGCAGAAAGAGAAAATAAAACAATCCAAGTAATAAAAATCAAAAGACACTAATAGCTCATGAAACTTATAATTTTTCAATAGAGCATAATGAACAATTTACTGGACTTCTGATAAATGCTTTATTTGAATAGGAGAAAACAAGCGCGTTTAAAAAGCAATTTCGAAAAGCGAATGGAGAAAATGAACTTGCTATAGTTTTAAAATCATGATTAGATCATATAACTATTATTAATAAAGATGAAACAAAATACACTGAGCAAGATATTCATTACTTAGTCTTATAGGAAAAAGCCTTTACTTAATAGAATGAAGGTATAATTTTAGTTTTGACGGTGGAAATAGCAGTATTAAGCATTTCACTGATAACGAAATAACAATCCTTCTGCCCTACCAGAAACAATAATACTTTCTACAAATTCAAAAATATCATTTGCAAATGCTGTCCTTAGACCAGAGTTAATGCCAGGTCGATCACCTCGATAAATACCTTTGTTCCACATCTCTTCTCCTACAGGGTTCACATGTGTCAAAACACCATGCTCGACATCACGTACGTAAATTGAGTAAGACTTAGAAGCCTTAGTCCCATTCACATCTATATAGTCAGACGTAAAATACTTCATAAAGCGATAATTTACCTTACAAATTTCTTCAACATGATGATAAAAGGTCATACTCTCCTGATCTTCTAAATCTAAAGATGCTATTTTTCCATTGATAGACCTCAAAAATCCAAAAGGTGAATCATCTGAATATGCACTTTGATTGTTTATAGAATGAATTTTGTCCGCATATTTACCAAATGCACAAAAGGAGTAAACAGGATGACCAGATCTTTTCCCTTTACATCTCAGCCTGGCATTCTCTGTTAAAGATCCCATCTGGGAAGGAGTATTCAAAGCATCAAAAGTAGTGCCAGCAGTGAAATCAAAATTGAATATTGGAATCACCAATGTCCCATCATCACCAACAACATCTATAAAGGAATCTAGTATGCTATCAAGAGGTTTTTTGTCTCCGGATTTAATCAACTTTCTACTCAAACCCTTTACATTCGAGTGCAAAAGAACGCAATCTCCTCTATTGATTCCTGAAGAATGCCATAAATTTTGAAGATCCAATTTATTCATGAAGTTTAGATTCGTCAACAACAAGTCCATGAGCCAAGAGAAGTCTCAATTCTTCAACTACATTTGCAAGATCAACGTTAACTAGTGAAACTATATCAAAAATAGAATTTCTACCATTGCAATAAGATAGGAGATCCATTCTGGTCTTAGCAGGGTGCTTACCATTGAGTTTTTTGGAGATGTTTGGATACAATCCTCTTTTACTCAATTGAGGTTCACACGGTGATACAAGCGATGGGTATATACACGTTTCAAACGCATCGATAATATCCTTCATTACACCAAAAGCACCCTGAAGACCATTATCGGTGACAACATTAAAATCATCAGCATTAGTATGATATTCAGGGTACTTACCAAATTTCGATCTGCAAAAAGTGCATAAAGGTAATTCTATCCCTGGGGAGCAATACTGCCTTTCATCTGATCCGCGCTCTAAAAAACTATATACACAAACATTATCTCTAGAAATTAGAGCCGCAGACAAGGATTTATCCGCCAAAGTATCAGCATAAGGAGACTGGATATATGAATACGCTCTTTCATCTCCCACACAAGAGAGATTGAAGCCGCAAATAATGTTTTCTCTCATTTCCTGAGCATAAAGTGAAAGATAAGAAATGGAGCCAATTGTCTCTGGTGCAAGTACAAATCTGTAGGAAAATCTTGGTTCTGGATATTTTTGTTTGACATAATCTAAAATTGCATTTAGTACGACCGGTCCACTTAACTCATTATTTGCCATGGAGGGATGGCAAATGTAAGAGCTAAAGAAGATTTCTTTTTTACTAGATCCCTCCAGAAGAGCATGACTAATATGAAGTTCTCCATCCTCTAATTTTGAATCTATAAATACACGGTATTTACCATTTGGCATAGTATCTTTTTCAACTTGGGAGAGGCAAAATCCCCAGTTTTCTCTGTAGTAACTAGTGACATAGGGAATCCACTCTGGCTGATCTTTATAAGTAAAAATTTTGGATTGAATTTCTTCAAAATTCATTATTTTGTCTATTGGAGTAGAGTAACCAAGAATATGAAGATTAGAAGAACTAAATTGAGCGAACCTTTTGCCACTTTCAATATGCTCTAGATACGCATCATTTATATTCCATTCTTTTGGAACCTCCCAATCAAAAACCTTCTCTCCTGTCTTAAAAACCAAACGCTTATATTCGGTGTGAAAATCCTCGAAGTATTTCAACGTAGAGCGAGCGCCCTCCCCGGTAATTGATCGACAGATAGGGAAAAGTTCCTTAGCATGGCTAATGAGAGGAACTGCACTATACATTTTCATAAGGCAGCTCCCATTACACTAGTTAATATAGGGTACATGTTTAGACTTCTAGTGAGCACAACAATGCAAGAACTTACGTTATCAAGACACCACTCTTATTGTATATTTTTTTAGCTCTCTAAAACGAGATGGAGAAAACACATTTACGCCTTAATCAGCTTTTACCGCTGAATATGCCAATATCTATACTTATAGACCCTTCAAATAGATGCAATTTCAAATGCACATTTTGTCCTACCGGTAATAAAGAATTGCTTAAATCTGTAGGTAGGGAGGAAACAATGATGTCTATAGATATTTTTGATAAAATTGTTCTCGATCTCTCCAATTGGAGTGAGTCAACTGGATCCATACCTAAACAAATTGGTTTCTACAAAGATGGAGAGCCACTTCTCAATAAGAACCTCTTCTATTTTATATCAAAAATAAAAAATAATAGACTTGCTGGAAGAACATATCTCACAACAAATGGGGCACTTCTAACAAAAGAGAAATGCATACAACTCGCTAATTCTGGACTAACTGAAGTACGCATATCTGTTGAGCATGTTAACGATAAAGGATATCAAAATATTACTAAAACAAAAGTTCCATATTCTCAAATAAAGGATAATGTAAATCAACTATTTGATATAAAACAAAATTTAAATTCTGATCTGCATGTGCACGTTAAAGTAGTTGCAGATATTTTGACAGAAAATGAAAAAAATCAGTTTATACAGGATTTTACACCCATTGCGGATTCAGTCGCACTCGACAAGATAATGGGTTGGTCTGATTCTGAAAGCCAAGATTTTTCTATTGGAAATATTGATCATAGTTCCAAGAGAAGTCGTAATCAAGTATGCTCTCAGCCGTTTAGTAGAATGACAATATGTGCAAATGGCGATATCACTGTGTGCTGTGTAGATTGGAAACATCAACTAAAGTATGGCAACGTTCAAGAGACATCTTTGATGAATGCATGGAACTCAAAGGAACTAAATCTACAAAGGCTTCAACATCTTGAAAGCAACTTTAATAGTGATAGTGTTTGCAAAAATTGTGATTACTTCAAAAACCAATCAGAAGAAGATTGCATTGACTCCATTAAAGATGAATTATTGACTTATTACAAATCACGATCATAGTGGAACAATTTCATTGAGGAATTAAGCATAGAATACCTTTTCAAACTAGCCTAATACATATTTCTTTTGATGAGCTTTTATTCAGATTAGATATTTAAAATGGAACTATAAATTAGGATATAATTTAATTTAAAACCATATTCAGTGATATGAGAAAAGAAAACAAGTTAAAATTTGTTGAAATAGATAAAAAAAAGATTGGTGAGGATCAAGAAACTTACATAGTTGCTGAAATGTCAGGTAATCATAATGGCAAAAAAGAAAATGCTCTGGAGATTATAAAACAAGCCAAAAATTGTGGTGCAGATGCTATTAAGATTCAAACTTATACAGCAGATACAATAACTATTAACCATCATGGCGATGAGTTTATGGTCAAAGGAGGAATTTGGAACGGAAGAAATCTTTATGAGCTATACGATGAAGCCCACACTCCATGGGAATGGCATAAGGATATGTTTGATCTTGCTAAAAAAATAGGTATAACTATTTTTTCATCACCTTTTGATGAAACAGCTGTTGATTTTCTAGAAGAATTAAACACACCAGCTTATAAAATTGCATCTCCTGAACTAATTGACTTAGGGTTAATAGAAAAAGTAGCAAAAACAGGTAAGCCGATTGTGGTTTCTACTGGTATGGCTAA
>QCPN01000046.1:0-4876 GCA_003209775.1 Prochlorococcus sp. AG-436-O09 | reverse complement strand
ATTGCAAATTAAATATGCTACGGGTAAGACAATATCACCATTGTCTTTGGTGGTTTTTGTTAAGCATTCGTCCATCCATGCTCCACCTCTCTTGGAAGAAGGTCTTGAATATGGGTCTAGATAGAATGATGCTATGTGAGAATCGTCAGTATCATGAACATCGAATAGTTGAACATCTTCATGCCAGACAGGATAATTTTTTTTGCTTGGTTTTATAGTTATATCAAACAACCTTTCGCATACTTTAAATAAGCCTGCTAGCACTTGTGGAAGAGGAAACCATTCCCTAAGGGCTTCTTGGTTAAGATCAAATAGACTTTCTCTCAACTTCTCTTCCCAGTAGCTTATATCCCATTGAGCCAGTTTAAGATTATAGTTTCCAGTGGTTTTTTTAGCGAAATCTTGTAGTCTCTCTAACTCTTTGGTTGCTGAAATGATTGCTGCTTCTCTAATTTCTTCAAGTAGTTTTTCAACCTGATGAACATCTTTCGCCATTTTATTAGCAAGACTTACCTGTGCCCAGTTATCAAAGCCAAGTAACTTCGATTGTTCTTTTTTAAGTATAAGTATTTCATCGATCACTTTTTCATTACTTAGATTGCCACTACTCGCTCGACTTATAAATGCCTTATATAGAGTCTCACGTAAAGAGCGATTCTTAGCATATGTCATAAAGGGTATATATGTTGGAATGTCTAATCCAAGTAGCCATGGACCATCCTCGTGAGTCCCATTCTTATCTGTTAAGGTTGAGCAACTAGATTCAGATTCTTTAGCAGCTTGAGACATAGCGATGAGATTCCGTTTTGGAAGGCCCTCAACTTCTTCTCGATCAGTAAGAAGAATATTCCATTGATTTGTGGCATCCAATAGGTTATTGCTAAACAATGTAGATAATTCAGCTAAACGCTCGCTATTCTTATTAAAGTCTTTTTGTTCCTTCCCTTCTAATCCGACTCCTCTCGTTTTCATTGAGAGCAGCTGTGACTGAAGTATTCTCACTTGTGCTTTATCCAAGGTGTCTTTATTTTTCTCTGCAATGGTTGATAAGGATTTAAAGAGTATGTTGCTTTGACCAAGTCGATTTGAGAAACGAATTATTTGCGACTGTTGAGAAGCATATGCTTTTCGTAATTCAGGTGTGTTTGACACACCATTTAAATGAGAGACTGTCCCCCAACTCCAACGAAGCCGCTCTTCGATTTTATTTAAAGGCTTTAAAACCTGATCCCATTTAAGAATTTGATTGGCTCTTAATTTGTTTTCTAGGTCAGCTTCTAATAGAGAAAATTCGTTATTTAGTTGATTTAACAAAACCGGAATGGAACTTTCTATTTCCTGGAATGTAATGTTCTTGAAGTCAGGGAGCCCTTCACCTGCTAATAAAGGTGATATGCTTGATTGATTTTTCATTTAATTCAAAGTGATTATATGTACAAATGCAATAATTTTATGAACAGCTAAATTGTTAGCTATTGCATTGCTAGAACTTTCAAATATATCAGTTGCAATTCTAGGCCAAAAGCCTATTAATAACGTTGGCGTCAAAAGACTTAGTGCGATAAAGAGCTCCCTTGAATTCATTTCTTCTACCATTGCTAGTGCTGGTATCCTTGGGCCGAAGAACACTCTTCGACACATGGAAAGGAGGTATATTGGTGTTAGTACTAGGCCAATTGCAGCAATTAAGATTGAGATAGATCTAAATGACGATGAGAAAATGTCTTGACTTGTTATTCCAAGAAAGATTGTTATTTCACTAACAAAACCACTCATACCTGGAAGGGCTAGAGATGCGAGTGAACTTGTTAGGAACAGTGCAAAAGTTATAGGAAGAGCTTTTGCAAGTCCACCCATGTTGGGAATTGATAGCGTGTTCGTTCTTTCATAAAAAGAGCCAGTTACAAAGAACATGGCAGCAGCAATTAACCCATGACTAATCATTTGAAGCATAGATCCATTTATTCCAAGTGTATTTATTGCACCTATTCCAACTAAGACAAATCCCATATGACTTACAGAACTACAGGCAATTCTGCGTTTAACATTATCTTGTGCAAAGGCATTTAGTGCTCCATAAATGATATTTACTATTCCGATTATTATTAGCGCTGGTGCTAATTGTATATGAATTTCAGGGAACATTTGGACATTAAATCTTATTAGAGCATATCCACCCATTTTTAATAGTATTCCAGCTAGAAGCATTGATACGGGAGCATTAGCCTCTCCATGGGCATCAGGCAGCCAAGTATGAAGTGGAAAAATAGGTAACTTTACTCCAAAGCCAATTAAGAATCCTAAATAACACAATAAACCAAAGGTTCCTGACGGAGATCTTGTTGCTAACTCTGTAAGATTCAAAGAGAAATCATTTCCTGATAAAGCTAAAGCAAGTCCACTTATAAGTATTAGAAGAGATGCAAGTGCTGTATAAAGTATAAACTTAGTTGCAGCATACAATCTCCTTTTGCCTCCCCATATTGCAATTAAGAGGTATACAGGTACAAGTTCTAATTCCCATGCAAGGAAGAAAAGTAGGAAATCTTGAGAGAGAAATACTAAACATTGAGCTGAAGCCTGAATTAGTAAGAGAGAAAAATATAGCTTTGGTTTATTATTAATTTTCCAACTTGCTGTAGCAGCTAGAAGAGTTATTAATCCACTTAATGCAACTAGAGGAGCAGATATGCCGTCAATCCCCAGTGACCATTCAAGGCCAATAGCTGGAAGCCAATTAACTCGTTCTATTAACTGAAGGCCACTTTCTTTGTTGTCAAAGAGTTTACTCAGAACGAGTAAAATTATTAATAAATCAGCTGAAAGAAAAATTATTGCACAGTTACGGAAATCAACGAAATTACTTTCAGAGTCATTTGGAAGAAACTGAAGAATTAGAGCGCCAATAGCTGGAAGAAGAACTATTAATGAAAGCCAAGGAAAGTTTTCGATGGACGCAGATGAAGTAATGAGAGTTGCGTCCATAATCTAGAAGAGAATGAAAATGAACTTTATCAGCTCTTGTGCAGTTTTGTAAGTAGAATTACTTACTGCTAACCAGGGAGCCAGGACGACCCCGCTGTTTGAAGGCTTAGCAAAGGAGCTCGACTTGCGACGCCTTCGCTTTCCCAAGCTCTAACCATAGCCTGGCTAATGGCCTTCCCTTTGTCTTCTTTGCATAAGGCAAGAATACTTGGCCCTGCGCCACTTATAGCGCACCCAAATGCGCCTGCTTCAATAGCAGCTTGGCAGACAGCAGGCCCTCCTTTTATTAATTTCCATCTGTAAGGTTCATGCAGTCGATCATGCATTCCTTCTGTGATTAGGTCTGGTCTTCCTGTTCTTAGACCATGAAGCAAAAGGGTTAGAGCTCCAAGATTCATTACTGCATCTGATACAGGCACTGTTTTGGGCATTACACGTCTTGCTTCGCTAGTACTCAACCTTAAAGAAGGAATAGCAACTACAGCTTTTATAGATTTGTCCCAGTCACATTTGACAACTCTCCACCTTTGGGAAGCTGCTTTTGCGGTAAAACATAAACCTCCAAGTAGAGAAGGAACAACATTGTCTGGGTGCCCTTCTATATCAATTGCAAGTTCTAGAAGTTTTTCTTTGCTCAACGGATCATTTAGGAGTGCATTTGCTCCTACTAAACCTGCAACTATTGCTGTTGCACTACTGCCTAAACCTCGAGCAGGAGGAACGGCTAATTTAACTCTTGCTTCTAATGCAAAGGGTTCTATTGCGGCTGTTTGCCATACTCTTTGTGCTGCTCGGTAAAAAAGGTTTTCTGGTCCGCCTCTTAAATGATTTCCTTCTGTACTTTCCATAATTAATTCAAATCTTTCGCTAGCCCCATCTATTCTCATGATCGAAAAGTGGTTTTTCAATCCTAAGGCTGCTCCTAGACAATCAAAACCAGGTCCTAGGTTTGCGGTGGTCGAGGGAACTTCCACTAAAACTTTCTTGCCTATGGGAGGCTGCGTCATTATTTTGATTTCTTTAAATTAAGTGTGGAAGTGGAATCGACCATTAAATGTGCTTTGCAAGCAGCCCCAAATAATCCTGATTCTGGATCAACAAGGACCATTATTGGTAATTTCTCAAGGTAATCTGAGAAACGCCCTTTGTTTTTGAATGCACTGAGGAATATTTCTGAACGGAAATTTGCCAAATGTTTCACTGCTGTGCCTCCCCCAATCCATAGGCCAGCAGAACAAAGATCATGAAGTGCTAAATCACCAGCGGCGGATCCATATGCACTAAGCCAAATTCTTATTACTTGTTTCATTAAATGATCACCTGATTTTGCAGCATCGCATATTATCTGTGACTCATTGTTTCCTAGGTTTATATTTAAATTTCTTGAATTGATATATTCGATTAAATTTTTGTTCTGAATGCGTTGGGAACAAAGGCTCCTCGATTGGAATATTCAAATGTACAGGACCAGGAATAAAACAGCTCTTATTCCAGACTTTGCCGACGAGAGAAATCACCTCGTTAACAGAAAGTAGATGAATCCCCTCAGATGGGCCTTGAAAAATACCTCTACATACTGATCTTAAAAATTCTTCTTGGTTAACTGTTTGATTAGCTCCGCATCCCTTTAATCTATAAGGTCTATCCGCAGTGACGAAAATAATTGACTGACAAGACCTATCAGCTTCCACAGCTGCAGGTAAAAGATTTGCGACAGCAGTCCCAGAGGTGGTTATGACAATTGGAGATTTTCCAGTAGCTGTAGCTATACCTAAAGCCAGGAAAGCTGCGGAACGTTCATCAATAGCATTGTATAAATTCAACCCAGATTCCTCCTCAAGGCCACCAGCTGCCAAAGCGAGTGGAGATGATCGACTCCCAGGACAAAGCA
>QCPN01000045.1:0-4924 GCA_003209775.1 Prochlorococcus sp. AG-436-O09 | reverse complement strand
TTTAATACCACAAAAAAAACTTTTATATATTGAGCTTTTTAGAACTGACTATTTGAATTGTCTTACGTCTAAGTTTGAGCTGGTGGGGTTGTTCCTTTAGGAGCACTCTTTGCACGCCTCGCACGTCTAGCCGGCCTGGCTGTAGTGGTTTTTTTATTAGACGATGGCTTTGCTGCAACACGTTTATTTGAGCTTGCCTTCTTAACAGTAGAAGCCTTGGTCTTTGTGCTCTTTGCCTTTGGCTTTACCTTGGTTACTTTCTTGTCAGATGCCGGTTTAGCAACTTTTGTTCCCTTACGAGTCCGATGGCTTAATATTAGAGCCCATTCATCGGCACTAATATTTGCTGGCTTGTTGCCATGAGCTTCAGAAACTTTGGCAGCCTTTTCGATATCTTTAATTAGATTGCTCCAAGAAGAAGCATATCGCTTGTCTGACTGTGACTTTGCACCACTCTCAACTAAGGATTCTACTACTCCTGCAGCAGTGATTTTTTTACGTCGTCGGTTGAAGATTTCCTTTTGAAGTTGGGCAATTAAGGCATCTGCCTTTGCACTGAGCTTGATGGTTAATTGAGACATCGATAAAAATTACCTATAATAATATCTACCACAAAAAGGGGCATTACTCAACTAAAGCTCTATTTTTAGGAGACAATAATGCTGCTGATGAAAACTTCATAAGAATCGATAGGTATAATGTTCAATAGAAATTTCAGTGTAGACATACCTTTTGGCCTTGCTGCTACTGATAATTACCAGATTTCCCTAGGCGGCCCTTCTCTGCGACTGTTGGAGGAGTTTTCGTGCCCTTTTACGTTTAACACTCTTGTTCATTTCCTCCGTCAACTTGATATATCTGTGCATAGCATCCCTGTTGGCAAATCCTTTTTCTGCTTTCCTTTTTTCTTCCTGCTTGACTTGTAGCAGGAGTTCTGTCATTGATCTTAGTATGGGAAAAACCATTAGCTCTTTTTTGAAACCTGTCTATTGTGAGATTTTAGAAGCAATTCTTCATTCTTGATTCTATTTTGAACTGAAGTTATGTACGTCAGGCTATAAGTAGACAAGCCTTGGATATTAGGATCAAAAAGGTTGCTTGAATTTTTCCTATACCTAGTTTTTGGATACATCAAATTCATTTTTCTTTAATTCTAATGCTTATTTTTTGTTCTTCAAGCCATTCTTCCGATATCATTGACTGTTATGCTCTATTCCTGATCTTCCCTCCTGTATCCATATGATTTTGAGTAGTTAGTGGACCCATCCCTATAGATCAATAAAGGTAACGGTTTCTTTCTCTGATAGGAAAATCAGAAACTCAGATTTATCCGTTCATGACTTATGAAAACTTCTTCGAATAAATATTTAAGCAAATCATTGAAACTTACAAATAACCTTCTTTAACAATTAAAATTATGCCTATCGCTCTCCTTTTACAGCATTACTTTTTTATAGAATGAGACTCTATTTAGCAACTAGTTCATACTAATTATAAATAAAATACCGATCATTAGAAAGACTATTCAGGAAAAACTTCCTTATACAATGACAAAGCCCCGGCAAAAGATATTACAGCCCCAAGTGAAAAAGTTATGAATTTACCTTTCTCGCCAGCTTCGTAGACGCTCGTTACTACCAGCCCATAATCAATAATTGAGCTGAGTACAAACCACGCTATTACCCATCCGCAAGCATATAGAAAAAGGCTAAGGGAGTTGTTCATCGTGACAACATATTTGTTTTGATTATAAATAGTTCATGCTTTAAGTAAAAGTTCCATTACGTTTAGAGTTCTTTATGAGACTTAATTAAAAGTCATAAAAATACCTATATTTTCCAGTTATAGCCCCCTTTTAGTTATTAATACCCACAGATCATTGACTCCATTGATGAGGATCTCTTTTTGCTAGATTTAAGTGTAAATATTCTCTTTTTGCACAGTTTTCTGAGACTTGAGCTATAGTTTTGTCTGCTCTCACATCTAGGTTCTGAGAAAAATACCTTAAGTTAACCGTTCCTGGTTCTAAATTAGAAAAAACTTTTCTCCTTTAGCCCAACAGTTTGAAAAACGTTCTTCTCTCTGGCCTTAATGGTCAGGCTTTGGCAGTGAAGATGACTGACATACCAAGCATGTCAGCTATTGCTAGTGTCGTCCCAAATCGATGCTTTACACGTCAAACACTTACATCTCTGGCGTATCTGTGCCAGTCAATTTTCATACAGGCAATTGTAGTTGTAATTGGTTTTTCTATACCTCTCAAGCTATCAATGGTTTTGGTATGGATTGTATATGCAATGCTTTCAGGAACTACTGCTATGGGTTTTTGGGTTATTGCACATGAGTGTGGTCATGGTGCTTTCTCAAATAATCGAAGGTTAGAGACAGTTATTGGATACCTTTTGCACACGATTCTTTTAGTGCCTTACTTCTCCTGGCAAAGGTCCCATTCAATCCATCATAGATTTACTAATCACATAACAGATGGTGAAACACATGTTCCTTTAGTGATTGGAGCTAATGGCATTAGTGAACAGGCTGGTGGTGATGAAGAAATAGCCTATTCTCAATCTATTGGGAAGACGACCTTTGGTGTTTTGCAGCTTATTCTTCACTTATTGCTGGGGTGGCCTGCTTATTTAATTGCTGGTAAAACTGGTGGACCTAAGTATGGACTCTCGAATCACTTTTGGCCAAGGGCACCTTTTTCAAAGACAATGTGGCCTGGAAACTGGTCTAAGAAAGTTTGGATGTCAGATTTTGGAATAGGAATTTTCTTATGCGCATTATTTTATTGGGGATGGAATTTCGGCATAATGTCAGTTGTGACTATTTACTTTGCACCTCTGCTAGTAGTTAATTGCTGGTTGGTTATCTACACATGGTTGCATCATACTGATACCGATGTTCCACATTTATCTGGATCAGACTTTTCTTTTATGCGGGGAGCCTTTCTTTCAATTGACCGACCTTATGGGAAAATTTTGAATTTTCTTCATCATCATATCGGTTCTACTCATGTAATTCATCACATAGCACCTTCTGTTCCTCATTATCATGCAAAGGAGGCAACTCGTGCGATTAAGGAGGCTTTCCCGAAGATTTATCTTTTCAACCCCACTCCTATACATAGAGCTCTGTGGATGATCGCAAGTAATTGTGTTGCTGTTAAAGCTGAGAAAGGAAGCTTTAGATATCTTTGGCAAAAGCCTTAGATAGCTCCCCTTTGAGTCATCGCTTCTTTATAGATTCTTAGGAAGTAAAAAATATGTTGATGTTTAATCTAACTAATTTTTTGGAAAAGATTATTTTATAACGAAAGGAAGGGATATTTGAGTGCAAGGATTGAAATTAGTTCTCCAGCTGTTAGAAAAAGCTTAGTAATTTTGAACATGAATGACTGTTGGCACTTATTTCAGGGATCAAAAAAGAGATGTTAGCTCTAAACTTCATATGGTTAGAGATCAATTAGAATTGACTTATGAGTTAATTCAAGAACAAGTTCATTCAAAATTTCATAGCATTGAGAAGAGTCCTACAGCTATGAAACTCAATGCTGGGAAAACCCCTTCTGAGTCTTCAGATGAATCTTTCCTTATAGCGTTGAGGGGAACTATTGCAACTTTTTTAAGCTCTTTAGATTTAGCAGGAGTTTTAGAGAAGAATTGGAAGACCATGATTGAAGGAAGGATAGACTGGACTCGTGGAAGATTTACTGGAAAACTCGAGAAAATAATTTTAACGAGTGGTGTTGTTCGTGAAAAGACATTTCTAACAGCGAAGGGTAACAGGATTATTATCAAGCGCTCAGAGCTAGGGATATTCATTAGATTATTTGAAGCTTGATGTTAGCAAAATTAATTAATATGATTTTATTTTGAGGCGATAACTTGCTTGCTAAAACGTTAATGCCTGCCTTTAAATTTTCAAAGCCTAAAATTTTAATAGCTTTTAGATTTCTATGAACATGATTATTTTTTTACCTTTTAGATGCCATGAGAAAACTTAGTTGGGATGATTTTGACTCTTCTTTAAATCAGATTACTTATGCATGTAGGTATAAGAAGTTCTCAGGAGTATATGGTTTCCCTCGGGGAGGACTTTGCCTGTCAGTTGCCATAAGCCACTTGTTGACTATTCCATTTCTCAGAGAGCCTATACCTAACTCATTAGTAGTAGATGATGTTTATGAGACAGGGTTGACTTTAAATAAAATCAAAAGGCTTTCTGGGGTTACAGCATTTGTTTGGTTTAGCAAAGTTGAACCAATCTGGTGGAATGCTGTAGAAGTATGTGATGCTTCAGAGTGGCTTGTCTTCCCTTGGGAGAACCCTGTACTAGCAGAGCAAGATAGAGAGTCTTTTCAACTTAGACAAGGTAAATTGTAATAGTAAAACTAAGCAAAGAAGCTAATTTTCTAGCTTCGCTATGTGAACTCTCTTAGCAATGGAATTAAAACGAGGTATAGAATTGATACGACTAAGCTTGATTGAATATAGATTCTTTCTTGTTAATCGATTAACTTATCGGAAAACTTTTTCAAATGATTCTTTTAAAGATAACCAATGCTTCTGAAGTAGTAAAAGCTAAGGCAGGCAAGCTGTTCGAGAAAATGACACCTGATAGGATTGATCAGAAGTTAGTTGAAGACCAAGTCATTCAGTCAATGATTGAACAACTTACATTAGAAGGTCTTAAAGGGGAAATTTCTAGTGTGAAAGGGTTAGAGCTTCAGGGAACTTCACTTTTGACCAAGAGTAGTTTCGTTGTTAAAGAGACTAAAACATTTTAGATGTTGATTCAACGCTAGCTTTTTTTGATGGCCAGAAAAGATTGATTTTTAATATCTTTGTTGAGTTTTTTCATCTTTTAAGAGCTGTTAACAATGGTTGAAAATTGATAACATTGGATCTTCCCTGTTGAC
>QCPN01000044.1:0-5268 GCA_003209775.1 Prochlorococcus sp. AG-436-O09 | reverse complement strand
TTGGCACTGAAATGGCCATCCTTAAAGGACGTGTTGACGGACTTGAGTACAAAGTTCAAGAACTTAGTGCTGGTCAGTTCTCTCCATCTACAAAGATGAGCGGACAAGTGACTTTCAACACTGGTTATCTTGATACTGATGGAAAACCAAATGTTGGAGCTGCTGGTACAGACGACGAAGCAGCCCTTCATATGCAATATGACGCTAAGTATGACCTTTATTCCAGCTTTTCTGGTAGAGACCAGCTTTATACAAGAATAAGAACTGGTAGTGGTAGTGGTCCTTTTGAAGACACAACTACAGGTACACACCTTTCTAAGTCTAATTCAAATGGCGGTTCGCTAAAAGTTGACAAGATTTGGTATCAATTCCCAATCGGCGACGACATCACTGCTTGGGTTGGACCAAGAATTGAGAACTACTACATGCTAGCTAGTTCACCTTCAATTTATAAGCCAGTTACTAAGCAGTTTGCTTTAGGCGGCAATGGTGCTACTTATGGTTCAAGCACAAGCCCTGGCTTCGGATTTGCATGGACTCAGCCAACCGAAAGCCGCAGAGACGCTAGATTTGCTGTAAGTAGCAACTTTGCTACCTATGGTGCTGATGCTGCTACTACTGGCTTAATGACTACCGAGGGTAATTCCAAGTGGCTTTCGAAAGTTGAGTACGGTTCATCACAATGGCAAGTTTCAGCTGCTATGTCCGTACACAATGGCGCAAAAGATTGGGGTGGCTATTACAACACCTCTGCAGCTGCTCCTAGTGGCGACCAAACTGCATATGCACTAAGAGGCTATTGGAGACCTGACTCTTCAGGAGCAGTTCCTTCAATCCAGCTTGGTTATGACTGGTCAACTATTACCGATAGTGGTACCGCTGGAGACGCAGAGGAAACAGGAGGCTACATGGTTGGGCTTAGCTGGACTGATGCATTTATTGACGGCAATAGAGCTGGCATAGCATTTGGTTCGCCGGAACATGCAACTAAGCAGGTTGCAGGTGGTACAGCAGATGAGACACCATTTGCATGGGAAGCTTATTATGACTACAAAGTCAATGATGGCATTACAATTACACCTGCTATCTTCGGCTTTGAAAATCGTGATGGTACAACATCAAACAAGGCTGACGGTTTCGGTGGTCTAATCCAAACTACTTTCAAGTTCTGATAATTTTTTCAGCAGAACAAAAAAGGCGCTCTTAGGAGCGCCTTTTTTGTTTAAATAACTAAAACCTAATTAATTTGACATCTCTATTAGTTAATTTTTCTCACCAGCAGTTTTCTCCTTCTCCAATTGGTATGCAGTAATCCTCTTCTTCAGCTTCTTTCATTAGCTCCTCGGCATCAGCATCAAGTTTACTTTCGTCTTCCACAGATTGATCAGTAGTCCATTCCTTTAATCCACCCATATCACCTTTGCCAGCATGGCTGATGTTTGAATTTAATGTAGTTGCAGCTAATAATGCAGATGCTGCTATGAATATTGCAACTGGAGATTGGTTACTCATGGAATAGTTTACTTTCTTATCATTCTGCCTTCATCTTATTCAAAAAAAGATCAAAAGATTACATATCCTAGTATCAATTGTTGCGAGGGCTAATCTCCTAGTCTGCGGAGTAAGTTGCTATAAGACTGAAAAAGAAGATCAACTTCAGCAGTTCTACCATGTTTAGCAAGAATGGCCCTTGCACCAGCATCTAAGTTAAACAATGATTTCCTGTCCTCATTACTAGCCACATAACTATGAATCCAACCTACACATACGAACCTAATACCTGATTTAACTTCCTCTACTGAATGAATGCTAGTACTTGGATAGATTATAATATGGCCTTGAGGAAGTTTGATTCTTTTTGTTTCTTGAAGTGTCTGAATAGCAAGTTCACCTCCTTCATAATCTTTAGGATCACTTAAAAATAATGTAAATGATAGGTCACTTCTACCCGAACTCATATATGCATTATCGATATGCATTCCATAGCCTTGTCCAACTGATGATTTAGAGAACATTACTCCATGAACTTTTCTTGGCAAAGTAAAGCTTTTGATTAACTCGTTAGATCTAATTGCTTTGCTTATCACCGTGCTATGTCTTACTGCTATTTCTGAATCTTTTTTTAATTGTAGGTTATTTTTTACAAGTGCCGCATAAGAACCAGCTGTTTTCTTTCCACTTTCCCAAAGACCTTGGTCTTCCTGAATACTTTCAATACAACTCTTTGCTTGAGAGCAATCTATTAACTTATGAACTAGAAAATCCATTAATAATAAAAAAGAGACTAGACGTCCTCACAGAATATTATTACATGACACAAATTATACTTTCATATGTAACATAAGAAGTCTGGTAGTAAGTTTCTTGGCTTTTGTATAGACTGAATAGAAGTATAATTTAAGTTCGTATTAATGAAAAACCTTGGACGTATTATTTCTTCTTTAGCAACAAGCTCTATTGTATTAGGATCTTCATTAAGTCTTCAGGCAATTGCTTCTAATAGAGAAGTGCGTGTCTATTCTGGTCGACACTACAATACTGATAAACAGGTTTTCAAAAAATTTGCGCAAGAGACAGGCATTAGAGTAAGACTAATTGAAGCAACTGGTATTTCTTTGATTGAGAGATTAAAAAGAGAAGGAAAGAATTCAAAAGCAGATGTTATTTTATTAGTTGATGCTGCAAGAATAACCAATGCTGCAGATAACGGACTTTTGCAATCATTCCGCTCAGAGAAATTAAATACAAGTGTTCCATCTAAATATAAAGATAAAACAGGCAGATGGTTTGCTCTTACAAGAAGAGTAAGAGTTATGGTTGCCAATCCTAAAAAGGTTGACATATCTAAAATTACTAAATTTTCTGATCTTGCTGATCCATCTTTAAGAGGTTTAGTTTGTCTGAGGAAACGTAATAGTCCTTATAATCAATCGTTAGTAGCGAATCAATTAGTACTACGTGGAGAACAAAAAACAAAGCGTTGGCTGACAAAAATGTTATCAAATGTGTCTCAACCTTATTTCCCAGGGGATATTGGAATTACAAGAGCCGTAGCTCAGGGTAAGTGTGGAGTTGGAATAGTTAATCACTATTATGTTGCACGCATGCTAGCTGGAGTTAATGGGACGAAGGATAAAAATTTAGCGCAGAAAGTTAAAGTTATAACACCTAATCCAGCTCACGTAAATGTAAGCGCTGGTGGACTAGCCAAATTCGCTACCAACAAATCAGAAGCTATTGAATTACTAGAGTACCTAGCTTCCCCTAAAGGTAGTATTGGCCTAGCAGGCCCAACATACGAACACCCTTTAATTGGATTTAATAATAGCAATGAACTTAAGGGCTTCGATGAATTTACCCCAGACAATGTGTCAATTAGTCAGCTAGGTAAATACAATTCAAAGGCTATAAAAATGATGACTAAATTAGGCTGGGATTAATTTCTAGATTAGTTCTTATATTTTAATTACCTTTATTATTAATCTAAAAGCAAAAATTTAGGAATTAATAGTAAAGAATTATACATTTAAGTTCTTGCTTTAAACTATAAAATAGTTAATTAGATGTAATATTTTCACTTATCATCTAAATACTTATTTTAAATATCCTAGAGCAGCCTATAAATAATAATTTGTTATCAATTTTAGTCCCCTTGCTTTTCAAAGAGATTACTAGGTTAACGACTTTTTTAAAATCAAAGGAGTTAGTGTAAACAAGATTCTCAACCAAGCTAGTCAAATCAATATAGGCTTATAGTTTGAAGAAACTCTTAAACTATTTAATTACATTTGAGATTTTGTTGTATTAAATTATAATCTAATCAAAGGAGAGGTGGCTGAGTGGTCGAAAGCGAACGACTCGAAATCGTTTGACGGGAAACCGTCCGTGGGTTCGAATCCCACCCTCTCCGTACCAAAATGTCTCTAGTCCCTCGATGCGAATACATAACTGATGACGCGAAGGAAATTGTTGAATGAAATGATGAACCTATTAGATTTAATTTATTAGATCTAGTTTGTTATCACTTTTAATTATTTTTTATCCCCTAAAAATAGATTCTTTTTCACATAATTGGGTTACAGTTCCAAAAAAATCGGCTTGGAGAGTAATTTTGGAACAAGAATAGTGATCAAAAAAGAATAATGGATCTAATAAATCAATAATAAGGAAATAAAAGTAGTTAATTAAGTTAATGAATCAAGAGATAAAATTTAGATAAGATTCAGCAGTGTAGCCATATTTTGACTTTGGATTTCTGCGAAAGAAAGCTTGGCTACCTCCACTCACGTTATTCCAATGCAGCTTCTTTGTAATGCAAGCCAGTAGAGTATCGACATTAATGAATATATCAGTGACTTCATCTGGATGATTATGGTCATTAATCAGAAGGTTCAAAGTTTTGACAGGGGAAGCAATATCGGAATACCCGTTTAAAACTTGAAATCTGAATAAGTGATTAATATTATCAGGAATAGAAGATGCTAAATGACGAGAGAATCGTGAAAGCATTGATGACCAACTGGACTCAAGTTGCAAATATTTTTCACTGGTAGAAAGAGAAGGATAGTATTCATGTCTTGGAAGATTATTTATAGAGTAGAGATATTCTTCATAGCCTTCATAAAACTCCGTCGGCTCAGTTTGCGCTCCTACCTGGTGACCATCTGATGCTCTTAGAAAAGACAAATTCAATCTAAGGTCGAAGGATCTAACACGGTGATCTAGCTTGCTAGCGTAGAAAGTGTCATACATTCCTCTAAATTGATTAAAATGCGAAAGCCCTGATCCCAACAAATAATCTGCAGCAAATGGAATCACATATGAAGGTTCGAAAGCATTAATCATTGACTTAAACTTCTGTATATTAAAAAAGAGTTTATCTAGATGCATTCGGGATAAATAAATCTCGTCGAAGTACATTTGGGGATATGGCCCAGCTCCACAATGAGCAGTTAGCAATATATCTGGTGATTTAATATTGAGTTTAGAAACAAGCTCAGGCGTAAAGTCTGGATCATATGGGACATCATTCATATTAACAACGCAATGATCTAATGTTCGCACGACAAGTAAACTATCAACGTTTCCAGGATCACCTTCTTTATAGTCTTCCTGAAGATAAAAGGAAGTATTACCACACTCAAAGAAATCACCAACAACGGGGTTAAACCCATCTCTCTGCATAATCTTTAGTAGATGGTTAAAATTCGTCCTGGTTGATATCAGAATTTCAGGTATCTTCTTATATTGCTTCTCGATACTAGAGAG
>QCPN01000043.1:0-5929 GCA_003209775.1 Prochlorococcus sp. AG-436-O09 | reverse complement strand
AGGTGGTGGATAATGAACAATGTAACGCATTGATACCAATAGTTCTCAGGGATTGATCGAAATCTATTCGAACTTTATTCGAACTTTGTCACGAAGATCACTTACTGCTAAAAATTCCAGTGCCGATTTACTATTACCCTTATTTGTTCTGGCGCGAGATAATCAATCCCCATCGCCTTTTTCTGAACTTTACCTGGACAAAATAAATGGCAAAATAAATGAGTTAAGAGCATCTGCCCATAGGGAATATCAACAATGGGCACCTCAAGGAACAGCCGACAATATATTCAAAGAGAAGCCAAAGGTATTAGAACTTGGAAGCTACTCTCCATTTTGATAGCCGCAAATCTTGCAAATATACACTCGCTAAAAGCACTGGCGGCAAACAACGAAACCAATATCACAGTGGGCCTGACATGCGGAATCATCGGCTGGAACAATGGAAAATGGGAAGAACTATCGACAAATAGTGGATACCTCGACGCTCCTTGGTATACAGGTGAAAAGGGTGGCAACAACTGGGCCGAAAACGAAAACAACAAAGCCTCACGGATATGGTCAGATAAATATTTTGAACAGAACTCAATCGACTGGGTACGATTCACATACTTTTCAGACGAACTCTCTCTATCCCCAAGAACAATGGTCCGCCACCACAGGTGGAAAAACTCGACATCGAGTCAGTTCACCTGGACAGATGACGATAGGAACCAAAGGTGGGCTCAATACATTGGACAATGTTCAACCGAAAACGGAATCCCAGACATTGGTACGCCCAGTCAAGATATAGAGATACTAGGGAAAGACATCGTCATAGAAGCCACAAATACACGTGAAAACAACTTCAAAATGGCTATTAACTTTCTACCTAAAAGCTTGTTTGCAACAGGAGGGAAGAGCCTTCAGGCTTACCAAAATGATCTAACGAATGCAGTCCAAGAGCAATTACAAAAAAACAAAGGAGGCAAACTGACTGCCTGGACAAAAGCATTTAGTGGAACTAATTCACCATTCCACTTCAACAATACCGATCATGGGGAATATGGAAATTGGCACAGCACACATAAGGGTTTCCTCCTAGGCGTAACTTACAAAACAGAGCACAACAAACTTCTTTCTATCTTTGGCAATCATGGCACTGCCAATGTCGACTTTCTAGATCAAGGAGGTGGGGAATGGGCTCCAACCGGGAATGGTTTTGGAGTCGCTTTTGGAAAACAAACACACGACTACTATGCAGATCTTGTCCTAAGCAACACCAGCTTTAATGGCCAACACCGACGCGGTCTTGTTCCCGTAGGAGACTTCATTGGTGGATCAGCCAAAGGAAATAAAAGCACAACTTCTTATGGATCAGCCTTAAGAATGGGAACCAAGCGCAAGATGAATGGATTCATCATCAATCCAGAAATTAGCGGAACCTTCAATCACAACATTGACCACGAATGGGTGGAGACAGGAGGTGATCCTTTTGACCTTAAGTACAGCAAATACTCTGACAATTTTCTTCTTACCGCAGCTTCAATCAAGCTGTTAAAAGAGCTTAAACTTTCAAGAAGCCATTCTTTAACACCAAGCATTAAAGCAGGTTGGCTGACTGACTGGGACCTAAACAATCAACCAGCAAGGGTTACCAATATTAAAAATGGACAGTCAATTACCATTGCCCCCGACCAAAACAACGAACATGGCTTATTGATCGAGGGAGGATTAAGACTAACACCATCAACGCAACAGAACTCTGCTCTAGGCATGGAATTTTTGTACGGGATCAAGCTTTGGAGAGAGCGCCAAAAGGATCCTGATTGGAAAGCATCAATTGGCTTGACCTATCAATTCAAGTAAGTCAAAAAGTCCTTAAGGCTGAGATCGGTTAAAAAGGTCTATTAATAGAGTAGAAAACAGGCATTTTTATGGGTTTGAGTACCCTGAAAAGCCCAAAAAAAGCAAATTTTTTCGCTGAGATCCCTTGCTATGACTAACGTCCCGAAATGGCTAATGAAGTGTGCGCCAAATTTCGACTACATAGGCACCCCCCTCCACAAGCAAAGATTTCTATTCTCGACAGAATTGAGAAAGTACCTACTTATTTTCTGTTCACTCAATTTCTTCTAATATTTGTAAGGCAGTAGTTACATGCTTGGCACTATTTAAGAGGTCATTGAAAACATGACGAATGACTCCAGTGGAATCAACCAAATAAGTTACTCTCCCATCTAATAAGCCAAGTACTTTAGGGACACCAAATTTGTTTCTCAATGAATTATTTTCATCGCATAAGAGAGGGAAAGGAAGTTTATTTTTCTCTGCAAATTTCTTATGGCTTAACTGATTATCATTACTAACTCCCCAAACAACAGCTCCAAATAATTTAAATAAGTCATACTTATCCCTAAAACCACACGCTTCAGCAGTGCATCCAGGCGTATCATCTTTAGGATAGAAGAATAAAATAAGTTTTTTCCCTTTACATTGTTTACTAGCTCTAGTTTTCCCTTCTTGGTCAGATAAGGAAAAATCAGGTAGTTTATCACCAATTTTTAAAGACATTCTTAGAGTAATGAGGAATAAATTGTACTAAATTTTAAGAATCTGATCAGTTAAGAGAAGCAGCATCTCTAGATAAATCTCTCCAAAGCAAGCTCCCGAAATAAAACAAGCCAGACCAAGAGATAATAAAAAGTAAAGAAGAGAAATTCATATGATTCCCATGAATCCAGCAGTGAAACCAATCAAACAAAAGAATCCAAATTCAACAAGATCACGAAATGGAGTGTTAATTATATTGGAAATTGTCTGAGTCATATGCAAAGTCGGTAAAAGATTAGGAAGGTCCATTCTTAGCCAATTCAAGTGGTGATTTCATTCAACTCATTCAAATATGCTTATTGAGAAAACCACAAGAATTGAACCAGCAAGAAAAGTTGTGAGGAGTAATTCTAAATTTTTTATGGGTAACTTTATTTATTTTCATTCCAGGTTGGCGAAGTCTCATCAATAGATGCCAGGAATAATCCAGCCAAATAAGCCATAATTAATGATTAGGGCAAACAAACCAATCATCGCGAGTCGACCATTAGTCCTTTCGGCAACATTCCAGTAATTATCATTGATTAGAAGACTCCTGGAAGTACCTGTCCTGTGAATACATAGCTAACCATTAATGAAACAAAGCCAATCATCGCCCAACGGCCATTAGTTTTTTCTGCTTCTTTGGGGTAGGAGCTATAACCCTCTTCTAATTGAATTGGAGGTTCATAAGCAAAGACATTCTGCTTGCCGTATTCGGTAACTAGCAAGCTTTTCTTAGCAGTGAGGGAAGGAGTTGAGGTTGTCATTTCTTAAAAAATTCCAGGGATAATTTGACCTGTTGTGGCATAAGCTCCAAAAGCAGCAACGAATCCAAGCATTGCAGCCCAGCCATTAAATTTTTCTGCGTCAGGTGTCATGGTGTAAAAAATGATAGTGAATTAATGATTTTGAATTAGTGAATAAATCAAAGCCGGCAGCCCAGGTGTAACTGACCAGAGTCCAAAAGGTTGCCTAGCTTTATAGCTGCAGCCTTCTCACATCTGGAAAACGTTAACTGGTTGCTAGTGATCCATTGCAATTCATCTAAAGTGATAACTCCAGATGAAATAGATGTAAGGAATAATTTACCTATTCCCATTTAAGACTTCTCCAAAAACTAATTGATAGAGATCTTTTTGTAAGCGGCCTGAACAAATTGCTGCAAAGGCTTAAAAGGATTCAGTTCCATTACCTAAACAATCCCGGGAATAATCTGACCTGTGGTTAGATAAGCGCCAATAGCGGCCCAAAAACCCATCATTGCAGCCCAGCCATTGATACGCTCCGCAAGGACCTTTTCTGGCTCAACTGGTGGCTTTTGTGATACTTTTTTCATTTGATTAAATAAATTTTGAAAGGAGTTGGACCGATTGGATCAACTTGTTAAGAACTATAACAGGTAATATTACGGAGTGTGAAGGTTCGGTTTCTACTCTTAGGCTATTCATAAGTAAATGGCCTCATAATACATTGGTATAAGGGGACTCTTATCCTAAAATAAAAAAGTTTAGGGTCCTTATTATAATTTTTTTATAGTAGTCAATACTCCTAATTAGAGCCATTAAATTTTTCTTATCAGCAAGTTAGGATTAATTGGTAATAGCTTTAATTGCTAAGTAGCTTCATAAGCTAAAAAAGAATTCTGATTTTAACCACATTTTGAAAAATTATTGAATATGCTATTAATAATTTTTTTAGGGCCATGGGCGAACTTCAAACCTCATTCAATAGCTTTTCAATATGGCAAGCTGTTCTTTGGTGTTACTATCCAATGGCTGTACTTGTAGCCTTAGAGCTTCTTGCAAGAAGTATTGACGATGATGATGATCAAGATGGAGGGAAGATGGTTCCAGCCTTGCAAAGTTACTCAGCCTAAGAGTTTAATTTGAGTAATATCAGCTCCCATCTTAAGGCATTCATCAAATATACAGCTCGAAAAATTAGGTGTATAACTAGGCAATACTCGCTCACTTAAACGACTTTGAATCACACCAAGCAGTCCGAAAGATTAAGTATATTTGAGATGTTAGTTATTAATAGTAGAAACTTGAATGAAGTAGAATAAAGAAATGAGGGTGAGAATATTAAGCCATCCACACACCATCCACACATCGCAATTTCGCTGAGATCCCATGGCATCACAAGAACCACGCTACTGGCTAATGAAAACATAACCTTTAGCCGTGGACTACGTTTTCAGCGAACCGTCAAGATTTACCCAAACTTTACCCAAACTATTTGATGCTTAACCAAGAAGGAAAGGCTCAACATAAGACAGAAGAAGTTAAGGAAAAGCCTGTCGAATCTCTACTGAATTATGAGTGCAAAGAAGATGATGATGGAACAGATTGGGAAACAAAAAAGCAAATCTAAAACTCAAGCAAACTAGATAAGTTAATTGACTACTCACATATTGAGATTTCAGCCATACCTTTCCCATCATGTCTTGTTTCAGGGAAATCATTCCAGGCTAGTTCCCCAGTAGATTGATCCAAGACAAGTGAATGGTAATTACCATCCCAATCCATGCCTTCTCTAATTCCCCACAATGAAGGACGATAAGTCGATTCTTCTCCTGAAATCCAGCCATCAGAATGACCAGCCGCATTTTGAACTTTAGCTCCTGTACCAGAGCTTCTTGTAAGTCCTATGTGTAGATTGGTAGTCTGCCATCTGTCTGCTATACCAGTATCCTTCGCAATTTTCTTATAAGTTTCATTTACCCACTTATCTTCTTGAGCATCATTAATTGTGACCAAATTACCCCCAAGTGCCTTTGCATTTACCTGAGCATCCTTCCATTTTGGTCCATCAACTAAAACGTATGCCGAACATTCTCTTTCGAAATAAGTCTCTTTCTGAACAAAATCATTAGATTCTAGTTCTGTTTGAAAAGCTAAGCCACCTTTAATTCTATTGCTATTACTATCTCCATCGCCACAAATCAACCCCAAGCACTCTTGGAAGTCTGTTCCTGTTTTCCCCTTAAACGCATACGTCAATGATCCAGTAGCAGCTTCCAAATTAAACGTCGGTAATTCATTGGTATTAGTAGGTACTGCACTAATTAATCCTGTTCCTTGCGCTCCACTACAGCTATTCGATCCACTTGTTTGAATCGTATAGTCCTGGATTGCACTAGCACTAAAGCCTTGATTGGAATCTTCTGCTTGTTGTACTGCGCATTCCGTCTGGATTTGTTTTAAAGCAGCCAAGGCTGCTGTTGCTTTTGCTCTCTTCGGGAAGCAATCAAATGTGGGCAACGCAATCGCAGCTAACACTGCCAGCACTGCCACAACTACAACTAGCTCAATCAACGAAAAGCCTTCTTCTCCTTCTTTCTTGAGAAGCTTCTTGA
>QCPN01000042.1:0-5991 GCA_003209775.1 Prochlorococcus sp. AG-436-O09 | reverse complement strand
GTGGGAGATAATATCAAAATTGAAATTAGGCCAGGTGGTTCTGAAACACTAAAGACCTTACAACTTGAGTATAAAAATTTAAAAAAAGAATATTGCAAAATACTATCTAGGCTTGGCTTGGAATCTCTAAAAGTTGCTGAGAATGATTTCAAGGAGCGATTATCTCTTGAACAACAACTTTCATTTTTAGAAGTACCATCAAACTCAGAAATTCAACTTAAGCAAAAAGAGTTGAATAAAAACGAACTAAAGAAATTTGAGTTAGAAAAAAAGCTTTCTGAACTTGATCAACTGCGAAATGATTTCCTAAATGATCTCAGTGTTCCAAGTACAACTTTTGAGCTTGAGACACTTAAGGAAAAAACTCAAAAAAACAGGTCTGACGTCCTTTCTGCTTTTGAGCAAGCGGAAAAATCTATGAAATTAGCCGAATCTGAATTTTATATCTTTAGGGATACCCTGATTGATAATGAAAGTAAATTAAAAGTCATTGATAATCAGCTGACTTCTTTAAGAAACGACATCAATGCTCTAATAAAAGAACATGGTGATCATGAAAGCTTAAGCGCTGAAATCAACTTAATAGGAAAAGAACTCAAAGAGTCCGAAGAAAAAGTGGTGCTTTTAAGAAATCGACTCTCATCATTAGAAAAGATTGACAGATCGAATGATCTTCCAACGATTGAATTAAAGATTCATTCAATCGAAGAAACGAAAGAAAAACTTTTTTCTGATGCAGGAGCCGCAAAAAAGAATTGCCAAAACATTAGCGCTTCAGATCCTTATTCAAATCTTGAACAAGCCGAAGTTCGATTGAGAACTGTTCAAGCTGACTATTTAGCGCAAAAGAGAATTATTGATTCACATAAGCTCTTGCAAGAGCTTTTTATAAATGCGCAAGCAGACCTTTCAAGTCGCTACACTGAACCCTTAATTAGATCTATTAATAATTACTTAAAACCCATAATTCCTGATGGGCATGGGGCTCACCTCAATTTTGATCACGTCAGTGGGTTTAGTGGACTTCAAATACGTCGAGGGGACGATTTTTATGATTTCAATCAATTAAGTGGTGGAATGAGAGAGCAGTTATCAGCCGCATTACGTTTATCCATGGCTGATGTCCTTAAGTCTGAACATGATGGGTGCTTACCACTGATTTTTGATGATGCCTTTGCAAACTCTGATCCAACAAGGATTCCACTGATCAAAAGCATGCTTTCCGAAGCTGTAAAAAGAGGTTTACAAGTTATTGTTTTAACTTGCGACCCAAAATCCTACGAATCCTTCGCAAATACTTTAATAAAATTAGACAAGTTAACCATATAAAGCACCAAAGTCCAAGAAGCCTAATCACCGCCAGCGAATCCTCTCCGGATTATTTTTCTCAATCTTCTTGAGAAGAAATATCAGAACAGCAATACTTAAAGGGCCAGCTATAGCAACAACATAAATAAAGGTTTGAATAGTTGGATCCAAAACAGCTAAAACAATGCTCATACTTCCCTTAGTTCCATCAAAAATGAAAAGACAATCATTAGCCTAGTCCTATTCATTATGAATAAAAACAAAAAAGTGGAAGATTAGATGCAAGAACAAAGCAACACATCCTGTATAGCCCCTCAGTAGTAATAACTTTCAATTCACAATTAAAACCTTATTTACTCGCACATTGCCCATAAATCAATTAGGGTCTCCAAAATTTTTCTTTTTTCTTGTGGAGTCAGATTTTATAACCATAATTTTCTCTGCAGTTTTATCTCTCGGTGGAGTATGGGCCCTTGTTTCAGGTTTTGACGACGACGACAATGATCAAGACGGAGGAGGAACAGGTTCACCGGTTCTAACTCCTTCGTACATGGGGAGTCCAGCATGAACTCTAAGAAGAAGCTTCATAGAATCTGAACTATCAATAATTAGAAACCTCTGAGGACATTTACAGTTAATTCTTTAAAAACCAGTCTTTTTAAGAAGAGCTATTTTCAAAAGGTATTAATTTTTCAATATTGATTAAACCAATAAGGATGTTTAAGAGGCAAAATCAATAGTGAATAAACAGATTATCAGACTAAATGCACCTATCACCTCTTTTCGCATTTTATGGGCAAGCAGGAGTTCCATGGGATTTTTATCTGCTTACCTTTTTCCATGCCTTGCTAGTGATCCCTGTTCACATAATCCTTTTCCGTTGGAGAGCTAAAGAGGGCTATAACAGTTTCTATGCAAAGGATGTTTACGTAGCTAAGGATTAACCCCTTAAGTTGCTTTTCGAAAAGGTGAACTTTTGTAGGCTGCAACTTCAGTCTACAAAAGTTTTAATTTTTTAAGCTATATAAATAAAAAAATTAGAGTAGTCCTCTCGATCAAAACTTGGCAAGGTTAGAGTTTTGATTTACAAGATACTTTTCATTAAAACTTTTAGGTTGATTTTTAATTGATTTGGGTTTAAGAAAGGGTAAGAAGCAAGCTATTTTGTAAAGGATATCGAGATGTCTGGCCATATATATTTGATTAAAAATAAGGATTTATACAAAATCGGAGTTACAAAAGATTTTAAACGCCGGATGAAAGCACTTAAGCCAGATGAAATTGTAAAAGTCCTAAAAATAGATTCATATAAAACACTAGAGAAAAAGCTACACAGGCGTTACAAGGATTCACGCATACCTCAAACTGAATATTTCAGGTTAAATAAATCGCAACTGGCTAATTGCAAGCAAGAGCTAAATATTTCTTTTGCAAGAAGAGGGAAGTCGGAACCATTTCTTATTGCTGTGTCATCAATATTGATATCACCCATAATATGTTTTATTTGGAGTTTCAGACAGAGATCTATACAACTAGGGTTAATAGCTTTTACACAAACTCTACTTTCAATTTATGTTTATCCTTCATACAATTTGAATCAAAGTGACAGGTTCATCTTAAAAGCATCGATTTCATTTATGGCTTTTATAATTGCAAAAAGTAATAAAGATGAGGCCCTAAAAGAAAAATAATTAAAAGAATTTTTAAGAAGTTATAAAAACAACTTTCTTGGTACACCTTTAACAAAAAGAAGAATTCTTCTTGATAAAATAAGCAAGGGAAAGATTACATCAGTTCGTAGTTTAGAGGAAAAAGTAAGTGCAATTAATTTAAGCAATTCATCTGAAGGCTCTGTTATTTGAGAGCAAATCCAATTAATAGCCTGTGCTCCATGTAATACTTCATCACCCTTCAATAATATAGCGCCATTATCAAGGTCATATCCCTTTTCAAGCAAAGATTTCATTTCTGGAAGATTATCCCTAGCATTCTTAATAGTAAGTCCTGGAAGACCACTTTTTAACTCGAGGAGTGCAGAGAAATGATTACAAAATGGGCACTCTCCATCGTAAAGAAAAACAAGCTTGGAGCTCATTTCAAATCTATTTTTTTTGATCATAAGCTTTTTCAATTTAAATTTGATCAATCCAAATAAAATTGTCTATTTAAGACTTTTTATCTTAAAGCTTCTTTGGATGAATTGACTTTCAAGACAATGAAGCTGGCGAATCAACAAATAGATCATTAGAAGAAAGACAGAAGTCTTATATTGTTAAAATTTTATCGGCAAAAAAAGCAACGAGGTATCAGAACTCTCTGGCCGAGTAAATATTCCTGAAGAGGTGGGAAGTTCTTTGAGTAGCGAAGCCTGGGGAATCACTTAAATAAGGCCAAAAGAGAAGGTCTAATCTCAAATGGGTCTTTTGAAATATTTAGGGAGCTCTGGTAGATCACACAGGCTCCCAATTATCAGAACCAAATAAAATTAATGTGAGGAGTCTATAAGGTTCCGATTTTTCTTTTCTAGGCCATCTGGAACGAATAAAAAAAGAATTTAAAGTTAATTAAATCTTTGGTAACAGCAAAACAAGGAAATCGGCACGTAATTAATAGCCGAGAGAGGCAGTCTTATCGAACAAGCGCCAAATCAATCTAGATCTATCTACGTAGCTTCTAAAAAAGGTAATTTTTTAAGAATTTTATAAAAGCTTTGTATATCGACTTGGAATCAATTGGGATAAAAGGCTTCAAACGTTTGATGTCATTGATGGATTGACTAATAGCTCTCGACAGAATCAATCCATTTCTTCATACCCTCCACCTCAATATTGATACAGCTTTACCACTAAATCTCTTATTTCAATGCCCTTAGCAAATGAGATGAGTTTAGACAATGGAAGAAAGCTACGTCGTCCATCGCGTATGGATTTCAACCTAAACTTGTAAATAAGTAGAAAATCTATTTTTTTATTCACTTCCAGTGATCAAAATCCACACATCAAAGAAATATTGATTAGTGTCTCTTGACCTGTGAGTACAAGGGTCAAATGGCTCAACGAATTTCCGTTGCATTAGTTTCAATTCCAACTGGGAGTAGAGATTTAATAGAGTTTGCTTTTTTTATAGCAATTGGATTTACTGCAGGCTATTTGGGGTTGATATGAATGAAATTCCCATGCTTCCTAAGATTTTCCTTGCAATAGTCTTATTTTAATAAAGCTCAAAGAGTAAAAGGTATATAGAACCTAACCATGAAGGTAGTTAACAGTCTAATGAAATTTATATTTAGCAAACTAATTCAACTAAATTAAAATTTTATGAAGTGACTCTATAATTTTTAGCATTAATTTTGATATGAGCTGCATATATGGGATTTAAGGCAAGAATTTGCTTTTTTCTATTGATTTCTTTAGCTATATTCTTAATAGGCGACTTTACTAATACTTCTTATACGGGGATAATATCTCTGAGGTTATTAGTAAGAAATTACTGGATGCAATTCATTCAAGTTAATGTTAAGGACAATGTCTAAGCAACAATATAAATCTGAGTAATTTGCTTATGGCCTTAAAAAGCCATTAACTGAGCCTTTTGGAGAAGCTTAGCCTTAGCTTTTCTTGATGCTGAATCTGCATTAAGAATGGCAGTATCATGATATTTACTGCCTTTAGCAGTCGCTATCAATTGTGCTTTGTGAAGACGTTGAGCTCTTTTAGTATGAGAGCGGATCAAAGGGAGAGTGTTCATAACTGTCCTCCAAAATGGCAACCCCGTTCCCTGCTGCCAATACATGCATCCCAACAAAGGGACGAACGTATAGCAATTGTAGCAACCGCTACCAAACTGGTCCTAGTGGGTTTTTACCTAAATTTTCTTAAATCACACTTTTTGCATTCTTCATACCTCCACTCAATCCATTACATGATTTTTTCAGGGCAATAGTAGAATTGAAATATGCGAAAAATAGCCAAAGCTTGGCTTGGGCCATTGCTGTCCTTAGGGTTGTTATTTTTATTGGGATCAGTTGGATACCGAGCAACAGAAGGGTGGGAATGGAGTGATTGCCTATGGATGGTCCTTATTACCATTACAACCATAGGATTCGGCGAAGTAGAGCCTCTAAGCGATCCTGGGCGACTAGTTACCTTGCTAATAATCGTAGGCGGACTTCTAGTAGTTCAATTAACTCTCCAACGATTGGTCTCTCTTTCTGACTCAGGCTACTTTCTAAAGATGAGAGAGTTAAGATTTCAACGACTGCTTAGAGCTATGAAAAACCACGTAATTATTTGTGGATATGGGCGAATTGGGAGAGAGATAGCAAATCAACTGCAGTCAAAGAATATAAAGTTACTAATATTGGAAAAAGATCCTTTAGTTAAAAAAAAAGCCGAAGAGAAAGGATTTCAAGTTGTATTAGCAGATGCAACATTAGATCAATCTTTATTATTAGCAGGAATACAAAAATGTCGAAGCATTATAGTCACTCTTCCAACAGATGCGGACAACCTATACGTTGTTCTAAGTGCAAGGGCCCTTAATCAAACATGCAAGACTATCGCAAGAGCAGAAACTGAAGAAGCTTCAAAAAAACTGACCCTTGCTGGAGCCAATATTGTGGTAAGTCCTTATGTTGCCGCAGGAAAGACAATGGCCAATGCTTCCGTCTAATCCTTCCCCCCC
>QCPN01000041.1:0-6258 GCA_003209775.1 Prochlorococcus sp. AG-436-O09 | reverse complement strand
TTAGTGGAATGTTTGGTTTTTACCTATGTGATGGCCCAGTAAGGAATTTCGAAGAAGCAAAACAAGCAAATTCTGAATATTTTGCGAAGCTTCACAGGTCAATGCTCCAAAAAGGGGTTTATCTTGCACCAAGTGCATTTGAAGCAGGTTTTATGTCCCTAGCACACTCAGAAGATGATATTGACGCTACTTTAAAAGCTTTTAACGAAAGTTTTAGTGAGCTAAGTTAAAATTACTTTAAGATCAATCTAAATAAAAAGAAAGATAAAAAAGTAATTTTTAGATCGATTAATTTAGCTAATTTTAATTTCTTCTTCCGCCAACAATCACAGGGGTACCCGAGCCATTTGTTCCAGGCAATGAAGGTACAACCTGTGTTTGCCCATCCCACTTGTCTAGAAATAACTTATACAAAACCTGATCATCTAGACTTCTATTTAGAGTGTCATATCTCTTAGCTTCCTGTTCTGCAATTTTAACTTCGGTTTGTGCCCTAAGCAATTTTTGTTCAGCAATCTGCTTTTCTTCAATAGCTGCTCTATATTCCTCTGCAATCTCCAAACCTGTTAGATCAAGACCCTGTATATCAACATAGTCAAATTGACTTATTTCTTCAGCCACTGTCTTCTCAACTATCGCTGAGATATCACTCCAGGAGCTAGCAATTGTAACTAATTCGTATTTAGAAAAAACTGACTTCAAAGCCTTAAGCAATGAAGGTTTGATTATACGATTATAAATTTCACGATCGTTATAAGAAATAGTTCTAAAAACTCGTCCTGCTTCACTGGGCTTTAGTGCATATTTCACTGTTGCAGTAGCTGCAATCACCTGAAGATCCTTAGTTAAAGACTCAAATTCCTCAGGCCTAACTTGAGTTTGAACATTAAAAGGATATGTAGACTGAACAAATGGAATCTTAAGATTAAGGCCAGGGCGACGAGCCCCACCACTTACTTTGCCCAAAGTTGTTACAACCGAAACCTGGCCAGCAGGAACAATAAATAAAGCTTGGGTAAGTAACAATATGCCTGTAAATGAAACTATAAGAGCAAGGGTTGCAGCTCCACCTCCACCCCCAGAGCCTCCAGGGGTTACGTTACGCATTGGGTTAGTCATAAAAATTCCCTTCGTCTTTTAGAGCATATCTACATATAGTCGTTTTTGTGATTAATTCAATTCAATTCATTATGTAATCAAAATAAAATCATTTCTTTAGCCTTTCTTTAATTTCATTTAAAACTGAGAGATAAAGAGTCTCATCAATCTCTCTAACATCATATTCAAAAGGCATCAAGCCATGATGGTGTTCATGCAAAACCATCCAACAGGTTCTTTCAATATCATTATTTGATTTGTCCAAGGACTCAATCGTCTTTAAAACAAGTTGATTTATTAAATCCAATTCTCTAGGTTTCATCTAATTTGATTGAATTCGCAAAGAAGTAATGCAAGGATTCTATAGGGCATTGATGCTTAAAAATATGATTTAACGATAATTCTCAAATTGCAAAGGTATTTCAAGCTTATCTTCTTGTTCCTTAAGTATTCCTATTGCCAATTGCAATTCATCTCTACTCTTTCCTGTAACTCTTAAACTATCTCCTTGAATTGAAACAGAAATTTTCTTAAATTGATCCCTAATAGCTTTTCCTAACTTCTTTGCCATTTCTTGAGTTAAACCTTTTTTTAGAACGACATTCTGTTTCAACCTATTGCCAGCAGAAGTAATTGGATCCTGGAAATCAAAGATCTTTAAAGAAAGATTTCTCTTAGTAGCCTTTTGCAAAAGAATATCTCCAACTGCTTTCAAAGTCATATCACTAGCAGTAACAATAATAAGTTCATCTGCCTCAAGAGTGATTTCTGTTTTTGAGTCTTTCAAATCGTAACGCTGAGATACTTCTCTTTGAATTTGATCAATAACGTTTACCAACTCTTGGCGGTCAAAATCAGAAACAACATCAAAGGAATAAGATGCTGGCATGAAATTCTTATGAAAACCCCAATATATTATATAAAAAGTATTCAAATATTCTATTTCGCAATTTTCGAAACCCTCAAGCCTTTTTAATCTGAGAAAGTCTCTTATTCTCCTAAATAGGTCCTAATCAAAAAACAATAAACTTACAACCTTGCCCATGTCTTCTGCACTATGACAACTGCTTAGCAAAGTCTCACTATCATGAAATGCAAAGCAAATAAGCTGATCACATCTACTTATTATTTCTTGATTGCATAAACTACTTGCCATTGGCAATGAGAGGTCGTCATGATCTGGTTTTTCTATTAGATGAAGAACTCTTTCGAGCAAATTGCAAATTTCAAGAGACTGTCGATCAATACTTTGTGGCAATAAGACGGTTAGCAATGAAGGGTCAACATCTAAAACTGCTCGAATTACCGCAGCATTGACTCCCTGAGATCCAGATGTAACTAAAGAATGACCTTCTTGGGCTAATGAACGAGCAATTAATTCCACAAGGTGAATTGTTACCACAGGAACATGTCTGCTTCCTAAGACAGCAATTCTCCTTTTCCCCTTGTCCTGCAAAAGGGCAAGTTCCTGGGCCAAAGTATCAATACGACCTATTTGAGGTAGATCTAGGGATTGACTACGGCTCAAAGAGATTCTCTAATCATTAATTTGAAATTAGCAATGATCGTGAAGTTTGGGAGAGATGCCTAGAAAACTAAATAATCTGTTCAAGTCGCAATGTTCTTGAACTAATCGGAAGGCATAGGTTGCCTTCACGGATTCATGTAAACGAACATGACCAAAAGCTTGTTCAATCACCTCAACAGTTGAAAGGGTATCTGCATCAACTTTCAACAAAGGAACCTCAAGCTCTTCAGCTCTATTAATAAGCTGAGGCAACGGTTCTCCAGCACCTGTAAGGATTAGACACTGGGTAGAAGCTTCTAAAGCAGCTAATTGAATATCAGTTCTATCAGCTCCTGTTACTACAGCCATATTGCGTCGTTTTCTAAAAAACTCCATTGCTGAATTTACGCTCATTGCTCCAATACTTAAAGTCTCAACCATTAGCTCCAATTTTTCATCACAGCAAATAACTCTCGCTTGAAGCCTTCTAACTAATTCTTCAACAGTGACACTTCTCAAAAGAGGCGATCTTGGCATAACTCCAAAAACATTAATCCCAAGTTTTTGCAAAGATGGTACGACTTTCTCTTCAAGATCACTTACTTCATCTGGTGTTACTGCATTCAGGACAACTCCCAATAAATTCCCTCCTAATTTCTCCTTAGCAGCCAACAAAGAGTCGACGCTTCGACTGTCCTGCCACAAATGAACCAATAACACCTTTGCATCAAGGTTCTTGGCCAATTGGCAAAGGCTTAAACCATAAAGCAATCCTTCATCAAGGCTTCCTGCAGCCTCAAGAAGATTCACTCCACTAAAAGTATCATCAAGCTTTTTTTTCATTACCTTGAAGCCTTCGCTAGGTTCCAGGTGGGACTCAAGAATGCGTTTTTCCGCAGTATCTGACGCCAAAAGATCAATAGAAGGAATCAACTGATCTTCTGTTAATCCAATAATCGAACCAATAAATCGAACATCATCATCAATTAATGTCTGATTGATGTCGATCTTTTTCTCTTCTAATTCTAAACTTGTAGCTAATGGCTTCCCAAAGCGTACGGATATATCAAGAGACTTTAAGTGCCTTGACATACCTAAGACTAAAGCTGACTTGCCGCTAAAAGGCTCGCAAGAACCGATCATTAAGGTCTTACCCATGACCGACTCCATTAATCATATTTGGCTAATATTAATCATCTATAGAGACTTATGAAAGTATTTGACAAAATAAGTTTGGATCGTAAGAGTTAAAGTTCCTAAAATCGAAGTTTCAAAAACCTCCGTATATAAAAATTTTCCACAAAATGTCTTTGATGAATAAAGAAGATTTCACAAAAGGAAAAACCAAGCAGGTCTGGGCAGGGCGCAGGATTGGGATTACAGGCGCATCAGGAAGCCTTGGTCTAGCTCTTTCAAAAATGCTTCGCCAAAAAGGATCTCATGTAATTGGACTTACTCATAAAGCAATATCAGAGAATCAGAACTGCAAGGAAGGACCTAATCAGTGGATAAAATGGGATTGTGGAGAAGAAGAAAAACTGAAGAAGGTCTTAAAGTCTTTAGATGTGCTAGTCCTGAACCATGGAATTAATCCAGGTGCAAATTTAGATATAGACGGGCTCAACAAAGCCATTGAAGTAAATGCATTGAGCAATTGGCGTTTAATTAAATATTTTGAAGAAATTACTTATCTCCTAAAAGACACTTCACATCCAAAAGAAGTTTGGGTTAACACATCAGAAGCTGAGATTCAGCCTGCATTTAGCCCATCTTATGAAATCAGCAAAAGATTGATTGGCCAATTAGTTAGTTTTAAGCAATCTTCTTTAAAGAATGAAAGCAAGCCAAAATTAAAGATAAAAAAATTGATATTAGGTCCCTTTAAATCCAAATTAAATCCAATTGGGATTATGAATCCAGATTCAGTTGCAATTAAAATAATTAATAAATCCCTATCTAACTCTACGCTAATAATTGTAACTCCTAATCCTATAACTTATCTATTAATGCCTCTAACTGAATTCTCAAGAGGGTTATACTTTGAACTTTTTAAAAATAAATAGAGGCAATCTTTTAACTAAACCCTTATCCTCTGTCAGTCAAAATTTCACAACCATCATTAGTTACTAGAATTGTATGCTCCCATTGAGCTGAAAGGCTGCCATCTTTAGTAACTACTGTCCATCTATCACGAAGGGTTCTACATGCTTTACTTCCTGCATTCAAGATTGGTTCAACGGCAAGTGTCATGCCTGATCTCAAAGTTACATTTGGAAGATCATTAGTTCGGAAATTAAATACTGAGGGCTCTTCATGAAGATTCCTACCTACACCATGACCTGTGTAGTCTTCAACAACACTAAAATGATTTTTTTTCACATGATCTTCTATTGCGCCAGCTATATCCAAAAGTGTGTTATTAGACTTTATCTTTGATAAGCCTTCCATTAAAGACTCTTGAGCAACTTCACTTAATTTTTTCGCCTCATCTGAGACCGCCCCAACACATATTGTTATGCAACTGTCGCCATGGTAACCATCAAAAAAAGCACCTGTATCTACCTTCAATACATCACCAGATTTGATAACTCTTTTTGAATTAGGGATACCGTGAACAACCTCATTATTAATACTTGCGCAGATAGTACCTGGGAACCCATGGTATCCCTTAAAGCTTGGCAAAGCCCCCAAGTCTTTTATTCTTTTCTCAGCATATGTATCCAGGTCGCCAGTAGTAAGACCTGGCTCAACCATTTCATTTATTTCGCGAAGAACAGTAGCAACGATCTGACTTGATTTACGCATTATCTGAATTTCTCTTGCAGACTTAATTTCTACTCCTCTACGTTGCTGAATGCGTGGGCCAACATTTTTTTCAGAAAGGGATGTAGAAGCAAGTAAGTCGGCGAAAAGTTTGTTCATGCCGAGAAAAAATAGAAAGGCTTAATCTCAAGCTCTTTTTAGAGCTTGCTTGAGACTCTAATTCCACATTATCAATATTCATATGTTCATCAACTTTTCAAGATGCGTTAATTAATGAATGAGCTCTGGTTTGCTCGTAAAGTCGCTAAAAAATTGAACTATTTAGAGATCTCCAATTTTTTATTGCTTATCACTACGTATATCATTCAAATCATTTGATTAGAAGATGAAAGGTCACTAAAGAAGTTCTTTTAGCGTGTTTTTAATTGAAGTATTTAGAAAATTTTTCGCATTCTATTAAGGCTTAGCAGACTGGGTTTAGCGAACCGATGAGCTAATTTCTTAGATTTTTGCTTTCAAGAAAACTCTTTTTCCTAAGAAAAAAATAGAAAATTATATAAAATCGATTTATGAACAGTTACAATGATTGTTCGGCAAATAAAATTGAACCTGGGATGACGGAAGATTTAAAAAATAACTCTCCCAACGAGGAAGAGGTCAAAGCCACAACTGATGACTCTCCAGTAATCAGTCAAGCAAAGTCAAATGCCAAAGAAGCATCTGATTCTATCTCAAATAAAGGATTAACACCTCAAGGGATAATTGAACTATTTGAAAAATCACAACAAAAGAAAAAAGTCCCTGAGGTTTATGTCGGAGATACAGTACGTGTGGGAGTTCGCATTAGTGAAGGAAATAAAGAACGTGTTCAGCCATATGAAGGAGTCATC
>QCPN01000040.1:0-6355 GCA_003209775.1 Prochlorococcus sp. AG-436-O09 | reverse complement strand
AGGTCCTAGGAGCATCCAACCTTTGGAATTACATTCAGGTCTTATATATTCAGCCACAGCAGTTGCTGAAGTCGCAGTCAATGAAGCAGAATGCCCGGACAAACGAAGCAAGCAGGCTCTGCTATAAGGGAGCAATCCTGAAGATCGGCGAAGCTTAGATTCTTTCTTGAGAAAGTCCTCATAGCTTCCATCTACAAGGTGAACAATGACGGGATGGGAGGGAGAATAAGTTTGTACAAGCACTTTTCCAGGTCTTTCTCCTCGCCCAGCACGACCAGCCAATTGCATAAAAAGCTGCAAGGCTTGCTCTTCTGCAAAGAAGTCAGGCCGATGTAGTAACCCATCTGCAGCAAGAACGACAGCAAGAGTAACTTTTGGTAAATCCATTCCCTTCGCAAGCATTTGCGTACCTATCAGTACATCCGCCTCTCCTGCGGCAAATTGTGCAAGTAGCCGTCGATGTCCATCACGGCCCCTGGTTGTGTCTCTGTCAAAGCGCAGCAACCTCAACCCTTCAAGTTCTGTCTCTAAGTGCTCTAAAACACGTTGAGTTCCAGCTCCAAAAGGTTTAAAAGCATTTGAACCACATTGAATACATCTAAATCCAATATTTGTACGATAGTCACACCAATGGCACCGCAACCATTGAAAACCTTTAGCAAATTGATGAACAGTTAAAGAAACATCGCAATTCGGACATTGAACGACATCCCCACAGCTACGACAACTTAAGAAACTACTATATCCCCTTCTAGGCACCAAGATAACTGCCTGCTCATTTGATTCTTTCAATACTGAAAGCTTGTCAAGCAATGGTCTACTTAACAAGCGTCTATGTCCGTCCGAGAATTCCTGACGCATATCTACTACAACAACATCTGGCAATGGCTTATCCGCAATCCGACGCGTAAGCCTAGCTAAAGCAATCGCCCCTTCGGGAGCAAGATTACTCCAAGTCACCATTGAAGGGGTCGCACTACCTAAAACAACTCTTGCGCCAGTTCTTTTCGCACGATCTAAGGCCAACTCTCTTGCATGGTAACAAGGCATTGGAGATTCCTGCTTATAAGAGCTGTCATGCTCCTCATCAAGGACTATTAGACCCAATGGAAGCAATGGGAGGAAAATTGACGAGCGTGTACCAACAACAACAAGAGGCTCCTTAGTCGCTAGAACCCGACGCCAAGTACTAATCCTTTGTCTCTCCAAGCAACCACTATGATACTCAAGAACTTTCTCTCCAAAGCGTCTTACACAACGGTCAACTAATTGAGGGATCAGTCCAATCTCTGGTGTAAGAATCAAGCAATGTCGGCCTTTAGAGAGTTCTTTCGCTACCATCTGTAGATATACTTCCGTTTTACCTGAACCAGTTATTCCCCAGAGAAGAAGAGCTGACCCAGGAGGTTGCTTCTCGAAGATCTGCAATGCATCTCTTTGCTCATTTGTAAGAGAAAATCTTGATTTATTATTAGAAGAAGGCTCAACAACGCTTAGCGAGGCCTTTTCGTTTTTTTGAAACTCAAGGCGTTTTTCCCGATCAACAAGAGAATTCTTAAGGCAGTTTTTTAAAAATGCAGACGAGAATCCATTTAATAGAAGTTTTTTTTGCCAAGTCCCACCACCTTCCTTTAAAAGAAACTTACGCAATTCCTCTTGCCGAAAAGATAATTTTCTTGAAGAAATATTCGAATCATTCAAAAAAACCCACCAAAAACTCTTTTGATCAATTTTTCTTTTCTTTACCTGACCTAACCAACCAGCTGGCAAAGCAGCTTTAAGCATCTTATAGGGACTGACATGAAACTTAGCAGCTATTGATTCTATCCATTCTCTCCAAATATGATCAACGGCTGCTTTTTGTATAAGCCCTTCAATATTGGTCAAAGTAAACTTACTTTTACAATTCTCGGAAGACAGGGTTGGATCTTTAACTTTGACCACCAGTCCATGCATTGGTCTCCCCTTTAAGGTCACAAGAACAATGTCACCTACATCTATTCCGAATTCCTTCCCATCACCATAGGTAAAACAACGGCCTTCCCTGCCTACATCAAGCCATACATCTATTTCCTTAATGCACATAGAAAAACAGTTGCCTACTTCAGAAAATTTTCATAAACTTGAGGAGTGCAGCATTTTGCTGCTATCTGAACAATACAGAATTCTGTTCAGAGGGAAGGTAAGAAGCTTGACCAGAGGGGAAGTCCTCAACAAAGGTTAGGCCTGCCTAAGAAAACCCCTAACAATTCTGTAGACACCAGAAAGACCTTTTTCAATTTCACAATTTCATATTGGGTTTTTCCTATTTTCAATAGAGACATTTACCAATTAGAGGTTATTTGATTTTTATTTTTGAAATTAGGAATCGTCAATCTTCGATAAATTGTGATTGAAACTAAGGAGCAGTTAAGTCAATAACCAATATCAACGAGATTTTTGTCCTTTTTTGAGTCTTTCAAATGACCCCTGTCACCTCTTCAACAGCTGTTGCTAAGGAAAAATCCAAAGCAACTAAATCAAAGAAAACAGTTACAAGTGAAGTTAGTAGAAAAAATACTAAGTCAAAGAGCTTTTCTCCCAAGAAATCAAAGGAAAAAGCTATTTCAACTTCATTTAATACCTCTAAAGCTGAGCAAAATCTAGAACTTGCTGCTGATCAACTTTTAAGTGCAAATGAAGGAGAAAATCCAGGCAATTCCTCTCTAGACATACAAACCGATCCACTCCTTGGCGACATAACTGATCAAGAAGCAAGAGAGAAAGCACTTGCGAGTATCAAGCTAGGACCAAAAGGAGTCTATACAGAAGACTCTATAAGAGTTTATTTGCAAGAAATTGGCAGAATCAGGTTGCTTAGACCTGATGAAGAAATTGAACTTGCAAGAAAAATTGCCGATCTTCTCCACTTGGAAGAACTAGCTATTCAGTTTGAAAGTGAGCATGGTCATGAGCCTTCAAAGAAAGAATGGGCTGCCTTAGTCAATATGCCAATGGCAAGATTCCGACGAAGATTAATGCTTGCTAGGCGTGCAAAAGAAAAAATGGTCCAATCGAACCTCAGATTAGTTGTTTCAATCGCAAAGAAATATATGAACAGAGGGCTTTCATTTCAAGATCTCATACAAGAAGGAAGTCTTGGTTTAATTCGTGCTGCAGAAAAGTTTGATCATGAAAAAGGTTATAAGTTTTCAACTTACGCAACCTGGTGGATTCGTCAAGCAATAACAAGAGCAATTGCAGATCAAAGTCGCACAATTAGATTGCCAGTTCATCTCTACGAAACTATTTCAAGAATCAAAAAAACAACCAAAGTTCTTAGCCAGGAGTTTGGAAGAAAACCAAGTGAAGAAGAGATTGCAGAAAGCATGGAAATGACCATTGAAAAACTGCGTTTTATAGCTAAAAGTGCACAGCTCCCAATTTCATTAGAGACTCCTATAGGAAAAGAAGAGGATTCGCGTTTAGGAGATTTCATTGAATCTGATTCTGAGAACCCAGAACTAGATGTTGCAAAAACGCTTCTCAGAGAAGATTTAGAAGGTGTTCTCGCCACTCTTAGTCCTAGAGAAAGAGATGTATTAAGGTTGCGGTATGGCCTTGATGATGGCCGAATGAAAACTCTTGAAGAGATTGGGCAAATCTTTGATGTAACAAGAGAACGCATCCGGCAAATTGAAGCAAAAGCATTGCGCAAGCTTCGCCACCCAAACCGCAATGGTGTTCTCAAGGAATACATCAAATAAATCCAAGCTTCAAAAGGATAGAACCAAGCATCAGACTAATAAAGTATGACGAAGAGCTTTCCATAAGGTCAGGTCACATGAGTAAGGTAAGAAAGTAATAGAAATTCCTAATGGCTCTAGACCAATTGCGTATTGCCTCACGACGCAGCCAATTAGCCATGGTCCAAACTAATTGGGTAAAGGGAGAGCTTGAGAAGGCCTGCCCTAACATTGATATTTCAGTAGAAGCTATGGCCACCCAAGGCGATAAGATTCTTGATGTAGCCCTAGCAAAAATCGGTGACAAAGGGCTTTTCACAAAAGAACTTGAAGCTCAAATGCTTGTTGGCCGTGCTGACATAGCAGTCCATTCGTTAAAAGATCTACCTACCAATCTTCCTGAAGGATTAATCCTTGGCTGCATTACTAAGAGAGAGGACCCAGCTGATGCATTAGTTGTAAATGAAAAATTCAAGGAACATCAATTAAATAGTCTCCCTGAAGGCTCAATTGTAGGGACAAGCTCTTTACGCCGCTTAGCGCAACTTAGGCATCACTATCCTCACTTGATTTTCAAAGACGTTCGTGGCAATGTCATTACAAGATTAGATAAACTAGACGCTGGTAATTACGATTGCTTGATCCTTGCTGCGGCAGGCTTATCAAGACTAGGTTTTGGGGATCGCATACACCAATTAATTCCTAGTGATATCTCACTTCATGCAGTAGGTCAGGGAGCATTAGGAATAGAATGCGTAAACGGTAAAGAAGATGTACTAGAAATTATTAAAATACTGGAACATCAGGAAACATCTCAACGATGCCTTGCAGAGAGGTCCTTCCTCAGAGAACTTGAAGGAGGATGTCAAGTTCCTATTGGTGTAAATAGCAAACTAGAAGGTGAAAAATTAATACTTACCGGTATGGTTGCAAGCCTCGACGGGAAAAAGTTAATACGAGATAAAGCAAGCGGATCAAGATCTAACCCAGAGAAGATTGGGATAGATCTTGCAAATGCTCTGAAAGCACAAGGTGCAATGGAAATATTAGAAGCTATCTTCAAAGAAGTGAGGATATAGAAGGAAACTTACTCAACTAAATTTGGATCTATTTCAGAAAGGTATCTACTCTCACAAGATTTAATTATCTCGACTGCTTTTTCTATTCCAAAAAATCCATTAACAGTACAAGTCCCTGGTTTCTTAAGATCTTTGTAATGCTCCCAATAATAAGTAGTTTCTTTAATCCAGTGCTCACCAAGCATTTCAAAACTAATTATATGATCAAGTCGTTTGTCATCAGCAATTACGGCGATTACTTTATCATCAACCTCTCCACCATCATCGAAAGTCATAATTCCAATAATTCTTGCCTCAACGATTGATCCAGGTACTAATGGCTCTGTGACACCTACAATCTCTATGTCCAAAGGATCACCATCTTCATCCCATGTTCTAGGGATACATCCATATGCAAATGGATAAGCCAAAGAGGAGTAACCTACTCGATCAAGCTTTAAATGCCCAGTTTCAGTAATTAATTCGTATTTATTGATTGTATTAGAGTTGAGTTCAATAATAGTATTAACTCTTAAGGCACCTTCATCAGCAAATGCAGGTAATACATGCAGCAAATTTGGCATACTGCGACTAGGAGCCTGATCAAGATTAGCCATAGCTATCAATAATTATGAGTTTTATCCTAAGAGGTACAAGTAAGCATGTTTACCTTCTTCTCCAAATAATTGAGGAATGCATGACTTGAAAGAGCTTTTCCAGTAACTTCTTTAACCAATTCCTCAGCATTAACCTTCCGACCAAAAATATGCACTTCTTCCCTTAACCATTTGAGCAACTTTGACTCTTTGCCATCTCTAATGCATTGGCCAAGAGGGTCTTCACTTTTGATTCCTTCAAAATTAAGTGCGCTAGCCATAGCTTCAGAAAGTTGAGCACTAATGAGATGACCAAGCAAATAAGAAGGGAAATAGCCAAATGCCCCTTCACTCCAGTGAACATCTTGCAAACATCCTTCTGCATCATTAGAAGGAGTCACTCCAAGAAGCTCTGTATATCTCTTGTTCCACTCATTAGGTAGATCCCAAACATCAAGTCCTTGCTCAAGTAAAGCAATCTCAAGGTCAGTCCTAATTAGAATATGCATTCCATAGCTGAGCTCATCAGCTTCTACTCGATTCAAACCTGGTGCTAATGGGTTCATCAATTTCCATAGATCTAAACCATTACTTACTGGAGCCCCTTCATTAGCAAAATACTTCCAGAATCTATTTGAGAAGTCTCTACTGCGAGCAACTCTATTTTCCCAGAACAATGATTGACTTTCATGAACAGCCATAGAAGTTGCTTGCCCTAAAGGCCATCCAAACCATTGATGACTCTGAGAAGGGAGACCTTGTTCATAAAGAGAGTGCCCCCATTCATGAGCTGTAGCAAGAAAACAAGAGAATGGCTGGCCTTTAACAACTCGAGACGTCAATCGGAAATCTTTAGGGCCAAGGGTAATTGAGAAGGGGTGCGGAGATCGTCCTAAAGAAGTGATATTTTCATCTCGCCCCCATTCATTCAATAAACGTTCACAAAGGTTGTGCTGAGATTTCACATCTAAGTCCC
>QCPN01000039.1:0-7799 GCA_003209775.1 Prochlorococcus sp. AG-436-O09 | reverse complement strand
TGTTGACTTCAGCTGCATTAGCAGCCAAAGGAGCTAAAAGACCCAAAGCAGCAGGAGCTACAAGTAGCTTCTGAAAAAGCTTCATTGGGATTCCTCACAAAATTTACAGCCATAATATACATAGAAACGATAATCATTCTCGTTTCAATTTATACCAAACAGTAAAAGGCACATGGTCAATTAGATTCCAAATAGAAGAAGTTTACTTATCAATCACCATTGACAGTAATTCCTATTCCTTCAAATACTGATTAGATAGAGTAAAGAAATGGGGGTGAGAATGTTAATCCATCCACACACCATCCACACATCGCAATATCGCTGAGATCCCATGGCACAACAAGAACCACGCTACTGGCTAATGAACCACGAACCTTATTTGAGACAGTAGTAATAGAAAGGGTTTATGCATTTAAAAAGCGATAACCAAAAAACCTCCATCTAATTTTCTCAACCAACCAGTTTTCTTCAGTTGAGACAATATCCTTGTAATGGTTACACGCGTTAGTCCTACTGCATTAGCAATATCTTGATGAGTGATCAAGAAATCAATCATCAAGCCCTCTTCCACTGGCTTACCAAAATCAGTAGCTATCAATTCAAGAAATGCTTTAACCCTTTCTTCAGCAGTCTTTTCTAAGAGAACAGTCAAATTTAATTCTGTAGAACGATGGCGTAATGAGAGCGACTCCAAAATTGCCAAGGCCAAAGGTGGAGAATTATATACTTCTTCGACAGGCAAGTGTAGTAGTTCACAATCAACCAAAGTAAATGGACTGCAGTGGTCAATGAAAGAAAATGGTTCGCCAAGTACCTGATTTTGCCCCACAAAACCAAGAATAAATTCGTTACCATCAATTCTTGGCGCTCGTAATTTAATTAATCCTTTAACAACAATCCAGATTTTGCCTTTAAGCCAAGGAATATAATTTCCTTTGGAAATATGAACAATATTCTTTCTAGCAAAACTAGTTTCCAAAAATTTTGACAATCCGTCTAAAACCTTTGGTGAAACCGTGCAATTAGCTGCAGCCACATTTGACTGATTAAATATACAAATAATATATCATCATATCAATAATACTTGATATAAAGAATGTATATGCATTACCTGGATTGGAAGAGCCTGGTCGGTTGCTGCTTCAAGCAAGAAACTTACAGAGATCCTCGATTTTGCGTCAGTGATTTCTATTGCGAGGAAAGGGTTAGTGGCCAAATCGCCTGGCAATTGGTTCAGGGCTTAAGTGACGTAAGGCTCGATCGTCTAAGAAGTGAAAGCCGCTCTGAGTGACGACCTTCCATCATCGTTTTATGGTAAATAAATCAAGAAAACTTGATTAAAACAACTTTTATTGATTAGAATGCAATTGATTCAGTTCTTGTTTTTCTCATGTCCTTCTCCAAGAAGGCTTTTTCTTTTGTCTCCATTGCTGCTCTTGGAGCTGGCATTACGGCATGTGGATCAAGTGATTCCACGTCAGGTGTGAGACTTAATGGAGCGGGTGCTTCTTTCCCTGCCAAAATCTACACACGTTGGTTTGCCGATCAAGCTGCTGAAGGTGGACCCAAGGTGAACTATCAAGCTATTGGTTCTGGTTCTGGACGAAAAGCTTTCATTGATGAAACAGTTGACTTTGGAGCATCTGACGATCCAATGAAAGCCAAAGATATTGGCAAAGTTACACGTGGGTTAGTTCAAATCCCAATGGTTGGAGGCACCATTGCATTTGGCTATAACTACGATTGTGACCTCAGGCTTACACAAGAACAAGCAGTTCGTATCGCCATGGGCAAAATCACGGACTGGAGCCAAGTTGGTTGTCCTGCTGGAAAATTAACTTGGGCGCATCGTTCTGATGGTTCTGGGACAACAAAAGCTTTCACCAATTCCATGCAAGCTTTCTCTAAAACATGGACTTTAGGAACAGGCAAATCAGTTAATTGGCCTGCTGGTATTGGAGGAAAAGGTAATGCTGGTGTTGCAGGATTAATTCGCAACAATCCAGGAACAATTGGTTATGTTAACCAGTCCTATGTCACAGGAGTCATTAAAGCAGCTGCTCTGCAAAATTTATCGGGTGAGTATCTAAAGCCAAGCAAGGAGAATGGTGCAATAGCTCTCAACGGAATCACTTTAGATCGAAATCTAGCGGGCACAAACCCAAATCCAAAAGCACGTGGAGCTTATCCAATTGCAACTTTAACTTGGATTCTTGCTTATGAGACTGGTAATGGCTCTAAAACAAAAGCCATACAAGAGTCACTAAACTATCTTCTTAGTGATAAAGCTCAAGAAAAAGCTCCTTCCCTTGGATTTGTTCCGCTTAAAGGAGAAATTCTACAGAAAGCTCGTTCAGCCGTCAAAAGAATTGGACAGTAACTCTCTAACTTAAGAGTTTAAGAAAAGGAGGGGCTTGAACCCCTCTTTTTTTATGTCAATAATTAATTTCTGCTTGTGCAGAATCCTTTTCAAAAAAGTCAGAGTTAGTTATAGAAGGGAGCGAAAGACTGGTCAACCATGATAAAAGTACAAACAAACTTGAACACCATAAACAAACTTGCATTCCTACAGATGTATCTGACCCAAGCATAAATAGGACACCAGATAGGAGCGTACCAATCAGTCTCCCTGCAGCATTTGCCATGTAATAGAAGCCCACGTTTAGACTTACGTTTTCCTTATCCGTATAAGCAAGAACCATATATGAATGTATCGATGAGTTCATTGCAAAAATGAATCCAAATGTTATTAATCCAACTGTAATTGCTATTTCTGGATTGCTTTGTCGCCATAGTGCTATAGCTATTAGAGCTGGTATTGCAGTTAAGACAGCGCTCCAGAATTGAACAGAAGAAACTCCTGGACTTGTTTTATTTCCCCATAAATTTCTTAAAGACGGCGCAAACGCTTGGATAAAGCCATAACCAATAACCCACAATCCTAAGAACCCTCCAATCTCAGAAAAATTCCAATTTAGATACGTTTCAAGAAAAACAGGTAGAGCAACGACGAACCATACGTCTCTTGCCCCAAAGAGAAAAAAGCGTGCAAAAGAGAGGACATTGATCCCTTGAGATTTAGAAAATAAGTCTTTGAAGATTGGTTTGCTTTTCATCTTCCCAATGTCTCCAGGCAAAATTAATGTCAATAAAAACGAAGCACCTAAACCGATTGCCATTAATGCAACTGCTGTATTAAAACCAAAACTGGTCAGCAAAAGTCCACCAAGAAAAAAGCCAACTCCTTTGAGTGCATTTTTTGAACCAGTTAAGATAGCAACCCATTTGAACAATTGATTATTTCCACCATCTTCTTCAGGGGAATCTGGAACGACAGTTTTGATTGCACTTTTGGCACTCATCTTATTGAGATCTTTTGCTATACCACTAATCGCTTGAGCAACCATGACATAAATGACACTCAAAAGTTTCGACCAACTACTCGAAACTGGTATCAACATCAATAAGGCCACTATTTGTAAAAGAGTCCCGACCCATAGTGTTAGACGTAATCCATATCTTGCTCCAATCCATCCACCATAGAGATTAGTGACGATGCCAAAGAACTCGTAAAAAAGGAATAAGAATGCGATTTCTAAGGTTGTATATCCAAGGCTATGAAAGTGAAAAATCACTAGCATCCTTAGAGCACCATCTGTAAGTGTGAATGCCCAATAGTTGGTCGTTACGATTCCATATTGCTGTAATGACGATAATCTCATGCTTTTATTTTTATTCTTTTTCTAGCTTTATTACATGTGACACCAGATCAGCCATCCGACAGCTATACCCCCATTCATTGTCATACCAAATATAGACTTTAAGTTGAGTTTTGTTGACCACCATGGTTGAGAGAGCATCAATAATTGAACTCCTGGAGTCATTGACATAATCAATAGAGACAAGTGGTTTTTCTTCGTAACCGAGTATTCCTTTTAGCTCTCCTTCTGAAGCTTCTTTGAACACATGATTGACTTCTTCTTGCGTTACCTCTTTCTCTAATTCAAATACAGCATCAGTTAAAGATCCATTGAGGAGAGGAACTCGAACTGCATGGCCATTTAATTTGCCTTGTAATTCTGGGAAAATCATCCCTATCGCTTTTGCTGAGCCTGTTGTTGTTGGTATTAAACTTTGTGATCCACTTCTGGCTCTTCTTAAGTCTGGCTTAAATGAATCAACTATGACTTGTGTATTTGTTAGGTCATGGAGAGTTGTAATGCTTCCATGCTTAATACCAAAGGCTTGATTAACGACCTTTACAACTGGAGCTAAACAATTAGTCGTGCAGGATGCAGCAGTTATTAAGCGATGTTTATTTGGTTTATATAAATCGTGGTTAATACCGTAGACGATATTCAGAGCATCCTCTCCCTGGATTTCACCTTTAACAGGACATGCAACGACAACTCTTTTCATCCCTAAAGTATCGAAATATGGATTTAACGTTTGAGGAGATTTGAATTTTCCTGAGCATTCGAGAATTAGCTCTATCCCTGTCTCATCCCATTGAACTTTTGTGAAATCGCTTTCTTGTGAAAAAGATATTGAGTGCCCTTCTATAGATAGTTTGTTCTGGTCGGAACTTATTGATTTATCCCATCGGCCGTGAACAGAATCAAACTCCAGTAAATGTGCAGCCCCCTTTGCATCCCCGAATGGGTCGTTGATATGTGTAATCTCGATATTTTCTCTATCCCAGAGAGCTCTAAGAACAAGTCGCCCTATACGACCAAACCCATTAATACCAATGCGCATAAAACTCCGCATGACAAATGCATGCATAGTATATATCAAGAATTATTGATATATCAATCTCTGTTGATAGCTGTGGCAATTCTTGTAAAATTACAACATTACTCTGGCTGACTAATTAATGAGTACAGGTGTCGCCAATAAAAAAGCAATAGATTCACTCAAAGCCTTAGCAGAACCTATCAGATTGGAAATAATTGAATCCTTGTCCAGTGGGGAAAAATGTGTTTGTGACCTTATACAAGAGACAGGTTTAGCGCAATCCAAAATTTCCTTTCACCTCAAGGTTCTCAAAGAGGCTGGTGTTATCACAGATAGGCAAAGTGGTCGCTGGGTATATTACAAACTCGATATAAGAGCATTAAAGTCCTTGCAGAATTGGATCAAAAAACTAAGGAAAGGGTGCCTGAGTGAAGCTTCTTCTTGTGAATAAATCACAAGGCATTGCGAATGACCAATGACCTAGTGCTTCACATGCCCCCGCGCTAAATCAATGCAGGATTAAGAATTAATTAAGGTAAAGATGAATCCAACTTCTAATTCATATTACCTTCAAATTCTAATTAGATAGAGTAAAGAAAAGAGATGGAAGAACGAGGTTTCATTCCAACTCCATTCCAACCATCGAGTATCGCTAAGATTACAGACTATGACTGAACCACGCTACTGGCTAATGAAAAGTGAACCTGTAAGCATAGAGATGGATTAGAAAGAATACAAGAAATCCCTTACGAGTAAAATACTCCCAATCTATTCATGCAAGTTCCCAAGTAAAAAGCAAATGAGTGAAGAAATCACAGCGGAGTATGCCAAAAAAGCTCAGAAAGATGCTGAATGGGCTTACAACAATGCAATGGAAAAGTTCTACTACTCAATGTTGGAGGTTGTTTTCTTAAGAATCAAAAGTCATCTCAGTCCACAGGGGTTAAAGAAAGTCATGGAGATGGATGAAAAAAGGAACAACAATGAAAACCTTGGCGTTGAATTTAGCCAAAAAACTTGGTCAGTTTTAGCAGAATCCTGGGCAGGAGCAGAAGGTCTAGCTATGACAAAAATTGCTGATCTTTATGGACTTGAGATAGCTGATTTGGATATATCTAAAATTGAGAGACTTAATGAAAAGCCTGATACTCCAAAATGTGAGCCAACTAATAGATAAGAGAAGAAAGAATATAATGCATATTAACTGGAATCTATTTCCAATAAAATACTACCCAGCAATTTAGCGAGAGATATAACTTCAACACTTCTAAAGCTAAGAGAGAGTCGACGACTTAAACGATTTTTCATGCGGAGTCATCCAATTCATCAAAGTCTTCTTTGTTCCCAAAATGATGTGCTCTTTGATCATCAACATCTGCCATCAAATCAACATCACCATTTTTGTTTCTATTTTCAATACTGTCGGCAATAGACCTGAACATGTCAGCAATTTTCGAGCGTAAGCCTTGTAGATTCCAATTATTCAGCTTTAAACGTAAAGTTTCTTTTTTCATAATTGATTTACCCATTATCGTTTTGAATTGCTTCTCTCGGAATCGCCCAAACTTCATCATTAATATCTTCTCCTAACCACTCCTTATATTCAAGGAATATGCAACGCCGGTCAGAAGGCTCTTTTAATGATTCCATTCTTGAAACAGCATTATTTACAGCTAAGTGTAGAATTTCTTTTAGATGTGAATCAGTATTCATTACTCAAGAAAGATCTCTTCTACTACACCCATAGCTGGGAATTTCAATCTTGAAATTGTATAAAATACTCTTTATCTATAGATGCTGATTTAGTTACCACGACTTCGTAAGAAGAGCCACCTGTTAACCTACCTAGGTAAAAGCTGTGCTCACTCATGCTAAAGATAATTTTTCTGGCTATTTCTATATATGTACTCTTTAGGATCCTTAAGAAAAGAAAGACTAAGCAGCGTTTAGGGGAAGCTGACTTAAGTAAGGAAATTTCAAACTGGAAACATAATGAGGAAAAAGACATTAAACAAGAACCTTTGTATTCTTCTCGTCATGAATCAACACCAAGTATCGAGAAAGCTGCAGAAGAAATAGTCACTAAGCATGAAAAAATCACTAGAGAGGCGATTAAAAATGAAGACTTAGAATAAAGAAATGAGGGTGAGAATGTTAATCCATCCACACACCATCCACACATCGCAATATCACTGAGATCCCATGGCATCACAGGAACCTAACTATTGGCTAATGAAGTGTGAGCCTGGTTTCATGCCAAGGGATTAGAAGGAATCCCTAAATCCTGTTCGAACCTTGTTCGAACTTTTTGGTGTCTAGCAACCATCATATAGTTAATTGATTATTTTCTTGGCTGCTCAGTTATCTAATCATTGGCATACCCAGAAACCTTATCCTTAAGTATTGACAGTTTTAAAAGTGACTCGATAGTCACTAACAACAATAAATATTTGGGTTCTATCTCCCCCCCTGATCACGCCATCTTCCTGGAAGATGCATTTGATCTGGGCACATATGATGACCATTCCAATATGGATCGCCACATGGTGGCTTGCCACACATTCCAGGTCCAAAGGCTTTGCACTGCTTGCAGGGTTCCTTGGTGGGATCACACTCTGGCTGGATCTCAGAAGACATTGGGTTGCAAATCCAGCTCAAACACTCCGTAAAGTTCGTTCCTGTTTTCCCCTTAAACGCATACGTCAATGATCCAGTAGCAGCTTCCAAATTAAACGTCGGTAATTCATTGGTATTAGTAGGTACTGCACTAATTAATCCTGTTCCTTGCGCTCCACTACAGCTATTCGATCCACTTGTTTGAATCGTATAGTCCTGGATTGCACTAGCACTAAAGCCTTGATTGGAATCTTCTGCTTGTTGTACTGCGCATTCCGTCTGGATTTGTTTTAAAGCAGCCAAGGCTGCTGTTGCTTTTGCTCTCTTCGGGAAGCAATCAAATGTGGGCAACGCAATCGCAGCTAACACTGCCAGCACTGCCACAACTACAACTAGCTCAATCAACGAAAAGCCTTCTTCTCCTTCTTTCTTGAGAAGCTTCTTGA
>QCPN01000038.1:0-7947 GCA_003209775.1 Prochlorococcus sp. AG-436-O09 | reverse complement strand
ATTATCTCCGCCAATAGCTATTACACGCTTAATATATGCATAACATGCTGGATCAACTAAACCTGAAAAAGAATTGATCAAAGGGAAGTTAAGCACTGCACATTTTAAGCCAGAGGGGAGGGGAGATGTACGCATTGAAATCAATGCCTTGTTAAAAGAATATGGAGAGTTAAAAACAACAACTTCTCCGCGTCGTGGAGATCTGCGAAGGTAAGAAAGTTTTTCTATGACAATTCGATCATTTATCTGAAGAGTTGGCAACATAGACCCTGAGGGGATATACCTTGCTTCTCCAATAAAGCATTTGATTCCAGCGTAGAGAGAAAAAGTTACAAAGATTGGTCCCCAGAAATCCCAGAGTTTCGCAAACTGAAAGGTAAGGTTGGCATTATTAGAAAGAATATTTTTTACTTGTTGACTTTTTTGTTTCATAAATTTATTCACAAAACCTCTTCAATGAACTTAATTACTTACCATAGTCATATAGCACATTAAATCACTGAAAATAGTGAAGACTAAATAATCATGGCCATTCCTCGTTGGCAAGAAGGTAAAAAAATATCGGGTCACACTTTCTTATCAAATTGGGAAAAGCTGATCGCCTTTCTTGCAATAATAAACTTAAGCTGGATAATTTTTGATATTAGCTATTTACCACTAAGAAGCTTTTGGGCAAATCGAGTTATTTTTCTATTCAACTCGCCATCAATAACGCTTTCACTAAGATGGTTACCAGACATCACAAGATATTATGACCATTTCAAAGGGATCGAAGCTTACTCATCAGGTAAAGAAATTGAATCTCTCTTTAAAAAGATAGATAAACAGATTATTACTAAAGGAGTGGATAATCGATCCACTCAAAAAATTCTTGAAGTTTACAAGATAAGAATTAACAATATTCTAGATAAGAATAAGATACAAAATACACAAAAAGATTATAGCAGGGTCATGACTATGAGAAATCTAATTGTTAATAGATCTGATAATTTGGATTTAGAAAATAGCACCAAAAAACTTTTAAGTGTAGATCACATTAAAGCTTTGGGTTGGGAAAATGAAAAGATCTTTTGGAGGAATCAAATTTTACCTATTATCAAATCAAGCTACTCAAGAGATCTTAATAGAAATGGTAATTTCATTGATCGTACATGGAAAATAGATCTTGCTTTTCAACTTATCTTTTTATTAGATATCTTTATTAAAGTAAATATCATTCAGAATCGTTTCAAAGGCATAGGTCTACATAGAGCATTCTTAAAAAGATGGTTTGATTTGCCTCTTTTAGTGCCTTACGGTCGATTACTTAGGATTATTCCAACATCTGAAAGGGTTCTGCAAACCAAGCTAATTCCAATTGAACCTATTCGTTCTGCAATAAGTCAATGGGTAGTAGCAGTTTTAGCAATTGAAATATTTGAAGTTCTAACTATAAGAGCTATTGACTCCATGCAAACTATTATAAGATCCCCTATTCTTCCAAAAAAGATAAGAGGTCTTTGTAGTTACGAGTCAATAAACAACAAAGAAAGATCAGAAGTCTCAGAATTTTTTCGCATATGGGTACCACTAATACTTAGAAGGATTGGGCCAAACATGAGGCATCAACTTATTAAACTTTGTGATTATGCTCTTCAGAAAAATATTCAAGTCAATCCCTTACCAAAGATACTTAAAGATAATTTAGTCATCGAAAAAGCAGAGTCTGCAATAAGTTTTCAGTTAGCTTCTAGAATGATAGATACACTTCTAGACCTGTCTAAAAATGCTGGCAATAAAATTGCTGAAAAAGATTTAGAACTTAAAAAGCTAAGGTCAGATACTATTGACAAGTTTTGGGAAGAGTTGGCATCTGCATTAGAAAGCGAAACAAGACTTAAAGAAAGCCAATTGCTTTTGATTTCGATACTTGAAAGTTTAAAGCTATCAAGCCTTAATGAATTTAAGAATCAAGCAGGGGTAAGTGAAATCATTGCCGAATTAGATAATCTAAATTTCAATTCAGAAAAAAATCCTCCCAGGCAATCTTCTTGAAACCAACCAGAATATCTCCATTAGGATGTAAAAGAAGAGGGCGTTTAATTAATTTACTATCTGATAGTAATAACTTTACAACATCATTATCGTTCATATTTTTTATAACACTTGGGCCTATATTGCGATAGCTTTTGCCACTTGTGTTAAGGAGATACTTCCTATCCCCAAGTTGCTTAATGGCATCTAAAAAAAATTGTTTTGAAGGAGGATGTTTTATTATGTCTATCAATTGATAGTTAATTTTATTATCATTCAACCAATCAATTGCTTTTTTACAAGTACCGCAGCGGGTATAACTGAAGATTTTGACCGAAGATTCCATGAATTTAAAGTAACAATTTCTAATATGATTATTAACTATAAACATAGTAACTAATTATATTAGCTTGTTTGCATTAATACAATTTAAAAGCAACTCATCAACAGCATCAAAATCACGCCACCCATCAATAATAACTACCCTGCCCTCTAGGCTTTTATATGTTCTAAAAAATTCCGCTACATCTTCTAATTGATTAGGCGCAATTTGCCGAATACTTGTAATTCCCTTTTGTCTAGGGTCTGCTACAGGCACACATAACAACTTTCCATCATATGCTCCAAAATCATGCATATCTAAAACACCTATAGGCCTTGCTTTAATTAAACATCCTGCAAACGTAGGCTCCTGCATAATGACCATTGCATCTAGAGGGGCACCATCCTCTGCAAGAGTATTTGGCACAAAACCATAGTCAAAAGGATAGCGAACTGATGAATGAAGGACTCTATCAAGAGCCATTATTCCAGCCTCTGCACAATATTCATACTTATTTCTACTTCCAGCTGGTATTTCAACTACTAGATTGACTAGGCCAAGAGATGGTGATGGTGAGATAGAGCCTAAATCCATTAGCTATAAAGATAGAAAGATCAATTGACTGTTAAATCATCCTTTTATTAATGAAAGGGAGAAGAGCCATGAATTCATTTACATTTATAATTCTAAACCTACCATCCATTCAAATGAAAGTTATGAAGTTTTAGGAAAGTAACCAAGTTAGTTACTCTAGCCAAATTTGATCAACTCTTAAATACAAAGATATTTTTTCATCATGAAGAATTTATTGGAATAAATCTCATCATTATTTATTAAAATAAGAGCTGAGAATTCTTCCTTCTAGATATCACATTATATCTTTTAATTCAAAATATCTGCTTGCGATTAAATCAGGCAAGCGAACTATTATTGACTTCTGACTTAGAAGTTTTCTTTTCTTCTTTATTATTCATTTGATCAAGATGTAATCTTATAAGCTTCAACTCTTCATGAATAGAAAATAAGATATTTTGTGTTGCAGTTGATGGTGAATTAAGTACTTCAACAGTCACCTCTTTAATTCTTAGAATATCTTTTGCAAACCTGGCAACTTCATTAGAGTGAAAAAGCAAGGGGTCCTTCTGATCACTTCTAAACTCAGGGTTTAGCTTCCTTGGATTAAAAGGGGGATTTAGATTCCTAGAATCAGTATTTGTATACCTATATACCGAAGCTCTAGACCTATTCAAAAATTTCTGAACATCATCAATTCCAACTAACGAATCCTTCGCAGCATCGGAACTTATAGCTTGATCTCCTACTTTGGCTTGTGCAGAAGATGATTCATAGATTGAAGAATCTAGCCCCGGCACATTAAACATCTTTTTACTGCAGGGTCAAACTTTTCAGAAATTAGCAGATGAAAGAAGACAGTATCTATATACAAATAGCTTGCTAGGACACTTTTGCAATTGGCGTTTTCAAGAGGCTATTATTGTTAGAGGACAATCCAAGGAGAAAGTTCCATGCGCGTCTCCCGCTTAATGCTGGTGACGCTGCGAGACGCACCAGCCGACGCAGAGGTAATTTCGCACCAGTTGCTCCTAAGAGGCGGTTTTATAAATCGTGTCACTTCTGGCATATATGCATATATGCCTTTGCTTTTAAAGGTCATAAAAAAAATTACTTCTATTGTTCAAGAAGAACTAGATGCAAAAGGTTGCTTAGAAACTTTGTTGCCACAACTTCACCCAGCAGAGATCTGGAGACAAAGTGGTAGATGGGATGGCTATACAGCAGGTGAAGGAATAATGTTCCATTTAACTGATAGGCAAGACAGAGAACTTGGCCTAGGACCAACTCACGAAGAAGTCATAACAAGAATAGCTGGGGATATTTTGCAATCCTATAAACAATTGCCAATAAATTTATATCAAATCCAGACCAAGTTTAGAGATGAGATAAGACCAAGGTTTGGATTGATGAGAAGCAGAGAATTCATCATGAAGGATGCTTATTCATTTCATGCAAACGAACAAAGTCTAAAATCAACATATTTAGAAATGAATGAAGCATATGAAAGGATTTTTAAACGCTGTGGATTAGAAATAGTTGCTGTAGATGCTGATAGCGGTGCCATAGGTGGAGCTGAGTCAAGAGAATTTATGGTTACTGCAGATACAGGTGAAGACTTGATTCTATTAACTCCTGATAAAAAATATGCTGCCAATCAAGAGAAGGCTTCCTCTTATCCATCTAGAGCAGGTGCATTAGAAAAAGGTGAAGAAAAATTAATAAATACAAAAGATCAAACAACAATAAAAGATCTGTGCCTTAATCAAAAATTTTCACCCGATCAAGTAATTAAAGTAATTATTTTGCTAGCTACATTAGATAACAATATTCATCAGCCAATTTTAATCAGCATAAGAGGGGACCAAGAGTTAAATGAGGTTAAACTTATAAATATAATTAGCAAACATCTCAATACAAGTGTAATCAGCCTATCTACAGTATCTATAAAAGAGTTAAGGGAAGAAGGCCTTACTGATATACCATTTGGATATATTGGTCCAGATCTTAAGGATTCTTATTTAGATAAATCTCCAAAATGGAAGCACAGTTTCATTAGATTTGTAGATCAGACTGCAGCGGATTTAGAATCATTTATATGCGGAGCAAATGTTATTGACCATCATAAGATCTTTGCGACTTGGTCTTCATTAGGAGAATTACCAAAAGTTGTTGATATAAGAAAAGCAATTCCTGGGGATATATCTCTACATGATAAAACTCAAAAACTTTTTGCCAAAAGAGGTATTGAAATAGGACATATTTTTCAATTAGGGCGAAAATACTCCTCTTCACTTGATGCAAGCTTCACTAACGAATCAGGAAGGCAAGAGCCTTTTTGGATGGGTTGCTATGGAATTGGCATATCTAGACTCGCTCAGGCTGCCGTAGAGCAAAACCATGATGAGAATGGAATAATTTGGCCATTATCAATTGCACCCTTTGAAGTAATTATTGTTATCGCAAATGTAAAAGACGAAGTTCAATTCAAGCTTGCTAATGAAATCTATTTTGAGCTGAAAGAACAAGGTGTTGATGTGCTCATAGATGATCGAGAGGAAAGAGCTGGTGTGAAATTCAAAGATGCAGATTTAATAGGTATTCCTTGGAAAGTGATTGCTGGGAGGGAGTCTTCTTCACGAAAAGTAGAACTTGCTCATCGGGCAACAAAAACTTCAAAATCACTGGACTCAAAAGAAGCTATAAAAGAGCTTGTTTCCGAAATATCTAAGTACAAAAAATCACTTTTGCCTTAATTCTTATAGAGTCAAATCAATTACGAATCCAAAATGAACTGGGATTTCAATCAATTCTTCAAAAAATTCATTACGACTTCTTTGTCAATCTTCCTTGGAATACTTCTAATTTTTCACCCTTTTGGTGAAGGCCTCTTAGCCGCCAAACCAACAATGTCAGGGGATTTTGCTAGAGACACAGTCTCAGTTGCTCAGGCCCTCAAGGCAACTATTGCTTTAGCGGATGACGATGAAAGGATCTCTGATTCTAAAGACGAGGCTCTAGGACTTATTACAGCATATATTTCTAGATATAGAAATCGTCCTCAAGTAAATGGCACGTCTTCTTTTACTACTATGCAAACTGCCCTTAACTCAATGGCAGGGCACTATAAAACCTTTGCAAATAGGCCTTTGCCAGAGAAATTAAAGGAACGTTTGAACAAAGAACTTACTAGGGCAGAGAAAGTCGTTGTAAAAGAAATGTAAATATAACTTTTGATTGATTTGTTTGACTTAGCCAAAGAAATCTGAGATTGTTGTAAACTCTGAATTTAAGCGGTTTCGTACTGCAGTAGCATTGGCAAACGTTGTAGTCATAGGTGCTCAGTGGGGTGACGAAGGGAAGGGTAAGATTACCGATCTGCTAAGTCGTTCTGCTGATGTAGTCGTAAGGTATCAAGGCGGTGTAAATGCTGGTCACACAATTGTTGTAGATCAGAAAGTACTGAAGCTCCACCTGATTCCATCAGGGATACTTTATCCAGAAACTATTTGTCTCATTGGTTCAGGAACAGTCGTAGACCCAAAAGTAATGCTAGAAGAAATACAAATGTTAAAGGAAAATTCTATTGATATTTCAGGCCTTCAGCTTTCTTCAACCGCTCATGTGACTATGCCCTACCACCGCCTGATCGATAAAGCGATGGAAGAACGAAGAGGGCTTAACAAGATCGGGACAACAGGAAGAGGGATCGGCCCTACTTATGCAGATAAATCACAAAGAAGTGGAATAAGAGTAATAGATTTATTAGATGAAAAGAAACTTAGACAATGCCTAGAAGTACCTCTTGCGGAAAAGAATGAAGTGCTCTGCAAAATTTATGGGAAAGAGGCTCTTAATGAAGAAAACATTATTCAAGAATATCTTAACTACGGGAAGCAACTTGGACCTCATGTTGTTGACTGCACGAGAATTATTCACCAAGCATCAAGAAACAAAAAAAACATCCTATTCGAAGGAGCTCAAGGAACTCTGCTAGACCTTGACCACGGAACCTACCCATTTGTAACCTCATCAAACCCTGTTTCAGGCGGTGCTTGTATCGGAGCTGGAGTAGGGCCAACTCTCATAGATAGAGTTATTGGAGTAGCAAAGGCCTATACAACACGAGTGGGCGAAGGTCCTTTCCCCACTGAGCTCCAAGGGACTGTAAATGATCAGTTGTGTTCTAGAGGTGGTGAATATGGAACTACCACTGGTCGCAGAAGAAGATGCGGATGGTTTGATGGTGTTATAGGGAAATATGCTGTACAAGTAAATGGTCTTGATTGTTTAGCAATAACAAAATTAGATGTGCTTGATGAATTAGAAGAAATCAAGATTTGCACTGCTTACGAATTAAACGGAGAAACAATTGATTATTTTCCCAGTAATGCAGAAGATTTTAGTAAATGCTCTCCAATTTTTAAAACCATACCTGGATGGCAATCTTCCACAGCACACTGCAGAGAACTAGAAGACCTGCCTACAGCAGCAATGGCATATCTAAGGCTCCTTGCAGAATTGATGGAAGTCCCAATAGCAATTGTTTCCTTAGGGGCGAGTAGAGATCAGACTATTGTTGTAGAAGATCCTATTCATGGACCTAAAAGAGCTCTCCTTAGCTCTTAACTAGCTAGCTTAAATTTTTTCTAAATAATTAAAATGGATGAAAAGGTTTTCGATCTAATAGCTATTGGGAATGCAATAGTTGATGTACTTATAAATGTTGATGAAAGCTTCTTAATTAAAAATTCACTTCAAAAGGGAAGCATGACTTTAATTGATGCGAATAAAGCAAAAGAACTTTACCTAGGTAGCACAGCCGCCTTAGAAACATCCGGTGGATCAGCAGCCAATACTGCGGCAGGACTATTAAACCTAGGTAGCTCTGCGAATTTCATAGGACGAGTTAAAGAAGATAAACTTGGTAAAGTTTTTAGAGATGATATTTGTCAAACAGGAGCTGGATTCAATACATCTCTACTTAAAGAAGGTCCTTCTACAGGAAGATGTCTTATTTACGTGACACCAGATGCAGA
>QCPN01000037.1:0-7976 GCA_003209775.1 Prochlorococcus sp. AG-436-O09 | reverse complement strand
GTAATTAAAAGCTCTCACCAATGGTGAGAGCTTTTTTATATATCTCCATTGAGATTATTTCCACACAATCCATCATGAGACTATAAAAAAACTAATTTTGATTATTAGATTTAATCAATTAAAAAGAAGGTTCCTTTGCAATTCTGCTTATTACTTTTAACTAAAAACTTGATTCTAAAGTTATATAAAGTAGAAAGAGCTAACTATTAATTTGTTTAATCCTAGTCATCATCTTCTGAGGAGAGTGCAGTTTGAATCAATTTTAAAGAGCTAATACCTACAGCCAAAAAAGAAAAAATACTTAAGCCGATTAATATAAATACAGTTGTATTTGAGAGTTCCAATTCTCCAAAACTAATAGACATAAAGAAATGGTTAACCAGTTTCACTTTTATTAATATTTATAGTGGGACCAAGCTAACAATAAAATACCAAAGAAAAACCTGTATGTGATAAAAATCATCATGTTATGCTTCTGCAAAAATTTAATTAAGAAATCAATAGAAAGAAATGAAATAATAGCTGAAGAAGAAATTCCAAGAAACAACGGGATTAATTCGCTAAAAGTAAATGAACCAATTGCTTCCTTCAATTCAACTATGCCTGAAAGGGTAATAGCTGGGATACCAAGTAAAAAAGTTAATTTTGCCGCTGATTGTCTTTCCCAACCTGTCATTAAAGCAGTTGTAATTGTAATACCTGACCTAGAGACACCTGGGATTATGGCAAGTGACTGAGACAACCCAATAAGAAGGCCATCAAAAATCTTTATATCATCAAGTGTTCTAGAACGTTTTCCTAACTGCTCAGCTAAAAGCATTAGTAAAGACATGAGAATTGATACCAATGCAATTGAAGGAATTGACCTTACTATCGATACTTCATAACCTGTCCAAAAGATCTTAATAAACATCCCCAAAAAAACAATTGGCAATGTTCCTACTAATATTGAAAGCGCGAGTTTAAAGCTAGTATCATTCCTATGGTTATGAAACAATGCTTTTGAAATTCCTCTAGAAATAGTAAATAGATCCGTGCGAAAATATGTAATTACAGCAATGATGCTTCCTAACTGAAGTGAAGCTATTACAGAAACCCCTGGATCCTCCCAACCTAAAAGAATTGGCAATACTTTTAGATGAGCAGTACTACTAATGGGTAAGAACTCAGTAAGACCCTGAATGATGCCAAGATTGAGGTAATACCAGCAACGCTCAAGAAAAGTCAAAGTACTCAGAATTACATAAAAAGTCTATAGAATCCATACTTAAGAAACCAAAATATAGACCCAATAAACGTTAGTCTAAAAGTGAGTTAGTTACAAAGAAAGTTTTTCAACAAACCATGAAAAAAGCACATTTGACATTGGCTGCAACAATTCTATCCATATTTATTTTTCCTTTAAAAGCTGAGGCAACGTACTGGCTTGTCATTGGAAGCTATAGGCAGGGGCCTGGGTCTAGGCCAGAGGTAAGCGGTATTACAAGTCCTTCCTTATATGCAATTCCAATGAAATCATTGACACTATGTGAAAAAGCTGGCGAACAAATAACAAATGACATTTATAAACCGGTTTGGCAATTAGACAATCGATGGTCGTGTATCTTTAACGGAAATTGAATTAAGGGCAAGAACTAAATATTAAAATTAAATTTCAAAGAAATTCTTCTACCTTTTTACATCATGAGCACATCCATCACCATTATATGAACTACTGTTGTAGTAACCATTTCGGGTTCCAAAGTATACCGTTGAAATTATAAAAGGAATTGAGATCCAGAAAAGTAAGTCAGAAAGCAACACGAATGCAATTTATATATATATGTAAATTTAGACTAAACTTGACTATTTACAAGTAAATAGTCAAGAGGTTTAAAGAAATCTTGAAAGGATTGGATTAATTCCAATCTGAATTAAGAAAAAAGAGATACCAAACCAAGCCAAGAGAAAGGTAACAACCATAGTTCCACCTTTAAAAATAGGTTGAAAATACCCGCTAGAACCTTCACTTTTTAAAATCAACTGACATTCTAATAATTGAGATTTGTTCAATCTAAAATAGTCTGTCCCAGGAAGCCTTACTTCTGAGTATCTAATATGCAGGTTTTTGCAAATATAAACAGCTTCCTTATTTTTTAAAGAAGCACAAAGCTTTCCTGGTCTTAGTAATTGCTGAACTTTATCAATATTATTAGTTGAACCAATATTATACAAATCTCCATTTTCTATTAAATAAATATAAGAATCCATAATTTAGTCTAATCGATTAATCTTTAGGATAACGATAAGAGAAGTATTGGAGAAGAACAAATTATTAAAATTAATTTTAACTAGAGTTAGACAATTGTAATAGTGATCTGCTTCAAACTTTTAAATCCTGATGACTAGGTAAAAAAGACACTCCGGTAAAAAAAAGGGGCTACTTAGAAGTTTTTGTGACCCTCATCCTCTTCTCCAACCTTACTCCATAAAGCTCATCTCCCCAAATTTCAACCTTTGAATCTTCTGGAGCTGAGAAAACAAGTAATTCAGCAGGGAATAGAACTCTTTCTAAAAAAAAATTACAAGGTCCAATACACCTTAGTACAAGCATCCTTTCACTTTCATTACGATAAGAAAAATCAAGCATAACTTCAATATTAACAATTACATTTAATATTGGTTCTCTTTTAATTACTGTATAAAAAGAAACTAAATATAAAAACTATAAAAATTATTATTCATATAAGTAAAGCGCCTAACAAGAGAAATTTATCAAACCTACCTCTCTATTCGATTCTCAAGAGAGATTTTAAGAATTTCTCTTTCTTTATTAATCTCAATGCGCACATCACAGTCGATATTCATCAAACTATGTTGCGGTATAGAAGTTTGGATCATACGAACAAAAGATAGCAATGACTCTCCTTGCAATGCTGCTCCTCTATTTCTCAACATTTTTGTCTCTTGTTCCACTTTCCAATAAGATGAAGAAGCAAAATCTATTAACTTTATATGCCAGAGCTTGTCAATTCTCTTCCAAATTGGGAGGTAACTGTGAAGTTCTTTTTGGACCTTAGATCTATAGTCTTCTTCATCAGATGTCAAATAAGAGGAATTGAGAGGTCCCATTTTTAGTTGATCTAAAGAAAGGTCTAAGGGGTAACATCCTAAGAACCAACCCTCTATAAGCAAAATATCTGCATGTAAGTTTATCCAGCCTGATCTATCTCCAGACCCATTCCTTAAAGCTTTATCAAATTGAGGAGCCTCAACTTGACCTGATGATAACCAGTTATCAATAGAAGATTCTAAAAGTTCAATTGAATGACTCCCAGGGATTCCTCTTGGAACTTTCCAGGGATTATCTTTCATTGCTAAATCTAATTCATCAGATGGCAAGTAAAAATCATCTAAAGATAAAACTTTTAAAGAAATGCCGAATATTTTTGCCGAGGCTTCTAACCATTTACCTAAACAAGTTTTACCACAACCAGGCAAAGCAGAAATACCAAATAATCTCCTGGAGTTAACAGAAGATTTATTATTCTGAATATCAGAAAGCAATGGTAAAGCTATGCCCCAGATCCAATCTAACTTTGTACCACTTGGCCAGAAAGTTTCAGCAAGGTTAGATCCATTATTTTCCATCCAATAATCAATCCACTCAGAATATTCCCAACCAAGCTGACCTAAAAGCCTTGCTAAATTATTTTCTGGGAAAGCCGTTTTAAGATTTTCATTATCAATCCAAGGAAGAGAGTTTATTTGTTCTTTACGAAAATCAAGAGGGTCTTTGTTCATCGGATTTATTTCTCAAAATCACTAATTATTTTCCTAACAGCCAATGACCAACCTGCAGAATGTGGTGCTGGGGCTAAGGAAAACTTCCCAGAAGAAATGCCTTCTCTTAAGAAAGGGTTTGGCCCTTCTTTGCCAGGAACAACGATAGGTTTATCAGCTATTTCCAATAATGGTAGATCATTTTGTGAATCACCTAGGGCTATTATTTTAGCGTCGGGCTGATTAAGAAATTCCTTCAGCCTAATAACTGCCTTACCTTTGTGACTTCCTTTAGCAAGCAAATGACTCATTCGATTGCCTTGATAGATTGTCGCACCTAATCCTGAGGCTATTTCCCCAAGCCTCTTTCTATCTGAATCAGGAGGGTTTAAGAATGGAACACTCCATTGCCTATCAAGTGCAAGTTCAATGGCTTTACCTGTTAATCCAGTTAGTTCACTAATTTCAACCTTAGACAGGTCATTTAAAGGAATTAAAGAATAACCAAGCTCTAAGGATATAAGCCTCAATGTAGATCTCAATTTCTCATATTTTTCTCCTAATATTAACTCCCATTCTAAATTTGAAGAGGAATCATTTCCATAAATGGCTCCTCCATTTTCTACAATAAATGGGTCATTTAACCCTATATTTTTTCTTAAGTCACGAACTTCTGCAGCTGTCTTGCTCGTACAAGGAATAACAGGTATAGATAATTTATTCAACCATTTAATTGTCGGCAAAGCTGGTTGAAGATCATAATTATGATCCATTAAAGTCCCATCAATATCTGTAACGACCCACCAATTAGTATTATTAGCTTTTAATTTCATTTTTTCTGAATAAGCCAATGGACAGAATAAGGTTGCATCTCTATAAAATCATCTTGACAGTTAACTTCATTTAATATATCAAACCAACATGTTTGATTTTGTTTTTCCATCTTGAGATAATCTAAAAGTGAAATAGTTAATTTGCTATTTGTCATATTATGCAAAGCCCATACCCTATCATTTGTCTCACCTCGACAAATGATAACAAAGTCGCTTTGATTCGGCGTTAGGCATTGCATATTTTCTTTAGGATGAAAAGCATTAAATTGTCTACGAATATTCATTGCTTTTTTTAGTTTGCTAAGGTTCTTGCTGGCAGCCGAAGTTGGGTCTTTTAAGATAACTTCTAATTTGTTCACATCAAATCTCTCTCGATTCAAATCTCTCCTTTCACCAGATTTCCCGAAACTAGTTAAATCATTTTCAGAAGCCATTAATGATTGAAAGTAAAAGGCTGGAACTCCTTTTAAAGCCATAATAAAGAGTTGACTAAGTATAAATCTTTGAAACTGAAAATTATTAGGGTTAACGCCAGTATCTGACATTGCACTCCACCAACTAATATTTAACTCATAAGGCTTATCTTCACCATTTGGCATTCTTCTGTGACTAATAAGACCTCCTCGTTTTTCGCAGGCTATTAATAAATTATGCAATCTATTCTGATCCATTATACCTTCTAATGCTCTTAACCCAATCCCGTCATGAGAAGCAGTGAAGTTCAAGAAACCCGTGTTATTAGGTAAAGCAGGCCAAGAACAAAGCCATTTATTTATTAAGTCTGCCTTATTGCTAATTATTGATTCTAATAAAAGAGGAGGGAGAGGAAAATTATAGGCCAAATGAGCTTCATCTCCAGGTTTTAGATAAGAAATATTCTCTTTCTCAGGAACATTAGTTTCTGTAATTAAAACAAATGAGTCCTGCAAACTTTGAAGAAATATCCTTAAAGCCTTAACGAAAAGATGGACTTCATTTAAATGTAAACATGTAGTTTTAGGTTCTTTCCAAATGAATCCAATTGCATCTAAACGAATCCATCTAATTCCATGTTTGAAATATCTAGCTAGCAATATTAGAAACTCTATAAATACTTTAGGTTCCCTCCAATTAATATCAATTTGATCAGGTCCGAATGTTGTCCAGACATCCTTTTTACCATCTTTTGTAGCTATTGCAGTGAAAAGTGATGAATTCCTAGGTCTAATAACATTAGACCAATTATTATTATTTATAGGAGCTAAAATATATTTTCTACCAGGATCTAAAGATTTCTTGAACTGCTGAACCCATTGATGAGAAGCCGATATATGGTTTAAAACCAAATCAGCCATTAAAATATGATTCTTAGATAATCTTTTTATATCGTCCCATTCTCCAAATCTTGGTTCTATTTTCTCATAACTTGAAACAGCAAATCCACCGTCACTAGTAGAACATAAAAATGGCAAGAGATGAATAATTGAGGCAAGATTATCTAAATGCTTATCTATAAGCTCTTCAAGTGGCTTCAATGTAGGATTGGTAGAAGAGTAAACTCCATCTGCATATGTAATCAAAACTACTGTTGAAGAATCCCACTGCGGCAAATTAGATTTAAGATCAGAGAAGTCACTTTTTCTATTGGCTTCTAAAATCTGCAGCAATTGCAACCACATAGAATTCAACTCTTCTACAGGATGGTCTTTGTAGATTTTTTCTAACAAGCACCTAAGTTCTTTTAGTTGCCTTTCCAAACCTGTCACTTTGTATTTATTAATACTCTGCACAGGATCGACTAAACACTTCTCTCATTCTGTTGCTCTTATTACCGAATGGACTTTAAACAGGATTTGATCACAACAATTCATCAATATGGAGTCACAAAAGATTCTCTAGAGAAGTTGAATGGGGATTTAACGAAAAGGCCCACAGCCATATTGATTCCATGCCTTTTCGAAGAATTTAAAAGACCGGCTCTAATTAAAACCAGAGAGGTACTAAGTAATTTAAAAGGTCTTAATGAACTAGTAATTGCTCTATCTGCAGAATCTGCAGAAGAGGTTAGAGAGGCCAAGGCTTTCTTCTCTTCCATGCCTTTTCCTGTTCATATTCAATGGACCAATAGTCCTTCCGTAATTGAAGTTCTTAAGAGTCAAGAAAAAAATGGTCTTGATTTAATTGGTACCCCAGGAAAAGGGTGGGCTGTATGGCAGGGAATTGGAGTAGCAACTAGAGATTCTGAAGTAGTGGCTTTATTTGATGCAGACATAAGAACTTTCAGCCTTTCATACCCTGCCAGAATGTTGCAACCATTATTAGATCAGTCTCATGGCATATCATACGTAAAAGCCTTTTACAGCCGCTTGTCACTTGAGTCCAATGCACTCCAAGGAAGAGCGACAAGGTTATTTGTTGGGCCATTATTAACTTCTCTAGAGCAAATCTTTGGGAAAGGTTCATTCTTGGAATATTTGCAGGCTTTTAGGTACCCATTAGCTGGAGAATTTGCTTTCACAAGAGACCTTGGAATGAACTTACGAATTCCATGCGATTGGGGGTTGGAAATCGGCCTGCTTTCAGAGGTTTATAAAAATGTAAGGCTCTCTAGAATTGCCCAAGTTGACCTAGGAGTATTTGATCATAAACATAAAGAAGTTGGCCAAAACCCAAAAGAAGGCCTCCAGCGCATGTGTATGGAGATTTTATCTAATGTATTAAAAGCCTTGATGGAGCATCAAGCTCAGACATTAACTAATTCTCAAATATCCACACTAGAAGTTTTATATAAACGGGTTGGTCAAGACAGAGTGAAGCAATTCGGATTAGATGCTGCCGTAAATAATATTCCCTATGACAGACATGAAGAAGAGCTATCTGTTCAAAAATTCTCAAAGATTCTGAGGCCCTCTATTGATAATTTTCTAGAATCTCCTGAAACAAAGCAATTACCTTGCTGGGCAAGAGTGCTTGCATGTGAAAGCAATCTTCAAAATGACTTAGCAAAATCAGGGTTAATTTAAGAGGAAAGCAGAAACTGAGCAATGGTTATTCTTTCTGAAGAACAGAAATATTTCAACTAATTTAAACGTTTAGGAATCAATACTAATCCTAATAGTCATATTTAAATATTAAATTGAGCCAAGAGCTATGGGAAATGCACTGCAGTAATAAACCTTTAAACGAATACTTAAAAGCTAATAAGGCTAAAGTTTAAATAAGCAAAAGGCTATTAATCTAAAAGAAGGTCTATGCTAAGAGCTATTCCAGGCAACTTAAATACAATTTAAAATTATATTTTTAGAAATTGCTCTAAAATCACTATTGACAGGTTTGTTGGGAAAAATAAAATGAAGTTAATCCTGCATTCAACGTGAAAATAAAACATGAAAGAGAATTTAA
>QCPN01000036.1:0-8373 GCA_003209775.1 Prochlorococcus sp. AG-436-O09 | reverse complement strand
CTCTTGGGGGTATGGCCTTAAGTGAAGGGTGGCCATTGCCTTCGCCAAAACTTGTGTGCACTCTAGGTGGTGGAGCACTTGCAGCTGCTGCTGCAGGTGCTCTGAATTGTCTTTGGGAGCAGGATCTTGATGCCCGAATGCAGCGAACAAGCTCTAGAGCATTGCCTTCAGGCCGATTATCCCCTTCTAGTGTTTTCGCCGGAGCAATTTCTTGTACATTGGCTGCTGCTGCTTTGTTAGTTAGTGGTGTTAATTGTTTAGCAGCAGGACTCTCTTTGCTTGGATTGTGCAGTTATGTACTCCTATATACAGCATTCTTAAAGCCACGGACTTCTCAGAATATTGTCATTGGAGGAGTAGCTGGAGCAATTCCCCCCTTAGTAGGAGCAGCAGCAGCAACTGGTCATATTGGTCTCAGTAGTTGGTGGCTGTTTGCTTTAGTAATGGTTTGGACTCCTGCACATTTTTGGGCCTTGGCGATTCTTCTTAAAGATGACTATCAATCTGTAGGAATACCAATGTTGCCAGTTGTAAAAGGTTCAGTATTTACCGCGAAGGCAATTTATCAATATGGTTGGGCGACTATTCTACTGAGTTGGTTGGGTGTTTTTGCTCTCCCTGAAGGTGGACTCTTATATGGTGTCCTATTAGTTCCGTTTAACGTTAGGTTATTTCAAATGGTTCAAAGATTGGCAATTGATCCAGAAGATCTAGTTCGGGCGAAAGGATTGTTTCGATGGTCCATTCTATATATGTTTGGCATTTGCTTTTTGCTTGTTATTAGTCGATTATCATTAGCTGATCAATTTCATAATCAAGCTATTTACCTTCTTTCAAATCTGACAAATCTTCCTACAGTAATTTGAGAATTTTTTGTTGATGGAAATTTTGCGCACCTAATTGCAATTTTTTCTCTAGATTTCTATTACTTACTTAACTGATCCATTCTTTAATGCTTTTGGTTGAACTTCATGACCTAGAGAAGTCTTACGGATCTGTACTTGCTCTTAGGAAATTGACTCTTGCAATTCCAAAAGGGACTCTTTTTGGTCTTCTAGGTCCTAATGGTTCGGGTAAGAGTACAACTCTGAGAATTCTTTGTACTCTTTTGGAACCTGATTCTGGGACAGTTGTTGTAGCAGGAGAGAATGCTTTAACAAATCCGAGAAGTATCAGAGATAAGATCGGTTATGTAGCTCAAGAAGTAGCAATAGATAAAATTCTCACTGGTAGGGAATTACTTGAGCTTCATGGTGAGCTTTACCATTTGCGTAGAAATTATCGTGATAAGCGAATTCAAGAGATGATTGATCGACTTGATATGGCTGAATGGATTGACAGACGATCTGGTTCTTACTCTGGTGGTATGAAGAGACGTCTTGACCTTGCATGTGGTCTTTTGCATGAACCTGAATTGTTGATATTAGATGAACCAACTGTTGGATTAGATATAGAAACTCGTTCCAAAGTTTGGTCTTTATTAAGGGAACTTCATGATGAAGGTACTACGATTTTATTAAGTAGTCATTATCTTGAGGAGGTTGATGCGCTTTCTGATCAGATGGCAATTATTGATTCGGGAAAAGTCATTGCAAATGGATCGCCAAGGGAACTAAAAAAAGAGTTGGGAAATAATAGAGTGACTCTAAAGGTACGAGAATTTAGCAATCAAGTGGAGGCTGAAAACGTTCGAAAAATAATTCAGGGTGTTAAAGGGTTACATGATGTTTTTTTTAATAGAGCTCAAGGCTTTTCTATAAACTTTTTTGCAGATGACTCTGAATCTTTGTCAACTTTACGTTCGCAGTTAAATGAAGCTGGTTATGGAATCTTTTCATTATCTGAAAGTCGTCCAAGTTTGGATGACGTTTATTTAAAGGCAACTGGTAAAACACTTATGGATGCAGAACTGGAGGTTTCTAGTAAGAGGGACTTTAAGAAAGAGGCAAAACAGTCAATGAGATAAAAGCTTTTAACTTCTTAATGAATAAATACTTTAAAACTTAGCCATTCCTAATTCTATGAACATCACTCTCTCTTCATCAAGCTCTCTAAATAAACAAGAGACACCAATTAATCAATTTCTTCAGGAAGTTTTTGCGTTAACTAAAAGGCTTTTTCTACAGTTAATAAGAAGACCTTCTACTTTGATAGCAGGAGTGCTTCAACCTTTGATATGGCTTGTATTGTTCGGAGCTCTATTTGCAAATGCACCTGTAGACTTTCTTCCTGGGGGTATGGAGTATGGAAGATTTCTTGGAGCTGGCATAATCGTATTTACCGCATTTAGTGGAGCACTTAATGCAGGCTTACCAGTAATGTTTGATCGTGAATTTGGATTTTTAAATAGATTGTTAGTAGCTCCGTTGCAAAGCCGTAGCTCTATTGTTGTGTCTTCTATTGTCTATATATCTACTATTAGTCTGTTGCAATGCTTTGCAATTATGTCTGCTGCTTTTTTTCTTGGTTATGGCTGGCCAAGCGAAGGTGGCGTCTTGTTGGTTCTTCTAACCCTTTTAATATTAGTTTTTGCTGTTACAGCTTTGAGCCTAGGCCTTGCATTTATTTTGCCTGGTCATATTGAATTAATTGCGGTTATATTTGTCGCCAATCTTCCGCTGTTATTTGCAAGCACAGCTTTAGTTCCAATTTCTTTCATGCCGGCATGGTTGGGCTGGCTAGCAGCAATAAATCCGCTTACCTTTGCTATAGAACCTATTCGTGCTGCTTATAGCAGTTCAATTGGATTAGGGAGTGTTCTTATTCAGGCTCCTTACGGAGATCTAACCGGATATGAATGCTTGTTGATTTTGATCGTTTTAACAATTGGCCTATTCTTTGTTATTCGCCCATTATTAAATCGAAAACTTATCTAGACCCCTTGCCTTCACTAATCCCGATGAAATTGATTTCTTTTCGAAAAACTCAGCTTCAAAACAAGATTTCTGAAGCTATCCAACTTGGTGATCAAGATCATCTTCTTTGTCTAAGGTCTAAGTTGGTGCATCGTTACGGTATTGAAGCTTTAGACCCTTTAGAGACTGAAATTAAAGATTTCTTGAATCTAAATCCTAGAGAAATACCTCAGGGTTCGGTATCTTTAGGAATTGACCAAGCTGAACTGTCCATAGAATCAAGTTTCATTGATGGCCTAGGTATTCCACAAGAGTCTATTAAGGATGAAGCGAATCTAAAAATTCCAGATCACCAAAATGTTAGTGAATTATCTGATGATGAGAACTCACTCTCTTCCCAGATGGTTGAAAATATAGAAAAAATACCATCTAATTCACCTAACATCCCGTTGGTCCAAGCACCTCCTATCCCAAGCTTAAGTAGATTAAGAAGATGGTTGCCTCCCTCCGAAGAGAAGATGCCTAAGGCTTCGTGAAAACTTATTTAATTTCTAAAAAGAAATTAGTTTTGCCTAATTTCCTTAAGGAATGATTACATCATTCCAGGCATTCCCATCCCGCCCATCCCAGGCATTCCCATTCCACCCATTCCACCCATTCCACCCATTCCACCCATTGGGTCTCCTCCACCATCACCAGCTGGAGCAGGTGGCTCAGGTTTGTCGGCTATTATTACTTCAGTTGTTATAAGAAGAGATGCAATTGACACTGCATCTTGAAGAGCTAGTCGAATTACTTTTACAGCATCAATAATTCCTGCAGACATTAGGTCCTCGTATTTCCCAGTGGCTGCATTAAACCCTTTCCCCAGTCTTTCTATCTCTGATACAACAACATCACCATTCTCTCCTGCATTGATAGCAATTTGCTTCGCTGGAGCAGAGAGCGCTTTCTTGATGATTTCGACACCAGTGGCCTGATCGCCGCCTAGTTTCTTAGAAAGGGTGTCAAGATCTTTCCCTAGTTTAATTAGAGTCGTACCACCACCAGCAACAATTCCTTCTTCTACTGCAGCTCGAGTCGCGTTTAATGCATCTTCGATGCGTAATTTGCGATTTTTTAATTCTGTTTCTGTTGGGGCTCCTACTTTGATAACTGCTACCCCACCAGCCAGCTTAGCAATGCGCTCATTTAGCTTTTCTTTGTCATAATCTGAATCTGTTTGATCTAGTTCTCTTTTAATGGAGGCCACTCTAGAGGCCACTTCTTTATTGCTATCATCGCTTGCAACTATTGTTGTACTCTCCTTTGTAATAGTTACTTTCCTTGCCTTGCCTAAGTCAGACAATGAAACTTTATCTAAAGTCATTGCCTTGTCTTCACTTATAAGAGTCCCATTAGTAAGAACAGCTATATCGGCTAAAGCTGCTTTTCTTCTTTCTCCAAAAGAGGGTGCTCGGACTGCAGCCACTTGAAGAACACCACGATTCTTGTTTACCACCAGGGTTGCTAAGGCCTCGCCATCAACCTCTTCCGCTAAAATAATAAGAGGAGAAGAACTCTTTTGGACAGCTTCTAGTACAGGTACTAGGTCGTTAATGGAGCTTATCTTTCTATCGGTAATTAACAGTAAAGGATTCTCAAATTCACAGATTTGTCTTTCTGCATCGGTAACGAAGTAAGGAGAGGTGTAGCCTCGATCAAATGCCATCCCTTCAGTTATTTCTAGCTCTGTATTTAGTGATTTCGACTCTTCAACCGTAATTACTCCATCAACGCTGACTTTCTCCATAGCTTCAGCGACCATTTTTCCGACCTCTTCGTCGCCACCTGCACTAACCGTTGCAACTTGAAGTACTTTGTCGCCACTTATGCTTTTGCTTTGTTTTTGAAGGTTTTCAACAATATTTGAGACGGCTTTTTCCATCCCACGACGAATTTCTATAGGACTGGCACCAGCAGCAGTATTCTTTAAACCTTCATGCACCATTACTTGGGCTAGGACTGTAGCTGTTGTTGTGCCATCACCAGCTTTATCTTTAGTCTTTGAAGCAACTTGTTCAATAAGCTTTGCCCCTAGATTCTCAAAAGGATTCTCAAGCTCAATATCTTTAGCAATTGTCACCCCGTCATTGACTATATCTGGAGCTCCAAATTTCTTTTCGAGTACCACATTCCTGCCTTTTGGCCCAATAGTTACTTTTACAGCATCAGCTAGGGCGTTTACACCATTTTCTAGAGCACCTCTGGATTCATCTGAAGATCTGATGATTTTTGCCATTTTTTTTAGTTGGAGGCTATTCACAATTTCCCTTTACACTCTTACGAAAAGTGAGATGTTAAGAAGTGGGGAAAGCCGAATCCTTTGATTTTTGAGTTTTAAATAGTGCTTAATGCCACTTGGACGATTATGTTCAAAGTATGAATGATTCAGGATCGTTATTTTTTATATTGATGGCTGGGCTTGCCGGCACGATGACTGTGATTTACTTTCCTTTACGACTTTTCCTAACTGCCACTGCAAGAAGTAGAAGGCTGAAGCTGTTGCAGCGTATTCGTAAGTTGCGTGATGAATTGGGACAACCTATTGATTAATGTTGATTTGATTGCTTTTAGCTCATCACCATTCCCCCATCTACCTGTAAAACTTGTCCCGTTATATAGCTTGCTGCAGGATTAGAAGCAAGAAAACAAACTGCTCCTGCTACATGCTCAGGAGTACCGAATCGGCCTAAAGGAATAGCTGCGAGGATTGATTGTGAATCTAAGTCTTTTGTCATATCTGTTTCTATAAAGCCAGGAGCAACCGCATTAACGGTGATACCTCTACTTGCAAACTCTTTAGCAGAACTTCTAGTAAGGCCAATAACACCTGCTTTTGCAGACGCATAATTTGCCTGTCCCCCATTACCCATTATTCCTACAACGGATGTGATATTAATAATCCTTCCTTGCTTCCTCTTCAGCATTGCTCGTGAAACTGCTTTAGTGCAAAAGAAAACCCCAGTTAAATTTAGATTAATGACTGATTGCCAGTCTTCAGTTTTCATTCTCATGAGAAGTCCATCTTTTGTTATCCCAGCATTATTGACCAAAATATCTATTTGATTACTCTTCCCAAGGACAGAATTGATTAATTGATTTACAGAGTCTTCATCAGCCACATTTGCCTTAAGAGAATAGGCTTTGCCCCCAGAGCTTTTGATCAAAGATACGACTTCTTCTGCTTGTTGCCTTGAATTTGCATAATTAACCACAACTTCAGCTCCTAAATCAGCGAGCCCAATAGCAATTGCTTTGCCTATTCCTCTGCTAGCACCTGTAATTAGTGCTGTTTGGCCGTTGAGAAGTGATGATGAAGTCATGCGATGTTTTGTTTCCTTGCTTAATAAGATCAAAGCAGATTGTACTAAGCCTAATAAATTAGAGCAGCATTTATTAACTGGAAAGGTTATCAAGTCTTTCTTAAAAGGAGCAAGCTTTGCATTTATTAATTGCCGCTGCTGGTAGCGGATCACGTATGGGGGCTCACTGCAATAAATTGCTTTTGGATGTTGCTGGTCGCTCAGTTTTGTCATGGACCTTGAATTCGGTCAAGGCCTCTACTTCTATTGATTGGATTGGGATTGTTGGTCAACCTTTAGACAAGTCTGCAATCCTTTCTGTAGTTGAGGATTGTGGATTACAGATTCATTGGATAGATGGTGGTAGTACAAGACAAGAGTCCGTTCAACGAGGATTAAATGGCTTGCCTTCTGATGCTAAACATGTACTTATTCATGATGCTGCAAGGTGTTTAGTTGAGCCTAAATTATTGAACCAGTGCGCTGATTTGGTTAAAGAAGGGATTGCTGTTGTTGCTGCTACACCAGTTACTGACACAATCAAACAAGTGTCCAAGGATGGATATATTACTGGGACACCTGATCGTTCTGAACTATGGGCAGCACAAACTCCTCAGGGCTTTACTGTTGCAGAGCTGAAGAATGCGCATGAGCAAGCTCTCATAAACAATTGGAGCGTTACAGATGATGCAGCTTTATTTGAAAAATTGGGACGAACTGTGAAAATTTTGGAGTCACCTTCATCGAATATAAAAGTCACTACACCATTTGATCTCATCATTGCTGAAGCATTGCTATTTAAAAGGGCTTGATGCTCAGTATTCCCTCATTCCCATCAAGGGTAGCTTCCCAGCCAAGAGGCAAGGCCGCATTCCCACAGCAATGCCCAACTGGGAGGTCTGCAATAACAGGGATATTTAGATCTCTAGAACGCTCTTTAAGAATCTCCTCGACAGAGAAACTTTGGGATTTATCTTGTTCTTGGTCTTCACAGTTTAAGAAGTTTCCGAAAGCTAAACCAGCTAGATCCTGAAGTACGCCTTTGATTCGCCAATGCGTCAACATTCGATCAATTCGGTAAGGCTCTTCCCCAATATCTTCCAAGACTAAAATGGCACCTTTGAGATTAGGCATATGCTCGCTACCCAGCAAATGGGATGCAACTGTTAAGTTGGCTGCTACTAAAGGACCTCTTGCTATTCCGTTATTCCATGAACTACCTAAAAGATCAGGAACAGACTTATTAAATAGAAGTGACCTCAATCTATGTTTACTCCAAGTAGGTTCTTTTGAAATAGAACTAACTAAAGGACCATGTATGGCACCATCATATCCTGCTGCAAGCCGAGCAAGTAGAAGTGATGATAAGTCTGAGTAGCCAACAAGCCAACCTTTTCGCCATGGTTGATGGTTCTCAAGTAATCGTGCTGCACCCCACCCTCCTTTTGCAAATGCAATTAAGTCGGAATGATTATTTGAGTGGAGTTGTTTGTATCTGAATGAATCTTTTTCTGCAAGATAACCCCAATGCCTCCCAAAAGTTACTTCGTTTTGACATGTGAGTCCCCAATCTTCAAAGACTTTGATGCCTTGGAGTAGACAATCTTCATCATTAAGAGGTGAACTAACGTTAATGGCCAGAACTTTATCTCCTTCTCTTAAAGGCTTTGTTGTGGTTTCTGATTTAATTAGACCCACTTTTATAAATTACCAAGTATTAATGCTGATAAAATCAATCCTCCAAGTAAGACCTGATTGCGAAAATGCCTACTCGATGCCGATATCTCTGATTCCAAAACATTCAAGGATAAAACTTCTTTCTGCATACTAATACTTGCTAGTAGCCAGATAGGCCAAAAGATGGGCCCAATTCCTTTGCTGAAGGCACTTATTGCTATGAGTATTGATGTTAAGGCGTAGCAAGTAGATACTACTCTGCAAGCATTTTTACCAAGTGATAGAGCGCTGCTATTTAAGCCTAGCTTTCTGTCGTCAGCCTTATCGGCCATTGCATAAACAGTATCAAACCCAAAAGTCCACATCATTGATGCTAGCCAGCATGACAGCAGGGTTACTCCACCATTTAAAGAAGACTCGCTTGCAGCCCAAGGAATTAGGACTGAGAATCCCCAACAGATAGAGAGAAGCGCCTGAGGGTAATGAAACCATCGCTT
>QCPN01000035.1:0-8956 GCA_003209775.1 Prochlorococcus sp. AG-436-O09 | reverse complement strand
TTGTTTCACTAGGAGGAGAAGGAACTGATGAATTACTTAGAATTGATAATGATGGAATCAGTCAAGGAGGATCAACTGGTAAAAGTTTAGTTAAGTATGTAGGAGATGAACTTCATATTGGTGAAAACTCTTGGATTACTAAAGAAGAAAATGGTAGGCAAAAAGTTTATGCAAAAGATGCGGCCGGAAATTCAATTCCCATTGATTATACAAACGGAACTAAATTATTAATTAATGGAAGAGATGTAGAGCAGTCAATAAATAATGTTGGGGCATTAAGTGCCGCATTAACAGGTTTACCAACAGTTCCAACTGACACTACTCTTGCTTGCGGATTAGGAACTGGAACTCATGGTGGTGATTTTGCTTTTTCCGGTGGTTGTGCATCAAAAGTAAATGAAAAACTCTCCATTAACTATGCAGCATCTATGACTATGCCTGGCCAAGAATATGCTGGTGATTTTGTAGATAAGTTTTCTGCCAGAGCAGGATTTGTTTGGAAATTAGGTAAAGTCACTAAGCCCAGTTTGGTTAGTGTTAGGGGACAAAAAGAACTTTTAAAGAAAGTTGGATCACTGACTTCTGAAAATGTAGAGATGAGGAAGTTAATTGCTATGCAGAGCGAACGTCTAGAAAAATTGGAGAGAATTGCTTTGAGCGGGAGCAATCGAAGCGATCTTGCAAGCCTTGATTAATAGTTTTTTATTAGTTGCAAGTCTTTCCAGAGTCAATGCCTTATGTCTAGAATAAGGTGATGCTAAAATGATCTTTTAACTTTCAAGTAACATCGTTATTGAAGTAAAGATGAAGCAGCCTTAATACCAAAACTTTAATCCATTGATATGACTAGGCCGCCTTGTAGCCTAAGAATAGGAAACGGATATGATATTCATCGATTGGTCCCTGATAGGGATCTAATTGTTGGAGGAGTTAAACTTGAACATCCTTCTGGACTAGGTCTTGATGGCCATAGCGATGCAGATGTGCTTGTCCATGCGTTGATGGATGCAATGCTTGGAGCTCTCTCATTGGGAGATATTGGGAAGTATTTCCCCCCAGAAGATGCTCAATGGGAAGGTGCCGATAGCTTAGTTTTATTAGAGAAAGTCTCTGAGTTGCTTAAGATAGAAGGTTGGAAGGTGGTAAATATTGATTCAGTTGTTATAGCTGAACGACCTAAACTAAAGCCTCATATTGAGTTGATGCGTCAGAGGATTGCTAACTGCATTGGCATAGACTGTAGATTGGTTGGCGTTAAAGCAACGACCAATGAATTACTTGGACCTGAAGGTAGAGAAGAGGGAATTAGCAGTCATGCGGTGGTCTTATTAGAAAGAATATGATGATCTCTATAGCAACATTGTTCTTAAGAAAAGGAATTCTTCTCTTTGCCTCACTTTTCTTTGTATGTATTCTTTCTCTTAGTAATACGAAAGTTGCATTAGCTGCTAATTCATCCGAATTGAACGATTCTAATCAAACGATTATTGAGTACCTTCGTCTACGAGTTCCCCATAAGGATCGTAATGCTTGGTTGATTGCTGAACAAAAAAGTTGGGAGCCATGGTTAAAAGAGCAAAAAGGTTTCCTTGGAAGACAGTTGCTTTGGGATGCTGAAAGAGAAGAGGCAATATTGCTCATTAGTTGGGCCAGTCGCTCTGATTGGAAAACGATTCCTCAGGAGGAAATAGATCATGTTCAGAAGACCTTTGAGCAAATATCAACTGATTTGACTGGTAAAAATGGGATTAATCCTTTCCCAATCAAATCTCAAGGTGAATTATTCCCCCAATGATAGAAAAGGAAGTTTTCTTAGATCTTGAACGTCTAGGACGATTAGGAATGGTTGAGGCTATATGGGGGGAAAATAAGTCATGTGATCAAATTATTGGGATCCTTAGAGATTTAGAGGCGGCTTCACAGGTTGCACTTGTAACGAGAGTAAGCAAGGAAAAAGCAGAAATTTTATTGCGAACTTTTGAAGAAGCCGAGTATCACTCTCAAGCATCTTGCTTAACATTAGGACCATCCCTTGACACAGATGAATCACTGGGAAAGGTTTTAGTCGTAACTGCCGGAACAAGTGATCTAAATGTTGCAGCAGAAGCTGTTGTCTCATTAAACTGCCATGGTGTTAAAGCAGAGATGTTGATGGATGTTGGTGTTTCTGGATTGCAACGACTACTAGGAAGGCTAGACAAGTTCAAAACAGCTAGAACCGTAATTGTTTGTGCTGGGATGGAAGGGGCCCTTCCAACAATCATTGCAGGATTAATTCCTCAGCCAGTCATTGGTTTGCCAGTATCAGTTGGATATGGTGTAAGCATGGGAGGCAATGCTGCCTTACAAGGTATGCTCGCAAGTTGCGCGCCAGGATTACTTGTGGTGAATATTGACAATGGTTATGGTGCTGCCATGGCAGCCTTAAGGATTATCAAATCAAGTCTCATTAGCAATACTTGAAATCAGAGAGTTTAATTGTTGTCTAACTCCAAAATCTCTTCAAGCCATAGAGTTATTGAACGAGGTAATCTACCTTCTTGATAGCGAGATATTGCCTCTGCAATAACAGGAGTATTTACCCAATTTAATGAGCTGGTGCGTCTCTCTTTCAAAAATATATTAGTTAGTCCCCTGAATTTGGAATAGAAATATCAAGTTTGCAAGTGTTAGAAGGCAGACTAATCGTGTTCTTCATATTTCATTCCTAATCTAGATAGTTCATTGCTGTGAGTTTGCGACTCCACATCGAGTAAACGATTTACAAGCTCTGATAGGTCTCGTTGAGCTAATTCACCATTGCTTTCCCACTTCATTGAGCGAGGCTCAGGTTGAGATGAAGCAGACACGTGTAAAAAAAATAACTTGTATGTAACATAACTGTGTGAAACCGCTGACTTGGCTGATGTTGCGAGTTTTTAGTAGAAGAAAAGCTTAAGATTTCCAAAAAAGGGAGTTTTTGGGGAATAATTTCACGAATGCTTAAGATTTAAAAGGGAATGGTTCGTTTTTTAAGTAAATTACTTTGATTGCTTTAATTGAAAGTGAGAGGTGTGCGTCAAGTTTGCTCCATTCCTATTGAATTAAGCCAAAGAGAGTTTTGTTACCCTCCACCAACAACTGTAACTATTTCTAATCTGTCCTCATTATTCACTTGTTGGTTCTTCCATCTTTGTTGAGTTAGAATTACTCCATTAAATTCAACCACTATAATTTTAGGATTTAGACCAAGAGCAGCTATTAACAATTCAAGGTTTGGAGTGGATTCTTGGAAATTTATAATTTTGATTTCGCCATTGATTAAGAATTTCATTTTATTTTCTCCAAAAGTTCTTTGCTTGCTGTGTATGGATCCTCAGCACTCATAATCGCATTTATTAATGCTATTTTTCTTGCTCCTAATCGGTTTATTTCGGAAATATTGACTTTGTTTATCCCTCCAATTGCAAACCAAGGAATATTAATTTGGTTGGCAACCTTTTTAATGAAATCAGTCCCAATGCTTGTTGCATTTGGTTTGGAATGGGATTTGTATATAGGGCCGACTCCTAAATAGTCACATGGTTCTTTCTCCGCACTTTCAATTTGTTTAACAGAATGTGTGCTGAGTCCAATTATCTTTTCGGGACCAACTAACGTTCTTGCAATTTTTATAGGAATATCTTCTTGTCCCAAGTGTATTCCATCAGCATTTGATGCAATTGCAATGTCTATTCTGTCATTAATTATGAAAAGTGAATTATTGCTTTTACAATATGAGGCTAACTCTTTTGCTAGTCCAATGTTTTCTAAATCTGTACCTTCTTTGCATCTAAATTGAACCATTCTCACTCCTGCCTTTAAAGCTAAAGAAACAGTTCTTAGTAATTGTGGATGAGGCCTTGTTATTAAACATAGCTTGCAGTTGTTAAGTGTTTTAAGCCTTGTTTTATGATTGGAAGCTTTTAAAATATCGATCTCTAAATCATAAACTTTATATCGAATATCTGCTGATATTCTTGAAAGTTCTGGATGAGTTATGCGAGTAAACTCTTCAAGGACTCTTAACGCTTCTTGCACTCTTGCGAAATTTGCTGCGACTATTTCTTTTGGATGAACCCGTGTTGATTGTGCGGGATGTTTTAAACCTGCTCCCTTATCAGTAGAAGTAGATCGAGCTTTTTTATAAAACTCATGGTGCTGTCGTCCAAGTTGTTGCCTCCAGTCTTTGAGGATGATTACAAAAGCTTTGTTATTTAGTCCAAACCTAGACCAATCTTCAATCACTCTGAGACCTTCTCTTGCTCTATCGAGATTGGCATCTATTAGCTGAGCCACATCTTGGTTTGTCTTATGGATGAAACTCATGTATTTCGTGCCAATGTGAAGAAGGTTTCTCTTCCCCTGTTTATGGAAAAAACTGATTTCGATAGCACTAATGTGCTCATTTGGGGAGTTCTCTTACTTGGTGGTATTGGGTTTTTTGTGGTTTGGGGTCTCACAAATGCTTATCCTTAGCCTTGTTAATTCTATCGCTAAGTCAAGATTGAAAGAGCTCGTTTTGCATCTAAGTTGATCTGATTGCTTAGATCTTGAAGACTGGCAAACTTTTTCTGGTCTCTTATTCTCTCAATTGGTTGAACCACTAGATCTTTTTTTTCAAGATTTAATTTTTGATTTATGAAGTGGACTTCTGTTGCTGAGTGAGCACTGGGATCTACTGTAGGTTGAAGGCCTAGATTCATAACTGCAGGAAAGAAAACCTCCGTGTCAGCTTCTTTTGCGAATGCAGCATATACTCCAGGACCTGGTAAAAGTTTCTTTGCATCAACCTCAAGGTTTGCTGTAGGCCAACCTATTTCTTTTCCTAGCCCTTTTCCAGATACCACTGAGCCACAGAATGAATATTCCCTTCCAAGAAGAATATTTGTAAGTTTCATGTCTCCTGCTCTTAGAGCCGACCGAATTCGACTACTGCTCATTCGCCCTTGAGCATCTTCAATTATTTTCCCTACAGAAACTTCGACATTTGATTCTTTTCCTAGTTTGGACAAAATCGCAGGATCTCCTTCTCTATTCTTACCAAACCTGAAGTTTGCTCCTATTGATATATGTTTTGCATGAAGTTGCTTTATTAGGACTTGGTCAAAGAACTCTTTTGCACTTAAAGACGCTAATGATAAATCAAATGGCACTAGAACTAACTGTTTAACTCCCAAGGGTTCCAACAAAACCGCTTTTTCAGAAGGAAGATCAAGACGAAGTCTGGTTTCACCAAAAAGTACTTCTCTAGGGTGAGGCCAAAAGCTTACAACTGTTGGAATGCCGAGGTTACTGCTTGATATTGTCTTTATAACGCTTCTATGGCCTGCATGAAGACCATCAAAGCTTCCAAGAGCTAAAGCTGTAGGAAGATGAGCTTGAAGAGGGGAGCAGACTGATATCAAGATGAACGTGCAATTTTCATGATTTGGTGGCAAGTTTGAATTAATACCGCATTAACTTTGATGGCTGATCAGCCTGATTTTCCTTTGCTTGCCTTAGGCCTGAGACGAATTGGCTGGATACGTTTTTGGATCCAAACAGTGCTTGGAGTTGTGGTAGTAGGTGTTTTGCTTTTTAACAATGTAGGTAGCAGTTTAGCGAGGAACTCCGAAAGAGCTTTAGGGCTAGGACCTGGATTATCCCTAACCAGTTTGGCTTTTATTTTATTGTTATACAGCCTTTGGCAGGGTTGGTTAATAGTACTGACTGGAAGAGCAATTAATAGTCCCGCCCGTCCTAGTAGAGGCGAGACGGCTCGTTTGTTAAAGAGGGGGTTGATAGTGGATTTGTTGGGATTAGTTTTTTCTTCGGTTGGTTATCAATCATTAGCAGGGGCTCTTTTTGTACAGGCATCGATGCAAGCTCCTGGTATTTCTATTGGGGCAGGGATGAGATCAATGGAAAATTATCCTATTACATCTCTAGAAATGCTTTCGGTTTTAAGTAATACCCAAGTATTGTTTGCACATCTAATTGGTTTAATTTTTTCTCTTTGGTTGCTTCAAAGGATTTATCGCTCAAGGTGATTTCCAAAGCTTAACTTTGGGAGATCATCAATATTTCCTCTCCAAAACAAATCTGGTTGGATAGGAGTTAGAGATGGTGATTTCGTTTCAATTTGCGAAACATCACTTGGCCACTCAATTGGACCGTCCCCTGCAGATTGAAGATCTTTCACTGCTTCTCCTGCCATCCAGTAATAGGTGTTACCTCTAGGGTCTTCGCGTTTGCTGAATTGTTCCTCATATTGTCTAATTGAAAGTCGAGTCCATTTAATTTCTCCCATTTCCGTTGCGCTACATGGTGGAATGTTGAGATTGAGAAGCAATTTTTTCGGCCATTTTCTAGACAATGCATCTTCAGCAACATTTAATGCTATCTCTCCAGCAGTACTAAATTTCTTCCATTGAAAGCTGGCTATACTTACTGCTAGTGAGGGAATATTCTCAAGAGTTCCTTCAAGAGCAGCAGCAACTGTCCCAGAGCAGAAAATATCTGTTCCAAGATTTGGACCATGATTTATGCCAGACAGTATTAAGTCTGGTCTTTCTTTAAGAAGTTCATTTAAGGCAAGCTTTATGCAATCTGCAGGGGTTCCATTACATCCCCATGCCTTGATGCCTTCCCCAAAAAGACCATCAGCTCTCTCTGCTCTAATCGGGGCCTGTAAAGTAAGTCCATGGCCAGTCGCAGAGCGTTCTTGATCTGGACACACAACGGTAATCTCATGCCCTCTACTTGCTGCTGCAATGGCAAGAGTTCTTATCCCTTCTGCAAAAACACCATCATCATTACTGATTAAAATTCTCAAAGGTTTCATTGTTGCTGAAGTCTCTTTTTTAAATTAGTACCCATCGCTGTTTAAAGTTGTTTGGAATGTCTTTTTATTGTGAGTAATAACGTTTCTCTTAAGCAGCTAAATGATGACCTTGAGAGGTTGGAAAAAGAGGCTGCTAATAATATTACTCTTGCTGAGGATAAAGAAGATCTTGAAAGACTGAGAATACAGTTTCTTGGCAAGAAAGGCCGTTTGTCGAAGATTCTTGGTTCGATGGGAGCTTTGAATAGCTCTGAACGACCAATTATGGGCCAAAGGGCAAACGTGTTAAAAAATCAACTTCAAGAACTAATTGCAGAGAGAGTAAGCAAGTTAAAGGAAGAAGTTTTAGCTGAATTGATTTCGAGTGAGAAACTGGATGTCACTGCACCACCTGCTGGGAGACCATTTGGCCACAGGCACCCTTTAATATCAACAACTGAACAGATTGTAGATATCTTTTGTGGCCTCGGTTATGAAGTTCATGAGGGCCCTGAAATTGAAAATGACTTTTATAACTTTGAGGCTTTAAATATCCCAGAAAATCATCCTGCAAGAGATATGCAGGATACTTTCTATTTAGATAATGATTTGCTCCTGAGGACGCATACCTCGCCAGTTCAGATAAGATGTCTTGAGAAAACTCCTCCTCCAGTCAGGATTGTTGCACCAGGGAGGGTTTATCGCAGAGATGCTGTTGATGCAACTCATTCTCCTGTGTTCCATCAAGTTGAGGTTTTAGCAATTGATAAGGGATTGGATTTTAGCCATCTTCGTGGAACTGTTAGGGCTTTTTTAAAGACCTTTTTTGGTGACTTGCCTGTTCGATTTAGAGCAAGTTATTTTCCTTTCACAGAGCCTTCTGTTGAAGTTGATGTTCAATGGAAAGGTAAGTGGCTTGAGGTCATGGGATGTGGGATGGTTGACCCTGCTGTTTTAGAGGGATTGGGGATTGATCCTGATATTTGGACTGGATTTGCAGCTGGATTAGGAGTAGAGCGTTTCTGTATGGTTCGACATGGCATTGACGATATTAGAAGGTTTTATACAAGTGATCTTAGATTTTTAGAGCAGTTCTAGTTGTGATAATGCCTTATAATTTCAATAGAACTCTAGTGAGATTTATCCTAAATAATAATTTTAAATTAAAGTGATTAAGTTGTTGCTTGTTTTTATCAGTGCCTAGAGTAGGACTGATTCTTAATGATGGTAAGGAGCTTTCTATTGAGACAGCTCTTCATATTCAAAATAGGTTTGAGAAATCAGGTTATGAAGTTGTAAGGGCTAGTAGTTCTGGTGGGATGGTTGGTTTTGCTAATCCTGATCAACACATGAGAACCCTTGGTTACAACGCCTGCGTGCCAGAAGGTTTTGATTCTTCTTTGGAATTAGCCATTGTTTTGGGTGGTGATGGAACAGTCCTTTCTGCTGCTCGTCAAACAGCACCAATTGGCATCCCGATTCTTACAATAAATACCGGTCATTTAGGCTTTCTTACAGAAACGTATTTACCTGATCTTGATAAAGCGCTTGCAAAGGTTATAACAACAAAATGGGACATTGAAGAAAGGACAAGCCTTGTTGTAAGTGTTTTCAGAGGAGATCAAAGGCGGTGGGAGGCTCTTTGCCTAAATGAGATGGCATTGCATAGAGAACCTCTTACAAGCATGTGCCATTTTGAAATATCAATTGGGAGACATGCCCCTGTCGACATCTCTGCAGATGGAGTAATTCTCTCTACCCCTACTGGTTCTACTGCTTATTCCCTAAGTGCAGGAGGACCAGTGATTACACCTGATTGTCCAGTACTTCAATTAACCCCTATCGCTCCTCACTCTTTAGCATCAAGAGCATTGGTCTTTAGTGATTTGGAACCTGTAACAGTTTTCCCTGCTACGCCAGAAAGATTAATGATGGTGGTTGATGGAACGGCTGGGTGTTATGTCTGGCCAGAAGATAGAGTTCTTATTAGAAAAAGTAGTCACCCTGTAAGGTTTGTTCGTTTATCTGATAATGAGTTTTTTCAAGTACTTCGCAACAAGTTGGGCTGGGGATTGCCTCATATTGCTAAGCCAGGCAAAAATTGAATTTTCTTGAGGCGCACTTTTTATTGGA
>QCPN01000034.1:0-8974 GCA_003209775.1 Prochlorococcus sp. AG-436-O09 | reverse complement strand
ATTCCCTTACATCACCGCAGCTCAAAAAAAGCAATTACTTCTTGAATTAGATAAAGCGAAGAATCCTAATCACAAACGACTAACGGAATTAGCACTAGCAACAGGAATGCGGAGATCTGAACTTCTCTCGATCAAATGGAATGATCTAGATCTCAATAGAAAACTCGTTCACCTCAACAGGAAAGAATGCGCAGCTCAAGGCTTACAAACAAGTCAAAGGATTGTTCCACTATCACCTCGATCAATTGCACTGCTAAAGCAATACCCACAAAACAATCAAAACGTTATTGAACTAAGCATTGGAGCAGCACGTCATGGCTTTGATCGAGCAAGAAAAGCTGCTGGTCTCACTCAGCTCAGATTTCATGACCTCCGTCACATCGCAATTAGCAATATGTGGGCAGAGGGAATGAGTGCCCTACAGATATCAGAATCTAGCGGCCATAAGGATCTAAGAATGTTGATGCGCTATAGCCATTACGCCTTGGGGTATGGGGTCCAACTGAATTCTTCTTAAGAATTTATCTATACAACAAATATTTGCGATAATATTTTGAAGATTAATTCAATACTTGAGAAATCCCCGCTTAACTAATTCGGCCATCATATTTGCAGGATGCTTACTTTTAGTAGGTTGTGGGAATGCAGGAATCTTTTCACTAAATCGTTCAGGGAAACAAGCTTTAATATCTAAAAAATGTAATCAGAAATATTCAACAGAAGATTTAGTTGAGAAGGTGATGCCTAGTGTTGTAGTTATATCTACAAAAGAATCAAGAGGTAGTGGTTTTGTCATAGGTCACTACAAAGGTAAAACCCAAATAATGACTAACAGTCATGTCCTAAATGGAGTCAAGAAATCTATAGTTTCCTGGTCAGATGGCAACGAAGACTTCGCTACAACTTTAATGGATGCTGGTGGATCTACAAATCTTACGGATCTGGCACTAATCGAAATAGAAGGTATAGAAGGATCTGTCTTGCCTTTTAAAAAAACAGAAACTCGGATTGCTTCTGATGTCCTAGCTCTAGGAGCTCCTGAAGGACTTGATTTCTCCTTCACCAAAGGCATTATCAGCAATTTAAGAGACGAGGGACGAATTATTCAAACTGATGCTGCCTTAAACCCAGGAAATTCCGGAGGTCCACTAATTGATAACACAGGCTGTGTAGTAGGAGTTAATACATTTATTTTCAAAGATAGTGAAGGACTGAATTTTGCTATATCCAGTGATGTTGCAAAGCGTTTTGCAAATAAATATATACCTACAATTAAGGTATCAGAAAGAAAAAGCAAAAATGATAAGGCTAGGAAAGTATTAAATAAAGCAGAGAACCTTCTTGAGTTTGGAGGTGATAGTTTAAAAGTCATCTTACTAAGTAATTTATCTTTGCTAAAGGGAGAAGATGCAAATTCTTACTTTACAAGGGGTGCTGCAAAATCAAATCTTAATGAAAATCATTCTGCCATAATAGATGTTAAAAAGGCTTTGTCATTAGATAGAGAGAATATAGGTTACTTGGCAAAGTTGGCAGAATTAGAATCTTTAATTGGAGAGTATGGTAAAGCAGCTGATACTTATAGTAAGTTAATTAAGTTAAATCCTAATAAAGCTATCTATTACTTGCAAAGGTCTAATGCCTATATGATGAAAAAATATAACACTCCTTTTTCACAATGGGATCTTATTGATGAACTAAAGAAGAAAGCTTTGATAGACATCAAGAAAGCAATTTCATTAGATCAAAATGAAAAAATTGCATATTTGCAGTGGGGCTATTTAATACAGCAATCCAGAGATCCTGAAACTGGGAAAATTAATGTTTCATCAGCTATTGAAAAATATAATAAAGCTATTGATATTGATGAAACTTTCCTTCTTTCTTATTTCCTAAGGGCAGAAGCAAAGTTAAAACTTTCGGATATTTTTGGTAGCAAGATTGATTATTCTATAGCACTTAAAATAGATCCTAAAAATACATATGCCCATTACTATCTAGGCCAAGCATATGGGAAAGAGGGTAATACTGAAAAACAAATTGAATCCTATAGTAAAGCAATAGAAAATTTTAGTGATTACACTAAAATAAATGATCCATCACTTCAAATGTTGGAGATATCGATTGGCTATAAACCTGAGCTGAATGTTATATATAGCCATAGAGCAATGCTTAGAACTTCTATAAATGATATCAATGGTTCGATAATGGATTATTCAAATGCGATTCTTACATATCCAATTGTTGAGCATAATTATGATTATGAATTACTGGAATTGCATTATTCTCGTAGAGCACGTCTTTGGAGAAGAGCGGGCAAATCAAATAATGTATGCTCAGATATTAGGAAAATATCTGCTTTAAGGTCTAAACAAAATAAACAATTATCAGAAGAGCATAGAAAGATATTTAGTTATATGTGTGAAGAAGATTCAAATTCAATTTATCAATAACAATGCATAAGAATGTACATGCCAAAGGAGCAAGCAACTCATCTATTGAGAACAAAGAAATAACTAGTAAGAGGAAGTTATTTTCAATGAGATCAATATATAATTTGACTATTGCATCATTATTATCTCTTAATCCTACAGCATTTGCAGACAACTGGCAGCGCATTGAGGGAAGTGAAAATGATTCAACTTCTTATTCATTGGAAGTAAATTTAGATTCTGTTACTGAAGAAGGACGCTATAAACTTGCAGTTTATAGAATTTTACCACTTCTTAAAGATGAAAGAAAATATGATATGGATTCCAAACGAAAGAGTACTCCAAATTATCTTTCTAGAGGAAATCGATTTATCACTCTAGACTGTTCCAAGAAATTAATTTACCCTGACTATATATCAACAACAAAGTCTCAAATAAAAAGTAGGCCACTTTGGCTAAAAAGAAATAAAAACGCATGGCTTAGCAATTCTAAAGCTAATCAAGAGGGGTACCTTGTTGAGTTTGAACACAGATCTGAAAATGCCCCTGACTTAACTAAAACTAAAAGAGCTGATTGGATTTATAGTATTATATGCAAATGAGCCTAATTACGATGATTAAAAATATTACTTTTAGAAGCCAGTTCTTCCAAAAAAAAATTATTTTTCTTCTACTATTCTCATCTATTTCCTTATCACCTCAAACTTTAGCTGCACCAAATAAAATTAAGTTACCGAAGAGTCTTCCTTCTAAATATGCAGGGACTTGGGAAAGATTAACGTGGTACGAGGGTATATATAGTTTAGATAAGCTAATAGAAGAAGGCAAATCATATTATTTTAATCCTAATAATACTTACAGAGAGGGGAACATAGTCTATCTTCAACTACTTACAAGAGCCTTCGATGAAACCCATAAAGGTGGCTTTGATTACGGTATCAGTGACAATATTTTTGATTGCAATAATGGGCAAAGTGACTTCCAAAACAATGCCTTTACTCTTTATGACAAAGAGAATATAGAAAATAACGGGAGGCCTACGTCACTCCCTTCCCCTCCAGACCCATATTTTGCAAAATTCATTTACATAAATAAAGAACCAGTTTGGTTCATAGTTGTTCCCCCTAACGAACTCAGTCCACTTAGCTTTTCACCCACTAGAGTGGGTTCTTATGGAAGAGCAACGGTTATAGAAGCATGTAAGAATATTAATTAGTTCCTGCTTTAATCAAAAAAAAGGATACTTTAGTAAATATATTTTTCAAAAACTTTGTATTCTATTTTTAGAAAATTATCTTTTATTTCTTCAACATTAACTAGTTTATCTATATTTTTCTGTGCAAGTATTTTTGCTGCACCTAAACAAATTAAATTACCTAATAGCCTTCCTTCTAAATATGCAGGGACTTGGGAAAGAGCATCTTGGATGGAAGGACTTCGAGATATAGATGAATTAATCGAGAACGACGAATCATTCTACTTCAACCCTAAAAGAACTTATAAAGTACGCGATAGAGTGTATCTTATGCACCTTACGAGATCTCTCAACGAATATAGTCCTGGATATTATGATTACTATTTTTTCGAAGAGGAATACAACTGCTCAAATGGAACAAGTGGATATGCCATGAAAGCAATGGCTACCTATGATGACGACAATAAAATGAACCAAGGCATGCCTAATAACTCAAGTTTTCAAGATCGTTATTACAACTATAAAAAGCCACCAGGATTACAACTAATCGAAATTACAGGGAAACCTGTTTGGTTTTATGAATTACCTTATTGGCAAAGAGACGAAATTTCTTTATCTCCAGTTAGACCAGGTTCAAATGGCGAAAGCGAGTTAATTGCAGCTTGTTCAAATGTGAAATAAATGACTTCAAGCGTTCTTATTCAAAAAGATAACTAGTAGTTCCTTAAATTAGAAATAGCCTCCTTATAACTTCTATTTGAGCAACTCACCTATTCAGATCCCTTTATCCATAAGCCCCATATCTTAATCTTTTTCGGATAGCAGCCAAGCATTTCATATCATTCAAATCTCTTTTCGAAATCCTTTCCGAATGAGCTTGGATATGACGTTCAATGGCTTCTCGTTCTCTCTTGGTCAATGTCTTACCTGAGTTAATTAGTTCATTAAGTGATCTCATAGTGAATATGTGATGGTGGTTTTGTACAAAAAAAGAGAGAACCATTGCTGGCTCTCTCTTGGAACATGTGATTGTTTTTCTCTCAGCTTTGAACGTCTTCAGTGATGTTGGAGATAACCGCTAATGGTGAAATTCATCTCCAATTTTTCAGCCTGACTCTGTATAAAAACTTCTTTAAAGAAATCCCGATTTTGGGAGTTTTTGCGCCCCTACCTTGAGATGTCAGAGGCAAGAGAATCAATGACTTTGAACCCTCATGTTAAAGAAGGTATTCACCAGCCGGTTTGGAATAAGAAAGGTAAAAAAGTCCCCTACAAACATTCCTGTTTGAAGTGCTTTTGATTTATCTAAGAGATGCTGCCATGCAGGCTTCACCGAGCTCGGATACGCAAAAGAAATAGGGAGTCCCCAACCCTGAAAGAAAGCAAAGTCTTTGACCTGTCTAACGGACAGCATCTCGTTTACTTCGATCACCAGTACCCATGACTGGCAGCATGAATCCGTTGCTATCTCGGATCAGCGGTCTACGTCAATTACTTGACTATGTTCACTACGTTTAAAGTCCAGCTCGACTCAAAAGACAGCATCCTTCCTAAATCCCATCCGACAAAAACTACTTATCACTGTTCTCTCTTATAGACCCCTGATTAGAATCAACGGGAACCAATCATGGACTAAAGCCGCCTAAAAGTGGACTAATAACAGATCCCAGCACTCCCTAAAAAAGATTTGGTCTACCTCAATATTTGGTCTAAATTATTTGAGCATTAAGCAATTGACTGTCTTGCAAGGCTTTTCAGGTGATCCAACCCGGCCCACCTTCCACAAGCCCTTGTAGCTCAGCGGTAGAGCACTCCCTTGGTAAGGGAGAGGTCTCGGGTTCAAGTCCCGACGAGGGCACTGTCCTCAACCTCTTCCAAGAGAAAGCCTCTCAGGCACCAGAGGTTATAAAAGACAGAAAGTGGACGTCCACTTTTTAGTCCACTTTTGCTCTCCTGATCATTCTTGCTTGATGCATCTGACCTGATGCAATTCAAGAAATGGCAACCATTAGAAGGAGCGGCAAAGGCTGGCAAGCATTAATTCGAAAGAAGCAATATCAAGGACCCAAAGCCAAAACATTTAGCTCAAAAAGCCAAGCTTTGTTATGGGCAAATGCTGTTGAAGGTTCTCTACAAAAACCAGCTCAATTAGATCAACCACCACCGCAAACGCTCAAAGAAGCCATTGATGCATATATCGATGGTCCACTCAAAGATCACCGCAGTGGTCATAACGAGCAATATCCATTAAGAGCTATGGCAAATAGCTGGATAGGAGGAGTTCTTCTCAGTGAACTGTCGATCAGGCATTTTGCTCTTTGGAGAGACGAACGACTTCTAGCAGTCAAAGCCAACACAGTGATGAGAGAACTAAGAGTTTTAAGAGTTCTTCTTGATTGGGCTAAAGACGAACTTGGCTGCGATCTAAAACACAATCCAGCTAGAGAATTAAAAGTTAGAGGAGCTAGTGATGCCAGATTCCCTTACATCACTCCTGCTCAAAAGAAGCAATTACTTCTTGAATTAGATAAAGCGAAGAACCCTAATCACAAGCGCCTCACTGAACTTGCACTAGCAACAGGAATACGACGTTCTGAGCTTCTCTCAATCAAATGGAATAATCTAGATCTCAATAGAAAACTCCTTCACCTCAACAGAAAAGAATGCGCAACCAAAGGCTTACAAACAAGTCAAAGGATTATTCCACTATCACATCGATCAATTGCACTGCTAAAGCAATACCCACAAAACAATCAGAAAGTTATTGAACTAAGCATTGGAGCTGCACGTCATGGTTTTGATCGAGCTAGGGAAGCTGCTGGTCTTACTCAACTCAGATTTCATGATCTCCGTCATATCGCCATTAGCAATCTGTGGGCTGAAGGCTTGAATGCCCTGCAAATATCAGAAATTAGTGGTCAGAAAGATCTAAGAATGTTGATGCGTTATAGCCATTATCAACTGGGGTATGGGGCTATTAAAAGCTAAACGTCTCGTTAAAGCAACTTCAATAATCTTTCTAAAATTTAGAACTTATTATTATAAAATAAATCAACCAGAGGAAAAACAGATTCTTTCCATCATTTCTAGTGTCAATTCAAGTTTCGGGTAAAAAAATAATTGGGCTATCTTGTTACTACCATGATAGTGCCGCTGCTTTAATCATTGATGGTGAAATAATTTCTGCAGTACAAGAAGAAAGGTTTACGCGTAAGAAACACGATTCAAGCTTCCCTAAAGAAGCTTTAAAGTACTGTCTAGCAAACAATAATTTAACTCTTAAAGATATTGATCATGTGATTTATTATGAGAAGCCTTTACTAACGTTTGAAAGATTGTTAGAGACATATTTAGGAGCTGCCCCTCGAGGTGGGAGGTCATTTATTGCAGCCATGCAGGTATGGCTCAAAGAAAAGTTATTCCTAAAATCAGAAATTAAAACTCAATTAAAAGATATCCAGAAAGATCTACAAAGTAATGCAGAAGAATCATTTGAATTACCAGAACTGCTTTTCTCAGAGCATCACCTCTCCCATGCTGCTTCTGCCTTTTACCCAAGTCCATTTCAAGAAGCTGCGATCCTCTGTATGGATGGAGTAGGAGAATGGGCTACAACTTCAGCATGGCTTGGTAAAAACAACGAAATTAAGCCACTTTGGGAAATAAGTTTTCCTCATTCTTTAGGTCTTCTTTATTCAGCATTTACTTATTACTGCGGATTCAAAGTCAACTCAGGTGAATATAAATTAATGGGGCTAGCTCCATATGGGGAACCAAAATATGTCGATCTAATTAAAAAGAATCTAATCGATATTAAAGAAGATGGAAGCTTCAGATTAGAGATGAGTTATTTCAAATATCACCGTGGTTTTCGTATGACTGGAAGAAAGTTTCATAAATTATTTGGTCAACCTCCTAGAAGAAGTGAAAGTGATTTAAATCAATTCCATATGGACTTAGCCGCATCCATTCAAGTTGTCACAGAAGACATAACAATCGCACTAGCCAAATCAATCAAAAAAGAAACAGGTGCTAAAAAGCTTTGCTTAGCTGGTGGCGTGGCGCTGAACTGTGTATCGAATGGCAAGCTTCTTAAAGAATCGATCTTTGATGATATCTGGATCCAACCTGCTGCTGGAGATGCTGGCACTGCATTAGGGGCAGCACTTCTCACTTTCTATCAACACTGCGGAAATCATCGCTCCACCAGTGGCGATGATTCAATGAAAGGAACGTACTTAGGACCAAGCTTTTCAAATCGTTCTATTCAAGATTATTTAAAAAAAATCAATGCTCCCTATGAATATAAAGAAGACAATGATCTATTCCTTGAATTAGCCCAATTACTAAAAGAGGGAAAAGTAGTTGGCTGGTTCAATGGCCCTATGGAATTTGGACCTAGAGCACTCGGAGCAAGATCAATTATTGGAGATCCTCGTAATTTAGAAATGCAAAGCGTGATGAATTTGAAAATCAAATACCGCGAAAGTTTCAGACCATTTGCTCCTTCTATTTTAGAAGAAGATGTATCAACGCAATTTAACTTGCGTTCCAAAAGTCCCTACATGCTTCTAGTGGCACCAATAAAAGAAGAACTGCGCCTTGAAATGACAGAAGAGCAGCGAAAACTTTTTGGCATAGAGAAATTAAATATTCCAAGATCCACGATTCCAGCTATCACTCACGTTGATTACTCAGCAAGAGTTCAAACAGTCACAGAAAAAACAAACCCTCGTTACTACAACTTAATCAAGACGTTTAAACAAGAAACAGGCTGTCCATCATTGATCAACACCTCATTCAATGTGCGAGGTGAACCTATTGTTTGTTCACCACAAGATGCATACAGATGTTTTATGAGAACAGAAATGGATATCTTAGTACTGGAAAACCAAATCCTTCTGAAAGCCGAGCAACCCAAAGTCGAGAAAGATGAGTCATGGATGCAAGATTTTGAATTGGATTGACCATGACTAATAAAATCTCCAAAAAACAACTACGCGACTTTGGTTTTCTCATCGGTTTTGGTTTGCCTTTGATTCTTGGCTGGCTCATTCCTTCGATCACAGGTCACGCCTTTAGGGCTTGGACTCTTTGGATCAGCCTCCCAACTCTTGTATTAGGAATAATCTCTCCACGAATTCTAAAAAAACCCTATCAAGCTTGGATGCAACTAGGACATTTACTGGGCTATGTAAACAGCCGCATTATTCTTGGCATTGTCTTTGTGGCTGTTTTGCAGCCAATTGCATTTGTGATGAGAGCTTTTGGCTACGATCCATTACGTTCTAAAAAATCAAACTTATTGAGTTTTAAAGAAAGCAAGAAAGGATCAAAGGTAGACTTA
>QCPN01000033.1:0-9053 GCA_003209775.1 Prochlorococcus sp. AG-436-O09 | reverse complement strand
GGTTTTCAGCGAACCGAAAAGGTTTACCCAAACTTTCTCTCATTTATTTCTCTTTACTTTTAGTCAGCAAGCTTTAAAAAGAGAATCTCTAGGAAGGACCCATAATAGGTTTGGTTGACAGCCGATCTTCTGATCAATGAGAAGGTCTGTCTTAATAGGCGGCTTTTTTATTTTGGAAATTATGACTGAAACACCTGAAGAACGAACAAAACGCTTTCAAGCAATGTCCAGTTATCAGAGACAGGTTTTGCTAAGGCAAAAAATGAAGGCTCAAGGGTTAGTGGAAGGCAGTGGAGTAAAACCCTTGTCGGCTTATGATACTGATGAAGTTTGGGACTTAGTTCAAATCACTAGTTGTTTCTCTGCAATGCAAGCCAATCCAAGTGGAATGAAAGAAAAAGCTCCTAAGAAACGAAAACCAATAATTGCTTGGATACTGATTGCAATAGCGCTTACCTTTGGAATGGTTTTTTATTACAAGCAATATCCATCCCCAGAGACAAGAAGAGATCTCTCCGTAAATGGAATGTTTTTTGATTAATTAAAATGAATCCATTCCTCGCACTGATCGTTCCTCTATTAATTCTTGGATTCATCTACATCTTGATCATCGACAACAAAGGGCTTCCTCTATGGATGGAAAAACCATCTGATCACAGCGGGACTATATGGAGCTATGGGATTATCACGATCACTGTTTTATCAATCCTGAAATACTGGAGTAACAACTAAATGACTCTCAGTGCGCATAGAAAACACAAAATTTATATCGCAGCAACTATGGGATATGGTCTTGGTTCAGAAGATCCAGAAGAAATTGCCTATTTCCAAAAGATCAAGGAAAAGATAAAACAAGATCGAGAAAAAAGGAATCTAGGGATATTGAGATCGGACTAAAAATTTTCGTGATTTAAGCGATAATAGAAGTAAGAAAGCCCCTAAATTAAAGGTTGGTTCAATGAGCATTTCCGTTACATCTCCATGCTCTCAAAGCACAATTGAAGATCTAGGAATAAAAGACTGGCCAATCTGGACTTGTGATCCAAGCACTTTCCCTTGGACATATAGCGAGAAAGAAACTTGTTTAATACTTGAAGGGGATATCACTGTTACACCTGATAGTGGAGAACCTGTCAGATTTGGAGTTGGTGATTTAGTTGTTTTTACTAAAGGGATGTCTTGTACCTGGGAAGTACATAAAGCAGTCAAAAAACACTATCGTTTTGGCAACTAACCTATATACAAAAAACCTGAGATTAAGGGTTTACCCAAGCTTTACTCAAACCACCACTTTTCGCTGAGATCCCTTATGATGAATGACGTCCAGTGGTGGCTAATAAAAAGAGAACAATCAACTCTACCAAGGGATCTCAGCAATTTCTAAAAAGCTATCCTAGCAAGCTAGAACTGATCGACTACTTCAGAAGAAAAAAGAACAAGCTGCCAACTCATTCTCAAATAAATACTATTCCGACGCCTAGTATTGTCGTTGCAGTTAATACATAAGTTTTCCAATTAAGTTCCTCCCCCTCGGCTCTTGCAAAGAAAAGTGCCATTAATGGCGAAGTACTTAATAGTGTCCAACCTAATCCAATAGGCAATAGTTTAAAGACATTTTGCTGCAACAAAATCCCTATATTTGTCCCCAAAAATGTCGCAAATAAGAGACTAATCTTATTTTCAAAAGGAATCTTTCTAACTGAATAAGTCAATTTTTTCCTTATGAAAGGAAGGAGGGCAAAAATGCTACCTAGCAATCGTACTTCTGTGGTTTGGAATGGGTTTAAATCAGAACTTATAAGTATAAATCTTGCTAAAGCTGCTGCAATAACAGCACATAATACTGAAAGAATAGCAAACATAAAGCCTTCTTTTCTATCTTTATTTGATGTTATATGTTGAGTATTTATTGTTTTCTGGAAAGCCACACCTAGCAAAGAAATGCTCACTATAAAAACTCCTGCGCAAACGTTAAAAGGGAGTATCTCTTTCAAGAAAATTGCCCCTACAACCGTTGCAATAATTGGAGAGAGTGCTTCAACAGTAAGAGTACGACGTGTACCTATTTTCTTTAAAGATATTATATAAAAAGTGTCACCTATAGAAATTCCTATAATTCCACTTAAAAAAAGAATGAAAATATCTTTAACACTAGATTGAAAGTCAACAGTTAAGATAGCCGGGAAGAATATAATAAAAGCAATTATATTTTTCATTATATTTATTTGTGCAGCAGAAAAGTATTTAGTTTGCTGTCTCCATAAGTAACAAGCATATGTCCAAGAGCTAGCAGCTCCTAACGCAGAGATAATCCCAAACAAAACTTACTTATCTGACTCTTCCACTTGCTCTTCCTTCTCTTGGTTTACTTTGTCCTTCGAATAAGGACAATCACCATCACTTCCCCAGCCCCAAGCAAGTACAGGACCAGAAATTATTGGAAGAGCAAATACTACTGAAAGAATTTTTTTCACTGTATGTTCGAAATTACGATGATTTTAAAGAGTTTTCGTGTAAGTAGGGAGACTACTTTATCTCCATTGATGTCCCTAAAGTTGCAAAAAGGAAAAAATCATTCAAAGAAGAATTGAATCTCCTTTTGATTTAACCCTTCCCAACCAGCTTCGCCAAGCCGCTTGTTAAGTGTGTCTTGATCAAAGTGCTTTGCTCCTGAGCGAACAATTCGATTTCTCATTGATTTTTTAACCCCACTCCTTTTTCTTGCCCCTTCTTTAGCCATAACTTCTCTGTAAAGATTGAGCATCTCTAAAGGAATTTTACTGCCATCGAGATCTAGGCCAACTTCAATAGCTTTATCAATTGCATCAGGTCCAGAAAAATCCATTCTCTAAAGAAATCTATGATTAGATACTAAAGATACATCAACAGCTGAACCGGGGCTCCGTTCAAACTCTGTTCAGACTTTTTCGAACTTGCATTGAAAACCCAAAAACTATTAGGGCTAGTCCTTTTTTCTACACTTCCACTTCCACTGGTTGCGCAAGTCAACTGGAAGGCACCAGAAAGTATTGATCTAAAAAAGACAAAAGTGTCAACTGCTAGCGGCCAGGCTGTAGTTGTAACTGCCAATCCATTAGCAAGCAACGCAGCTCTTCAGGCTCTTAAGGATGGTGGTACCGCAATGGATGCGGTGGTCACAGCTCAGACTGTGCTCGCTGTTGTTGAACCACAAAGTTCAGGACTAGGTGGCGGGTCTTTTCTTTTGTATTGGGACCAATCAAAAAAATCTTTACACGCACTTGATGGAAGAGAAACTGCCCCAGCTCAAGTCGAAGAGGATATGTGGTTAACATCTGATGGGAAAGCCTTTCCATGGATGCAGGCAACAAGAAGTCCAGCCTCAATAGGAGTCCCAGGCACAACAGCGTTACTGTGGGAAGGACACCGTCAATTTGGACGCTTACCTTGGAGAACAAATTTCAAGAAGAGTATTCATCTTGCAAAGGATGGATTCATTCCGAGTCCTCGATTCCTAAGATCAATCTCTTTGGCAAAAACATTAGGCATAAATCATAGTCGAGATTTTAGGTCCCTATATCTCCCTAATGGTTCTCCCCCAATTCAAAAAATTCCATTTCGCAATCAGGAATTGGCATCAACCTTAAGCCGACTTGCCAAGGGAGGTGTCAATGAATTTTATCGTGGAGAAATAGCCAATAAGCTTATAAATGACCTCCAACAACAACAAAATAAAAATGAAGCAGTAAAAACAATCACCTATGAAGATTTAGCAAGTTACAAAGTCCAAAAACGTAACCCTATCTGTCGTACATACAAATCTTGGAAAGTTTGTTCTTTTCCCCCTCCAAGTGGTGGTGGAATTGCTATTTTACAAGCTCTTGGAACATATGAGCTTCTCTCAAAGAAGCATTGGTCAAAAGAAACGGTTAATAGTTGGCATCTTCTGGCCGAATCTCTAAGGTTTGCAGATGCAGACCGTTCTCACTGGATAGGAGATCCTATTGATTGGCCAGTTCCTATCAAGGGGTTATTAGAAGACGACTATATAAAAAAAAGGGCAAACACTATACAGATCAACAATGCAACATTACGCCCATTACCAGGGGAGCCAAAAGGTAGCAAGTTCTTGAATCTCGCCAGTCAGCCGCGCACAGCTGGTGGAGGAACAACACACATAGTAGTAGTTGATATAGATGGTAATATCGCTTCCTATACAAGTTCAGTTGAGACAGTTTTCGGGAGTAGACATTTATCAGGAGGGATGATCTTAAACAACCAACTAACTGACTTCTCATTTGTTTCTAACGTCTCAGGGAAACCAATTGCCAATCGTGTTAGAGCAAATAAGCGCCCTATGAGTTCAATGGCTCCAGTTATTGTATTTCGTGATAATCGTCCAGTTTTGGCAGTTGGGTCGCCAGGTGGCTGGCTTATTCCCCATTACATAATCAATGCATTAATTGGAGCACTAGATTTAAAGCTTTCGCCAAAAGAAGTAGTTAGTCAGAAGTTACTGTCAGTACAACCTATTTACACGGTGCTTGAAAAAAATGGCACCTGGGCAAACGGCAAAGATAATATCTCTGAACAGCTAAAGAGTCTTGGTCACCAAATTAAATACCATTCTTTTAGTAGTGGACTAGCTGTAATCAAATGGGATAAGGGAAGTTGGCATGGTGCTGCTGACCCAAGAAGGGAAGGGAAAGCAGTCAGCTTGCAGTCCGAGAAGAATCGCTGAGATCCCATGGCATCACAGGAACATAACTACTGGCTAATGAAGTGTGAGCCTGCTTTCATACAAAGGGGTCTCGAGTTCTGACCAAAACCCATTTGACCTTTTGGACCATTTGCTCATCAGCTAAGAATTTAATGACTGTGTCTAAATCACGTGCTCTACCAACTACTGGTGCCCTAACTGGAGTCCTTGAGGCTCTAGCATTCTTCCGCGATCCTAGCTTCGCTAAAAGTCGATTTGATCGTCTTGGCAATGTCTTTGAGACATCAATGCTTGGGCAACCAATGGTATTCATTCAGGGGGACAAAGCTATTACTGATTTGTTATCTCAACCAGAGGCGATTGAAGTTTGGTGGCCAGAGAGTGTTCAACAACTTTTGGGTAGCCATTCACTGGCAAACCGCAATGGAGCAGCTCATAAGGCAAGGAGAAGGGTAGTAGCTCAATTATTTTCCTCTTCAGCACTTCAACGTTATAGCCCTGGTATTATCGACTTAATTGACAAGCTTTGCAAAGAACTAAAAACAGCAAAAACGCCTCTCCCTTTAGCCGAGGAAATGCGACGTTTTGCTTTTTCCGTTATCGCTACAACTGTTCTTGGACTGGAGGGCAATGATCGTGAAAAATTATTTTCTGATTTTGAGATCTGGACCAAAGCTCTCTTCTCAATTCCAATCGCTGTTCCAGGAAGTCCCTTTGCTAAAGCTCTAAAGGCAAGAAAACGTTTACTTAAAAAACTTCAAGAAATCCTTAGTCAACCTATTAATGGCAAAGGTGGTTTGGATTTGCTAGCAGGAGGTCTAGATGAAGCTGGTATTCCTTTCTCAGATGACGATTTAGGAGAGCAACTACTTCTACTGTTATTTGCGGGGTATGAAACCACAGCTTCTGCCCTGAGCTGCCTAATGCGAGAATTACTTCTCAATCCAAAAGTAAAAACATGGCTTCTTGAAGAGATAGATACTGTAGAATGGCCCCCAACTCCTGAGAAAGCACCTATAGTCTATGATCCTGCCAATGCTCCAAGACTCGATGCCCTCGTAAAGGAAGTAATGCGATTCACTCCACCAGTAGGTGGTTTTTTTCGCCGCACCAAGCAATCCTTGGTCTTAGATGACATTCTCGTTCCTAATAATCGTGTAGTACAAGTAGCTTTAATTGCTTCTAACCGCCATGGGATTGGTGATCTAGATATATTTCGACCACAACGTCACCTTGAGAATGAATGTTCTTTAAAACTTATGCCTTTCGGTGGAGGCGAACGTGTCTGCCTAGGCAAATCTTTAGCTGAACTTGAGATCAGATTGATGGTGGTTGGGTTATTTCGCAAATTGCAACTTGACGTTATCCCAACTCAAGACTTCACCCTACGACAGATTCCAAGTCCATCCCCTCGTGATGGGTTGTTAGTAAAGGTAAAAGTGTGAGAACTCCTTTCGAAATCAATACTTCTAAATCGTGATCTTTTTCTTGCCATTTGAAATACCACCAACTTTCAATCTTCTGATTTTTCCATCTTCCCAAATCCAAAAAACAGGCTCGGCTGCTTTTGCATTCTGCAAGTCCGCTTGATGTCTCAAACTAACAGGCTTAAATTCCTTACTTGGATCGAAATCGCTATCTCTAACTGCCTGATTCAATACAATACTGCCTTCCGGTCCTGAAACAGATCGGTGATAAGTACCAATAGGGATCTGAAGAGCACCCATTTTTTGGTTCAGATAAATCACATGATGAGGCTCTTCCCATTTGGGATTGAGCAAGGTAAAAGTACGCTTCCCCGCTAAGACTAAATTGTGATCAACCTGGTGATGATGCACATAATACTGCTCAATTTCATCGTCATTTGGAGGAGAAATTGCACGTCCATGATGAATGACTACATCAGACCCATTAGAGCCCTTAACTCCTGCATCAAAGAAGGTGACTTGAGGTGTTTCCCTAAACACATACATGGGAACAAAGTTTAGAGAAGTCTCTTTTTTACTTTTCGATTGATTCCACTGAACGTTAATTCGTATTGAATCATCTAGATTTCTCAAAACAGGACAGTCCTTCGTAGCCTTTTGAAGAACCTTTAATTGATCAGGTTCCAAATTATTTGGCATCTCAATTTTTAGTAATAAAGATTCAATCTTGCGTGGACCATAAGTTGTCATCTTCTTTTCAATTTCAACTGTTATCTCACCTAATTCCCAACCTTTTTCTTTTGCTGTAATTCCCATCACTGTAAGGAAACAAGTCCCTACTGCTGTCGCCAATAAATCAGTAGGAGCAAAATTTTCTCCTTTTCCTGCATGATCAACAGGTGCATCAGTTCTAAGTGTTTGCCCAGAATGCACATGCTGAGCTTCAGTATGCAAATTCCCTAAATAACGACAAAGAATTTTGTCTACACTTCGTAGAGCTTACAAGTAGATTTAGCAGGATGAAGTTTACATTCCTCTTCCCAAAATAAATCTTGCTTTTGTTGTGGTAATTCATAAGAGAAGTCATGAATATAATCAAGATCTCTCAGTGGATTTGGAAAGACTGTAAAAGGAGTTCTGAGTTTCATAATCCTCCTATTCGGTTAATTCATTTATAACACATTCTTGTAAATTACATATAGGGCTTTCACGAAAGTATTTAGACTGTACGGTCCTTACTAATCAAAGTGTTATTAACCATCTTAAGTGATATTTACCGTATATATTTCTTGGTTTACAAGATTAGTGATTTCTAAAACTAAAGGAAAAATAATACTATTTCTGCACAGAACATCAGATGCACATCCTTATTTGAAGATTTCTCTTCGACTTATTCTTTTCTCCTATGAAGAATGTTTATGTGGTCTCTGATAGTACTAGAGGAAATAAAACATAAACAAAGACAAGAAGAACTCGACAATCTTGAAGCTTCGCGCAAAAGACTTGAGGAAAACTATCAGTCACGTACCAAAATCATTGATGAAGGTGAGCATTAACTTCACAAAGAACTCAAAGCGCTAGCACCATCAGCAGAAAAAAACTAAGCCTGCTGCTGAAGAAACTGAAAAGTGCGCTGTTAAGGTTTAAGCCTTTTAACTAGCGGAGTGACGGGGATCACTAAATAGTTAAAAGGGGCCTTGTCTGGCTCCTTTATTTTTACAATTTCTAATGAATATCTTTAATGACAACGAAAAAAAGGAAACGCGTAAAGATATTTTTAGACATGAAGAAGGGGGACGTATTTCGATGTCCCCCTTTGAGTCCAGCTCTTATTTTAATACCAACGAGCTCGGACTCCTATCTAATTTCTAATCAACTAAGAACAACTCGCAAAGAGTATAAATACCTCTTATTGATCTTTACTCGCCAACAAAACATGAGGTCAAGGTAGATCAAAAGAATAAAAGGGCAATGGGTTCAATATACAAGTTCTGATCAAAACCAGTATCTCTTCATCAGTTGCTAGTTCCCCACTCGCAAGATAATTCACACTCAGTGAGACTTTCCTTCTCAAGGCGATTTAAAATTCTAACCATATCAACTGATGAGAGACTTCCATCTGCATTCCACTTAAGAGTTGTTTTTCGCTGAACTGGAATGCATTCTTTATTTCTTGAGGAGGGAAGAAGTTTAACCTTTTTATTTTCAAGACAATCTAAATAGGATTTAGCAGCATGAAGATCTGTTGTGTAAGTACATTTATTTAAAGAACAAGCTCTAAACATTCTGCCAGTCAGACCTTGCAAGCAAACAATTGAGCCACCATGAGGAGTTGTATGGAAAGGCTTTTTAATGGTCATTGCTCACTCTCCATTACTAGAAGGGTGGCTAATTTTGTATCAATGACTACCAAATAGCAATAGGTCTTAATGCTCAGGCGTTAAGCTCGTTGCCATTCACAAAGGTCTATTCATTAACATAATTACCCTGGGATCTATTGCTATAGCTATCAAAAGCTAATGATCAAGAAAAAGATAATAAGGGATTGCAAGGGTTAAGTAAATTCTGTTCGAACCTTGTTCAAACTCTTAATAACAATATTTAGGTAAATCGGGACTACTCAGACTTTATTCAGTCACCAATCAAGAAATCATCGCCTTTCTCTAATCCATCGCAACCAATCTCTTGTTCCTCGACGCGGAGGCTCCCCTTCCCGGTAATCTTCATCCCCTGTGCCTCCGCATTCGGGATCAATGGACGTGCATGTATAACAATTACCAAGTTCATCCATACCCCATCGTCCACAATCTTTTTCAGTTAAGTCTTCTTCAACAGAATCACCGCAAATCATCCCCAAACACTCTTGGAAGTCTATTCCTGTTTTCCCCTTAAACGCATACGTCAATGATCCAGTTGCTGATGACAAG
>QCPN01000032.1:0-10830 GCA_003209775.1 Prochlorococcus sp. AG-436-O09 | reverse complement strand
CAACAATCAGTCTTGCTTACGACACACTTGATGCAACTGCAACTGGTATAAAAGATTCGTCTAGCTTCGTTGTTGGTCTAGATTATGAAGTAGGTCCTGGTACAGCAAGTGCTGCTTATGAAAGCAAAGATACTGCTGGAACTACTACTTCTAACTACGAGTTCTACTACAACTACCCTGTTAATGACGGTGTTTCCGTTCAAGGTGGTGTATTTGTAGAAGAGAATGCAACTACTCTTGACGACACAAATGGTTTCGTTGTTGAAACATTCTTTAGCTTCTAAACAATCAAGCCTAATTGATTAAGAGAAGTCTAATTCAATTCTCTTCTAGAAAATAGAGCTTTTAGTTTTTTTGACTAAAGGCTCTATTTTGTTGTTTATAGTACTTACTACTAAAGTTAATAAGACTTGATACAGCTATAAATTAAATTCATTATTTTAATAACTAAGGCTCACTATGCATTGAGCAAGGCATCCAAAACTTACCCATACGATGAACTCCTTTACAGCCTAATATCTTTGCTTGTTTCTCTGCTTCTGCTTTTGTCGAATAAACAGTATCATTCTCTAACTTACTATGCTTTGAGTGTTGATCTAGTTGATGAATTGCACCATGATGATCATGGCTCCTACCACTTGGGCTCCATTCCCAAATCCCCATCGTAGTAATGCCCGCCGATAGAATGCCCATGCCTACAACAGAAGCATTAATAACTCCCATTGCTACAACACCTAGAGAAACTACTCCCATTGGGACTACCCCAATTGTGACTACTCCCATTGGGACTACCCCAACAGAGATAAATCCTAATGGAGCTATTCCAAAAGCAATTTTCTTAGGTTTGCTACCACAATGAGCAAATTCATTAGATTGAATTTCGTCAGTATTTTTTGTTGTCATTAAAATTCTCTAGTTGTGAAGTTGATGGTCAAGTTCTAGATCATGAACTTCATGCATAGAACATGGCATCCATTTTTTACCCATCTTATGGGCTCCAGAACATCCGAATTTCTTTGCTGCTTTTTCTGCTGCAGCCTTTGTGTGAAAAAGCCCTTTCATTCCAACTGCTTGATCAGGAATCATTAAACAAGTCAAGGTAATTGCAATGCCAACTGTTAGAACTTTTAGAGGAGCCAAAGGGTGTTCCAATCTAATAATAATTAACTTAATAATATTAGATCGAGATTTGACAAATGAATGACAAAATTAATGATTATAAGGAAATACAAATGATGATTAAAAATGATTAGTTATACTTCAATCACCTTATCTTCTTAAGTTTTCTACCAATCTTTTCTATATCGTTGTAGTTATAATCATATGTTCTAATAAAACTATTTGCCCCAAATAGTTTTAGTATTTCCCTTTGCCTAAATTTTTTCTTATCAAGTAATAGAAATTGCTTCGTTAATTTTTCGGTAAACCCTATGCCAAATCGTTTATCAAGGTTGGGCTGAGCTAGCCAATGGTAATCTGCATAGGCAGGTGTTCTCCAAATAGGAGTAACCTTCCTTAAATCAATTTGTCTATTGGCTAGATTTGTTTTCCATACTTCTTCATTGACTGCTCCAACTTCATAAGAGCCACTTTGCACCAAAACTATTGTTGCATCATGGCTGCCACTAAAACCAGCTCTCCCACCTTTGAAATCTGATAAAAGAACACCAGCCTTTGCTAGAAAATGCTGAGGCATTAATCTGCCAGAAGTTGAACTTTCAGAACCGAAAGTAAAGCGTTTACCTTTTAAGACTTTCAAGCCATTTATATTTGATATAGGTTTAATTTTACTTTTTGAATGCGCAATAAATAAACTATGAAAATTAGAATCTATATCTCTCTGAGCTATTACAACTGAGCCAGGCTTCTGCAACCTAGCCTGCACTCCTGTAAGTCCGCCAAACCAAACTAAATCCAAATCACCCGTGCGAAATGCCGTCACCGCTGCTTGATAATTAATAACAGGCTTATAAACAACTTCTATTTCGAGGCTATCACTGAGTTCATCTGCTAAAAGCGAATATAATCTATTAAGTTTTTCAGGGTTCTGGTCAGGTATTGCACTCACAACCAATGCTTCCTGAGCAAGTATATTCCCATCAAAAAAAACAATACCTAAAAAAATATTAACAACTAGAAGAAATGGCCTTTTGAATCTCATACTCGTTTGCAAATTCAACTTCTAATAATTCTAGTTAAAATAAATCCCAATTAAAGAAAATTGAGCTTATAAAAAAACTCTTAAGTAATTTTTGTCTCAAATGCGAGCCTAGATACTTAAAAAGTGGCAAGCGGCTAATTTCCTAATCCTCTATTTTTTACTAATTACAACTAACCAACAGAAAACAGTAACTTCATTAGATGATAGTCAAGAGAAGCCTTAGGGGCTCTCTGCGATCTTCAAAGAATATTCCTGTTTAGACTGAGAATTCAGATCTGTATCCCCTCATAAAACATAGGAAGGCATGCCAAACCTAAACTTGTCACGCGCAAGTTGATTTCATGCTATTTCCTTGATAATATAGCCTGAGAATATTCTACTAATACTATTAACAGTCCAGTGAATTAGTTGAACAGCTATTAAACTGTTAATCATTTTATTAGATTAAAATACATTCAAGACCCTAAATGAATCCATCAAAACAACACGCAAAGCTTCTCAAATTACAAACAAAAGCTGAAAGCTGCTTATCAAGGGAAGAGGCAAAGAAAATTATCAAAAAAGCTAATAAGGCTAATGCTAAGCTCGCATCCTAAACGAGAATCTCTAATAAAGTAAATTCATAAGTTAATAGAAACTACTCTTTGGTCATAGTCAAATATATTTTATTCTGGAATCAATTCTGACACTAAAGCGAAGTTAGTCAGTTAAAAAACTCAGATATAACTAATTTCACAGTATATTTTTCAAATCTTATTGCAAAGAGTTCTTTTATAGTTGATGTTTGTTAGATAGATTATCTAATTAAGAAAGTTGGTTATTTTATCTCAGTTTCTTACTCTTTAAAGAGTGGGTATCAAGAATTTATGCCTCTTATTCCAAGACATCTATAATACCTTCGGTTATATATCTTGCCATTGGCATTATATGTTTCTCGACTTCTCCTTTGGAGACGTTCCATTTTGAGGCAAGCTCTTCTGACTGTTGCTTATCTTTTAGGAAGTTAATCATGCTATTTGCAAGATATATATGAAGATCAGAATTGTTTTTCTTTACAAGTTCATCCCACTCCTCTTTAGTTAATTGGCCAATAAATTTTAAATTCTCCGAACTAGTAAACTTATATAATTCTTGGACACCAATATATAAAAACATTTGACCAAGCTGATGCAAGAAACTCTCCGCCTTTGCTCCCTCTTTAAAATCACTTAGGATTAAATTGAGCTCAGCTTGGTGGCTGTCATCTCCTTCCTTTATTGTATTGAGGATTCTATATACCTGACTGAATTCAAGTGGGGTTGTCATATGTCTGAGACAGGAAGCTAACAGCTAATCTAAGTCCCATTTTCTTTAGGAGCAATAAAAGTAAAGCTAACTAGTCAAAAGGAGAATTTTTAATCCTCCAAAATGATTAGCATTACTGGACAATTCATTCAATATCGTGCTTTAAGAAACCTCCTAACACGCATTTCTGTCCCTTCCTTCATTTTCTAAGATTTGAGCAATTATTAAATCTGCTCTTGGATTGACTCGATCCTTGTATTTTCTTGTTATAGACCTTGCTGCACCATCTAAAAAGCAGTCATCAATGATCGCATCAAATTCTCTTGAGGGCATTAGACAAACGCAATTAAGCAAAACTAGCTGTTATATGAATTGATTCAAGTCCGTCTTTACACCTATTCCAAAAAATCATTTTTTAAATAACTTCTCATAATCAATCCTCAAAAATTTTGAAAAGAAGAACTCATAAGTCTAGGTCCATTCAAAAAATACAAGGTAGCAAACTAAGAAGCTATGACGACATTTTCATAGAGACTCTGGCAATAGCATTCAACGAAGGTATATTTGATGAATTGATGAGGGGAAAGAGCTTTTATTTCTTCTTTGGATAAAGCGACTCAAGCTTTTCTAACCTTTGCTTCCTTGCCTTAACTGCAAGATCTTTTGCAAGTTTTTTTTTCTCATCTTCTATTGCATTATTTCTATAGCCAATCCATAATCCAATGAAGATGGCAACTCCGGTCAGAGAGATTAAAGAATATTGCCAGCTCCATTGAATTTGAGCTTGAGAATATTGAACGTAGGCAAAGATTCTGATCACTTTTTAAGTATAAGCAAGAGAACTAGGCGATTTTAGAAAAGAGCACAATTTTGAAATCCACCCAATTAGTTAAAGACCAAGGCTTATATTTACCCTTAACTGTTGATTTATCAAAAACCCTTGCTTAAATAAGCATAATTATATTTACTCTATGACAACTATCAGAGACAGAGTCAATGCTCATCTTCCTATTGTACTCCAAGTTTTAAGCACGGCATCGTTAATAGTAATTGCATTATCGGCAATATGTGGTTCCAAATCCCTGAAAGAATTATCACAATCACATGGGATGACTGAAGCAGTTGAAATATATCAAGGAAGCAACAAGTAAGAAATAGTTGTCAACTCCTAGCTACCTACCATTTTATTAGTTCTAAGCGACTACTGCTTCTTAGTCATCTAAGAAAATCACCTTGGAGGCGTTTCTCTTGATTCAGATCCTATCCTCTTAGCTCAAATAGTATTTAGTCCTTTAGACGTTCCCAATTCATATTAAAGGCATTGGGCTATCTATTAGCAATTATTTATTATGCTTAAAGCTGAAAACCGCATAAAATCATAATAGGAGATTTTTGTATTAACAATAGAGTTACACTACTGATAAATATATCAGTAGTGTTTATTAAGTTTAGAAAACTCTTATTTACCTCAAAAGTAGCTAGAGAAAGTCTTCTGAAGGTCAATGGTATTTATTACTTATGGCAAGTCTTAAGAATATCGATATAACAGACACAATATGCAAGGTTCATCATGTCCACCTTCGCTCGCATGTCTCGCTCTGAAATCATTCATGGTCGAGTTGCAATGTTTCTATTGTCAACGTTAGTTATTGGATGGATAGCGATAGGTAGATTTTTCATTTAAGAAGCATCAAACTCCAAAAGAAAGCTCAAGTAACTTTCTCTAACCCTTTTAGCAGAATGGATAAACATATGACTTGGGAATATAAATTTAAGCTGCCATGATATTCCTGTTTCTGTCGATCAACATTTATGAAATTCTTTTTGATGAGAAATTTCTTGATACATTCCTATCAAACCTCTTCAATGATTCTTTGATCGAGCTCTTGCTGAAGCATAGAAACTCAGATTCCTAAACTTAACCCAAGCAAAGGCTAACTATATGCGTCATGACACCTCTTTTCATTGGCTTACCTTAGGAACGAAAACAAGTGTCTCCCACAATTCTTAATTTGTCCAAGGGGTCAAGTGAATTGGCCTTTAGCAAAGTCTTGGGAGATACAGCAGTGGTTATTTTCAACTTCCTTCTTACATCGCCTAAGACTGACTGGGTATCTGTAGGCTTTGTTTCTGCGTTTAGAACAATGTCTTTTGCACACCGAAAACCTTTGTTCGTAGAAATTCCTGGCCAGGCAAGCCAAAGCCCACCCCAAAAGCCAAGAGAAATGAAAAAGAAATTTCTAATCATGGCAAAATTTTATACTATGGGAAGCTCTTTGCTAACAATCCATTAGGGATCTCATCACAAGTGCAAAAGTCTTTATATTATTGCAAGAGAGTTATCAAGATCTAATTCTCATACTCTTTTTATTTCTAAAACTTTTATCATGGATTGGGACTCTGCAAAAAAACATTGCGCTGAGCGTAATTGGCAATGGTCATTGACTCTCATAGCTCAAGCACAAAAGGAAATGGAAGAATTAGAGAGTAAAGTAAAGAAGATGGAAGATCAGCAAAAAGCTCATCGCCTCTATAAGGCTTGTAATTACTAATACCTAAACAAATCAGGTAGCAATCTCTTAATAGCAATCTTTCCTTACTCATTAGATAAGAGTTTCTTGTAGCTATATAAAAGAAGTTACACTGTGAGCTATTTATTTTCTTATAGCATAAGACCATTTAGAGCAGTTCAGATTTCCTCCAAGTTGCTTTTGCAATTTCTTTGAATTGACTTTTAAGACAATTCCATCTGTTGGATATTTAGCAAACAATTCACCTTCCCTCCAAAGTTGAACATATAAACTTACTTCGCTTTTAAATTTTGTAGATTCTGTCTCTGGCACCTCAAATCCAAGTTTGTGTAATTCTTTTAGTGATTGATATTGATTTTGATTTGAATTAAGAATTTGAAAAGCGCAAAATTTTAAAGCTTCTTCCATTTGATTTTTTTTTAAGAAGTTGATGGCTAAAGGTTCTGAACTCACTCCATCAAGGTTAGCTCGGTATAACACTCCTCTTATTTCGATATTTTTTTTTATTTGAAGTTGAATTGGAACATTTTTATTTTTCATAATCGCTTGTTTTGTTTCTAACCCTGATTTACTTATTGCCTTAACCAAGTGTCCTCCTTCGTAGCTAAGAGCAATAGCAACGCCAATAATCTTAGGTTCAATGATTAGTCTAGTTCCTGGAAGTAGAGTTGCAGCAAGCCATCTATTGTAACTATTAGGGTCAAGACTTAAGAGAGAGTAGTTAGAATGAAAGTAAGAATTATCCTTTTGAACCCTGTATAAATTGGCTTCCAGTTGAACAAATTTATTATCACTCATAAAAACTTGGCTGATTCTTTAGTATTATCTAATTCTTGTTGTCATGGAATAGTTGCAAAAGATTTTACTAGGATTTCTTTTTCATCAATAATAATGTCATTAGACTGGGACGCAAATATATCATTTTTGTCTTAGAGGAAAGAGAAAGCATGAAAGCAACTTAAAACAAACTCATCTGAGAAATTGGCGATTTGTTAACCGGTTCTACTTTCCATTCATGTGGACTCCACCCATCTAACATGGGTTCAAGTGCTCTTAATTCAGCTACATCTTTTACCGAAACTGTCCACTCTTCTTCTAATCCATTAGGGATAATGACCGGCATTCGGTTGTGCAATGGTCTTAACAATTCGTTTGCTGTCGTAGTCAAAATACAACAACTTTCAAGCTCACTTCCGTCATGCGACATCCACCTATTCCAAATTCCACCGAACCAAAAAGGCTGTTCATCTTGTTTACTAATTCGATAGCCTTTTTCAAAAAATCCACTTGCTGGAATGAGACATCTTTTATGTTTCCAACTTCCTCTAAATAATTTCTTCTCTCGAACAGTTTCAGCTCTTGCATTAAAAGGTCTAAGCTTTTGTTTTTCAAAAGGGTCTTTAGCCCACTCTGAGACAAAACCCCAAAGCATTAATGACGTAGTTATTTTGCCTTCATTCTTTAACACCAGCAAAGGGTCAGTTGGCCTAATTAAATGCTGGGGACAGTACTTCTCTTCGAAACCTTTAGGCAAATCCTTAGTTAAAAGAGTAGGAAGTTGATCAAACTTTGTTGTCAATTCATATCTTCCACACATAGATGATTACTATTAGATGTGATTGCAAAAACGATACGCCTCAGTTCTTGCTAACTCGCGTTCCGTTAAGCTCTTAGTCTCTATAGATGCTCTGGCTAAAAACTCTTTGGTCGCAAAATGAATGCATTGATTTTTATAGCTCGCCTGTTGAATTAGTGGGTTCAGCCAAATAACCAATAAAACAAAGAAGCCCGCAGATGTAATCATCCTATTATGGTCTCCCCACAATTGTTGGAAATTTAGCCCCAGTGCCTTATTCCATTTCATATCGGTAAATTAAACACAACCATTACCCATAATACATTCATTCATCTTCGGCAAAACATTAAAACAACTCATCTAGTTGAACTTGTTGCCGTGCCATTGCTTAACATCATTTCTGCAATTAAAGCAGAGGCATAGCGGTCAAGCTCAAGGGAATCCTGTCTTCTTAAATCACAAATTGGATCCTTTTTAACAAAACAATCATCAATGAAGTCATCTAATACATCTGGAGACATTGAAGAAAAAGCGATTAAACAAAGCTAGCTTTCAAAGCAAATCATTCAAGTCCGTCTAAACACCTATTCTTTAAAAAGTTTTTAGATAAGTATTCTTTTCAACCTCATCAAAACAACTTGCACCTTTTGTTTCTCTTTCCTAGCGTTAGTTGGACTAACAAAGACATGATTATTAAAAAAATGCTCCATTTACTTTCCCCCTACTGAAAGAGACATGTACGAAGCATGAATAATCTCTCAAGAATCATTAGCATCGCTATTCCAACTGCAATAGGCATCGGGAGCGCCTTGCTAGGATTACGCATTATCAAGAACGAAAGAAGACTCGCTGAAAGGAAGATGGAACTAGAGCTTCAGCTAGGAGTCAAAAGTCTAAAAGGTTACTAGCGAAAAGAAGAAGAGGGCGGGCTTCCCTCAGGCAAACTTTTCAAGAGGAGGAAAAGAAATAGCCAGGGTTACAACTCCCCACCTTCCCCAGTGGTAATTTCTTCTGCGTTTTTATCCATCTATTAGTCAGGCTAAATCTATATCAGCATTTTTGTGCGTAATTTATTTACCCATTTTCGTTTTGAATTGCCTCAGTTGGAATTGCCCAAACCTCATCATTGATTTCTCCGCCTAACCACTCCTTATATTCATGAAATAAACACCGTCGATCAGAAGGTTCTTTCAGTGTTTCCATTCTTGAAACAGCATTCAAAACAGCCTTATTCAAAGTTGCTTTTAGCTGAGAATCAGCATTCATTAATCAAGGAAGATATCTTCTACTTAATCAATAGCCAAGAATATCGATCTTGAAATTGGAGCAAATACTCTTTATGTGTAGATAAAGACTGATCAGTGTATTATCTGCTTTCTCTTCCCTAAATAGAATCCTTTAATTGCAAGTACAGTCGGTTATCCAATTAGGGTTTGTAGTTTCAATTGCTAATGATGGTCATTTTCTCCAAAAACTTCGATTCTTGATCAAATCCTCAAGATTCGGCCAAGCTGCGATTAGTTCTTTTAGCGCTCTTCTATTTGGGGGATACAAGATACATGAAAAAGCACTACCCAAGTATCCTAAGAACCACAACAGATTTATAGAATAAATAGAAACGAATGAAAAGAAGAAGCTCCCTAAGAAAAAGAAAAGCAAGAGCCTATTAATTATTTCGAGAGGCGATTTTCTTAATTGTCGGAATGGAGTTCTTGTCAATCTTCTTTCCATTGCTTCTCTCTGTTCTTGACTCCATCTTTTCTCTTCTTGGTCAAGAATATTAATTGATTTATCCAAATTCGCCAATTGTTCTTCTGTAAAATCATCTAAAGGATCACTGTCTTTGTTAATTGATGACATAGGTCAAGCAAACTCTATAGAGAAAGAGATAAGTCCTTTTATCAAAGATTACCAAGGTTTTCTCAATACTCAAAGAAAGCTTATGACCTACCTCCATTAGTAACTATTAGAAAACATGAGGAGCACCTTAAGGAGGTCATTTCGTAACTGTTTTATTTCAAGAATGATTCACAGGCTTCCCCACAAATTCAAGTCAACTCCTAAACGGAGCTTCTCTCCAAGCTATTTTCCAAGTCTAATCAATTTTCTAATATTGAAATTACAGTTAAGAATAGTTTTAGTTGCACCGATCTTCGGATAAAAAAGTCGCTCTAAATGCGCAGTTTTTTTTTCACCTACTCTATCTCTAACAAATTGTAGACAATGACAAGCTTCTTATTTCTACTATTCAAACCAGTATTATTCTTAATTCTAAAAAAGTTTTTCAAGAAACAAATAAAGACATGTATCGTTTCTGCTTTGGAGTGGCTGGCTCTTCAAACAGACAATGAAATTTATGATGCAATCGTGAGAAGAGCTAAGAGTGCCATGAAGTTAGGAGTCGTATAAAAGCGGTCTTTGCATAAAAAAAAACGGCCTGTACGAACAAACCGTCCTCATGTTTCCAATTTTATATAAACGCTTATATTATTTTAGCGCCTCGTTATTAATACTCAAAGAAAATCAAAATGCCTCTGGGTTAGCTTTCTTAAGTTCTCTCATTTTCGCATGGCAGCTTTCTGGCGACCATCTATCTCTTATTGCTCCAAGCAAACTGAAAATATATTCATCAGGACAACCCAGCTCCTCCTGTAATTCATTGAGTTCATCTAAAAAGAAATCAAACGTACGAGTCACCACTCCCTGGCTTTGCTCTTTTGATGGAGTCCACTTTTCAGTCATTAGATTAGTCTTAATGAGTTCTGTGTATAGATTAAATTCTTTCAATTAAGTCCAAAGCTAGCACCTCATGGTCAAAATGAACTCATAAATAATGAGGTTAGACACCTTAGTTAAAGGAAATTTTACAGCCATAAAAATTCAATTGCCCAGCTTATGAAAAGCATTTAGAGATTCTTAAAATCATGTCCAACACTTCAAAGAGCAACTCTTTCTTTCCCATCCCAGGAGTTATTGTTCAAATTCATATCCAATTACCACCATATCTCTGAAATATCAGCAAAATAAAAAGAGAGTGCAACCACTAGTTTTATTTTAATTTCTCCACAACAATGTTTACTGAGACTATTAAAGTTCAATCAACTTCCTCTTATAGTTGCCACCCCATTACTGAGCGTATACAAAGCTTTTTAGATACATCTCAACAGCTGGAAGGTGTTGTTTGCGCTTTCAGTCAACATTCAACCGTTGGAATAATCGTTAATGAGATGGAAGAAAGACTGATATTAGATCTAGGTAAATGGTTAGAAGAAATGGCT
>QCPN01000031.1:0-11283 GCA_003209775.1 Prochlorococcus sp. AG-436-O09 | reverse complement strand
TTTTGCTATTGGGCAAAGACATAGCCTGCCTCAAATTACAGTGATGAATAAGGATGGGAGCATGAATTCTGAGGCTGGGCAATTTCAGGGACTTGATCGTTTTGATGCGCGTAAAGCAGTAGTGGCTGCGCTTGATGAAGAAGGATTGCTTGTCAAAGTTGAACCTTATCGTCATAGTGTTCCTTTTTCTGATCGAGGGAAGGTTCCAGTGGAGCCTTTACTTTCAACGCAGTGGTTCGTGCGCATGGAATCTATGGCAGAGCATTGTAAATCTCATTTAACTCAAGGAGAGCCACGCTTTTATCCCGATCGATGGGAAAAAGTCTATAAAGATTGGCTTACAGGGATTCGGGACTGGTGTATTAGTAGACAACTTTGGTGGGGCCATCGTATTCCGGCATGGTTTGTTGTGAGTGAAACTGATAACCTAGTAAAGAAGGAAACGCCATATATTGTTGCTCATTCTGAAAAGGAGGCGTTATTTGAAGCACAACAAAAATATGGTAGTCGTGTTGAATTACAGCAGGATGAAGATGTGCTTGATACTTGGTTCTCGAGTGGATTATGGCCCTTTTCTACTTTAGGATGGCCTAATGAGCAAGAAAATGATTTTTCCCGTTGGTACCCTACAAGTACCTTGGTGACAGGTTTCGACATCATCTTCTTTTGGGTAGCCAGAATGACAATGATGGCGGGAGCTTTTACCAAAAGAATGCCTTTTTCGGACGTTTATATTCATGGTTTGGTTAGAGATGAACAAAACAGAAAAATGAGTAAGAGCTTAGGAAATGGGATTGATCCTCTTTTGCTGATTGATCGTTATGGAACAGATGCTCTTCGCTTTGCTTTAGTGAAGGAAGTGGTTGGAGCGGGCCAAGATATACGACTTGATTACGATCGTTCTACTGATACTTCTTTGACCGTTGAAGCAGCGAGAAATTTTGCTAACAAGCTTTGGAATGCCACTAGATTTGCTTTGCTTAATTTAGGGACTACCACTATTGAGGAGATGTTTGATCAGATTGATTACACTACTTTAGAGTTGGCAGATCAGTGGATTTTATCTAGGCTCTCTAAGGTCAATTTGGAGACCTCCGAACGATATCAAAATTATGCGCTTGGAGAGGCTGCAAAAGGTTTGTATGAATTTGCATGGAATGATTTTTGCGATTGGTATGTTGAACTTATTAAAAGGCGTCTTAACTTAGGGGATTTCCCTAGTGAAGAGGCTTTATTGGATCGTAAGAATTCCCAATTAGTTATGTTTAAAGTTTTAAGGGATCTATTAGTTATGTTGCATCCTTTAATGCCTCATTTGACTGAGGAGTTGTGGCATGCAATTACAGGCTTTCACGAGACTAAGTTTCTTGCATTAGATTCTTGGCCAAAACCAAATAAAGCATGGTGTAATCAAGACTTAGAGGCATCGTTTTCTGAATTGTTTGATTCAATCCGATTAGTTCGGAATCTAAGGGCTGAAGCAGGTTTGAAGCCATCTCAAAATGCCCCTGTTCGTTTTATCACTAAAAATACTAATTTGTTAGAACTTCTGAAAAAAGCAATACCAGATATTCAATCACTTACACGTTCAAATGCAGTTGAAGTTGTTCATCCTCGAGAAACTCTAGGAAAATCAAATTCAAAATCTTTAGCTGGCGTTTCTGGTGAGTTAGAGGTTCTTTTACCTATTGAAAACTTGGTTGATTTACATTCTCTAAGAAGTCGATTGCAGAAAGATTTATCTAAAGCAGAAAAGGAGATTGCAGTTCTTTCAGGCCGTTTATCTAACTCTAGCTTTATTCAAAAAGCACCTGAAAAAATTATTTCTGAATGTAGGCAGAAATTAGCCGATGCAGAGGCTCAAGTTGACTTAGTACAGCAGAGACTTTTAAGTTTAGAATAAATTAATGGCCATCAACTTTAGCTTTTTTAAAAATTTACTTGAAACTCAACTTGATTTCTTTAGTACCCCTTTAGGTGTTATTGCGTTTATTCTGTTATATGTTTTTTGGGTTAATATTTTTTTACCAGGATCTTGGCTATCAATGTTTGGTGGTTTACTCTATGGTTCTTTTTTTGGTTCATTATATGTATTCTTAGGAGCTAGTTTAGGAGCTATTTTAACTTTTTTCTTAGGAAGGACTTTCTTAAGGAGTTGGTTTCAAAAACGCTTATCTTCATTCCCAAAATTAGAATTAGTCGAGAGATCTCTATCTACTCAAGGTGTAAAAATTGTAGTTTTAACCAGGCTTTCTCCTATATTTCCTTTCGGAATTCTCAATATTGCTTATTCCTTTAGTAATATAAAGACTAGTGATTTTTTAATCGGATTATTGGCCATATTACCTGGTACATTCTTATATTGCTCTTTAGGTTCATTGGCCAGTAACATCTATAAATTTGATGAGATTATTACAGGTGGGGATCAATTTTACTCATTTTGTTTGACTTGCATAGGATTTTTTGCAACTCTACTTTTGGTTCTAATGATCTCTCGTATTGCTCGACGATCTTTGCAAGATATAAAGTAACTCTTAGTCAGTTTGCTTTAAAGATAAATCCCTAATTGTTGCAATTAGTATAAACCAAGCTAACCTAATTTTTGATAAAAAAGAGTGCTTTGATGCAAGTTTTTGATACTTTGCTCGTCCACATGGTGTTTTAATTAACGAGTTGATTATAGAATTAGGCATGGCTTTGTTCAGACAGGATTTTGATTAGATCCTTTTCAGAGATAATCTTAACTCCTAATTGCTTAGCTTTGTCATATTTCGAACCAGGCTTTTCTCCCATTACTAGAAATGTTGTTTTTGCGCTAATTGAGGAACTAATTTTTCCACCTGCGTGTTCAATCATTTCTTCTAATTCTTTTCGAGAAAATGAGGACATTGTTCCAGTGATGGCAAGCTTTTCATTCTGAAGTTTTTTGCTCGTATTATCTAAATGATTAACTTGATCAGATAGTTTCCTTTCAGTATTTGCAAGAGAAAGGCCTAACATCTGCAATTTTTGTATTAAGTTCTGATTGCTTTTAGTGGCAAACCATTTTTGCAATGATTCCACAATCTCATTTCCGATACCAAAGAGTGTAGATAATTTCTTAGGATTTTCACTCACAGTAAGGCCTAGCTCTAATGCACTAGGAAAAGTGTTTGCTAGAGTTTTTGCATTCGCTGCTCCTATGTGCAAAATACCAAGGCCATAGAGTTGTTTATGCCATGGCTGTTTTTTTGATTCTTCGATAGCATTACAAATTTTCTCAGCTGATTTTTCACCCATTCTGTCTAGTTCACTTATTTGCTTTTTATCGAGTTCATAAATCTGAGCAATAGAGGAAACCAGTTTTTTGGCTACTAATTGATCGATAAGTTTAGAGCCCAATCCATCTATATCCATTGCATTTTTGCTAACCCAATGTCGCAAGCTTCCACGAAGAATGGCCGGACAAGCAGTATTGGTACATTTTGTTATTGCTTCATCGACTGCTTTAACTAGTTTTGAACTACATTCGGGACAAGATGTAGGTAAAGATAATTTGTAGGCTTTGTTAGGCCGGAGTTCGGGAATAATGCGAACAACTTCAGGGATAATTTCCCCAGCCTTGCGTATGATAATTGTGTCTCCTTGGTGAATTCCTAGTTCTGCAAGCCGTTTACTGTTATGTAACGTTGCTCTTGATACAACAGTACCTGCAAGGGTAATTGGCTTGAATTCTGCCACTGGTGTTACAGCACCAGTCCTCCCTATTTGGAATGTTAGCTTTGTTAGTTGAGTCGGTGCTTCTTCTGCGGGATATTTAAGAGCAATTGCCCATTTAGGGGCTTTTTGGGTTGTTCCTAGAGTGTCTTGCATTTCAAAACTTTCTATTTTTATAACTACTCCGTCAGTTGCATATGGTAGAGAATGACGACCTGACTCCCAATTGTTGCAGAAGTCTTGCACTTCCTTCATCGTCTCGGCGAGTTTTATATTTGGGTTGACTTTGAAACCTGCTGCTTTGAGCCATTCTAGTGCTTCAATTTGACCTTTTGGTATTTTTGGATCAGCTTTACTTGGCTCCCAATCGGTAGGTAAATGAAGCGTATATGCGAAGTAGTCTAGACGTCTCGATGCGACTATGCGAGGGTCTAATTGTCGAAGGGTACCTGAGCAAGCATTTCTAGGATTTGCAAAAAGTTGTTGATCATTTTGTTTACGCTCTTTATTGATTTTTTCAAAAACTTTATTTGGCATATATGCTTCTCCTCTAACTTCCAGCCATGTAGGTGGATTCCTGAGCTGGAGTGATAATGGTATTGAGGGAATTGTTTTTACATTTGTAGTAATTTCTTCTCCTTGAGTGCCATCTCCTCGTGTCGTGGCTTTGGTCAGTATCCCATTGGAATAGCTAAGAGCTAATGCATTTCCATCTATTTTCAGCTCACAAACCATCTTGATGGTTTGATCAAGAGGTTTCTGTATCTTTGAGTGCCAAGCTTGAAGTTCATTAAAGTCAAATGCATTCTCAAGGCTTTGTAAAGGGATTCTGTGTTTAACACTTTTAAAGCCTTTTGCAGGCTTGCCCCCTAATCTTTGAGATGGACTATCGAGGGTAATTAATGAAGGATCTTGAGCTTCAATTTCAATCAATTCTCTATAAAGATGGTCATAAACTGCATCTTCTATAAAGGGTGAATCGAGTGTGTAATAGGCATGATTAGCCTTGTTTAAGAGATCTCTCAGCTCTGAAGCACGTTTTGAATGATTGAAAAATGGTTTTGGCACTGATGAATACGAGCTTTTTTCTTATTTACTGGCTTTTGCAATTCGATTAATTCGCCATTCTTTCTCAATTTTTGTAAAGGTAAACTCCAAAGGCAATTCAGCTGTTTTGTCTTCTGACTTGAGATTTAATGTCAGCATGATTTGATCACCTTCAATGCGGGGCCGACCAGATTTCAGGTTTCTGTATTTATTCAACTGAAGACCCCCTAGGAATTTTAGGAAATCTTGACGATTGACATGTTGCTTATAAGTTTTTGTTGTGAGCCTGTATGCAGCATCGATGCGACCAGAAGCTATTTGATCGAAGAATTGCTTTACAAGGGGGTTAATGCCTCTTGCTCCGATGACTATTTTTACGGCATTAAAAGTCCAAAAGAGAAGCAGGGCAGATCCCCCATAAAGAAGAATTTTGATGCCGATTGCTTTGACGAGAACCCCATCCATTTTCGAAACGTTGGTAATGAACAAGTTAGTGATACTAACTTTAGGAATAAGAGTATTTCACATTAAGTCTCTTTTAGTCAGAATGTTATGGCTTGAGTCATGACCTTTTCCTTAAGTAATTAATTAATGCCACTTATTCCCCTGTTGCCAATATTTCATAGATTGAACCGCGAACATTTTGCTAGTTCCTTGGTCAAAGAATCAAAACCGATTGTTTCTGTCAAATGGAGTGATGGACGGTTAAGAAATACAGCTGGTTTCTATCGCCATGGCAGAAAGCAAGGTGGTGAAAGAGTGTGTGAGATTGTTTTGTCCAGTAGAGTTTTAGAAAACCTTCCCCAAAGTGCAGTAGAAAGCACACTTTGTCACGAGATGATTCATGCTTGGATTGATCTTGTCTTAAAAATTCCAGAAAGTCATGGACCAAACTTCCATGCTCGTATGAAATTAATAAATGCTTCTCAAGCGCAGTTCCAAGTCAGCGTTAGGCATCAATTCCCACTTCCTGTAAAACCCCCTAAATGGTGGGGCATCTGCCCTTCGTGCGGCTTAAGACTGCCTTATAAGCGTCTTGCTAAAGGCGTGGCTTGTAAGCGCTGTTGCGATACTTTGTATGGGGGGAAATGGCATTCAAATTGTGTTTTGATTTATGAACCTGTTATCAATGAAACTTGATAATCGAATTCCTTTTAGATCATTCTCTTTTTTGAGCTTTTAATCTTTTATACTTATGAATAGAAGTGGTTATCGAAATCAAGGCTCACCTCGTTCTCGTGACTCGATAGAGCGTCGAATGGATACATGGGTGAAAACAGGACGACAGTTGGTTGATGGTGTTTCTGGCAATAGACCTGGAAAACGTTCAAATCAGAATCGCTCTGGATTTGAAGATATGAGTCGTTGGGTTGGAAAAAAAATAGATTGGTTTTTTGAAGATGAAGATGATTGGTCAAATCCTTTAGGATCTGAAATGTTGTATATGGAGGATGACATTTCAACAAAAAAAAGACCTTTAACCGCAATATCCTTGCGAGGCCCTAAGGCTATTTCAGCGGCACCTAGTAGAGAAAACTTTGATTCTGATATTTCAGAAGAATGGCCCGAACAATCGACTTTTAAAGTTGATAGATGGAAGCGAGGTTATGAGCAGAAATCCAATTTCAATGAAACGCAGAATTCTTCTCATACAACGAAATCATCAGGTATGAAGCTTCGCCCTTTACCTAGATCTAGTAGAAGGAGAAATGCATGAGCTCTACTCATTGAGTTGGTTACGCAGTGAATTCCCCAGCCAAATTTCAAGCGTTGGGTTAAATACTTCTCTGATAACAGTTAATTCCCTTTGATGTCTGAAAAATCGATAATGCCTACTCCAGAAAGGGCCTTGATGTTGAAACTTAGCTTCTAACCAGTCGGATTTCACTAATGCAAGTCCATCAACTTCACGAAATAGCTCGGAACGACCTTGTGTAAGACTTTGCCAAATTGGTTGATTCTTGTTTTTCATATGATGCTCTGCTTCTTTTTTGTTCCACCAACTTTCTGCCCAAGCCAGTGTTTGAGAACCACATTGAAGCCAGACTTGCCTTCTTAATAAAGGAGGCTGAAGTTCGTTGATTTCTTTGGGTGCCTTTTTGTTTGGATGAAGATCTAAATCCATTCCAATTAATTCTATTTTCACGTCTTCACCAGTTAATAAGCTTAGATGCCTTGTTGGACTACCATCTCCAAGCAACATTAACTGCCAGGCTCCTGAAAGCTTGATAGGAACTTTTCCAGATAACACTGATTTTGTTAGTGCTTCCCAAACTGGCTGAGGAGATGGAAATAGTTGTCTGATCAGAGATAACCTCCTTTTTTAGAACTCTTCGTTGTTATATCAGAAGCTTGAGGAATATTTTTACGATTTTGAATTTTTAGCCATACCAGTAATGCAGTTAAATCTGCTTTGCTTACCCCTGGCACCTGTGCAGCTTCTCCTAAAGTTGATGGCCTAGTTTTATTCAGTTTCTCTCGTGATTCTTGAGATAAAGTTTTAATCTTTGTGTAATCCAATTCACGTGATAAAACTCTTTTGTTTTGCCTTTTCAATTGTTCTATTTGGGCATTTTGTCTTTCCAAGTAGCCACTATATTTAATATCAATCTCTACCCCTTCTGCAACGTCTAAGCTAAGGTCATTGCTTACTATTTTATGTCTAATTAAATTAGACATATGTATCCCTGGACGACGAAGTAAATTCGCAATTGTTATAGAACCTTTAATTGGAGCACCACTTTCCTTGGCTAATTCTATAGCAATTGGTTCGCTCTCTTTAATTCGTTCTTGCTCCAATCGATGCTTTTCTTGGTTCAGTGCTTCTTGCTTGGATTGAAAGATCTTCCAACGTCGCGTATCTATGAGGCCAAGTTCATAACCTAGTGGAGTGAGTCGCCGGTCAGCATTGTCACCTCTAAGCACAAGCCGATATTCACTTCTACTTGTTAAAACTCTATAAGGCTCTCTTAGGTCTTTTTTTACAAGATCGTCAATCATTGTGCCAATATAACTTTCTTCTCTGTGAAATTGAATGGGCTCTTTATTTTCTATTAGTCTTGCAGCATTTATTCCTGCAACAAGTCCTTGAGCAGCAGCTTCTTCGTAGCCTGTTGTTCCATTGAGTTGACCTGCACTGAAGAGACCTCGTATTTTTTTTGTTTCCAGTGAAGGTAAAAGCTGTGTTGCTGGTAAGTAATCATATTCGACGGCATAAGCTGGACGAAGCATGACACAATTTTCAAGACCTGGAAGAGTCCTAAGCAATTGCAATTGCATACTTTCAGGAAGACCTGTTGAAAAGCCCTGCACATATATTTCTGGGGTATCTCTACCTTCTGGCTCTAAGAAAATTTGATGTGACTCTTTGTCTGCAAATCGAACGATTTTATCTTCGATTGAAGGGCAGTATCGTGGACCCTTACTGTTGATGAATCCACCATATATAGGCGTACGGTGGAGATTATCTTTTATTAGTTGATGTGTTTCGCGTGTGGTACGTGTTATGTGACAACACATTTGCTCCCCACTGCTCCATGCAGAAGGATCAAAAGAAAAGAATCTATCGGCAGCATCGCTTGGTTGTTTTTCGAGCGAGTCGACATTAATACTGTTTCGGTCTATTCTTGCAGGTGTTCCTGTTTTAAGTCTATTAGTTTCAAAACCAAGTCCTTCAAGTGTTTCAGTCAGTCCTTGAGCAGCTTGCTCTCCAGCCCGCCCAGCCTCCATGGATTGATTGCCTATCCATATTTGTCCTCGCAGAAATGTGCCTGTAGTTAGGATGACTGCTTTAGCGAAATAAACACTTCCAAAATAAGTTTGTATTCCCTTTATTTGGCTGACGGCGCTTTCTCTACACACTTCTGTGTCTTTTCTTTTAAAATCATTTTTTTCGATTTCTAGACCTGTCACCATTGCTTCTCGAAGGGTTAAGTTTTCTGTGTTTTGAAGAATTTGTAGCATTTGTCTTGCATAAAGCCTTTTATCTGTTTGTGCTCTTAAGGCCCAAACAGCTGGACCTCGACTTCTATTTAATATTCGTTTCTGTAATGCTGTTGCATCTGCTAGTCGACCAATTACTCCGCCTAATGCATCTACTTCATGTACTAGTTGACTTTTGGCTGGTCCCCCAACGGCAGGGTTACATGGCTGCCAAGCAATTCGATCAAGATTAAGTGTGAATAGTGCTGTTGAAAGTCCCAGCTTGGCAGTAGTTATAGCAGCTTCGCAACCAGCATGACCTCCTCCAACAACAATTACGTCAAATCTTTCTTTGGAATTGGATGAATTACTCATTTTAGAGATGTTTGCATCGACTTATCAGAATATTTCTCTTATTAGGTTGCAAGATTTCTGAATCTTGTGAATTCTGGTTCAAATAGCAACTTAACTGTTCCGACCGGACCATTTCTGTGCTTTGTAACGATCACTTCTGTGATACCTTTGTCTGGAGTCTCAGCATTGTAATACTCGTCTCTATAAATCATTAGGACTAAATCTGCATCTTGTTCGATTGATCCTGATTCCCGCAAGTCACTAAGCATTGGTCGTTTATTAGTGCGAGACTCAACACCACGACTTAATTGAGAGAGCGCAATTACCGGTACTTTTAACTCTCGCGCCATTGCTTTTAATGCTCTAGTTATTCTTGATATTTCTTGTACTCTGTTGTCAGGAGTAGACCCTTCCATAAGCTGTAAGTAGTCAATAACAATTAGACCAAGCTCTGTCCCTTGCTCGGCAATTAGTCGACGACATAGAGAGCGCATTTCCAATACACCTAAATTAGGCTTGTCATCTATAAAAATCGGCAATTGGCCTAGAGTATTAATTCCTTGCCCTAGTAGAGGCCACTCTTCTTGACTTAAGCGACCTGTACGTAGCCTGCCACTCTCAATTCCCACTTCCATGGAGAGAAGACGATAGGTTAGTTGCTCTTTACTCATCTCTAGGCTGAATACACAGACTGGAAGGTCATGGAGTTGCGCAACATTTTTTGCAAGATTTAGAACAATAGATGTTTTCCCCATTGCTGGTCTGCCTGCAACAATTATTAAATCACTACGTTGCAGACCTTGAGTCATTGCATCAAGATCATAGAAATTAACTGGTATTCCTGCTACTGATGTACCTAATGAGCGACTTTCAATTTCATTGAATGTAGAAGTGAGGATTTCAGATGTAGGTATTAGCCCTTGTGAGGGTTTTGCTTGACTAATAGAGAAGATTTTTTGTTCAGCTTTGTCTAGGAGTTCTTCCATTGGCATATTTTGATCAAAGCTAAGTTTGATAACTTCATTGCCTGAACGAATAAGTTGCCTACGGAGGAATTTGTCTGTAATTAATTTTGCAACTTGTTCTATAGATGCAGTGGAAGAGATTTTTTCTACAAGTTCTACTAATCGATGATTCCCTCCAATTGCCTCAAGCTCTCCAGTATCAGCTAGCCAAGCGCTCATTGCCGTCAAATCAGTTGGCTTGCCTTGGCTATGCAGCATTAATGCAGTTTTAAAGATTTGACGATGGGCATTTAAGTAAAAAGCCTCTGGCTGAACTAAGTCTCCGATTCTACTGATTGCATCAGGATCTAATAAAATTCCTCCTATTACTGCTTCTTCCGCTTCAAGGTTTTGCGGTGGGATTAGATCTGGTTGATTTTCAAAATCTCTTAAAGCTGATTTTTCATAACTTTTATTCGGTAGTGATTGATGGCTACCTTGGTTTTGGTTATTAGGTAAAGGAATATTAACCATGAAATTATGAATTGGCGTAGAAGAAGACTCGGGATAGAAAGTTTAAGCTTGCAACTAAAGTTTAGTTACCAACTACTTCAAGGTTGATTTCTGCCGTTACTTCACTGTGAAGTTTGATCTGCACTTTGTACTTTCCAGTGCCATGAATTTCTGGCACTATGATGTGTCGACGATCAATTTCTTTTTGGGTTGCGAGTTGAATAGCTTCTGCTACATCCCCATTGGTTACGGTTCCAAAAAGGACCCCATCTTCTCCTGTTTGCTTTTTAATGCTAAAGCGACCTATTGTTTTTAGAGCTGTTTCAAAATCCAGCGCTTTTTGTTTTTCAGCTGCTTCAAGAGCTGCTTTTTTGGCTAAACGATGTTCTACTTGTTTTAGTACAGCAGGTGTTACGGTCAAAGCTTTTCCATGTGAAAGAAGGAAATTGCGAGCATAGCCAGGGGCCACTTCTACAACATCACCATCTTTCCCAAGACTAAGAACATCTTCTTTAAGAACCACTTTTACTCTTTTCGCCATCGTTTTAGTTTTTACGTAGGAAGGTTGAGATTAACTAAGTTGAATCTTTGTTAATAACTTTAGTACTTAATCTTAAGGCTTCATCGGCAGCCGTATTTTTTTAGCTAGGCCTAATGCATTTAGCAGTCTGATATGTTGCCAAGTCAAGTCTATTTGACCTTTGAAAAGTCCTTGTCTAGCAGAGTTTGGATAAGCGTGATGATTGTTGTGCCAACCCTCTCCAAAGGTCAGTGCTGCTACCCACCAATTATTTTTTGATCCATCGCC
>QCPN01000030.1:0-11316 GCA_003209775.1 Prochlorococcus sp. AG-436-O09 | reverse complement strand
GAACCAGATAAGATCCTTGAGGCTAAAGGATGCTATGGAACCACTTCATTAGAACATCCTGCTGTCAGGATGATTGCAATGGAAAGAAAGCAATTTTATCTAGGGGGGGAATTACAGGGTATAGAGCTTCCTAAAAGAGTCTTCCCTTGTAAAACGCCATCAGAAGTTAGAAAAAGTCTTCCTAAAGATCAAGATGTAGTTGCTTTTCAATGCAGAAATCCTATTCATAGAGCTCATTACGAATTATTCACTCAAGCGCTTCATGCAGAAAATGTAAGTAAAAGTGCTGTAGTGCTAGTTCATCCAACATGTGGACCAACGCAGCAAGATGATATTCCAGGAGAGATTCGCTTCCAGACGTACGAACGGTTAGCAGCTGAAGTAAACAATCAAATGATTAGATGGGCATACCTCCCCTATTCCATGCATATGGCTGGCCCAAGAGAAGCTCTGCAACACATGATTATTCGACGGAACTATGGATGCTCACATTTCATAATTGGCCGTGACATGGCAGGTTGTAAATCACAATTAACTGGTGAAGATTTTTATGGTCCATACGATGCTCAAGATTTTGCCAAAGAATGTGCTCCAGAACTAGAAATGCAGACTGTTCCTTCATTAAATCTTGTGTATACAGAAGAAGAAGGTTATGTAACTGCCTCTCATGCAGAGAGTTCTGGCTTGAAAATTAAAAAGCTAAGTGGAACACAATTCAGGAAAATGCTCCGGAATGGTGAAGACATACCAGAATGGTTTGCATTCCGTAGTGTGGTCGAAGTGCTGCGAAGTACCTAACAGATCGGGCATAATCCTATTAATATTGCTTCATCACGAGTAAAGAACCTTGAACAAACGCTGGCGAAACATAGCTCTCTACTTCCTTATGGTTGTAGTAATAATCTTTGTTGGTACTGCTTTCTTAGAACGTCCTAATCAATCTGAAGGACCAAGCACACTTCGATATAGCGATTTTATTGAAGCAGTACAAGACAAACAGGTTAGTAGGGTTTTCCTTTCTCCTGATAATGGAACAGCACAAATCATTGAAAATGATGGGAGTCGGGCTGAAGTAAATCTCGCTCCTGATGAAGACCTATTGCAACTTCTGACTGAAAACGATGTAGACATTGCAGTGCAACCGACCCAGCAAGCCAACCCATGGCAACAAGCAGCTAGCAGTCTATTTTTTCCATTTCTACTTCTTGCTGGTCTATTTTTTCTATTCCGTCGTTCCCAAGGTGGAGCAGGAGGTGGAGGTAATCCAGCAATGAATTTTGGTAAAAGCAAGGCTCGATTGCAAATGGAACCTTCGACTCAAGTTACATTTGGTGATGTCGCTGGTATTGAAGGAGCAAAGCTAGAACTATCTGAAGTAGTTGACTTTTTAAAAAATCCTGATCGATTTACTGCAGTTGGGGCAAAGATCCCTAAAGGAGTTCTTCTAGTTGGACCTCCAGGAACTGGTAAAACACTATTGGCAAAAGCAGTTGCTGGGGAAGCTGCAGTCCCTTTCTTTTCTATATCTGGATCTGAATTTGTAGAAATGTTTGTAGGGGTAGGAGCCAGTCGAGTTAGAGATCTTTTTGAACAAGCTAAAAAGAATGCTCCATGCATAGTTTTTATTGATGAAATTGATGCTGTTGGAAGGCAAAGAGGTGCTGGACTTGGTGGTGGTAATGATGAAAGAGAGCAAACCCTAAATCAATTGCTAACTGAAATGGATGGATTTGAAGGAAATACTGGAATCATTATCGTTGCAGCAACAAATAGACCAGACGTTCTTGACTCAGCATTGTTAAGGCCAGGTCGCTTTGATAGGCAAGTGGTTGTTGATAGACCTGACTATCTAGGACGCCTACAAATTCTAAAAGTACATGCTAGAGGTAAAACTCTTTCTAAAGATGTTGATCTTGATCAAGTCGCAAGAAGAACCCCAGGCTTTACTGGTGCAGACCTATCTAATTTGCTCAATGAGGCTGCAATACTTGCAGCTAGACGAGAACGGACAGAGGTAAGCAAGCTAGAAATTGGTGATGCTATTGAAAGAGTGATGGCAGGGCCTGAAAAAAAAGACAGAGTTATGAGTAATAAAAGAAAGGAACTAGTTGCTTATCACGAAGCTGGTCATGCTCTAGTTGGTGCAGTCATGCCTGATTACGATCCAGTTCAAAAAATCTCAATTATTCCACGAGGCCAAGCCGGAGGATTAACCTTTTTCACTCCTAGTGAAGAAAGAATGGAGTCTGGTCTTTATTCAAGGTCTTATCTTCAAAATCAAATGGCAGTTGCACTTGGGGGCCGCGTGGCAGAAGAAATAGTTTATGGAGAAGACGAGGTGACCACTGGTGCTTCTAATGATCTAAAGCAAGTTGCTCAGGTCGCAAGACAAATGGTTACGCGCTTTGGCATGAGCGAGAAACTTGGCCCAGTAGCCTTAGGACGCTCTCAAGGAGGAATGTTCCTAGGTAGAGATATAGCTGCTGAACGAGACTTTTCTGAAGATACTGCTGCCACAATTGATGAAGAGGTGTCCTACTTGGTTGACATAGCTTATAAAAGAGCCACTAAGGCCCTAGAGGACAATAGATCTGTTCTTAATGAACTTGCGGAGATGCTTATTGAAAAAGAAACAGTTGATTCGGAGGATCTACAAGAACTACTAATCAAAAGAGAAGTAAAAGTTGCAGAATATATCTAAATCAAATTCATTGAATGTATGGAAAGAACAGCAGGATTCCTTGATCTCTTCGCTTATTTCTCAGCCATTAATTATAGTATTGAGAATATCTAAAGACAATCTTGATAGATTATATTTCGAGGACATCATTTGCTTAATAAATAGCCTCATTAGTTCTGATATTAAAAATATAGAAATTGCATGGTCTTCTCATAATAATTGGGTTCCTTTTATAAAAGAACTTAAAAAGCAATTCCCAGACATCTCTTTTGGAGCAGCTTCCTTAACCGACCCAAGATCCTTAGAGGTAATTGCAGAACTTGACTTTAAGTTTTCAATGTCTCCATTCTGGGACCTAAAACTACAATTAAGAGCGCGAGAATTAGGGCAATTAGTTGTCCCCGGTGTGTTTTCCCCTACAGAGATTCAACAAGCTATTAATTTTGGATATCGAGCCATCAAACTCTTCCCAGCATCATTACTAGGAATAAGCTACATAAACCAAATCAAGGCTTCCTTTCAACCTATACCTTTTTTCATTGCTGCAGGTGGCATGAAGATCAGAGATATTAATTCATGGCTTTCAAATGGTTGTGGAGCAATCATTCTTGGGAGAGAACTAATAAAAGATTATCAAATAGATCCAGGCCTTGAGAAATGGCTCAAGGAAAAATAAGTTTTACATTATTGGTCTCTTGATCAGAAGAAATTAGAAGCTATAAAGAACTTCTATTGTTCAAAGTTCTATCTCAAAAGTAAAAAATAAATTATAAGAACATCAACTACCAAAGACTGCATTGACCTTTTTGTCTTAAAAGATGATCTACCAAAACTATTGCAACCATTGCTTCAACCATAGGGACCGCTCTAGGGAGGACGCATGGATCATGCCTCCCTTTTGCAGCAAGGACAGTTCGATTACCTGCTGAATCAATGGTTTTCTGCTCCTTACGAATAGTTGCTGTTGGCTTAAATCCAACTCTAAGAATTATTGGCTCACCATTACTAATTCCTCCTTGAATCCCTCCGGAGTTATTTGATGCAGTTCGCAATCTATTTTCATCTGAAGCCACAAACTCATCATTATGATCGCTTCCTCGCAAGTATGTTCCTCTAAAACCTGATCCAACTTCAAAACCCTTGCTTGCAGGCAATGACATTAAAGCCTTTGCAAAATCTGCCTCTAGCTTGTCAAAAACGGGCATTCCAAGTCCACCTGGAGCATCACGAACAATACATTCAATAACACCTCCACATGAATCTCCGTCTCGACTAATTTCCTCAATTCTTTTGATCATCAAATTGGCATTTTCTTGATCTGGACATCTAACAATATTTGATTCAATATCCTCAAGGCAGACCTTATTCATATCTATTTGGGCATCAATATCATGAATACGTTTTACCCAAGCAAGAACTTCAGTCCCATAAGCTTTCTTAAGTATTTGCTTTGCAATAGATCCAGCTGCAACTCTTCCAATTGTTTCTCTTGCAGAAGCTCTACCACCCCCACTTTGGGCCTGAATTCCATATTTCAAGTGATATGTACCATCGGCATGAGAAGGTCGAAATACATTTGTCATTCCACCATAATCACCTGGTCTTTGGTCCTTATTCCTCACCATCATGGCTATTGGTGTGCCAAGAGTTTTCTTATCAACTGTTCCACTCAAAATTTCGACGCGATCTAATTCTTTTCTTGGAGTAGTGATTTTGCTTTGACCAGGTCTTCTTCTATCAAGCTCTTCTTGTATTTTCAAAATATCTAATTCAAGCCTAGGAGGGCAACCGTCTACCACAACACCTACGCCCCCTCCATGAGATTCCCCAAATGTGGTGACCCGAAAGAAATCTCCAAAACTACTACCCATGAATTTCTTATTTTGCGGAGATACCAAGAAAGTTGATTTCAGCAAAAGCCTAATCAATCATTGGCCATTTAGCAGAAATTAAAAATTTTTCTAAAAAAAAACCCCTCTTAAATAAGAGGGGCTCAAAAGCAAACAAAAGAGTTTATTCGTTCTTATAAGAAACAAATATCAACCAATTGAAGGAGCAACTAATGCCACAGAAGTGGATTCAGCAGCTGCCAAGTCAAGAGGGAAGTTATGAGCATTACGCTCATGCATAACTTCCATACCTAGGTTTGCACGGTTTAGTACATCGCCCCAAGTTGGAACAACCTTGCCATTTGCGTCAACCACAGACTGGTTGAAGTTGAATCCATTGAGGTTGAATGCCATGGTGCAAATGCCCATAGAAGTCAGCCAAATACAAACAACTGGGAAGATTGCCAAGAAGAAGTGAAGACTACGACTGTTATTGAAGCTTGCATATTGGAAGATCAAACGACCGAAGTAGCCATGAGCTGCAACGATATTGTATGTTTCTTCCTCTTGTCCAAACTTATAACCATAGTTCTGAGACTCAGTCTCGGTGGTTTCACGAATAAGTGAAGAAGTCACCAATGAACCATGCATAGCTGAGAACAAACTTCCGCCAAACATTCCAGCAACACCAGCCATGTGGAATGGGTGCATAAGAATGTTGTGCTCAGCCTGGAACACAAACATAAAGTTAAATGTTCCTGAAATTCCTAAAGGCATTCCATCAGAGAAAGATCCCTGACCAAATGGATAAACAAGGAAAACAGCAAAAGCCGCTGAAACTGGTGCTGAATAAGCAACACAGATCCATGGGCGCATACCTAAACGGTATGAAAGTTCCCACTGACGGCCCATCCAACCGCAAATACCGATGAGGAAGTGGAAAATAACAAGCTGGTAAGGACCGCCGTTATAAAGCCACTCATCAAGAGTTGCAGCTTCCCAAATGGGGTAAAAGTGAAGACCGATTGCATTACTAGAAGGAACTACAGCACCAGAAATGATGTTGTTTCCATAAAGGAAAGATCCTGCAACAGGCTCACGGATGCCATCAATGTCAACTGGAGGTGCTGCTATAAAAGCAACTACAAAGCAGATTGCTGCCGCTAAAAGGCAAGGGATCATCAATACACCGAACCAACCGACGTAAATCCGGTTATCAGTAGATGTGACCCACTCACAGAATTGCGGCCAACCGCCGAGCAACGCAGAGCGCTGCTTTCTAATGGTGGTCATGAGGACGTGAATTCAAATCCCAAAAGGGATATCTATGTAAGAACGAGGACTAAGCCCCGCCAGGAGGAGTTTATAGGAAAATCTGCAATTACGCGAGCTATAAAGAAAGGTTTCTTATAAAGAAAATATATATATATCCATTCAACATCGCATTTGGAGAATTTTCGATAAAAAAAGGATGCTTCTTCTTTATAAAATCAGAAGTTCAAATGCCTAAGATTACAACATCTAATATTTTGAAAAGATTGGCAGCAATCAAAGAAATATATTGCATTAAATTCTTGAAGAAATAAAATTTCTTTATAAGAAAGTCCACAGAATGGTGCATTAAGAAATAATTTATACCTAATCAATTCAAAAAATTTCATTCTCTTTAAAAAATCCAAATATTTGCTGTCTATGAATTAATTAATGAATAAAACGCATCTTTCCAACAATCATCAAATCTCCAAACTTCCTTTTTAGTAAAGGACATGGCAATATTTTTTTCAGCATATGCTGCCTCATTAATAAAAACTGGGAACACTTCATCTGCAAAAGAATTATCAGAAAGTCTGACTTTTTCTCCACTTATATACTCAAATAATGGATATCCATTTCTAATTGGCTGCCAATCTCTACCTTCGAGATCACCATGAATATATGCAATAGGTTCCCCAGAAGAATCTCTAGGAAAATCAATACTTTTCAAATGTCTATGAACAATTAATTTATCCGGAAAGCAACTTTGAGAGTTAATAGATTTAGATATCTCCTCTAAGCAAATCTTTAGGGCTTGAAAAGTCTGCTGAATAATTCTGCTATTGAGAGATCCCTGAGGAACAGGTCCTATTTCCACAACAAATCCGCAAGGCCAAGCTTCTACTAAAAACCCTTTTTGCGATGGGTTTCCCTCATGTAAATATACTGGCAAGCCTATGCGGTTCTGAATCAAAGAGACTATTGCCAAGTCGACAGGACGTCTTCCATAAATGACAAGACTTGAACCCATGCAAGCAGTAGTGCTGTGAAAATCAATTGCTATTTGAGAAGCATTTTGACCATTAGGTCCATAAAGAGCAAGCAGCTGCTTTGCACGAGCAACCTCTAAATCATTATGATTTTCAGAATTAAGCAAATCTTTGGAGAAGCTTCTGTTTAAATCTCTATGCAAATATCTTTTTCCCTGTTCAAAAGCCAAAGGGTTTCCTATTACTGAAACAACCTTTAAGCCACAACTATCTATAAGATCTTGTTTTTGTTTCCACTGATCAAAAACCCAAGGGGCATTGATTTCATTTCCATGGGTACCTGCCACCAAAAGTACCTGAAGATTTGACATCAAAGATTATTAAATTGTTTCCTATTTCTGAAAATATCTACAAAACAATTTTCATGTCAATACCTCCAACAATTGTTTCATCCGCCCGAACGGGTTGGAAATGGCAATGGAATCAATTAATGAATGGCCTTGCTCCTGCTGACACATCAGGGAATTATTGCCGCAAACCCAGCCAAGCACAGAATGCAATTCTTCCTAATCCAGACGATCTCTTAAATCGATCAATCGAAGAATTTCCTATTCTCGTAATTGGTCGAAGCTGTCCTTGGGCCCATCGGACATGGCTGATGTATGAACTCAGAAATTTAAGTAGTTCATTAAATCTTTTAATAGCTCACCCTGACTACAAAGAAGGACAATGGAAGATAGATCCTAGTTGGAAGGGTTGTCAATCTCTTCTAGAGCTTTATAAATTCTTTAATTCTCCTCCAACTCATAGAGCAACCGTTCCTGCACTCTTTGATCCAAAACAAAGTATCAAAGAAAAACCTAAATTACTAGGCAATGAGAGTGCCCAATTAATAGAAATTTTAAATCAGTGGCCTGCTCAAGATGATGTTCCAAATTTTTGTCCCAAAGAACGCCAACAAGATATAGATGCATGGCAAATATTAATACAAGAGTCAGTCAATAATGGAGTCTATAAATGTGGTTTTGCTAGAAACCAAGAAGCTTATAACAAAGCCAGCGAAGAACTTTTTGATTCATTACAGGCTATCGAAGAAAGTCTTTCTCTTAAGGGGCCTTGGCTCTGTGGAGACAAGCTCACACTGGCAGACATAAGACTTTTCCCAACCATCATTCGATGGGAATCTGTCTATGCTCCTTTATTTGGATGCTCTCAGGAATCTTTATCATCTTTTCCAGCCATTCTGAGTTGGCGTAAGAATTTTTTTCATCTCCCCAAAGTTTCAAATACTTGTAATGCGACAAATTGGAGAAATGACTACTACGGGGCCCTATTTCCACTAAATCCAAGCAATATAATCCCAAAAGGGCCTAATGTGAATCAAATAGTTAATACCTATTAAACTAACTTTGTTTACTCTAAATTCATGAAAAATGCTCTTGAAATTGAGTTTGAAGGAGTTTATGGAAAATACAAAATTACACAAGAAGATAAAACAGAAGTAAGAAACTATCGCCTAGCTCTTTTAACTTGTGGGATATCATTTACGACTGGCATCTCTCAGTGGTTATTACTTAGTGATTCTTTTGCCTGGGTGTGGCTTATCCCAATGTGCATTTCATTAGGCCTTGCCTTGAAATGGATCCATATATATGTTCAAGTCCTTCACCGAACTCTTCAGCTTTTATGGGCTATAGGGACCTTAGGAATTATTGTTCTAATTTTGAAAGGCAATTCACAAGAGCTAATTTCTAATATTGTATCTAGGCCAATTCTAATATTAATAATTGGCCCTTACTTTGCAGCAATGGCTGGCTTAGGATTCAAAGAGTTTTTCTGTTTCCAGCGTCCTGAAGCTATTGGCGTAACACTTTTGCTACCAATTAGTCTTGGTAGTCACTTGCTGGGAGTACTGCCTCAGGCAATAGAAATGATCTTGCTATGTTTAGCAGCTGTACTTTTTTTAATCCTTGCAGTGCGAAAATTTGGAATGGACGCAGCCTCTGATATTGGAGACAAAAGTGTTTTTCAATACCTCAGAAGCAAAAATGAGACAGTAACAACCTGAACGCAAAATAACGAAAACTAAAAGACGTTTTCAAAAAATCTAATTGATCATCAAAACCAGACATTTCAACTCTAGATTCTACATATAGTTAGTTTCTAGAGAAAAAGGTGTTGTAAACCAAACCAACTTTTAGTGGCAGAAATGAGTAATCTATTTATTGTAAGAAAGTTGAAAGCTAAGGCTTAAAGCAACGAACCAATGAAATCAATCGACGAACACATTCAGAAAGATCAAAGCGAGATTCTTTCTGCCAAAGCAGAAGGCAATGTTCCAAAGGCAAGGCATCTTGAAGAAGAGCTTCACTCGCTAGAGGAATATAAGGAGCATCATCCAGAGGATAAGCACGATCCTAATGCATTGGAATTATTCTGTGATGCAAATCCAGATGAACCAGAATGCCTTGTATATGATGATTAAAAAAGTGGGCCAAGGCCCACTTTTTTAATGCAAAGTACTTCAAAGTTTTCTTCAATAATCCATATTAAAATCTGATGGACTACCTGTAAGAGAACAAACTACAGATTCTTCATTCCTCATTTTTCTAACTTCTTTTATAGGTCGTCCCATTCGCCTCAAGACTTCAATATCTTGAGGAGTTTGACATCTTGCGATGACACTGCCCTGGTCATCAAAACATGTGTAAAAAGTCATAAGAAAGATACCCTTATACCTATTTATGACCAATTCTTTTACTCTCGACAAGTATTAGTTTGCTCTAAAACATGGAAAGAATATTAAGCCTCTAATTTTTGCCAAATTTTTGTTAAAAGAATATCCAGCCCTTCATTCATCGCCGCGGAGATAAACAATACATTACTACCTATTTCTTTCTTGAAATTTTCACCTAATTCCCTAAGAGTTGTCTCATCTATAAGCTCTTTCTTGTTCAAAACCAAAATTCGCGGTCGATCGACAAGTCCATGTTGATAAGCTAAAAGTTCTTTCTCAACCACTTGAGCATCTCTTAAAGGATCTGAAGAAGAGGCGTCAATAACATGAATCAACAATTTTGTTCTTTCTATATGTCTTAAGAACTCATGTCCCAAGCCAATTCCTTGGGCTGCACCAGCTATGAGACCTGGAATGTCAGCAAAGAGAGTGCCATCACCACTGGGTTTACGTACCACACCAAGGTTAGGAATCAATGTAGTAAAAGGATAATCAGCAATTTTTGGCTTAGCAGAGGAGAGAACCGATATCAATGTACTTTTACCAGCATTTGGTAACCCAATAATCCCTACTTCTGCCAATAATTTCAATTCCAAATTCAATAGCCATTCTTCGCCATCTTTCCCCTCTGTGAACTTTTCAGGTGCACGATTTCTATTACTTAAATAATGAGCATTTCCTAAACCTCCAATTCCTCCAAATGCAACTACAAGAGTTTCGCCATCAACTGTTAAATCTCCAAAAAATATGCCTGTGTCCACATCTTTAACTTCAGTACCACAGGGAACTTTTAATACAAGATCATTACCACAAGCTCCACTACATTTATTTGGTCCTCCTCGTCGACCATCTTCCGCAGAAATTAATTGCTTAAATTTAAAATCAAGCAAAGTCTGAAGATTTGCATCAGCTTGAAAAATCACCTTTCCACCATTACCCCCATCACCCCCAGAAGGTCCACCTGCAGGGACATACTTCTCTCTTCGAAAAGATACAATTCCATCACCGCCTCTTCCAGCTCTAACTTTTATAATTGCTTGGTCAATAAATTGCATTGTGAGTTTTTGCTGAAGTTGGTTTAGAGAATGAAAGTCGAGCTAAAACTCATCTATTAGCGCATATCATGAGGCAATAAAGAGAAAATAGTACTTAAAAGCAAGATGCAACCCTACTTAGAAACATTCACTATATTTAGCAGGAGCACTGACTGTTAGGTACAGAATTTTCTAATGCAAGTATATCAACACTGACAAGAATGAACATTAAACGTACAACATATTCATTAGAGTAAAGTTAGTCCGAATAGAATATTAGAACCCGAAATTTATAAAAGATAACAGACGACAATATATTCTAAGGAGAGCAAAGAATCAATCATTTCAACCAAATAATTGTACAGCCTGCTCCTCCATCTTTCTGCTCAGCACTAGTAATTTTTTCCACATAATCTAGATTTTTCAACCACTCCAATAACCCCCTCTTCAAGCGTCCTGTCCCAATTCCATGAACAATCCAAAGTGGTCCTAATGAATTACGCAATTTCTCTTCAACAGCAGCCTCTGCTTCATGAACTCTTAACCCTCTAACATCAATTGTATTTTTTTTAGTACGAATCTTAGATTGATTAGTGAAAGAAACTTTCGATTTGATTGTTACGACTGAATCTTTAGCTGGATGCATAGGTTTCTGTCCATCCAGACTTTCAACTGCATTCAAGTCAACTGTACTTCTAAAAACTCCGCACAATACTGTCAATTGAGAGCCATCTTCAGAGACTTCAATAACTTCACCCGATTTACCAATGGCACTAACTCTAACGCGATCACC
>QCPN01000029.1:0-11511 GCA_003209775.1 Prochlorococcus sp. AG-436-O09 | reverse complement strand
TCGTTAATATCCCCTACAAGATAGAAAGCCTGCTCTGGAAGATCATCTAATTCACCTGAAAGAATCATATTAAAACCAGCAATCGTATCCTCTAATTTTACATATTTACCTGACATACCCGTAAAGATTTCTGCAACAAAGAAAGGCTGAGACAAGAACTTTTCAATTTTCCTTGCCCTATCAACAGTTCTTCGATCTTCTTCAGAAAGTTCATCAAGACCTAAGATTGCAATAATATCCTGAAGCTCTTTGTATCTTTGAAGGGTTGATTGAACTGCTCTTGCTGTTTTGTAGTGCTCTTCACCAACAATAGAAGGTTGGAGCATTGTGCTTGTTGAATCTAGGGGGTCTACTGCTGGATAAATTCCTTTTGCAGCCAAAGCTCTTGCAAGAACGGTTGTTGCATCTAAATGGGCAAATGTTGTTGCAGGCGCAGGATCAGTTAAATCGTCGGCAGGTACATAAACCGCTTGAATGGAAGTAATAGATCCTTCTAAAGTAGATGTAATTCTCTCTTGAAGCGCTCCTACATCAGTTCCTAATGTTGGCTGATATCCAACAGCAGAAGGCATCCGTCCTAGTAGTGCAGATACTTCCGAACCAGCTTGAACGAAGCGGAAAATGTTGTCTACGAAAAGTAATACATCTTGCTTGTTTACATCACGAAAATGCTCGGCCATTGTCAGTGCAGATAGACCTACTCTCATTCTTGCTCCTGGAGGCTCATTCATTTGACCAAAGCAAAGAGCTACTTTTGACTTGGTTAAATCATCAGAATTAATAACACCAGATTCCTTGAATTCTTCATAAAGATCATTACCTTCTCTAGTTCTTTCACCAACTCCACCGAAGACTGAAACTCCACCATGCTCTTTGGCAATATTGTTAATTAATTCCTGAATTAAGACTGTCTTCCCTACTCCTGCTCCTCCAAAAAGACCGACCTTCCCACCTTGTCTGTATGGGGCTAATAAATCAATAACTTTAATGCCAGTCTCAAATACTTTGGGCTTTGTTTCTAGATCAGTAAGCTTAGGGGCTTCTCTATGGATTGGAGCGGTCTCAGAGGTCTTTACAGGCCCTTGTTCATCAACTGGCTCCCCAAGCACATTGAAGATTCTTCCAAGTGTTGCTTCTCCAACCGGGACAGATATGGCTGCACCTGTATCCATTGCTTCCATTCCTCTCACTAGGCCATCTGTGCCACTCATTGCGACTGCTCTAACACGATGGTCCCCAAGAAGTTGTTGAACTTCTGCTGTAAGAGCTACATCTTGCCCTGCAGGGTTTTTCCCTTCTATTCGAAGTGCATTAAGAATTTTAGGGAGCTTCCCAGCTGGAAATTCAACATCCAAAACTGGTCCAATCACTTGTCGGATAACACCCTTGGTTCCGGTAGACGCAGTAGCAGCAGCAGCCATAAGAATCAAAAATCTTTTAAAGATTTACTTTTAAGCAAATCGCATTAAACCGCGCAAGACTACCACTATGCAGGGAGTGTATGTTGTGTGGTTCGGTCAACCGCACAGAATAGTTGTAGTCGCGAGGCTGCTTTGGTGAATATCTTGTTGTTCATATGGATACGAGTTTCCCTCGTTTCTTTAGGCGAAAACCTCGCCCAACTATTGATCCTGCATTAATTCATGGCGGCTGTATCTCTCAGCGTCTCCACTGTTAAGCCACTTGGAGATCGTATTTTTATTAAAGTCTCTGAATCAGAAGAGAAAACGGCGGGTGGGATTTTGCTCCCAGATACTGCCAAAGAAAAGCCTCAGGTTGGTGAGGTGGCCCAAGTTGGTCCAGGAAAACGTAACGAAGATGGTTCCCGACAAGCTCCAGAAGTTGGAGTGGGTGACAAAGTGCTCTATAGCAAGTATGCAGGCACTGACATTAAGCTTGGTGGCGATGAATATGTCCTTTTATCTGAAAAGGACATCCTCGCAGTAGTCAATTGAATACGATTGCTTAGCCCAAAGCAAAACTTTACTTTTTAACCCTTCTTTTTTAAAGCGCATCGCCTACTATGGCTAAGAGAATTATTTACAACGAACAAGCCCGCCGAGCACTCGAGCGAGGTATTGACATTTTGACTGAATCTGTGGCTGTTACCCTTGGCCCTAAAGGACGAAATGTAGTTTTAGAAAAGAAGTTTGGCGCTCCTCAAATAATTAACGATGGTGTAACCATTGCTAAAGAAATTGAACTTGAGGACAACATTGAAAATACTGGCGTTGCTCTTATACGTCAGGCAGCTTCAAAGACAAATGATGCTGCAGGTGATGGAACGACCACAGCAACTGTCTTAGCCCATGCAATGGTTAAGGCCGGCTTGAGGAATGTAGCTGCTGGTGCCAATGCAATCACTCTGAAGAAAGGGATTGATAAGGCAACAGGCTTTCTTGTTACCAAGATTCAAGAACAGGCTAAGCCTATAAGTGATAGCAATGCGATTGCTCAATGCGGAACTATTGCTGCAGGGAATGATGAAGAAGTTGGACAGATGATTGCAAATGCTATGGATAAAGTTGGTAAAGAAGGGGTGATTTCCTTGGAAGAAGGGAAATCGATGACAACAGAATTAGAAGTTACTGAAGGAATGAGGTTTGATAAAGGTTATATCTCTCCTTATTTCGCAACAGATACTGAGAGAATGGAGGCAGTTTTAGATGAGCCTTATATTCTCCTTACAGATAAAAAAATAGGATTAGTTCAGGATCTTGTTCCTGTATTAGAACAAATTGCTAAAACTGGTAAACCACTTCTAATTATTGCTGAGGATATTGAAAAAGAAGCACTGGCAACATTGGTTGTTAATCGTTTACGCGGTGTTTTGAATGTTGCAGCTGTTAAAGCACCTGGATTTGGTGATAGACGTAAAGCGATGCTAGAAGATATGGCGGTTTTGACTAATGGTCAATTAATCACAGAGGACGCAGGTCTTAAGTTAGAGAATGCAACTTTAGAGATGCTTGGCACATCTCGCAGAGTGACCATTAATAAAGATACGACCACTATTGTTGCAGAAGGAAATGAGGCGGCTGTTCAAACAAGATGTGAGCAGATCAAAAAACAGATGGATGAAACAGACTCTACTTATGACAAAGAGAAGCTTCAAGAGAGACTTGCTAAGCTTGCAGGTGGAGTAGCAGTAGTCAAAGTTGGAGCTGCAACTGAAACTGAGATGAAAGACAAGAAGCTTCGCTTAGAAGATGCTATTAATGCCACAAAAGCTGCTGTTGAGGAAGGAATTGTTCCTGGTGGTGGTACAACTCTTGCTCACTTAGCTCCTGAGGTTGAATCTTGGTCAGCACAAAATCTCACCGGTGAAGAGTTAATAGGAGCAAACATTGTTGAGGCAGCATTGACTGCACCATTGATGCGAATAGCTGAAAATGCAGGAGCTAATGGTGCGGTTATTGCAGAGCATGTAAAAGGTAAGCCATTAAATGATGGTTACAATGCTGCTTCAGGTGAATATGTAGATATGCTGGCTGCAGGAATTGTTGACCCTGCAAAGGTTACTCGTTCTGCACTTCAGAATGCTTCTTCTATTGCTGGCATGGTCCTAACAACAGAATGCATTGTTGCTGATTTGCCTGAAAAGAAAGAATCTGCTCCTTCTGGTGCAGGAATGGGCGGTGACTTCGATTATTGATTGTCTTCTTCAACCATTCAAAGTAATAAACAAGAAAAGGACCTGAGCATAAGCTTGGTCCTTTTCTTGTTTATTACTCTTTAGCAATCTCACATGTGAGATATTTAATTATCAGGTGAGTTTTTTTTCGAACTATATTTTTTATATCAGCCACTCTCTTTCTTTTTAAGTTCGACAGCATGCATAAATTGGCTTGCTCCTAATTGGTTTTAGGTTAATATCATGGTCAAGCCCTATTTGATAGCAGAAGAAATCAGAATTACCTGGGAATTTTTTTATTTGGTTAAGGCGATTAACTTTATTCTCAAGCTCTTTGACATCTCCCTTCACATTGAATTTAATATGACAGATTTTCTTCTGCGCAGATCCATTTGATATACCTAAAAGATTAATCAGTATAAATAAAAGTAGGATCTTTTTCTTTTTCAAATCATTCTTTAGATATTCAGAAATTTTTATTTTAACCATCCAGCGCTAAGAATTACAGCAAGTCCGAGAAAAATTGTCAAGGAGAACCATGTGGCTTTATTCAATGTTGCTTCGGCACTGCTAGCGCTAGAGAACATAGAACTACCACTTGCGGCAAGACCTCCCATACCATCTCCTTTTGGACTATGTAGGAGAACTAGTAGTATGAGCAATAATCCACTGGACACCCAGATCCAGGAAAGAACAGAAATCAGCATGTGAAAAGTGTATTAGGCAGTTTGTTGGACAAGAGGAGTCTTGGATGAAGTTTCGATAGTTTCAATCAAAGATGAACCTGTCATTGCCTTAGGTTTCTCTAACGATAGTAATTGAAGCAGTGTCGGTGCTATATCAGCAAGACCCCCACCCTCTCTTAGGCGAAGTGCATTGCCTTGCCCTGCTATTTTCCTGCCTTCTCCTTCTACAAGAATTACAGGTACTGGATTTGTAGTGTGTGCAGTCCAGGGTTCTCCGTCTGGACCTTTCATCAATTCAGCATTGCCATGATCGGCTGTTATTAAGAGTGTTCCATGCATTTTCCCAGTTGAGTTGAGAATCTTTCCAATACAACTATCAACAGTATTAATTGCTTTTTTAGTTGCCTCATGAATACCAGTGTGTCCGACCATGTCAGGATTTGCGTAGTTAATAACGACAAAAGAATAAATTCCACTCTCAATAGCTTCTTGACAACTTCTTGTAAGCTTTTCAGCTGACATTTCAGGTGAAACGTCATAAGTAGCTACTCTTGGTGAAGGAACAAGATGGCGGTGTTCCCCAGGTAAGGGCTTTTCAATTCCACCATTAAAGAAGTAGGTAACATGCGGATATTTTTCCGTTTCTGCAGTTCTGTATTGAAGTAGGTCATTTCCTGAAATCACTTGTCCCAACAAGTGGTCTAGAGATTCTGGCGGGAAAGCTACTGAAACCGGTAAGCCAGCTTCGTATTGGGTAAAAGTAACTGTTTTGACTTTTGGTTGATGCTTACGCTGAAAATTATCAAAATTCTGAATAGTTATGGCTTTAATTAACTGCCGAGCTCGATCAGGACGAAAATTAAACATAATTAATCCATCCCCTTCTTCGAGATAAGAGTTAGTCAGACGTACAGGTTCTAAAAACTCATCAGTGATATTTTCTTTATAGCTGTTTGAAATAACTTCTTCACTCGTTAACTGACTGACAGGAAAGTCAGGATTAGTTAATAACTCGAATGCCTTCTCGATTCTTTCCCATCTATTGTCTCTATCCATTGACCAATATCTTCCACATAAACTTGCAACCTCCCCAAGCCCTAATGATTCAATTTTCTCATTAATAATCTTTAAGTAGTGCAAGGAGCTTTTTGCAGGCGTATCTCTACCATCCGTGAAAGCATGGATTGCAACTTTTTTGATTCCTTTATCTTTAGCCCATTCTAAAAGTCCACATAAGTGATTTATATGACTATGGACACCACCATCTGAACAAAGGCCTATTAAATGGAGTGTTTTGCTATTTTCAATTAAATCTTCTGCAAAACTTGCCAGATCAGGAATTTGATCAAGTTGCTTAAATTTTATGGTGTTGCTAATTCTTACTAGTTCTTGTTGGATTATTCTCCCTGCCCCAATAGTTAGATGACCTACTTCAGAGTTTCCCATTTGATTATCAGGCAAACCTACATCTGCACCACTTGCTTCGATAAGTGTATGAGGGTATGCCTTCCATAATGCATCCATTACAGGTGTATTCGCTTCACTTATTGCATTATTCTTAGCGTCTTCACTATGTCCCCAACCATCAAGGATGGTTAAAACAACAGGAGCTACATGACCTGATTTGATTAAATGGGCGGAACTAATGTTCGGCATGTGTAGGATAAAGCCCTGTTTTTTGTAAGCTCTCATCTCAAATTACTTCTTTGTTGGTCATGGACATTATTTGTATTAACTTCCGTTAGCTTTTCCAAATTGAATCAAATCATTCAAACCTGCACAAAATGACGTTCAAATCAATTATCAATGCCTGATCAGTCTGTTCCACAAAGGGTAGAGATACTTTCTAAGGAAGAGTTGGCTAGAACTCTGACAAGACTTTCTTCGCAAATTCTTGAAAGTATTTCTCATAGTAAGGATTTGTTGCTTTTAGGAATACCCACTAGAGGTATTCAACTAGCAGAAGTGTTAGCCCGTGAATTGATGGAGAAAACAGGCCATAAAATTGAGCAAGGTATTATTGACCCTACTTTTTATAGAGATGATCTAGTTCGATTAGGCACAAAAATGGCTTCTCCCACTTCCTTGCCATCCAGCTTGGATGGGCGACAAGTACTTTTGATTGATGATGTCATATTTACTGGAAGAACAGTTCGAGCCGCTATTGAATCACTTCAGGCATGGGGGAGACCCCAGAAAGTAATGCTTTTGGTAATGGTTGATAGAAGTGGACATCGTGAGCTTCCTATTCAGCCTGATTTCTATGGTAGGAAGGTCCCAACTAAGAGAACAGAAACTATTGAGTTGAAACTAAGTCAGATTGATGGCGAAGAAGGAGTTTACCTTGGGGATACCAAAGAGGAGCATTAATGTACTTATCTCATTGATCCAATTATTTGATTGATTACCATATTATTACTTCTAAGATCAAACCCTTCTACATGGAGTTGGCACGATTTATTTATAGAAAATCTTAATTTTAAACAATCGAAGCCTGGCTCTCCAGGTTGATCTAATTTAATCATTACTGGATTACTTCTCCAAGGTGAAACTTTTGGAGAAGAACCTTGCTTATTATCTTGAACAACAGGTATTCCATTTTCATAAATAATCTCTTGGGTTTGATTCATTTCGTTGTCGGCAATTATCAATTCAACTTCTAATTGATTTTCTGTATTGGCACTTATAACAATTTCTAGAGGCTTAATTGTTGGCCATGGTTGTCCTGAAAAGAAAAGAGGGTGCCAACCATGATATTTTTGTTTCTGATCCCAATATCTTAAGGCAATACCTCTATGTAATATATCTCTAACAATTACTCCTGGGGTTAACTTTAGTGCCCCAATTGCGACTGTTTCTATAGGCGGTGGAACAAGTAATTTAGCTTTACCAATTTTCTCGATAAGAAACTTTTTAATAGAAGGTATCTGGGACCCTCCACCAACAATTACGACTCCTGTTAGATCTTCTATCTCGTATCCATTTGACCTCCCCATTGAAAGAGTTGTCTCTAGTAATTTTGAAATGCTTTTGAATAAACCTTTCTTATTAAGTAGATCTTCTAATTCAAGCCTACTTAATGAGAATTGCTTTGGTTCAGCTTGAGATTTAATAGAGACTTCTTCGGTAATCTTTTTGTTATCATTGAGTTTGACATCGCTGAGCCTGCATTTTAATTTCTCTGCTGCATTAAGAAGCAATTCTGTTTGAGGTGAATCTGGATAAAGATAATTAAGTATCCATCTATCAAGATCTCTCCCTCCTAATCGAATCCCAGCTTTGCCAATAACTTTTGCACAACGTGTAACCTGTTTGCTTTTCCCTTCTAAGTCTTCTCCACCAAAGCGAATTAATTGTGCAATTGGCTCGGCTTCTCCTTCACCTCCTTCAACAAGAACCATGGACATATCAATTGTGCTCCCCCCTACATCAACTACTAATAATTTGGAACCTCCAGGGAGGCCTGCCCCAAAAGCTGCGGCCGTAGGTTCATCGACCAAGGCAATTTCCTGAACATTTAAATCACTACAAACAGAATGTAGCCATTTCCTATATTCTTTATAAGCTTCAATTGGAGCGGTTAAAACAAGTTTCTTTACTTCCAATTCTTGCGGTATTTTCTTCCATATTTCTTTAATTAACAGTTCACCAGCATCTTCTGGCGATAATTCAAAATTCCTGGGAATTAGACTTTTTGGAGCACCTATCCAGCGTTTAAAGTCAGAAATTAGGGCTTGACCTTTGTTTTTCTCAAGAGTCAGATTCTTCACTTCTTGGCCGAACAAAAAAGATGCTTGCTCTGAAACTGATGATTTCCAAATTAGGCTTGGGATTTCTCCAGGTGCTCTGCTAATGGAAGGTAATTCAAGTAACTGAGGAGCTTCTTGATTTTCGGGTTGGAAAGCAACAACTGTTGTTGTGCTTCCAAGGTCAATAGCAAGAGTACCCGCTAATTTTCTTACATTGTTATCAATTGGGAGGTTCAATTAACTTGCATTGTTTTCTATTTCTTGTATTTTGCCTTCTTTGAGGCCTTATCTATTACAGTGGATTTACTATTTTAAGATTTTTGTGATTAAATCTGGATTCGATTCTCAAGATCTTGCAAAACGTGGCGAAAGTCTTATTCGTCAAGCTAGTAATAGATATTTAACTACTGTTCGTATAGCTTTTAGAGCTAAACAAAGACGTTTTGATGATTTTGATGGATTGTTAGAAGAATCATCTGTAAAACCTGTTCAAAGATCAATCATTGAACTTAGTGATGAGCAGGATCAGCCTGATTTGCTACCAGGGTGACTCAACTTGAGGGACAAGGGTGGAGATTAGAAAGGGATATCTCAAAGAGACAATTTAAGGTTTTAATAGGTGCTAAAGATTGTGCCGTTGAACTTTTAGAAACAGAATGGGATAGTTTGTGCGCGATTGTTTTTGAGTTAATTGATCAGCATAAAAAGTTAAAAAATAATTTAATGGCCGAAGAGGAAATATGTCTAGAAATGGAACGTTCTCCATGGTGGGCTTGTATTGATGGCACGAGAGAAAGTTGGAGCTTAAAGGTGATTCTTTCGGAAGAAAATGAAAAGACAAGAGGCTTAGAACTGTTTTGGCCTATTTCAACTGCTCAGACTTTTACTGTGGCAATGAGAACAATGTGGGATTCCTAGTAATAGAAATGTGATTGCATTCTTAAAGTTTTCTAAGCGTTAGGTATATCTATAGACTTCTTGCACATTCTTTCCACAGGCTCAACCTATTTTACCGCCTCTATACTAGAAGCTGTGGAAAAGAGAAAAAGGTAGAACCCTGGTTGACTTTTGCAAATAATCAGCTAAAAGTTAACCAGGGTCGAGAAGGAGACAGACCTTCTCTTGCAAGCAGTCTTATCTTGAGACCTTATGAGATTATCGTTTCACAGCCTTCTTGACGTTTTTCGCCGTATATGAGGAACTAATTGTATGAATAAATATTTTTCAATCATGCAAGGACATCAATTGAACAATCAATTGGAAGAAGTCGATTTGACCAACGTTGTCCAGTCTCAAGATTCCATAATTAGTTTTCAATCTCGTCTACCGCTTTCACTTAATAAGGCAATGAAGGATTTTATAGAGCGTTATCCAAATTGGGACCAGTATAGGTTGGTCCAAGCTGCTTTAGCAGGTTTCCTTATTCAGAATGGGATTGAATCAAGGTCTCTGAACAGGTTATATATAGGAAATATGTTTGGATCATCTTCATTAATTCAAGGAGATTGAGGATCTAATTAGATAAACCAACTAGGCACTCAAACTTTTTAAGGTTTTAATTATTTATCGACTTAGACCTTCTCTAGCTCTTCCAATAGCTCTATAGCTATTTTTGATATTATTGGCATTATAGATAATCTATTACCTTTTTTAATTAGAATCAGCTCACTTTCATTAAAGCGTTTATTGATTTCTTTTAGGCTCAGTAATTTTTCGAATTTCTTTACATATTTAAGTTTTGCGCAATCCCATCGCGGGCTTTCTTTCTTTGATTTTTGATCAAAGTAATTTGATTTACTATCAAATTGTGTTGGATCAACTAAGTGAGTTTCTATAACTTCCATTAGTCCAATTATTCCAGGCGGCTTGCAGTTTGAGTGATAAAAGAAAACTTGATCACCGATTTGCATCTCCCTCATGAAATTTCTGGCTTGATAATTTCTAATACCATCCCAAAGTGTTGTCCCTTCATTCTTGAGGTCCTCTATGCTGTAAACATTTGGCTCACTCTTCATTAGCCATTTCGGGACGTTAGTCATAGCAAGGGATCTCAGCGAAAAAAATTGCTTTTTTTGGGCTTTTTAGGGTACTCAAACCCATAAAAATGCCTGTTTTTCTACTCTATTAATAGACCTTTTTCTGCCTAAAGAGCAATTGATCGTGCCCAATGGGGGGATTCTTAACTCTCAATAATCTATGACATCCACAGAGGAACTTTCTAGGTTATCTAGATGAAGCAACAGCTGCAGCTAGAACTCATCAAGAAGCTTCTTAAGAAAGAAGGAGAGGAAGGCTTTTCCTTGATTGAGTTGGTTGTGGTGGTTGCAGTGCTGGCAGTACTAGCTGCAATTGCTTTGCCGACGTTTGATTGCTTCCCGAAGAGAGCCAAAGCAACAGCAGCATTAGCAGCCTTAAAACAGATTCAGACGGAATGCGCTGTTCAACGAGCAGAAGATTCCAATCAAGGCTTTAGTGCTAGTGCGATCCAGGACTATACGATTCAAACAAGTGGATCGAATAGTTGTAGCGGAGCCCAAGGAACAGGAATCATTAGTGCAGTACCTACTAACACCAATGAATTACCGACGTTTAATTTGGCAGCTGCGACTGGATCATTGACGTATGCGTTTAGAGGACAAACAGGAACAAACTTTACGGAGTGCTTGGGGTTGATTTGTGGTGATGGTGGTTCGTCTGGAAGTAATGCATCTGTTGCTTCTGGAATTACTGATTGGAAGGCTTATGCAGAGGAGACCTCAAAAGCAGCAGAGATTTCCCCTGAAGTTATAGGAGCTTCTTGCGAGACTCAGTGGGCTGGTGTTGCTCGAACAGGGAAAGCTGAACATGCAACAGATGGAGATCCCGATACAAAATGGACTTGCGATGGTATGGCCACTATTGATTTTGATTTAGGAAAGAAACAAGAGATTCGTTCAGTAAATGTTGAATTTACAGGGGATGTTGCAAACGGAAATTATGTAAAAGTATATGTTGATGAGAAATTAGTAGCGGAAGGCACTCAACCATGCTGTGGAAATGGATTTACTTGGTTTATCGAACCAACTGAAGGTAGAAATATTCGATATGAAACTGTTGAGCAGCCGCACACTTTAAATTTAGGAGGAGTTGAGGAAGGAGAGAACCCTCAACTCCAAAGTGCCACTTGGAGCGAAATAGGTGAACTTACTGTTAATGGTCCTATGAGATATAGAACCAACAAGGGACATTACAGTTCTGGGACTGGTGTTTATTGTGATGTCAGTTGGTCAAAAGAAACTTGTGAGAACAAAAATTAGTCTTTTAAAACTCTGCATTGCTTCGAATAATTATTTTCTAATTCTTTTCAACCCAATTTTTGTGTGAACACTGTGTGAACGGATTTCTCGGATTCCTTCTAATCCCTGTCTATACTTACAGGTTCACTCTTCATTAGCCATTTCGG
>QCPN01000028.1:0-11746 GCA_003209775.1 Prochlorococcus sp. AG-436-O09 | reverse complement strand
TTTATTTTCCTAGTTTTATCTACACGGACATGTAAGAGATCATTCTTATCAGTTTCAAATTTCAACCATGCACCACGATTAGGAATAACACTTGCATTGTAGGTTCTCCTTCCATTCTTATCTTGTTCATCTTTAAAATAAACTCCAGGACTCCTTACAATCTGGTTAACAATTACTCTTTCTGCCCCATTAATAATAAAAGTACCTCTTTCGGTCATTAAGGGAAGTTCACCAATGAAAACTTCTTGTTCCTTGATCTCTCCAGTTTCTTTATTAACCAATCTGCAGGTTACATACATTTGAGAAGCAAAAGTTGCATCTCGTCTTTTAGCCTCTTCTACATCATGTTTTGGACGCTTAAGTCTATATTCACTTCCAATAAAATGAAGTTCTAACTTACCTGTGTAATCAGTGATTGGTGAGAAGCTTTCTAGCTCTTCGATTAAGCCTTTTTCTAAAAACCACTTAAAACTTGCCCGCTGCACCTCAACCAAATCGGGCAGGTATGTAGCGGTCTTAGCGACCTGAATCGCACTTCTACTCATTCGAGAACCTGCTGCTGCTAAAGGGAGGGACTTTTGAATCTTGGAACTTAACTACTAGAACTAAATCAAGGAAACAATTGAAAAGGCTAATCTCTTTAAAAAAGGGTAGCAAAAAATTCAATAGCTCAATGAGATGAAATTAGAACGGCAGTCGTTAACAAACTCTTTAAGAAAGACAAGCTTCCCAAGGTAAAGACGCAGAGATACTACGCCAAGCCCAAGACAATGTTCAATATTACACTTATATGTTTTTTTTATCTATATAAATTTCTTATTTATGGTAAACCAAACAATAATCTTGCATTCCCAGTACTGCTGTTAGCCACAGAAGCAAAGCTTTGACCTCTTATCTCGGCAATTTTATGTGCAACTGATTGAACAAACGCAGGTTCATTTCTCTTTCCTCTTCTTGGGACAGGTGCAAGGAAAGGGCAGTCAGTCTCAATCAGAAACCTATCTTCTGGAACATTTAAAGCACATTCTTGGATTTGCTTTGCTTTAGGAAAGGTAACAGTTCCACTAAAGCTGATAAAAAATCCGAAATCTAAAAAATGTTCCATCTCTTCTAAGTTTCCTCCCCAACAATGCATTACACCTCGAACCAAAGAACCTGAACTTCTCAGTTCGTCTAAAAGTTCGAGCATGGGAGATGCTGCTTCTCTGCAATGAACAATAACCGGCAAATCCAAGTCAAAGGCAAGTTTCAATTGAGGTTTCAGTGCTGCAACTTGCTCATCCAAATTTGAATCTTTATAAAGATCTAATCCCAATTCACCTATCGCTACTACTCGAGGATCATCTAATGCAGCAGTTCGCAAAATGTCTATAGTTTCTCCTTCCTTCCAATGCTTTATATCTAAAGGGTGCACTCCGACTGAATACCTTAGTTCGGAAAAACGATCAGCTAGTTTTCTAATTTCAGGAATTTCAGATGGTTTGACGCAAGCATGTACCAAACTTTTAACTCCTGCCGCCCTCCAACGTGCTGCCACTTCATCAAGATCATCGTTAAAAGTTGAGAAAACTATATGGCAGTGACTATCTATAAGATGATTCAAAGTCACGAAGTCAGAAGAGATATATGGTCTTAATTAGAAGCTGGCTCGGCAACTTTCTTCAAAGCTGCTGACAGTCGCGATTTCTGGTTAGCTCCCGTATTTCTATGCAACACCCCTCGTTTTACAGCTTTGTCAATCTTGCTATAAGCATCATCAAGCGATTTCTGAACATTTTTCAAAGCTTGCTCATTAGGTTCTCCTTTATATGAAAGACATGCTGAAAAGCAACGCTTCATCAAAGTTCTTATTGCAGACTTATAAGACCTGTTCTGGATACGGTTGCGCTCAGCAATCTGTATTCGTTTCTTCGCTGACTTAATATTTGCCACTGAGGCTAGATAAGACTTAATTGCTTCAAGATTCTAGCTTAATAAGCTTAATAAAAAAAAGATCTTGCCCAAATTCAAGGCAATTAAAGAAAGAAACGTCTAGTTTTAAAGAAGAATTCCATTGGAAAGGTTGACTCAAAGTAGGAAAATATTGAATTGCACAAAAGATCCACAAGAAGCAGAAAGATTTCTTGACAAGATTGCTTCTCGCACATCATTAGGCTCACAAGAGCTTGCTCTTGCTGCAGTCAGCAAGATTCTGGAAGAAGTTAAACAATTTGGGAACAATGCATTAATAAGGCTGACCACAAAGTTCGATGGATTTACACCCAAAACACTAGAAATTGATCCGGAAGAAATATCTCAAGCGTGGAATGAAACCCCAAAAGAATTACAAGATGCACTCTTTCTTGCAAAGAAAAGAATTGAAGAGTTTCACCAAAATCAGTTTCCTCAAGATTTTCTAAAAAAAGGGGTTTACGGGGAGCATCTTGGTCGCAGGTGGTCCCCCGTCGACAAAGCAGGGATTTATATACCTGGAGGCCGGGCAGCATATCCAAGCACTGTTCTTATGAACGCAATACCAGCTTTAGTTGCTGGAGTTGAGGAGATAATAATGGTTTCACCTGCTAATCAGACTGGGAAGCTAAACAAGACAGTTCTTGCAGCCGCTCATGTATCAGGAATTAACAAAATATTTCGCATAGGTGGTGCCCAAGCAATTGGGGCCCTTGCTTATGGAACAGAGACCATCCCTCGAGTAGATGTGATTAGTGGTCCAGGGAATATTTACGTAACGTTGGCAAAGAAATCTGTATACGGGCAAGTAGGTATTGATTCACTTGCAGGACCAAGTGAGGTTTTAATAATTGCAGACAATACTGCGAAAGTCGACCAAATTGCAGCAGATCTGCTCGCTCAAGCTGAACATGACCCACTAGCTGCATCAATCTTGCTGACTACAGACGAAAGTCTTTCAACCAAGGTGAACTGTGAAATTGAAAACCAATTGGAAAATCACCCTCGGTCAGAGATTTGCAAAAAATCCCTAAATGATTGGGGACTAATCGTAATTTGCAAAAACCTTGAAACATGCGCAGCCTTAAGCAACAGATTTGCACCAGAACACCTTGAATTATTAATTGCAAATCCATTACAGCTAGCTTCTAAAATAAAAAATGCAGGAGCAATATTTTTAGGTCATTGGAGTCCAGAAGCAACAGGAGATTATTTAGCTGGCCCAAATCACACTTTGCCAACTTCTGGAACCGCAAGATTTAGCAGTGCCCTAGGAGTAGAAACTTTTATGAAAAGCACATCAATCATAAACTTTACAGAAGAAGCTTTAATTAAAACAAGTAATGCGATTATTCAATTAGCTAATAGCGAAGGACTTCATAGCCATGCAAATTCTGTAAAATTAAGAATTTCTAGGACTTCTTCAAATGATTAACAATTGTACTTCCATTAATAATTTCTCCCACCAAAACCTCATCTGTGAGATTTATAAAGAGGCCGTTTTCTAATACTCCGGGGAAATTATTTAATTGCTTTTCTAAAACTTCAGGGTCATCAATTCCATTACTAAAAGCAACATCTAGGACGAGGTTCCCCTGATCAGTAACAATTGGGCCTGCTTTTTTCTTAGCCATCCGCAGCGTAGCTTCTGCACCTAAAGATTTAACCCTCTTCTGAACCAACTGCCATGCAGAAGGTAAAACTTCAACAGGCAACTTAAAATCTAGATTTAATTTTTTTACGATCTTAGTTGAATCAACAACAACTACAAAGCGATCAGCTACTGAAGCAACGAGTTTCTCTTGTACATGGCATGCGCCACCACCCTTAATTAGTTGGAATGCAGGGTCAACTTCATCTGCTCCATCAATAGCCAGGTCAATTTGACTGACTGCTGAAAAAGCCTTAAGAGGTATCCCAAGTTGTGTAGCAAGCACCTCTCCCTGAAAGGAAGTTGTCACACCAACGATGTCTCTAAGAGAACCTTCTTTTAATTTTTCTCCCAAAGACTTGATCATGAGAGCTGCTGTAGAACCTGAGCCAAGTCCAAGCACCATTCCATCTTCAATTTGATCAACAGCAGCTTTTGCTACCGCGATTTTCATTTGAGTTTGTAGATCTTCCATCTTTTAAAACCTTTGCGAGACAGTAGCAAGCTTTCTAGCTTATACCCGGCAATGCTTCAGGCTGTATAGAAAGTTTCATCTCTCGATTATTTCTTAGAAGTTTGATTAGGAAAGGCTTACCTATTTGAGAAGACTCAACTGTCTCAAGTAAAGAATTTGGATCAAGAACATCTTTATCATCAGCAGAAATAATGAGGTCGCCACGCTTCAATCCAGCTTTATCAGCAGGACTATCACTAAGGACCGATTGAACTAAAGCGCCAGATCTTTCTGGGAGTTCCACAACAGAATTTGGATCACGATTATATTCTTGAGCAATACTTGCATCTAAAGAAATGAGCTGGACTCCTAAATAGGGATGAAGTACTTCACCATTAGATAAAAGTTGATCAGAGATACTCTTAGCAAGATTAATTGGAATTGCAAAACCCAAGCCAGCTCCAGGGCCAGATCTAACCAAAGTATTAATACCAATGACTTCCCCTAAGTAATTCACCAGAGGTCCACCAGAGTTACCTGGGTTGATTGCCGCATCTGTCTGGATTAAATCCAGTCTTTTATCAGAAAACCCTAAGCTGCTGATATTCCGGTGCAAGCTACTTACTATTCCTAATGTTACCGTTCTCTCTAATCCATAAGGGGTACCAAGAGCAATAGCCCAATCACCTACTTCAAGGTCCTCTGAATTCCCTAACGGAGCAGCATCCAACTTAGAGGCAGTATCTAATCTCACAAGAGCTAAATCAGTAACAAGATCTTTCCCAATTACCTGGCCATTACATTTTTCACCATTAGCAAGTGTTACATGAACATCATCAACTCTTTCGACAACATGAGCATTAGTCAAAACTAATCCATCATCACGAATCAATATACCTGAACCCTGACCTCTCTGTCTTTCCGGTCCGAGATTCGGCTCTCCAAGCAAATCCCTGAGTAACGGGTCTATCAAAGTGGGGTCAAATTGCTCATGCTCAATGGTTCTCTCTGTATCTATTCGCACAACAGCTGGCGCTACATTTCTCACAGCCTCAGCTACAAAGCTATGAGAAGATTCCTGAATTGAATTCTCAATGGCAAAACTAGGCTCAACTTGAGTTCCAATTACAATTATTAATGCCAAAAGCGACGCTAAATATCCTGGAAGTCTCATAGAACTCTGAAACACAATCATGATGTTGATTTTAATGCTGCCACCAAAACAACTGCAGTGAAGCTAAATAGAGAAAATTTAAGCAAAGTCAAAATTTTTCAGTGTAGAAAAGTAAAAGATCATCCATTAGAATTAATTTGCCTGGCGGTTACCTCCTTGATTGAGGCTGGTTAAATCAAAAACTGTTGGGTTTAAGGCCCAACAATAACCTTTGTCTCTTGCCAAACCAAATAGTCAAAGATTTAGAGCGCCTAGCTGCAGATACAGCTGAAAAAGAAGGTTTTAAAATAGTTCATTTGCAACTAATTACCCAAACAGTCCCTATGACAATACAAGTTCAAATTCGTCATAAAGATGGTACTGATGTTTCCTTGGATGATTGTACTCTGATAACAAATCCAATTGGAGAGGCTATAGAGAATTCTAAGTTATTAAATTCAGCTTATATCCTAGAAATTAGCAGTCCTGGTCTAAATGATATCCTAGAAACCGATAAGGAATTTGAAACCTTCAAAGGTTTTCCTATTGAAGTATCCACCAAAAACGACTCTAAATCTACTGTTCTTTATAGTGGTTTGCTTCATACAAGATCCAAAGAGCATTTACAAATAAATGTCAAAGGAAAAATGAGCAAAATACCAAGAGAAAGTGTTATTCAAGTAAGACTATCTAGTCCAACTGGATAACCAAAAATACTTAACTCAAACATTTCCATTTTTATTTCCCATCATCGATGGCCTTAGTTCTTCTCCCCGGTCTCAATAACTTAATCGAAGATATTAGTGAGGAGAAAAAACTCCCTGCTCAAGTTGTCGAGACTGCTCTTAGGGAAGCTTTATTAAAAGGATATGAAAGATATAGGCGAACTCTCTACCTAGGCATTAATGACAATCCTTTTGAAGAAGAGTATTTTAGCAATTTTGATATCGGCTTAGATCTTGAGCAAGAAGGATATAGAGTACTAGCTAGCAAAATTATTGTAGAAGAAGTAGAAAGTGAAGATCATCAAATAGCTCTATCTGAAGTTATGCAAGTAGCCGAAGATGCACAAGCAGGAGATACGGTAGTGCTCGATGTAACTCCAGAGAAAGAAGAGTTTGGAAGGATGGCTGCAGCCACTACAAAACAAGTTCTTTCTCAGAAGTTGCGAGATCAGCAAAGAAGAATGATCCAAGAAGAGTTTGCCGATCTAGAGGATCCAGTTTTAACAGCTCGAGTTATACGTTTTGAGCGCCAATCAGTAATCATGGCAGTGAGTTCTGGACTTGGCAGACCAGAAGTTGAAGCAGAACTCCCTAGAAGAGATCAGCTTCCAAATGATAATTATCGAGCGAATGCAACATTCAAAGTTTTTCTTAAAGAAGTTAGCGAAGTGCCCAGACGTGGGCCTCAGTTATTTGTGAGTAGGGCAAACGCTGGCCTTGTTGTTTATTTGTTTGAAAACGAAGTTCCAGAAATACAAGAAGGCTCAGTAAGGATTGTTGCCGTAGCTCGTGAAGCAAACCCGCCTACTAGATCTGTTGGTCCAAGAACAAAAGTAGCGGTAGATAGTATTGAAAGAGAAGTCGACCCAGTTGGAGCTTGCATTGGAGCCAGAGGCTCAAGAATCCAACAAGTAGTTAATGAATTAAGAGGAGAAAAAATTGATGTGATCCGTTGGTCCGCTGATCCTGTCCAATACATCTGTAATTCTCTCAGTCCAGCAAGAGTTGAGATGGTGAGACTAGTAGACCCTGAAGGACAGCATGCACATGTTCTTGTTCCACCAGATCAGCTAAGTCTTGCAATTGGAAGAGAAGGGCAAAATGTCAGGCTTGCAGCAAGACTTACAGGGTGGAAGATAGATATAAAAAACTCCCAGGAATATGATCAAACTGCAGAAGACGCAATAGTAACTGAACTTATTTCTCAAAGAGAAGAAGAGGAAGCGCTTCAAAAAGAAGCTGAAGATCGCCTAGCAGCAGAACAGGCGGCTAGAGCCGAAGAAGATGCTCGTTTAAGAGAGTTGTATCCATTGCCTGAAGACGACGAGGAGCAAGACCAATATCAAGAAGAATCAGAAGAAAACTTGGCATCTGAAGAGCAAAATGTTGTTAACAATTCCAATGAAGAAGACAGCCAGGAATCTTATGTAGAAGGAGAATTAAGTTCAGATGAGGATAGAACCCGGTGATTAAAAACCCCGTCCTGCGTCGCTGTGTTTCTTGTAGGCAGCTTTTCGACCGAAAGCAGCTCTGGAGAGTAATCAGGGACTATCAGGATGGTGTTGTTCTCGACAAAGGAATGGGTAGGTCTGCTTACCTATGCCCTTCAGAGAACTGCCTAAAAGAAGCATGGCAGCGAAAGCGTTTACAAAAAGCCCTGAGATGTCAGGTAAATGTAAGTGTTATAGAGGTGCTGCAAAATAGATTGAATCACGGCAATGATTCAATTACTAAGGCAATATAAAAGGTATATCCCAAACAAAATGGGAACTTCATTTAAAAATTGCCAGCATCCACTTAAAATTTAATGACCAGCAGCGGCAAAATCAGAATCTACGAACTTTCCAGAGATCTAAATCTGGATAATAAAGATGTGCTTGATGCTGCAAAAAAACTTTCAATTCCAGTCAAAAGTCACAGCAGTTCTATTAGTGATTTAGATGCAGACAAAATTAAAAATTCTCTATCAGCATCAGGTAAAAAAAAGATAGGCTCGACTCTGCAAAACAAGCAACCTTCAGGCAAAGAAATCCTATCTTTGAAAAAGGCTGTTGGGTCACCTTCCAAACCTCCAAAACCTAATAAAGAAAAGAGCACTCCTGATAAAAAAGCATCTACTCTAAAGAACAAGCCATCTAGCCCGAAGCCTGAAATTACAAAATTACCAACGCCTCCTTCACCTATAAAGGCAGAAAATTTACAAATAAAACAACCTCAGTCCAACTCTCAGGCAAATCTTATAAATGCTAGAAAAAACCAATCTCAATCTAATAAAAACAACCTTGTAAAACCTGTTTCATCTCAACCAAAGCCTCCAGCCGCGCCAACTGCTCCTAAGAAATCAATCAACCCTCCCGTTTCAAGACAACCTCAGTCGTCTGTACCAAACAGAACTAGTAATCAACAAACCAATCCTCCCAAAGCCAAGCCAAATATAGTTGGTAAGCCACAATCAAAAAAAATAAATATTTCAACTAAACAAATTAACAAGCCTACAAAACCGACACCTAAGCCACTTGTTAATCAGCCAGAAACAAAAAGGCCTCAAGCTCCTCAAAGGCCCATAGCTCCACCTCCACGTCCGAAGATACAGCCCCAAGTCAACCAAAAGACTTCAAACAAAAAACCTTTCAATAATCCAAATCAAAGAAGGATTTCTCCTCAAAGAGGTCCTGAACTTCAAGCACGTGGTCAAAGCCATCTTAAAAATACTCCTAGCAGACCTAGTCAAACTACAACGAAGGGCAATCGCGTTGAACTAGTAGGAGCCCCAATCAGACGTAGCAATAGCAAACCTGGCATCACTGGAGGGAGAGGCTCAAGAGATGGAAACTTCCGTTCAGGTCCGCCAAGCCAAGCTCCAGGTTCCTCTGGCCCCAGGCAAGGTGTTTCTAGAAGAGGCGAAGGTGGTGGACGTTCCCAACAAATGCGACCTCGCCCTGGTATGCCGCCTGGAATGCGAAAACCAGTTGCACCTGGAGAGCTTATGCAATTGCAAAAGCCAACAAATAATGCAACGCCTCCAATAAAACGTACAGATATTTCAAAAGGACCTAAAAGAGAAACTACTCCAACTGCAAAACCCCCAACAAATAGGCCAACCCCTTCAGCAGCGCCAAAAAGACCTCCTCTACGTGCTGGAGCAGGTGGTTCTCCTAGGAAAAGAAAGCCTGATTGGGATGATGCAGCGAAACTAGAAGCCCTTAGGAATAAGTCACCTCAAAAGCAACGCCAAAAGGTTCACATTATTGGAGAAAATGATGATGCACTGACTGCAGAGACCAGTGGGTTTGCTGGAGAGAAGCAAGCTGTAGTTCTTTCTGCAAGTCTCGCTCGTCCTGCTACACCTAAGGGAAAAACAACACACAAAAGTGCATCTAAACCATCAGGAGCACTACGGAAGCGTAAGAAAGAATCTACTCGTCAAAGACAGCGTAGAAGAGCAATGGAATTACGTGCAGCACGTGAAGCTAAGCAAGTTCGGCCAGAAATGATTGTTGTTCCAGAGGACAACATTACAGTTCAAGAGCTTGCCGACAAACTAAGTGTTGAAAGCTCAGAAATCATCAAATCACTTTTCTTTAAAGGGATCACTGCAACAGTCACTCAATCTTTAGACCTAGCTTCAATCGAAACTGTTGCAGAAGAATTCGGAGTACCTGTTTTACAAGACGATGTTGAAGAAGCTGCTAAGAAAACGGTTGAAATGATTGAAGAAACTGATATCAAACATTTAATCAAAAGGCCACCTGTGGTCACTGTGATGGGTCATGTGGACCATGGAAAAACCAGCTTATTAGACGCAATCAGGGAAGCAAGAGTCGCCTCTGGAGAGGCCGGAGGCATTACCCAGCATATAGGCGCCTACCAAGTAGACATAACACACGAAAATAAACCCCGCAAGCTAACCTTCCTTGATACTCCTGGTCACGCAGCATTTACTGCTATGCGCGCCAGAGGAACTAAAGTCACAGACGTTGCCGTACTAGTTGTCGCAGCTGATGATGGTGTTAGGCCACAAACCTTAGAAGCTATTAGCCATGCACGTGCAGCAAAGGTACCCATAGTTGTTGCAATTAACAAAATTGATAAAGAAGGATCGTCTCCTGACCGAGTAAAACAAGAGTTATCAGAGCAAGAGTTGGTAGCAGAAGAGTGGGGTGGTGATGTTGTAATGGTCCCCGTAAGTGCAATTAAAAGTCAAAATATAGACAAATTATTAGAAATGATCCTTTTAGTCACTGAAGTTGAAGACTTACAGGCTAATCCCAACCGACTGGCCAAAGGAACAGTTGTAGAAGCACATCTTGACAAAGCAAAAGGACCGGTCGCAACGTTACTCGTACAAAATGGCACACTTAAGTCGGGCGACGTTGTTGCAGCCGGTCCTGTACTTGGGAAAGTTCGAGCCATGGTTGATGAACATGGCACAAGGCTTAAACAAGCAGGGCCATCTTGTCCTGTTGAAGCACTTGGTTTCAATGAAGTTCCTACTGCAGGAGATGAGTTCGAAGTTTATCCAGATGAAAAATCTGCGAGAAGTGTTGTCGGTGATCGGGCATCAGATGCCAGAGCAACTCGTCTTGCACAACAAATGGCTTCCAGAAGAGTTTCTCTTTCATCAATGTCCGGTCAGGCAAATGATGGTGCTCTTAAAGAACTAAATCTCATACTCAAAGCTGATGTTCAAGGTAGTGTAGAGGCAATTCTTGGCTCTCTAGAACAATTACCTAAAGATGAAGTACAAGTAAGAGTACTTCTCTCTGCTCCTGGAGAAATAACTGAAACTGATGTAGACCTTGCTGCTGCTTCAGGTGCTGTAATTATTGGATTTAACACTTCCATGGCCTCCGGGGCTAAAAGGGCTGCAGATGCAAATGGCGTCGATGTTAGAGAATATGAGGTAATTTATAAACTTCTAGAAGATATCCAATTAGCCATGGAAGGGCTACTCGAACCAGACATGGTCGAAGAAAAAATTGGAGAAGCAGAAGTACGTGCCATCTTTACTATTGGAAAGAGTGCAGTAGCTGGCTGTTATATTTCCAACGGAAAACTACAGCGTAACTGTAAGGTTAGAGTTAAGAGAGCTGGACAAATGATTTTCGAAGGAGATCTTGATTCTCTAAGACGCAATAAAGAAGTAGTCAAAGATGTTTCTAGTGGCTTTGAATGTGGCATCGGTTGCGACAGATTTGCAAACTGGAAAGAAGGAGATCTGATTGAAGGATATAAGCTGGTAACACAAAGGCGAAAACTCACTACCTAGGTCACAGCATTGCCCTTAAAGTTTTATCGCCTCAAGAAACAGGCTAGATCCATATCACTAGGCAACTCGCATTAGTAGTTGTAATTAATGGTCTTAAACTCTCTGGAATAGATAATTTTCAGCCTAAGTAGAGCAATTCTTAAGGACTATTTGAACGATCTAAAATAATGAAGCTAGAAAAAGCAAAGAAGGCAATTAGCTGAATAGCGACATCGCTCATTAGAACAGTTTCCCCGGAGGCAGAGCGTATACCCATGATTAAAAGCCCCATTCCAGCAGAAGCTGATAAAGCAACCCAAACTACACGACGCAAACCTCTAAATGGGGTCTTCGACTCTTGTAAAAGCTTTTTGCGAATTTTAGGATCTAGGTTCACGCTAAAGTCGTTAGGATGCCGGTGTAGCTCAGGGGTAGAGCAACTGATTCGTAACCAGTAGGTCAGCGGTTCAATTCCGCTCACCGGCATAAATAAAGAAAAAGCCTTTGAATTAAGGTCATTCAAAAAACGATTCTCAGCCAGAAGAGGGTCAAAAGGAATTGAAAT
>QCPN01000027.1:0-12202 GCA_003209775.1 Prochlorococcus sp. AG-436-O09 | reverse complement strand
CTTGTTATCCAAGGATATTCCCTTGGCAATATAGCGAGAAAGGAACCTGTCAGAGATGAAGGGTCTGATTTAGTTATGTTCCCGAAGGGATATCTTGTACTTGGAAAGTGCACAAAACAATTCAAAAGCACTATCATTTTGGCAATTAACCTATAAACAAAAGCCCTGATTAAACAGGGCTTTTTCATTTAAAAACAAACCTTAGGCGACTACTTTCTTCGCAGTGTCTTTAATTGCATCAACTGCTTTCTCAACTGTTTCTTTAACAGGGTTAGTTACAGATGGAGCAAGCGCTTTCAACTCACTTTTTATGGATTTCTCTCGCTCAAGCAAATGCTTTCTTTGCTTCTCATAAGCATCCTCTAATCTTTTTCGTTGATCCACTACTGAATCAAGTTCGTCTTGAGATTGTTGAGCTTTTAATTTAGCCATCTCGCTATCAGAGATGACATAAACAGGGCGATAAAAAGAAGGGGCAAGTGAGAAACGAGTAACTGAATACATCACTACGAATGCGAACAACAAATTCACTATGAGCCAAATCGTTTCTTTCGATGGTGCTATAAACCGTAGGGAATGATGCGGTATACACACCGAACTTCGGTCTCTACGAATGAACCGGCCAGTAATAACCGAAACAAAACAACTCAATAAATGTACAAGCAAAGACGCATAACCCCATACGCCTACCTTTCCCTTTACACAAATATCACTCAATACTCAGTTGAACAAGAATGAAAGGGTTACTGGAATCTTATGCCAGCTCAATACCAGCAAGCTTTAAAATATCTAAAATCTCTCCAACTTCACAAAAATCTCTACTAACTCCTCCCTCTATAGCTTGTAAAGACACACAAAGAGGCCCATCTACACTTGTAAGATCCATTCCCCTAGACAGACCTTCCACACATGCATTCGCAGGAATAATAATCAGCTCAATGAAAAAAGAAGAACAACTAAAACAAACCGAACATAGATATTTTTAGGAAAACTACTAAAATAAAAATAAAAGTTTTCTTTCAGGATGACTGTACATCACGATTACGAAATTAAAATCAACATAAATGAGTTAATAGAAAAAAGAATTCCATGTTGTGATTTACTACATCCTGATCATTGTTTGACAGAACAACAGGTTGCAGAAATAGCACATGATATTCGTCAAGACTTAAATCTACATGATATTTACAAGCAAGTAGATCAGCACATTATGAATTATGCAACTGCGGCTGGTATTGAAAATAAAGATCATTGGATAGAACCACATCTTCCAGACTTAGATAGGGATCTTAAAGAAGAAGTTGGAATTGACTTTGATTAGTCAGCAAAAGCTGGATTAGTAACGGTTGTTATGACAGTCCAATACCCTTTAGCATCAGAAGAATTCAATTCAAAGCAGCTTTGCAAATCACCTGATATCTAGAAATATCGTCATTTTGGGCAAGAATAGCTATCTCTTTTTGCTCAAAAGTTCTTTTCCTTTACTTATATCAACTACATCTCCAATGAGTGTTTCACTCACTTGCCATAGCTGTTCTCTTTCATGACTATTTAAAGCTGATGGCGCTATACGGCAAACCTTAGGATAACCTCTGAAATTAAACCTAGGTCCATATTGCTCTCCTGTGTTGGCAGCTGGGTCAGTTGCGGCAAGAAGCTGTGGGAGAGCTCCCATACGAGAACTCTGAAACATCGGGTCCATTAATTTGTAGGCTATAGCCTCATGCCAAGATCCATTAAGTTTTACTGATGTTGATTGCAAGTTCGTGCGAGCTAAACCCGGATGGGCAGATAATGAGGCAATATCTAAATTTGATTGCTGTAATCTTTTGCTCAGCTCTAAGGCGAACATAACATTCGCAAGTTTACTTTGTGAGTAGGAAGACCATCGATCATATTCTCCCCCTCCTTTAACACCATCTAGCTTAATTTTGCCCAGATATTGAGCTCCAGAAGAAACAGTTACAACACGTCCTCCAGGTTGTTTAGCAATTAATGGCAGCAGCTTAAGCGTTAAAGCCATATGACTAAGATGATTAACGGCAAATTGAAGTTCATACCCTTGTTTGCTATATGTTGGAGGAGGCGCCATCACACCAGCATTATTAATCAAAAGATCTAATTTTTTATATTTGACAACAATTTGATCTAGAGCCTTATTTACTTTTTCTAAATCAGCAAGATCTATCTCTAGGAGATCAATTTTGCCACAATCAGTTTCATCAAGAAGCTTCTGTCGTGAGCTCTCAGCTTTTTCTAATGTTCTACAACCAAGAATTACAGTCGCACCCTTTTCTAATAAAGCCCGTGCTGTGTCGAAGCCCAAGCCACTATTTGCACCCGTTATAAAAACTGTTCGCCCTTCTTGGCTAGGGATTGCATTGATAGACCAAGTCATTTGATTTAGGTGTTACCAGATAAGGAATAATAGAAGTAAGAAAAGCACGACATCGAAGTTTCTAACCATTACTTTTCTCTAAGATTAAAGACTATAACTGAATCCCTATACTGGCCAGTGAAAAGAGAAGTTAACTTTAGCAAGTTATCTCAGCGATTTCTTAAAACCCATACTAGCAAGCTAAATGCTCCATCATGAGAGCTATACACTAGTTGAGAAAGGACTCCAGAAAAAGTCTTTCTTTTTTGACTTATAGCGAATCATCTATAACACAAGCAAAATCACATTGACTAAGTTCTGGGTTTGTTAAACGATCTAGGACTCTAGCCATATCCAATGCAGAAAGTTCACCATCCGAAGTCCACTTAAAAGTTGTTTTACGCTGAACAGGAACTTTGATGAGTTTTTTCAGGTCCTAATAAGAGACTAGTCTCAAGACTTTCTAATTGTTTTTAAGATTTAAGCAAGTAATCGATCCGCCTTCTGGGCTGAGATAAACAGGTGTGCTTTTTATCATTCTTCCACTACCTCTTGATAATAAGTGGTAACACATTCAGTCAAGCATTCAATATCATCATTCAATGAGCATGCAGTAATACAATTGTAATACAAATCTCTTGGATTTAATGGCTTTGGATTTGGTACTACTTTTTTGGATTCACTACTAGACATAATTTCTACTCTTTAGAGGGGGAACACTCATAACATGTAATATTTATTTTTTTATTACATATAAAGTACCTACGAATATTTACCTATAGTATTTTTGAATACTAAGCCAATTCAATACTCTTAAATAACTACTGATGAAAGTTAGTATACATAGGTCTTTTAAGAAGTATAAAGAAGCGCAGAGAATTCTTGCGCCTATACCAGAACAGGTGAAATTACCTATCTCCAGCCAGAATAATTTAATAATTTATGCTGGTTTTAGTTAAAAAGAACCTTCTACAGATGAGATAAGCAATAGAAATTAAATAGCAAGGCTATCTAATAAGTTTAAAGCCTAGTTGGTTTTCTAATTTTATTTATACATCCTTCTTTTTATTGCATCCAAAGTCACAAAGAGAATCTAGTTCAGATTTAGCTAGATTAACTGTGTTTATCTCAGGTATTAAGTGCTCTCTGAGAAAGTCATCTTTGATCAAACGCAATATAGCTTCAATATGAGTGATTTTATGTAGAAATAATTGTGGGATTGATCTGGCCATTTCGTTAATCAAATATTCATATTCTTTATTGATACTGATTCGTTGAAGTTAAAGGTGGAAAAGTCGAATTGAGGTAGTGTATTTAACGTAATCGAAATAACCAATATATTCTCAAAGGTAAAGCTTTAAACATACATAATACTAATATTTTGTAGAGCCCAAGGTGGAATCCAAAAGAAAGATTAAGTAGGGAAAGATTATACAAACAGGAGGATAATGAAACTATCAAGTCCCTTCACTGTTCTTAGAATGTGATCAGTGGTATACGTCGAATGCATGACTTCTCATATAAATCCCCCAGGAAGCCAGGATGACTTTTTAGCGAAAGAATGTCCTGGTCATCTAATTTCTTCTACTTGCAAAACTTGCGATGAATGAATTATGTATATAAATATCCCGAATGGCCTTGCTAATATAACTAATAAGAGGGAGATCCTGATAGCAGAATCTCACCTGGAAGCAGGTTTGAAGATTCACCAGTCAGCTGAGCTTATCCTATCTGCGAGGTAGAGAAAGAAGGCTTCGAATAATAAGGGTAAATTCAAAAGAAAGGATCGAAAAGGTTTGCTAATTATTCCTAAAAGATCTTCTAATATAAATTGGAAGAAATCCTTACTCGACAAGCGCTTTCAGGCTGTAAGATGGCGTGAGCATTTATACCTAGCCCTTGGAATTCAATCCTTTTAAGCCTTTGTTTCAAGCTGGAGTTCATCAGAAAAAAGCTGCGGCCTGGATTTTTACTGTATTAGCTTCAATTAATCTTGCTTCCTAAGCTAATTAATTGAAAATCAATTCGGGTCTGCAGAATACATATCTATGGGCTCGACCCAAAAAGCACTTTGACTGTTCAACGCATTCACAACATAATTGTCCAAAAGAGTAAAGAAGTAGAAACGGACTTCTCAGACCAACAAAAAACCAACAACACTCAAAACATATAAAAATACCTCTACCTTTTCCTTCGCAATGGCTAAGAAATACTAACTCGTGGTTAATGAAAAACTCACTTTTAGCCTAGACTATTTAAGCGACCGGGAAGTTTCACTAAAACTTTTTGATGCCTCAACAAGAAGAAAAGGTTCAGCCAAGCAAAGAAGCAAAAAAGGAGAACGTTGTGGAATCTCTATTGAACTATGAGTGCGAAGATGATGATGATGGAACCGATTGGGAAACATAAGGATTAGCGACCATAGTCACCATGACCACAATCAAAACATCTGAAATTCAATGATCTCAACAATGACATTTTTTTTTGGTTTGAGTATTGGTTGGATTTTTGCTGTTCAGCGTCAAGCACAAATCGAGAAGCAAAAAGAAAAAAGGAAATTTAGTGAAGAGATTGAACTAAGAGCCACACCTGATACATACCTTTCAGAATTTGACCTTCTAAGAAAACGTTATTACGAAGCTAAGTTTAAAAAAATGACCGAGACCAGAATTAATCGAAAGGGCATAGCAATTACTACAGAGGAGACTAAACTAAGGCAGGAATCAGAAAAGGAATAGGAATATGCCAAACAGCATTACCAAAATCATTGTTTTAGTGATGGTGTCTTTACTTCTTGCCTCTACCTTTGGTGGTCTTGTGCTCTCAGTTCTTAAAACATGAGTAGCAATTGGAAGGATACCTCATGGCAAGAAAAGTTCTTAGAGATGAGAAGCACATAAACCTTCGGACATAAAACTACTTGTAGAAGGGCCTAAGGGCTTTGTGGATGCTTGTAAACTAGGTGCATTGCATGAAGAATACAAACGACTAAAAAATAGTAGAAATTTATGAAGTCATATAAATTCATAGGTTAAAGACGATTCCTCCCTGCAAACCTACCTTTCCGTCTACATGAAATCAACTCACTCCATATCAAAGTCAGGAGCCTTCTTAAGCGGAATAGAAAACCAAACCTTTTCCTTTAATTCATGATCTGCAAGCCATTCCTTGTACTCACTCGCAAAGGCAAGTCTATCTTTACCCTCTAAATCATTCAACCGAGCTAGAGCATTGTCTAATGCCACCTCTAAGGATTTCATTGCTTGACTCTCTCGGGAAGACATAAAGACTTCTTTGATTAAAAATAATGCTATCCCGATCAGACAGAAAAAGCACTTAAATTAAACATCCTCCTATTCAATTACAAACGTTTCATGAGTAATAACGATTACCTATTTCTTGGAGCATCTTTGTGATGTGCACGTCTTAAGCATTTGTTTCTTGTTTGAGTTTCTCAAATGGGCTTTAACTTGCATCAAAACAGTTTCCATCACTTCCCTTTCTATCTTCTGAAGGTTTTCCACCTCGTTGTTCCCATATAAGCAATAACAGAGCCAAAAGAGTCCTTCCTGAGAAGGCTCCATCACAAAACAGTCACACATTTTTTATTTCACTAGCTAACTTCAGTTTTTGTCTTCAGCAACAGGCAAGAACATTGCCATTCCGATATAGACAAAAAAGGGAAGCCAAAGAGAACACGCGGTCAAGACAAAGATAATTCTCCAAATCAGCGCTGAACCTTTACCAGATGTCTCTAGTCCTTTACAAACTCCAAAAAAGATTTTGCCTTTCTTTACTAAAGCAAGTTTTGCCATCTATCAAACTATGAAAACCTCTAGTTAACCCTAAATGAAAAATGTCTAATTTTCCTTAGAGAGTTTCAAATTCATTTCATAGATTTCCCAGAAGCAGCAGAAAAGGAACAAGTATTTACTACCAAAGAGAAGGTAATCTAACCACGTTCACAATCTAGGGCTCACGGCAACCCCTTGACAAGGCTGAACCTATCTATTGGCCAATGAAGTGTGAGACGTTAGTTTTAGAAAGGGTTTAGGAGGAATCAAGAAATCCTGCTCAAGCTTTCGATTCATTGCTGAGCATGAAGAAGGGGATGTATTTCGATGTCCCCCTTTGAGTCCAGCTCTTATTTTTAAACCAACGAGCTCGGGCTCCTACTTCTTTTCTAGCTAACTAAGAACAACACTCACAAAGTATAAACACCTCTCTATTCTAAAGTAGTGGTGGTTCATCCCCTGATTCTTGAACGTCTGTTAATAAAGCTTTGATTGTTCTATGGAACAAAGGGTGATGAAGAGAAGACATGTCATACAACTCCTAGTTTCATTGCACCTTTAACTCGTCGGACGATTGCATCATCAATATCATTGTCTGTTTGAAGTGCTAACCATTCCAAAGCTGAAACGATCCATGCTTTCATTTGTTTCTTAAAAAACTTTTTCAGAGTTAAAAACAAGAGTGGCTTGAATATTAAAAAAAGGATTCCAGACATTGAATACCAGTGGGTCAAATACCTACATCGACATTAAAGCATTTTGAAAATCTAAAGAATGTTCTCACATACCTAGATAATTTTTAATAGATTGAACTTATGAATGTCATGACTTAATGATTGCTCTGCCTCTAATTGGACTTGCTTTTCTAGGAATTCAAACTTATGTAGCCCTACAGATTTTAAGAAACAAACGAAATGAGCCTTTTATCTTTAATAAAACTAATAAGTTCTATATCCATCAAAGAATGTTGAAACACTTTGGTTGGATTCATACAAGAACGGATTAATACAGCTAATAGAGATTCATATCTCTCTCGATTAGCACTATCTTCAAAAATCAATTAAACAGGTCTTCCTTCGATGAAGGTCCATCATTTCATAAGCCAAAGTCATAAATGGTAATTCTCAAGCTCTTTTATGAATTATTGCCCTTACTTGCTCTGGGCTATTTAATTGGACGTTATAAGCCAGAACTTTCCTCTCAAATAGCTAAGCCACTTATTAACTACGGGGTGCCAGTGAGTTTGATGGGACTGCTACTTAAAAGCGGTCTGGATTGGCTTCTTTTTCAGGCTCTTGTAATGGCCTTACTTGTCATTGGAATACTGATAGCCGCAATTAGAACTCTCCCGAAAATTCGAGGTCATATTGGTAGTCGTAGCCTTCTACTGGGGAGCCTATTCGGCAATTCTGGTTATTTCGGTATACCTGTCTCATTAGCTCTTCTACCAACTGAGTCACTCAATTTCAGTATTGGTTATGACCTAGGCGCAACGTTACTTGTATGGAGCTTAGGTCCCATGCTTTTATCGACCTCCTCACAAGAACAAAAGAAAAAAGCTAACTGGAAAATTTTTATCAATGCTCTTACTAGCAGCCCTGCGAGCAAGGGACTAGTTGGAGCAATGTTTGTTCAATTAACACCATGGAATACTCAAATCACTTCATTTCTCTCGATCCCATCAGGGATTGTAATTGTTCTAGCTCTAATGGTTGTAGGTATACGCTTGGGAGCTTTTGAACAAGCAGACAAGCCTGTTAAAAGAGACTTTCGATTATTACTTCAGCCCAGCTTGCTTATAAAGCTAATTATTCTTCCATCCTTAATGTTGATCCTTAGCAAAGCTCTCAATTTGTCAGATTTGATGTGCAATGCACTCGTGTTGCAAGCTGCAACACCTACGGCAATTTCTGTTCTGCTATTGGCTGAAGCATATGGGCAGGAACAAAAAATTGCTACTTCCTTAGTTACCTATAGCACTGTAATGTCATTAATTACAATACCCTTTTGGTTTTTATTTCTTCAATATATAATTTAATTTCAGAAGCACTGAGCAGGGTAATCAAATTAAGAAAGACAATACAAATAGTGAAAAAGCTCTCATGGCTGAGAAATTAGTCATAGTAATATACGCTTTTATTCGTACCTTATGAAATTAAAGCAAAACCCACTCATGTCAGGTCAAAACATGAACATAACTGGTGACCAATGAAGAGTGAACCTAGAGTCATGTCAATGGTTCTGAGGAATTGATAGAAATCCATTCGAACTTGTCAGGCAGAGTCATCCAACTCGTCTAAGTCTTCTGGGCTCCCAAAGTGATGCGCTCTCTGATCATCAACATCGGCCATCAAATCAACAAAAACATCATTATCATTTTTGTTTCTACATTACCCTTTCATGTCTCTATCACAGAGCTGTAACGGAAAGTTTCTTTTTCATAATTCATTTACTCATTTTCATTTTGAATTGCCTCTCTCGGAATTACCCAAACATCATCATGAATATTTTCTCCTAACCACTCCTTGTATTCATTTCTCAAGAAAGATATCTCCTAACAAATACATAGCTAAAAATTGTAATCTTGAGATTGTAGAAAATAGTTTTTCATTGTTTTTTTGAAAGTTTCTATATGGATGAGAAGTTTTATGTTTTTTCAATTGGTGCCATTGTTAATCCTTTACTGATCAGTTGCTGATGATATAGCTCTGCCTGTTCAAGTGGACCTCTCCATACTTCCGCCAAACCTTCCCTATCTACTTCGACGGCAAGTACCCATGACCTTTTTTCACTCATTCCTGGGATAATTGTCACGAGACAATTTGCCACATGTTCAAACGTATTAAAATTATCATCTAGAACTATTATCCTTGCTTCTGGATATTTCTTTTTTGTTGTCTTTGGATCTAAGACTGTAGTAGTTGAATTGGCTGAAAATTTCATAGCTGTCACTTCTGTACTTGTTGCTCGTAAGTACAAAATATCTCTTTTACTTCCTCTTCATGCAAAATTTAACTTCGCCTGTATCAATATTCGCCAATTGAAAGAGTGAAAGAGCATCTGGATCTCTAGAACCTCCAACAAATGAGAGGACTTTTCAGATTTCATCCTCTCCAACAAGAACAGTGTCTCTAGATCTAACTTTCAGAAAAAGAGGCTCCTCAACTAATTCTTCATCGCTAGAACCCAATTGGGACAGTTTGAATTAACACCAAGTTTTTGTTTGATTTCTCCAGACGCTACTTTTAAAACTCTTCCATCGGTAGGAAGATTTTCGAAAAGTTCTCCAGCCAACCATTCTTTGTGCCATCGCTTCACTTGTGTTGGGTCAGCAGTCCATTAGATCCTTTTTTTCCAGTTATCTTAATTACCTTTTGCGGGAGTTTTCGGGAACGACCCTAACCCTAATCCTTAAGATCCTAGTCGGGGCAAGAGGATTGGGACCTGCGACATAGTGCTCCCAAAGCACTAGATAAACAAAACCCACAAACTATATACAAGAATAGAGAAGAGAATGCAGGCAATTGTTAGGTTTCAACACCGAGGAGAGTCTCAAAGTATCACAATTTAACGCCGAGGTTCCTTGCTATGACAGAAGAAACCAGATTCTGTCCAATAGAAAGTGATCATGTAATTATACCAATGGATCTCAGGAAATCGCGAAATTCTAGCAAGCTAGAGATTACTATCACACCAAAAGTCCTCAAGAGACTACTCAGATAGACTAGTTGAATAATGAAACATCTGCTGCTACTCCTATCATTGATAATTAGCTTGGATGCTTCAGGTGCTGAAGAGCTAAACCAAGTAGCGCATAGGAAATGCAAATTAAGGGATGGAAATGATTACAAAGACTGCTACAATTATTACTCTCGGATTTATCCAATAAGGAATAGCAATCCTATTTCTTCTAGTGATATACATCAACCTTTAATAGTTAATCTCCAGAAGTTGGGTGAACCAAGTAGTAATATTGCCGATAAAGATTTTTTGAGACTTCATTTAAAATTGATGCATGCATACTGGCTTGAGCATGCGAAAAAGCGAGGCTCGAATTTACCGTTCGCAATCTTACGCTTAGATGATGGATATCTTATGGGATGTGGCAAAAGAGCAGTTTCTAAATCCCCCAACATTTATTGTCCTGATTCTAGTGAAATCACTCTTGATGTAAGGCCATTAATTAATGGTTCTAGCGATAGAGCAAGCCTTAACCTGAGTTATCTGAGTTTAGCAATTTTGTCTCATGAGTTTGGACATCATGTTAATAAACATATTGGTAGAGAAAAGTATCGTGGCAATGAAGAAAATGAAGCTGACTGGAGAGCTGGTAAGTACTTAGCATATGTAATCTCTAACAAATTAATGCCTTTAGAAGGATTAACTACTGGTGCAAATCTCTTTTTTAGTGTTGGAGATTTCCATTTACATTCAGAACATAACAACCCAAAAGGTAGGTTCAAAGCTTTCATGAATGGCTTCAATGATGAGTCTATGGGTATAGGTAGTTTTGCTGGGGAATGGCTACAAGACACCAATGAGACCTTCTCCAAAAGAATTCATAAAAGCTACAGCCTTAATACTGACATGTTGTATTTTGATGTTTATAGATTTGAAATCGACAGGAGTAGGCAAATTACTGGAAACATTTTTGCAGGTATCATTGGCGTGCTGAACTGTTCACAAGGTAGCAAGGAAGACTGTGCTAATTCACTGCGATATCAGGGAAAAGCTATGCCTGAAGGTTGGTTCAGAAAGCAGCGAATGATCATTCAATGTCAAAACAATACCTTTGACATCGAGGGCGACGAATTTAAGAGTCAACCAATAAATTCAGATAGAAAGGGACAGGCTCAATATCTATCTCAAAAAAATTGCTAGAGATCTCCTTAGCTTCTTTCCTCGCAATGGCTAAAAAGAAATATTAACTAGTAGCTAATGAAAAGCGAGCAATCAACTCTACCAAGAGATCTCAGGGATTTCTGAAAAGCCATACTAGCCAGTAAGAACTTGCTTTATTTTTGATAAGAAGAGGCTGATCTCAATCTACAAACAAAAGGAGATAGGTTTATCGCTCAATGTTGTTGATGTATTTCATCAAAGTCTTGAAAAGAAATTAACGTAATTCAAAAGAAGGAACAAAAGGTCCTGCTTCCATTGCATAAACATTATCAGGACTTTTACCAGTCCAACTGTCAACAAACATTCCCAAGTTGGTCACATGCCATGTCATTTTATAACCACTGACAGCATTAGTCATTGTTAAGCTGGAAGACATTTGAACACTGCCTACCAATCTTGTGGATGAAGAACATGTCGATGCATTTGTAGCTGTAACTAAACTAGAGTTAGTTAAAACAGCTTTTACAGTTCCTTTAGTTGTTGATTGCTCCCAATCCCAGCATCCATCTCCACCACCCATTTCATCAACCACCTGAGTATTTGCAGCAAAATCGGCAGAGTCTGTTGAGGGCACTGCGCCATTTAACTTACCAGTTGAAGGATGAACTCTATTTGTAGCTGTTGTGTAATAAGTCTTGTCGTTATAGTAAGCTCTACCTTTCACTGTTTGCGAACTGTCCATAATTGCATAAGCATGTGTATAAGTTGCATTGTCAACTCTATAATTTTTGCCTGTATCCAAATTACAGTCGATTGTTAGACAATTAGCGATATCTATAGTTTGTCCACTACTATTTTCCCAACCCTTCTGACAATTAGTTGAATTAAAAGTATCTGTAGTTAATGGATCAGAGGTACAAAAACCCATTTCATAAAAAGTGACTTTCAATTCATCAGGAGTAGCATAACAATCACTAGAGATTGCAGATGAGTTTCCTGATGCAGGGCAATCTGTTGTTCCAGAGATTGCAGAGGCAGCTTTAGCAGGTTGGCTTGAAGCAAAGGCAAAGGAACCTATTGTTAATCCTGCAAGAGCCAAAATTGTTTTTAAAGAAAATTTCATCGGAAGTTGATAGTGAATTTTAATGAAAAGCATTATTAATCTGGATGTGAAATAAGTATTTAGCCA
>QCPN01000026.1:0-15325 GCA_003209775.1 Prochlorococcus sp. AG-436-O09 | reverse complement strand
CGATCGCTGAGGTTTCGACCTCGTTCATTCCAAATACCAATGTGCAAAATTGGTAGTAGGGCATCTACAATGCGCCGTTAGTTCAGTTGGTAGAACGCAGGTCTCCAAAACCTGATGTCGGGGGTTCAAGTCCTCCACGGCGCGTTAGTCACCCTTTCAGTAGTTTCTTTTTTTACGAATGGAGTTAGACCTTCAACCTGGTGATGTCGTAAAGGTCCTTGAGTCTGCAGCTCTAGGCTGGGTTAGGGCACGTGTAATACGAGTCAAATCTGGTGGTCGAGTTGTAGTACAAAGCGATCAGGGACGAGAGTTCACTGCTAGAGGCAATCAAGTTAGGCTCATTGAACCGGCGGGATTCCGTCCATGAGATCTAGTAACTTTCTTCATTTTGTAAGCTATTTTTAAAAAGAAATAACAACCTTCTAAAACAAGGCTGTTTGAAAGGTTGACGGAAGAGAGGTTATAGGTTGATACTTCTTTTGCCGGGCTTAAGGCATTAGGGAATCCCTAGAATCTTCCAATAAGTCCTCTTCAAAACTGGGACCGTAGTTCAACTGGTTAGAGCACCGCCCTGTCACGGCGGAAGTTGCGGGTTCGAATCCCGTCGGTCCCGTTTCCAAATTGACTAAAACTCTTGACAGTCAGAGTAAGACTCGCACCAAGTCCCACAGGTCATTTACATATAGGGACAGCAAGAACAGCCTTATTCAATTGGTTATATGCCCGCAAACGACATGGGGTGTTTTTACTTCGAATAGAAGACACTGATAAAGAAAGGTCCAAAGAAGAGTTCACAAAAAATATACTTGAAGGACTTCAATGGCTTGGATTGAGTTGGGATGAACAACCAGTTCTTCAATCTGAGCGCATTGATGAACATCGAAAAGCAATTATATCTTTGCTCGATAAAGGCCTTGCTTATAGATGTTATGCAACTGAAGCAGAGCTTCAAATTATGAGAGATGCCCAAGCAAAAGCTGGAGAAGCGCCTCATTATGACAATCGCCATAGAAATCTGACATCAGAAGAAGAAGCTAAATTCATTCAAGAAGGAAGGACTTCAGTAATTCGTTTTCGAATTGATGAGAAAGCCACAATTACTTGGAATGACATTGTTAGAGGTCCAATGCAATGGAATAGCAAAGACCTAGGAGGGGACATGGTTATTTCGAGGAGGGCTCCAGCCAATGAGATCGGTGACCCTCTATACAACTTAGTCGTAGTAATAGATGATGCCGAAATGAAGATCTCTCATGTAATTCGTGGTGAAGACCATATATCAAATACTGCGAAGCAAATACTTCTATATCAAGCCCTAGATCTTACGCAACCAGTCTTTGCCCATACTCCACTAATTTTGAGCCCTGAAGGCAAAAAACTTTCAAAAAGAGATGGAGTTACTTCAATTACTGATTTTAGAAAAATGGGCTATACCTCAAATGCTTTAACTAACTACATGACACTTTTAGGCTGGTCACCACCTGATGGCATGGAAGAAAGATTTAACTTAAAAGAATCATCTTTAGTTTTTGACTTTGACAGAGTAAACAAAGCAGGTGCAAAATTTGACTGGGATAAACTCAACTGGCTTAACGCACAAGAAATTCACAGCTGGGCTCCTGAAAAACTTCTTGAAGAGTTAAAATCTATCTGGATTTCAGAAGGCTGGATCTTACCTGACAAAGAGTGGGGTTTAAAACTAACTAAACTTATAGGTCCATCCCTAACTCTAGTTAATGATGGACTTGAAGAAAGTCGAATTTTCTTTAATGAGCCTTCTCTACAAAGCGATGGTATTAGGCAATTGGAAATGGAAGGAGCTAAAGAAGTTTTGAGTTATCTCTCAAAAAAGATTGAGCAAGATAAATGGGATGGACTTAATGATGATATCGCAAAAAACTTAATATCTGATTGTGCTAAGTCCTTAGGAGTCAAGAAAGGGTTGATTATGAAAAGTCTAAGAGCAGCTCTGATGGGCACTCTTAAAGGTCCAGATCTAATCTCGTCATGGGGTTTACTTGCAATGCAATCTAAAGACCTTCCTAGGTTAAAGAAAGTAATTTGCTGATCTGAACTAACTCTTTAGTCCTCTGCAAGTAATCCTAATTTTTCAGCCAATGGTTTTGCTGTTAAGCCTTGGATCCCTACAGTCATAAGAATAGTTAGGAAAACTAACCCTTGCAGCCTGCCTGCTCCTAGGACTCCCGCTTGTTCTAGACGAATTGCAAAAAGAGATGCAACTGCAGCCGTAACTATCCCTCTAGGTGCAAGCCACCCAAGAAACAATTTTTGCTTGAAGTCTAAAGGAAGTCCAATCGTTGCAAGGCTTACAGCTAGAGGTCTTACTACAACCATTAAAACAAGTACGCAACTTACCCCTCCCCAACCAAGAGGGCTTAATTCACTCCAAGAAACATCAGCAGCCAGAAGCGGGAAAAGCATTGTGATAGCAAGTTGTGCCAACTCTCTTATTAATTCATCTAATTTATCAACCTCAATCGAAGGACTTCTCCCAACAATAAAACCAGCAGCAACTGAAGCAGGTAAGCCTGATTCAGGCAATATCCATTCACAAATCCCATAAAGAAGAAAAAGAACCCCAAGAGTTACTTGCAATCTAATTCCTATTGCAGAATCAGTTTTTATCCTTTTTAAAGCTTCTGAAAGGATCCACCCTGCAAATAAACCAATAATGACTCCGCCCCCCAATCTAGCTAACAAGCCAAAGATCAATTCTCGCCATCCATGTAAATCCCCAACCAACAGTTCAAGCAAAAGCAAAGCCAAGACAGCTCCCACTGGTTCTAAGACAAGGCCCTCTGCCTCAAGAACATCACCCAAAGGTGAAGCAAGTTTTATTTGCTGCACAAGTGGAGTCACAACAGTAGGGCCAGTTGCTAAAACAATGGCACTGTATACAGCTGCAACATTCCAAGCTAATCCAGCAAGAAGGTGCGCAATGAGCCAAACAGCTCCTAAAGAGATAAAGAGCCTTATAACTAAAATCCGAAAAACAGTAGATTTTATAGTTTCGCCTGGAAGTCTAAGATTCAAGCCTCCATCAAAAAGGACAAGGCTAACAAGTAGCCCAACTATAATTTCAAGTCCTTGCCCCAAATCAAGAGGTTCAACAAGACCTAATCCAGACCTACCTATTAGAAGTCCAGAAAGCAGAAGCAACACAACGCCAGGGAAACCAGTGAGCACTGACAACAGTCTTGCTCCAGCACCAGCAAAAACCGTAACCCCCCAAAGCAATCCAAGCCTCTCAGGAGTCATAGAGAATAGAAAGCTGAGTAATCAGAATCAATCAGAGCAAATATCCTTGAATAATAGAAATCATATCCATGACTAGTCTCATAGAACTTACATTTTCTTTTCTTTTCAACTCCTTTAAATCTGTTGCGGAGATTAAACAAAACAACTGATTCAAAAAACAAGAAATGCATTATGAAGAAATAGATTTATAAAAGGCTGTTATAGGCTCTAATTTAGATCTGCAGCTAAATTACTTTCCTCCAAAAAGATTATTAGCCAAGATTAAAACAAACAACCCAAGAATCAACCCTACGGAAGCCATTCTCCCATTCCAAATTTCTGCTTGAGGAGTAAAGCCTCTTTTCCAAGCATTTAGTTCTGTTTTAGTAACAGTTGGAGCATCTTTTTTCTTATTGGCATCAGTAGAAGAAAGATTCATAACTTAAAACCCTAGAAAAAAGAAAGTTATAAATGGCATTTCAGAATGGCGGATAAATTTGATAGAGAAGATTTGACTTATCTAAGGGATGCCTTGCTGAAACACCAAGTTCTAAAGAACTAGTCCTTGATTCAGATATTAAGCGTAATAAGCCCGCGGTGCCTATCATTGCTGCATTATCTGTACAAAAGCTTTTCGGTGCCATATGTATTTTAATTAACTTCTCAGAAGCCTTTTGAAACATCAGCTCTCTTAATCGGTGGTTGGCTGCCACACCTCCAACCAATACTAAAGAATTAAGTTGATTATCAGTAGCACATTTGATACTTCTCTCGACCAATACTTCAGCAACCACATTTTCAAAGCTAGCCGCAAGATTGGCTAAAGGAAGTTCTAGGTCTGATGAATTAAGACGTTCAACTTGGCGTAAGACTGCTGTTTTTAAACCACTAAATGAAAAGTCATAAGGGTAAAAGCCCCCTTCAGGCCTAGAAACTCTACCTTTTGGGAAAGAGAAAGACTTAGGGTCACCCTTCTCTGCTATCTTCTCAATCTCTGGCCCCCCCGGATAAGATAGTCCTAATAATCTGGCAACCTTATCAAAAGCCTCCCCAGCTGCATCATCATGACTTCGGCCAAGCCTGGTATAAGTCAAATCTGTATCAACCTTAATTAATTCTGTGTGTCCTCCGCTGACCAATAAAACCAAATAAGGAGGAGAAGGTGCAGAGTCAGAAAGGAAAACTGAGGAAAGATGCCCCTCCAAGTGATGAATACCTAAAAAAGGGCGCTTATGAAGGCACGCCAATGTTCGAGCTGTTATCGATCCAACCAAAAGAGCACCTGTTAAACCAGGAGTTACTGTTGCAGCTATTGCATTGACCTGAGAAATACTTATTCCTGATTGATCTATTGCTTTTTCTAGAAGAAAAGGCATTTTTTCCAGGTGTCTTCTTGAGGCTATTTCGGGAACAACCCCTCCCCATTGGGCATGTTCATCAGCTTGCGAAGCAATAAAATTCGCCAAAACTTTGAACTTTTCCTCATGAAATTGGACAACTGCTACGGCTGTCTCGTCACAACTTGTTTCGAGGGCAAGTACTGTTTGCGTCATTTAGGCGTATCTCATTTAACTTAGTAGTAGTGAATCCTGTTCTTATAAGACAGGTTAAATAAGGATTCGAATTAATGCGTCGTCTCTTCTCAATTATTCTTTCTGCTTTCCTTCTTTTAGGCTTAGCTCCTATTGCGAAGGCAGCAGCAGGTCCAGCTCTCAATGAGGACCGTCCTTCTACTGAATTCAATGCTTCTGGGTTAACTCTTTGCTCAGAAAATTCCCGTTTCCAAGAACGTGCCAGCGGTGCATCTACTCCAAAGGACATCGCAAGATTTGAGCGTTATAGCAAAGCATCATGTGGAGATGATGGATTGCCTCATTTAACTATTGGGGCAACGATTGAACCTTGGGGTGCTTGGGCTAATCGTGGTCATGAAGGTGAACTGCTAATTCCTGCTCATATATTTATTTATGTAGCTGGAATCATTGGTTGGTCTGGCAGAGAATATCTAAGAGCAACCAAACAGCTTAAGAATCCTGCTGACAGCGAAATATTCATTGACTTTGCCTTAGCCAGGAAATGCCTTATAAAAGGAGCAGCTTGGCCCGTTGAAGCAAACAAGCAGGGAAGAAGTGGTGACCTTCGCGAAAAAGATGAAAACATTACTTTAAATGGTCCTCGCTAAAAGAAAGGTCCTTTGACCTTTCTTAGAACTATTTTTTCATCTACTAACTAAATCATGTTCAAAGTTTTCCAAACAAAGTTGTTCCGATCAGCTCCTGTAGTTGGTGCCATTTGGGTTCTCCTAACTGCTGGTATCCTTGTTGAATGGCAAAGATTTTTCCCAGATCTACTATTCCACCCAATGTAAATTCACTTTATTATTGAAAAGAATACTAAGTTTTCATTAGTCTTCTTAGTTCATGTAAAGCATTATCTATATCGTCATTGATTACTATTGCATCAAATTCTGACTGGGCATTTATTTCATATTTAGCCCTCTCTAGACGGCGATTAATATCATCTTCCGAATCTGTTGCTCTTCCTCTAATTCTTTTTTCAAGCTCTTTAAAGCTTGGTGGCGCTATAAATATTTGAAAGGCATCTTTAAATGTTTTACGAATCTGCCTAGCTCCATCCAATTCAATCTCAAGTAAAACTTTTTTACCAATTGATAATTGTTTTTGAACTTCAGCTCTAGGGGTCCCATATAAATTACCAGCAAATTCGGCCCATTCTAAAAAACCATCTTCTTTCATTAAATTCTTAAAATCTTTTTGCTTTAAAAAGAAATAGTGTTTACCATCAACCTCCCCCTCTCTAGGAGAACGAGTGGTTGCAGAAATAGAAAGCCAAATGTTTTTATCTTCTTCAAGAAGTTTCTTCACCAGTGTCCCTTTTCCAACTCCACTAGGTCCAGTAATCACTTTCAAGCCATATTTGCACATAGTCATAGCATTGATCCAATTGCAGTCTCAGGCTAGCTAAAGATGGCTAATAGCAATCTTCAATCTAAAGATCAGACTAAGCCAAGACTTCAAACGATGGATATCACATCGCTAAAAGCTGTTCTTGCAGATCTACGAAAAAAAATAGTTCCTGGTCGATTCGAGAAAGTCCAACAATTAGACAACTCCACACTCCAAATTGCATTTCGAGTTTTAAAGGGCTTAGTCTGGATTGAGCTTAGTTGGAATTCAGAATCAGCAAGAATTGTAGAGATAAAGGCTCCTAAAAAGATTGAGGGCGAGAGTACTTTAAGCAAACAGATAAGATATGGTCTACGTGGAATGGCTCTAATAGAGTTAAAACAAGAAGGTTTTGACCGTATAGTTGAATTGGGATTTTCCTTTAGACCAAATGAAGTCATCAAGAAGCAATTAATCCTAGAAATAATGGGTAGGCATAGCAATATCCTGTTTTTAGATGAGAAAAGACAAGTAATAACTTTAGGGAAGCAAATACGGAGTAATAAATCTCGTTTAAGACCCATCAGTACTGGTGACCCTTATATCTCCCCTCCATCTTTACAGGGGGTAAAGCCCAAAAAAGATGAAGTCTTGGAGAAATGGCGCAATAGTCTTTCAATTCTTCCAGTAACACTAAAGCAAGCTTTAAAGACAACCTTCCAAGGAATTAGTCCTGCATTTATTCTTCAATTAGCCAGTGAAGAAAAAGATGCTGCCAATAGACTTGTTAATCTACCAGTCCAACAATTATCAGAAACTGAATGGGAGAAACTATTCTTTCGTTGGAACATCTGGTTAAAAGCTCTAGAGAAAGAAAACTTCTTTCTAGCCTTCAGCGGCCCTACTCCTTATAGGGTATGGGGAACAAATCCATCATCCAACAAGGAGAACAAAGAAAGCATTAGTCTTCGTCTAGGCAATTACTACAAGTCATATTTAGCTGAAAAACATCTGACTTTTGCATTCATAGCACTATGCAAAGAACTAGAAAAAAAAAGAGAAAATGAAGAAAAAGAATTACAAAAACAAGAACTTTTGTACTCAAAAGTATCAGAAATAAATACTATGAAAGAAATCGCTGATAATATTCTCTCATCAGAGAAGCCCAGCAAGGAAGATATAAAGAAAGCTCAAAAATTATATAGACAAGTAAAGAAACTTCGCAGATCAAAAAGAATTTTAGTAGAGAGAATTGTATTACATAAGGGTAGAATTAATTTTATAAATGAAACAGATTTATTTCTAAACTATATAATTAATAATCAAAATGATCTTGATAGCGATAAGCTGGAAAGAATCCGTGAGCTACAACAAGAATTAGAAGAGTTCATTTTAGGAAAGACGCAAACCAGATCCAATAAGCAAATCAGCAAGCATAAGTCAGAAAACATCCTAAGGTTGAACAGTCCAAATGGATTAGAGATCCAAATAGGGAGGAATCATCAGCAAAACGAATCTATTAGCATTAAAAATGCTAAAAAAGGGGATATATGGTTTCATGTTCAAGAGTGTCCTGGCAGTCACATAGTCATAAAGGCTGCCCATGGAAAGGTAGAAGACCTAGACATAGAGGTTGCTGCTAATTTGGCTGCTTTTTTTAGCAAAGCCAAGCACAATAATAAAGTTTCAGTTTTAATGGTCCCAACAAATAAGCTTCAGAAACTCAAAGGTGCTGGCCCAGGAATGGTGACACCGAAGGAAATCAAAGTTTTGTGGGGACGCCCTTCAGATGGGCAACACTATCTGGAGAAATCAACTAAAGATGCATAGAATGCCTTATCATTTATACCCAAGTGATTTGTTCTAAATGTTTGAATTTCTTCTTGGATCGCATGCATTCCTTGGGAATCATAGTTTCGCTGAGTTTTTGGTAGGTTACATTTTTGGAGCTGCTTTAATAGTTGGAGCACCAACTGTCTTCCTGCTCTTGGTGTTTATTAGTGCCCTAATGAAAACCAATGGAAAAATGGGAGGTTATAAAGAATATGCAAATTACGGAGAATCTTCTTTAAATGATTGTCCCCCATTCATTCTTCCAGACCCAACAACCCCCCAACAAAACTAAGCAAGAGTTAAGAAATAGAATTCTTCAGCAATTTAAAATATGTTTAGTGAGATTACTTTTAAATAAATTATTTAAAAGTAAATTAGCTTAGATATAATGAATCAATTGCTCCTTGATTTGGATTTAAAAGAATGGATGTTAGATCTATATCTTTAAGTAGTAATGGTTATTCATTAATTTTATAAAGTGCTCAACGAAATTAAAAATGAGCCTGAGCAGTCCAAGCAAATGACATTACTTGGGCACCTTGAGGAACTCCGTGAAAGAGTTCTTAAAAGCCTAATTTCAATATTAGTTGGAGCATTCCTTTGTCTCCTTCTTGTTAAGCCTCTTATAAGGATGCTAGAAGCACCTGCAGGCTCAATTAGATTTCTACAACTGGCTCCAGGGGAATTCCTTTTTGTATCAATAAAAGTTGCTGGTTATGCAGGCTTAATAGTTGCCTTGCCATATATAGTTTTTCAAATTCTTTCTTTTATTCTTCCAGGTCTTACTGAGCGTGAGAAAAAACTGATTGCTCCTGCTGTTTCTGGTTCAGCAATTCTCTTCATAATAGGGATATTCTTCGCATGGTGGACTCTTGTTCCAGCTGCCTTAGGCTTTCTCGTAAGTTATGGCTCCGATGTTGTTGAGCCACTTTGGTCAATTGAAAAATATCTAGATTTTGTTCTTTTATTGATGCTAAGTACTGGCTTATCTTTCCAAATACCAATCCTACAATTAATTCTTGGCTTTCTAGGTCTTATCAAATGGAAGCAAATGCTATCAGGATGGAGATGGATCCTAATGACATCTGCTATTACAGGAGCTGTAATTACTCCGTCTACCGACCCAGTCACAATGTTGCTACTTGCTGGTTCAATATCTTTTTTATTTCTAATTGGTATTGCACTTGTTGCATTAGTTGAGCAATTTAAAGAAGAAATTCCTCCAAGCCCTCATCCGCCCTCAAAGGCAAGCTAAGGGCCCTTCCCAACCTAGGCTTACTTTCTTGACGCAACAACCAAACTCTAACTTCTGAAGCTTGACCCAGCCTATTAATAACATCAATTATTTTCGCAAGTTCTTCTCGGTACTTTTCTTCACTCAAAGGGAAAGATTGTTGTTCAAGGAAACCCCACATCATTTGTAGAAAAAGACTTTTCCCTTTAACTAAAAGTTTTAATTCATATGTAACTCCCCAACGTTTCTGAAGAAACCTGATCACCTCCTCAACTTCTAAGGGCTGAGAGGGTTTTCTAGAAATAGGTTTATCCATAAAATCAACCAATCTTATTTAAATCCCTGTTTTTTAAAGCAGGAGATGACCTTTAAGGGTCATAATGGAATTAATTATGAGCTGTGTGAACATCTGGCATGACACAAATGAGTCCTAGCGATGTGCCCTCTATGGGCAGACGTCAGTTCATGAACTTTCTAACATTTGGCACTGCAACTGGAGTTGCATTAGGAGCACTCTACCCAGTTGCGAATTTCTTCATGCCCCTTAGAGCAGGCGGAGGGACAGGAGGATCAACAGCAAAAGATGAACTTGGCAACGATGTTACTGCAAGTGGATGGTTATCAAACCATCCCGCTGGAGACAGAAGTCTCGTACAAGGTCTTAAAGGTGACCCCACTTACTTAATTGTTGATGGAGATGCAGCAATTGGAAGTTTTGGTATAAATGCAATATGTACCCATCTTGGATGTGTAGTTCCATGGAATAGTGGGGCAAATAAATACATCTGCCCATGCCATGGAAGTCAATATGATGCAAATGGAAAGGTTGTAAGAGGTCCTGCGCCTCTCTCGCTAGCTTTAACTCACATAGATGTAGAAGATGACAATGTATTAGTCAGTCAATGGACTGAAACAGATTTTCGAACAGGTGAAAAACCTTGGTGGGCATAACCTTGGTTCCAATTAATCACTTGTTTTTTTTCTAGCAATTATTCAATCAACATCATGCGTCGCATACTTACTTTTTTCCTAGGCTCTTTACTTCTTGGTCTTTCTTTAATAATCTCACCATCTACAACCTGGGCCTACCCTTTTTGGGCGCAACAAAATTACGAAAACCCTAGAGAAGCAACTGGGAAATTAGTTTGTGCAAACTGTCATCTTGCAAAAATGACTACGCAAGTTGAAGTGCCGCAATCGGTAGGTGCAGATAGTGTCTTTACAGCTAGCGTTAAGATTCCCTATAAGCCTGGCACTGAAGAAATAGGTGCTGATGGAAGCAAGGTACCTTTACAGGTAGGAGCTGTAGTTATGCTTCCAGATGGATTCAAGCTTGCGCCTCAAGATAGATGGAGTGAGAAAATAAAAGAAGAAACCCAAGGTGTATATTTCACTCAATACAGTGAAGAGAAAGACAATATTATTCTCGTAGGGCCTCTCCCTGGCGATCAAAATAAAGAAATAGTATTCCCAATTCTTTCACCTAACCCAGCTACGAACAAAGATATCCATTTCGGAAAGTATTCAATCAATGTTGGAGGGAACAGGGGAAGGGGACAAGTTTATCCAACTGGTGAAAAAAGCAATAATTCTCTTTTTACAGCACAAAAATCAGGGACAATTTCTTTAATTGAACCTGGGGAAGATGGCTCAACTAATATCACAATTGAAACAAAAGAAGAAGGTCAACTAATAGAAACTATTCCTGTAGGTCCAGCTTTAATAGTTAAAGAGGGCGATCAAATAGAAGCTGGCGCTCCATTAACAAATGATCCTAATGTAGGAGGTTTCGGGCAGCTAGATACAGAAGTTGTGCTTCAAAGTCCTGCTAGAGTGCTTGGCCTAATAGCATTTTTTGCTGGTGTTGCTTTAACTCAGATACTCCTTGTTCTGAAGAAAAAGCAAGTTGAGAAAGTCCAGGCAGCTAACGGTATCTAAGGAATAGAAGAGTATAAATTGATCAAGATAGATGGTAGAGGTAATCGCTTACTTAGTTTCACCAGGTTCTGAGTTAATTAGTATTGGACCGTTAGTTTTTAGATGGTATGGAATATTAATTGCAACAGCTGTATTTGTCGGTCTAAATCTTTCAAATTACCTGGCAAAGTTTAAGGGTATAAGCAAAGACTTTTTCAACGACCTGATGCCATGGCTAGTTTTCAGTTCAATTTTTGGGGCTAGGGTTTATTATGTTTTATTTGAATGGAGAAACTTCAATGGGATTAATTTTTGGAGTTCAATAAATCTATTTAATCTAGAAATAGCAATTCCAAGATTTGCAGAGATCTGGGGGGGAGGAATTGCTATTCATGGTGCCTTAATAATGGGAGCAATCACTGTTTTATTTGTTTGCCACAGAAAAAAAGAAAGTTTTTGGGATGTTTTAGATACTCTCTTACCTTCAGTAGCGCTTGGCCAAGCAATAGGCCGATGGGGCAATTTCTTTAACAATGAAGCTTTTGGTTTACCAACTGATCTTCCCTGGAAATTATTTATCCCTCCAATTTCTAGGCCTGAAATTTTTAACAACCAAAGTTTTTTCCATCCAACATTCCTTTATGAATCGATTTGGAATCTATGTGTTTTCTCTTTAATGATTTTATTGTTTAGATTAAATGTCAAAGGTTTTATCAAGGTTCCATCTGGAGTATTAAGTTGTATTTATCTTGTTAGTTATAGCATTGGCAGATTCTTTGTTGAAGGATTAAGAACAGACCCACTTTGCTTAGGTTCAATGCCTCCTTTTTGCGAAGGGGGTTTCAGAATTGCACAAATTCTCAGCTTTCTTATGATCTGCTTAGGTAGTTTTGGACTTTATTGGATTTATCAGAAAAAAAGAAAAATGCCAACCCTAGGTATTATTAACAAATGGAAAAAGTGAACTCTATCTCAATAGTTGGAGCCGGTCCAGGAGCGATAGACTTATTAACTATTAGAGCATTAGATAGAATCAAAAATGCTGATGTTCTAATCTGGACAGATTCATTAATATCACCTTATATTGCAGATCTAACAACAAAAAATTGTGAAAAGTTCAGAACAAGTTCTTTAACGCTCGAACAGATTCTGAAACTTCTTATAACAAAGGCAAAACAAGGTCTCAAAGTAGTTCGATTACACGATGGAGATCCATGCCTATATGGTGCGATATCAGAGCAAATATGCGGTCTTGCCGACGAGGGGCTGGAAGTCGAAGTGATTCCAGGAATCAGCGCTTACCAAGCAACTGCTGCTGAATTACAAAAAGAACTAACTATTCCTGGTGTTGTTCAGACAATAGTGCTGAGCAGAACTAATGGGAGGACACGAGTACCTGAATCGGAAAATCTTGAAAAACTTGCCAAAATAGGAGCTTCTTTATGCCTTTACCTCAGTGCAAGGCATATCGAAGATGTCCAGAAGCAGTTATTACGGCATTATAAAGAAGACACTCCTGTTGCAATTGCACATAGGGTTACGTGGCAAGACCAATGGTTAAAGATAGTTCCCTTAAAGAATCTAGCTTTAGAGTCTAGAGAAAAAGGGCTTTTTAGAACTACCCTTTATATCATCAGCCCTGCATTAAAATTACATAATCAACGTTCAAACCTCTATCATGAGTCCCACAAACATTTATTTAGAAGCAAATAAATGGTAGATTATGGTAATGAAAAAAGATCGCTTAGACGTGCTATCTGATATCCACAAGAATTTTAAAGCCATCGGGCTTGCAATAAAAAAGGCTAGAGAAGAGCAAAATATTTCGATCGTTTTTTTATCCGAGGCCTTGAAAATCAATGAAGATTACTTAATAGCTATAGAAAAAGGAGATAAAAGTTCTTTGCCAGAGCTAGTTTATGTCAAAGCAATGTTAAGAAAAATATTTGAAAGACTTAATATTGAAACAGTGGATACAAAAATTCAGCAATCTATTAAAGAAAAAGGAAACATTGCTAATAATGAAAGTAAGAAAGTTACAGGTAAAAGCTTCTATCTAATGATTTCATTATTATCATTGACTGCAATCATACTTGGAGCATATTCAACTAGATTCATACTTCTATTTAACTCAGACTTAGATAACAAGTACGAGACTATTTCCTCACCTTAAAATAAGAGTAAGCCTCTCAATCTATTAAAAGTATTATAAAAATCTAAACTAAAGATGTATTAACTAGGACTTTTAAATCCACTCCGGTCAATTCCTTTACTATAGGACTGCAATTACTCAAACTCCAATGTTCAAGTCTTAAGTTCTCAATATGATTTTCTGGGATTAGCTTAATAGTGAGCTCAGAGGGTTTCAACAAAAATTTCAGCGATGCAATAGAAGGATCAGGTCTTCGATCAAGTGAAGTTGACAATCTCAAGATTAAGGACATTTCTGAGACAATTCGTCGAAATTCCTTGTTCTCCAATGCCTGCCAGGCCTCGTGTCTCTTTTTAGGAAGAGTCTTCCTGTGATATCTGGCAATAGCTGCAATCATGAGATGTTCTGAATGGGAATATCCTAATAACTCTCCATGTCGTATTAAATACCAAGAATGCTTATGATAAGAGCCTAAATTAATGTGTTGCCCACATGAATGCAACATCGCGGCAGCCCATAAAAGATCCTTACCAGGGCCTTTATCATGGTGCAAAAGACCGCCTGTATTGTTATAGATAGATAGAGCGAAGTTTGCTACTCGTTCAGCTCGACTTCTATTAACGGAAAACCTTTCAACTTGATGAATTACTGTTCTCTGACGGATACTTCCTTGAAGACTGAATCGATCTTTCAATAACCCTTCACGAAACATCCAATTAACTACCAAACCTTCTCGCAATGCTCGTTCGCTAAGAACAACTTCTTTGATTTTGAGCATTGTCATTATTGTTTGCATTATCAAGGTGCCTGGAACAATAATCTCTGCACGACGCTCACTCAATGGAGCAAGCTTCCGTCTCTGCTGTGGAGACATTACAAGAAGTTTGTCTACTAATCTCGTCAACTTCTCTTCGGAAAATGTATACCCATGTTTTCTTAATAAAGAGTCTTGATCTTCAGAAGCTATCAAGCCCCCAATAGCAAGTGCAGTTCCACTAGTTGCAACTAATTTTGCAGTTTCCTCAGATTTAATACGTGAAAGGATCTTATTAACAGCTGGTTCCAAAGACCCTTGGATGAAAGTTCTTAGGAAATTCAACCTTGCAGAAGAGATAGGAGTATCCTTTATAAAATCTCTTTGCAGGCTCACTGCTCCCAATCGAGTACTTGTTAAGGCTCTTGCATCTTGCTCATCAGCAAGAACTAGCTCTGTAGACCCACCGCCAATATCAAGCAATATATGAGGTTGCTGACCAAAAGGCATTCCAGAGAGGATGCCCAAGTAAATAAGCCTGGCCTCTTCTGCTCCACTAATAAGTTCTACGTCTAGATCTAACTCATCTTTAATTTGACTTAGGAAAGCCCTTCCATTTGGCGCCTCTCTAACCGCACTGGTCGCAGCCAAGAGAGTCTCTTCAACATTTTGACTAATTGCAAGATCTTTAAAGCGCCTCAAAGTCTGAAGCACTCTGGTTTTTGACGACTCAGTAAGGTCTCCAGTATCTAAGTCTCTATTACCAAGCCTAGTGGAGGACTTCTCAGCTAAGTCAATACTAAAAGTATTCAAGACAGGGTCAACTGATGCAATAACCAAATGGGTAGAATTAGTGCCTATATCAACAGCTGCTACACGGCGGATCTTCTCATTATTTCTAAATCGAGAATCTTTACTTTGAAAAGTTTCTGCTTTCTTATCTGAAAGAAATTCAAAACCTGCAATTTCAACAGGGCTCTTTGACACAGCTAGTCTCAAAGCATTTCAAAGAATCTAGCAGCTCTTGTTTAATATTTCTAAAAACAACCTACAAGTGAAGAATTATCTATTTACAAACAAACTACGAACTTTGTTTAACTTGCTCCGCTGGAACAAACCTACTGGGAGGCTGATCCTTTTAATACCTGCAGGATGGTCTCTGTGGCTAACTCCCTCTTCCCCCCCAACTGTGAACTTAGTTTCCTTAATAATGCTTGGGGGGATACTAGTCAGTGCGTCAGGTTGCATCGCAAATGACCTTTGGGATAGAA
>QCPN01000025.1:0-17058 GCA_003209775.1 Prochlorococcus sp. AG-436-O09 | reverse complement strand
TTAGGTAAGGCAAAATTAAAATTAAATCTATACGATGAATAAAATCAAATAACTATATTTATATAATCATCGAAGATATTTACATATAAGCTTCTCCCAAGAGTTGGTATTTCCATTAGGACCTTAACTAAAAACCTCTAATAGTTGTATAAAGTCGGTTATTTTGCTAAAGATAGTAGTAAGGTAGTAATAATCGTTTTTAAGCACTGAAATTTTTAAACATCATCGACTTTAACCAAATTAGTTAGCCTACTCAATGAAGAAAGCAATTGAAAATTCAGATTTCAAAAAAGAGTCTAATGCTGGCTTCAGTCTTATTGAACTTAGTGTTGTATTAGTAGTACTTAGTACTTTAGGGGCAATAGCTATTCCTAATATACTTAATACAATCAAATTAAACAGAGGTGAAGAAGCAAAAGCATTAATGAATTCTTATATTGCTGAGTGCTTGGGACAATTTAGAGCTTCAAAAAGTGCTGAGGATTTTAATAAAGTTTCACCCTCATCATTCTCAGAAGACAGATTGAATGCAATAGGGTATAAGACGAAAGGTGAAAAAACTAAGTGCAACCATTTTGCTATTCAACCCTCAAATGAAAAAGAAGATGTACTCTTCCCATTTGATTTCAGGATTGACGGTAATACAGGTAATGTTCTAAAAACTGCCACTCCTGCTGATAATAAAAGTAGTTTAAATTCATGCAAAAGTTGGGCTGGAAACAATTGTGGAGCTTCGGAAGAACAAAAAAAAGAATGGGCAAGGTTAGCTGCTTTAGCAAAAGCTAAAAGTGACTGTACTGCTGCCTTTTTAGACTGGAAAAACAAACCTAGCTCTGGGTCTTTTAATCGATGGGATGATCAAAAGAGAACCTGCACTAATTCAACATGGGTGTTTGAAGGGAGAATTACAGGCACGAAAAAAGCATATGATGAAGCTCTAAAGTTAAAGTATGGAGAAATGTGCAAAGACTGGGAGAAGTCAAAATTTAATAAGAAAACTACTGGTGGACCAATGACAATTAAAGAGTGTGGAGGACGTCAATTTTATTTCTATTTGGGTCAAGATCAATCCACTTTAGAGTTAATGAATGAAAAAATAAGGTTAGAAAAAGTGCAACAGTGTGAAGCTAAGAAAGAAGCAGCAAGAAAAAGAGGACATAACAAAAAATACAAAGGGATTCCTGGTCCTGATCCTTGTGGTATTGACGTTTGGATGTGCAAAGGCGTAGTTGTTAAGACTGAAGCTGCTTGGAAGGCAACCTCTTGTGGAGCCCCACCACCTCCTCCTCCTAAACCTACTCCTCAACCTGTCCCAAAACCTGCTCCAAAACCAAAGCCAGTTCCACCTCCTGGGAAGCCAGAGAAATTCTGCACAATATCAAAGAGAATTTGCAATGATCCTTTTGCAAGGATGATATTTACACAATGCAAATGCTGGTATCCATGAGTTAGTTATTAATGAACAATTATACAGCTAGCTCTGTAAGAAACCTTATAGATAAATATTTCTCACTTCAATGGTGTAGGGATAATTTAGTTGTACCTATACAAGTCGAACCTTCTTTACCTCCAAATAAGCAGGTTTTAAAAATTGCAATAGCTAATTTTCAATACTTAGGGACTGTTGGCAATACAATTAAAGAGAGAATTAATGATATGGAATGTCAGTTTATAGAAAGATCTCCTGATAAAATTAATGAAATTCTTGACCTTGCAGCCGAAGAAAAACTAATAAGTGGAGAGAATATTGAGATTTCTGAATTTTCAGAAGATGCCGTAATAGCAGCATTAAAAGAAACAAGTGAAGTAGACGACAGTGAATTTTCTTTAGATTTTGAAGACTTCCTTGAAGAAGATATTGAAGATGATACTACTGATTTAACTGATGAGATGTTAGGGAGCAAAACACAAAAAGCTGCAGGGACTGTTCTTATCCATGCATGTAAAACTGATGTCTCAGATATACATATAGAGCCAAAAGAAGATACTTATAAAATCCGTGTCAGAAGAGATGGGGTTCTTCAAAAGTTTATTACTATGCCTACACTTGCAGGGAAACAGTTAATAGCTTGTCTGAAAAATATGGCTAATATGGATATTGCTGAGAAGCGAGCAAGCCAAGACGGAAAAATATTACGAAGATTTGAAGGGAATAGATTGGAATTTAGATGTAGCACAGCACCAGGTAAACATGGTGAAGGTATGGTGCTAAGAATATTAAACAGTACTACAGAAATGTTAAATCTAGATACTTTAATTAATGTAAAAAATGTTAGAGATAAATTTAGAGAATCAATTCAAGCTAATAATGGAATTGTTATTGTATCTGGGCCTACTGGCTCAGGTAAATCTACAACTTTAGCTTCTGCATTAAGAGAAATAGATAATGGTGAACTTAAAATAGTTACGGCAGAAGATCCTATTGAATATGATTTAGGCGGCGATATAGTGCAACACCAAGTAAATAGAGCAAAAGATCAAACTTTTGCAACTTTCTTAAGAACTTTTATGCGTCAAGATCCTGATGTTATTTTGATTGGAGAAACAAGAGATCCAGAAACAGCTGAATCATCTATGGATGCGGCGGAAACAGGTCATTTAGTTTTTACGACACTACATGCTAATACTTCTTCAAGCTCATTGACTAGGCTCTTGGATATGGAAGTTCCTAAATATAAAATCAATTCTTCTGTTCGTGCAATTCTAGCCCAAAGATTACTTAGAAGAGTATGTACTTGTAGTATAGAAAGACAAATTACTGAAGAGGAGTCTAAAATTTTCCGTATTAGGCCAGGGACAAAAGTAAGGCAAGCAAATGTTTTAACTGAAGCAGAAAAGCAGAAAAGGAAATCTGAAAAGACACTTTGTCAAAAATGTAATGGTGTTGGATATAAAGGACGTGTAGGTACTTATGAATTACTATTAATCAATAAAAAAATTCAAAATGAAATCTCTGCAAATAGATCTGATAGAGAGATTCAAGAATCTGCTGTAGAATCAAATGGAATGCTTACTTTAAGAGCCTATGCGCTTGAATTAGTTAAGATGGGACTAACAACACTTAATGAATTAAATAAAGTCAGCTAATGATTTTTACAAAATAACTATTATGTCTATTGCACGCCAAATTATTGAATATGCTGTCAAAGCTGGTTCTTCAGATATTCACCTAGAAGAACAATCTCCTATAGCAGTAAGAGTTAATTCAGATATAAAGATTAGTTCTCAAGAACTTCGATCAACTGATATGGATGTTTTGTTACAGGAGCTCTTAGGGGAGGAAAAAGTTGATCAATTTAACCAATCTGGTGATCTTGATACTTCTGTAAGTTTAGAAGGGTTATCGAGGATTCGAATTAATGCTTATGTGGCTAGTGAGAAAAGATGTCTGACTCTCAGGATACTTCCGGAAAGTCTACCGAAATGGCAAGACCTAGGGTTGCCGCAATCTTTTATTGACCTTACTAAGCTTAATAGAGGACTTGTTTTATGCACTGGTCCAACTGGTTCAGGGAAGTCAACAACATTAGCGGCATTTATTAATTGCATCCTTGAAACACAAAACAAACATATATTAACTATTGAAGACCCTATTGAATTTGAATTTTCTCATACTAGCAATTCGATAATTCATCAAAGAGAAGTACAAAGAGACACTCATTCATTTGCCACAGCACTTAGAGCTGCACTTAGAGAAGATCCTGACGTTATATATATTGGAGAGATGAGAGACCTTGAAACTATTGAGCTGGCAATAACTGCTGCAGAAACTGGCCATTTAGTTCTAGGTACACTTCATACATCATCAGCCTCAAAAACTGTCGAAAGAATTGTAGATGTATTTCCAGCTGAACAACAAGAACAAGCAAGGTTGCAAGTGTCAACTTCTTTAGCAGGGGTAATGTCTCAGACTTTATGCAAAAATACTAAAGGCAAGAGATCATTAGCATACGAACTAATGGTTAATACACCTGCTATAAGTAATTTAATTAGAGAAAGACAGGTTAGTCAGATTTACTCACAACTACAGACTAGTAGCAAAGATGGAATGAATACACTGGAACAATGCCTTAATGAATTAATCTCCAATCAGGAAATAACTTATTCAGAAGCTTTAACTAAAGCTTCACATCCAAAAGCAATAATTAATGATGGCGAAGAAATAGATTAATATGGCTTCATATGGTTCAAATAAAATAGATTCTTCGGTTATTAACAATATTAGCAATAACAACAAGGATTCTACATTAAATAAAATACTTAATTTTCAAATAGGTCCTAAACCTTCCGTTGGAGATCTAAAAGTACCTCAAGCTGACTTGCTAATATTTTTTAGGCAGCTATCGGTAATACTTAAGAGTGGTGTTCCTCTTGCTCAAGGTTTAGAGCTATTATCTGAAAATGTTACAAATAAGAAATTTGGTGAATGTATTTTAGACATCTCAACCGAGTTAAGTGCAGGCAATGATTTATCTACAGCACTAAGGAAATATCCCAAGGTTTTCAAACCAATTATGATTGGCCTTATCCAAGCAGGTGAATCAGGAGGTATTTTATCTAAAGTATTGGAAAGAATTGCATTATTAGTTGAGGCTCAAGCTAAGTTAAAAGGAGAAATTACAGGTGCCTTAATTTATCCAGTACTAGTATTAGTGCTTGCGGTTTCGGTTAGCCTTGGACTTTTAATATTTATAGTTCCGAAGTTTAAAACAATGTTTGACGGACTAGGTGCAGAATTACCAGCCTTAACAAATTGGCTATTAGTAACTTCAAAAGTTGTAACTTCACCAGGCTTTGCAATTGGTGCACCAATTACAGTTTTCTGTTTAGTATATTTATTTAAAAGCTACTACAAAAGTAAAACGGGCCAACTATATATAGACACACTAATACTTAAAATCCCATTGTTTGGTGACCTGATACTTAAATCTGAGATGGCTTCTCTTAGTGACACTCTTAGTACTCTTACTAATGCAGGAATACCTCTTGTTGAAGGACTAAATAGATGCATTGGAGCATCAAGTAATGAAGTCATTAGAAGAGCTATAAGAAATTCTATTATCCTTGTTGAACAAGGACAGGAGTTAAGTTATTCATTAAGTCTTTCAAAATCAATTCCTAGACTTTTTGTCTCCATGATAAAGATTGGAGAAGAAACAGGAGCTCTAGCATTTATGTTAGATAATTTATCTAACTTCTATAAAAGAGAAGTTGAAGAAACTGTATCGAAACTCACAAAGGCTATGGAACCCGCAATTATATTTGTTGTAGCGGGAATCGTTGGAACTATTGTAATTGCTTTATATCTACCAATGTTCTCACTAATAAAGAATATGTAAAGAAAGGTGTTCTTCTATTTCTAATCTAAATCTAAGAAATCTGCATCAAACACAAAGTCGCTATTGTCTTTTGAAGTAATCTTTGACCTCTTAGTTGATTTAGACTCCTTTAAACTAGAGATGTCCTCTTCAGCAGGAAGTTCCCTATCGATTATTTTCTGATCTTTTATAGCTTCACCGTCAATAATCATTTTATCATTATTAACAACTTTCTTCTTGTCTATTGTATCTCTACCCTGAAAACCTGGTGAGTCTGTTGAAGTTATTTTCTCTAGAGACTTTTGCTGATTTAAACTAGAATTATTTTTCTCTTCAAATATAGGTTTATCAATAATATTTTTTTCATTTTGATGTTGATATCGATCGATAGGATCAGCTTTATTAATAGCATTATCTGGTGAATTGGAAATGACTTTATTATCTATATTAGTTGTTTTAATATCTGTCAAAGGTGGCGCATAAGATTTATCTTCAATAAAGTCAAGTTTTACTTCTTCACTCTTATTTTTCCTAGATTTATCGGTATCTTCGGTTGTATTATTTAGCATCTGATTATCAGTATAATAAGCTTCTTTTAAGGGTTCAGTATTTTTGACGAAAGGTTTACTATCAAATGTCTTGGCATTAGTCGCTTCTTCTTCTAGCATTATTTTAGATTTTGATTTGTTTGTAAGAGGATTAAGATTATTTTCAATCCTCACTCTATCTTCATATTTTTTTGAAATATTAGGCTTCATAAGCATAGGTCTTAAAGGAATAGATTTATCAATAATATCTAAATCATTAACCAAACTTTCTTTTGAAAAAAGATCATCAGAGTTTATCAATCCCATGCCAAGTCCAATAATATTAGCTAGAGATTGCTCTGAAACCAAAGTAGGGTCAAAATTAATATTTCCAACACAGATGGAATTGGCTGGAGAAATATGAAAGACAGGTAATCTAAGTGACTTAGATATCAAGTCTGAAAGATTAGGATGATTAGAATTTCTTCCAAGAATAAATATTGAAAGAGATCCCTGCAATTTAAGTTCTGTAGAAAGTCTCTTAATACAGGCTTTGATCTCTCTTATAAGAATTTTCAAGTCCATCTGAGAAATTGGTAAATACTCTTTATTTTTCTGATTCTTATTATTCATTAATTTAGTTTTTTCATCATTCGTGAACAAAATATCATCAGCCACAGGGTAATCTCTAATAGCAGCAAGCCTATCGACAAAAATAGGTCCAACTTTGTCTGAGATAGATATATGTGTACACTCAGAGAGGAATTGAAGTGAAATAATATATTGATTATCTTTAAGAGATTTTATATGTCTTGCTAGTAACCTTAACTGACAAATATTTTCCACCTCTAATTTAAATAAATCTAATCCAATATCAGTAATCGTAGAAATAATTTTAGATGTTGCTTTTTTAGGTATAGATGTTAAGAAGTATTGTCTAAAAGAGTTTTTATCTTGTGAACTAAGAATTGAAGTAGGCGTGATATCAAAGTCGGTTTGACGAATAGGTATTGGTAATTGAATCGATGAATTAGGATCTCGAATATACTCATAGGCCTCTTCTAAAGATAATTCACCTGGAATATTGACTAATCTTGTATATGCTAATTCCTGTGATATTACAACAGCTGTTTTTAATGCATGAAACCCCTCTTCAGTTATCACTTCTTTTAGCAAAGTGCCCATTGAAGAAGGATCTGAAGGAACATATCTATCAATAGCTTCTGGAGGAAGGCTAATTGTTCTAATCGCTGAAATTTCTAAAAGCCCTCCAGAGAATTTCGCTAAGGCTATTCTTAAAGTAGTAGTATTAATTTCAACTAAAATAAATTTATTAGATATTTGTTTTCGGAATTCCTTAAGGTTATATAGTAAAGAAGAAATTACTCCTTTAGATTGAGTTTTATTAGAATTCATTTTATTCTAGCAATAAGGTTTTGGTCTACAAAATAGACGGCGGACAGGAAGAGCGTTAACTGAAATTTTGTCTTTTGGAGGAGTTGCATACAATATATATATACCAGGTCTAGCATCCTTTAGCCCTGAAGCTAACTCAATTAGGCTACTTTCAACAAATGACGTTGAAAAAAGGCAAAGGATATACCCTTCAGGGAAATATCTTTTTTCGCTGCCTACTAAGCCCCAGATTCTTTGAGGTGGTGCCGGTGGATAATCACACCTGTTGGAAATTTTCCTTAATTCATCTAATCTATAACCAGGTTGTGAAAGGATTTCCGCAAGATTATCCATTGCCATATAAATATGATGATGGTCCACTAAAACTCCTGTTGCACCCTCAATCTCTGGCCGACTGGTTGAGAAGAAGCGAGAAGTAAATTCTATAACTAAAACAAATACTCCAGTGAATGCAGAAAGCATAGCTACTGCAATAACAAGCTCAGGCACTGTCATCCCATTATTTTTCATATATATATTTTTGTCCTTGTTGAATAGATTCATGAAGAAATACTTTAATCATCAGGCAAAGATAATGCTTTAACATCTAATTGCAAATTAGATATATCATCTTCGGTAAATCCTGGAACATTCCTTATCATAATGATTTCATCCTTAGTTAATGGTTGCTTACCAGCATTATGAATAGAGTCATCTCCAAGTTTGATTGCTATAAGCAAAGAAACTGTTGCCATGGACATAATGACAGCTCCAAGTACTGATGAGATCATAAATAATTTTCCTAATTTTCAAAGTTACAATAATAATTATTGGTATTGATACATGAATACAATCCATAGTTATTAACAGAAGGATTTTTGTAAGAAATAATGATTCTATGATCTTTAGCTGTTAAGGTACAGGAGTTAAAAAGACGATCATGATCAGACTTGCTGCTTTCTCCAACTGAATAGTTAGTGGCTATTGTAGATATTTTTATGGCCTCTGATTTCAATTGAATGCAAAATTCTTGTCCATGAGACCAAGTGTTATCAGCTTTTTCTACTAATGCTTTTAGAAAAACTCTGTCAGCTTCTGAAGCTGTAGAACCTTGTTCAAGATAAGGATCCTGAGGAGGATTGGAATAAAGGCCCTGTCTGCCAAGAGAATTAGCAATCTCAATCATTGTAATGATCCCCGAAATCATTGCCATGCCCATTAAGGCGTATAAATAATTCATAAATACATATAATACATTGAATTTATCATTTAATAGGTAACAAAAAATATATGAAAATCAAATATAAAATTGAATTGAGAGATGGTTAGGAAAAGACTATTCATATTAAGAAAGTGGTTATTGACCATATGCTGAAAGAATAAATGATATTTTTATTTTTTTGTATTCTCTAGTCTCATTTTCATTATAACTAATGTCTATATTAATATCACTATTTAAGGCTATTACCTCTAACTCTTCAAGATCTCTAAGAAATTTCAGTAAGTCTGGGAAATAACCCTCTAGTTCAATTTCATATGGATATTTTTGAATTCCACCTTTTAGCAACGGGTCAATGCCAGGTAATGTTAAAGCAGAACCAAAGTTATTGTTAGAAGGGACATTAAATTCTTTTTCCTTAGGCAATATTGAGATTATTTGTAAGTTATTTTGGTCTGTTAGTCTTTGTAGCCTTGATAAGATTGTTTGTAATTCAGTTGGGCCTGCAACAAGTTGGATTAAATCTTTTTTTTGTTCCATTGCATTTTTAATGTTAACTTTTACTATTAGATATTGAGATTCTAAAAGCTCAACCTTAGCAGCCTTGTCTTTATCTTTAATTAACTGATTATTAGCTTCCTTAGATTCTATTAAAAGAGGTCTTAAAAGAAATATCATGAATAATAGCGAAACCAATAAACCAGATGAAACAGGTGCAATATACATTGCTCTATCTGATGTGATGAAGCGCTTCCTAGTTAAGTTTTGATTATCGCTTAGAGGCATTTGGATTATTTTATAAGTTTTGCCTTCCTAAGAAGATCTATCCTTCTAGCTAAGCCTTTTGAGTTAAGTTTTTCTAATTTAGATTTATTTATTTGAATAATGTTGTTATTAAGGCCAGCTATAATATCAAAATCAATTAAATATTTTTTTGCTCCATCAATGCCTGGGTTTATAGTAGTGATCTCGTTAAGAAAAATTTGATCTTTCTCAAAAAACATAGAATCTTTTAGCCTGAGTATAAATGAATTGACCATTGAAACTCCATTAGAATAAGGTGCTATGCCACTTAATTTTAGATCATTTTCATCTAATGATATTTCTTCTAAAGTAATCTCCTGGGGCATGATCTGACTAATTTCTGTTAATAATGCTGAGCCTGATTTCAAGCCAGATATCGCAATGGCAAGCTCATTATTAAATCTAACTATGCCCCTTACATTTACAACATCTTTTTTTATTTGAGAAATTAGATAGTTATACCTATTAACACTAAGTTCAAGAGCGTTAATCTGCTTTTCAATTCTCTTCTTATTGTTATAGGTATAAAAAGATGCGAATAATATAAGGAGAAGAAAACTAATCCCTATTAAAAAGCCCCTTTGAAAAACATTTCTATAAGACTTAAAATAATTCGAACGCTTTTCTTCTTCTGTCCTTCTATTTCTAAGAATATCGATTTTCAGAAATGAATTGTTAGACAATTTTATTCTCCATCACTTATTGAAGATGAAAGTTGATTCGTATAATAATAAGAGTCAGTGTCATTAATAATTTTAGGCGTCACCAAAATAATCAACTCACTTTTAATAGTTTTACTGCTATTTTCTCTAAAAAGTCTTCCCAAGATTGGGATATCACCAATGATTGGCCATTTTTTTATAGCCTTAACATCCTCATCTTTTAAAACACCTGTTAGAACTAGGGTATTTTTATGCTTGACTCGAACAGTTCCTGTATCTAATCTACGCACACTTAAAACATCCGCAAATAGTTCCTTTGTTCCGCAGGTCCCTACACTTTTTCTTTCTGTTATCGCAGAAATCTCTGGACTAATACTAAAACTTACAAAGCCATTATCATCAATCTTGTGTATTTTTGCCCCAAAAGTCAACCCAGCTGTTTCAAACACAGGTGTACAGGTTGGTGGCGCGCCATCAGTCCCTGGAGTAATTGTATAATCAGTTATTGTTTTAGTGCCTACAGCAACATAAGATTCATTTGCGTAAGGTCGACCAATTGATGTGGTTGACAAGCTAGAACCAGCACTTAGAGAGCTTAAAGCACCACCAAGTAATTCTTCATTGCTTTCACTAAGGATCATAGTTGGTGTAGCTAATATTTTTGCAGTTCCTGACTGAATCTGAGCTTGAAACCAATTAAGAAATTGTTGATTAGGAAACTTAGTTAAAGTAGCTCCTAAACCTCCTATTTTGGCATTTGTAAGTGCACTAGATGTTCCTTGGTATAGATTAGCCATACCACTCTCATTAATAATATAAGTATGATCAGATCTCCATTCACTTTTGTTACTCATTGACTTAGTATCAGTAATTAAAACATCAACAATCTTAACCTCTAAGGCTACTTGTCTATGTCTTAAATCCAGTTGCTTTATATAATTTTCTGCTGTATTGATCAATTCTTTTGTTCCGATCAATGTAATAGTTTGCAATCTAGTATCAGTTGTGCCAAGCAACCCTTTTAAGGGACCTTGTACTGCCCCATAAGAAAGAATATTAGCATCATTTGAAGAGCTAGGGCTTATTCCACTCTCAAGTAATGGAGGGTAAATTGGGCCTTTTATATTAACTTTATTTATTATTGCGCCAAGACTAGCAAGATAATCAGCTGCTGAGACTGCAGAAACTTGATTTAACCGATAAACCTTAGACAATAGAGGTTCGAGGTTTCTGACCAGAACATCTCTCCCTACAAAAATAGTGTTCTTGTCTTTCTTTCCTTGTAGCCCTGCTGCTAATAAAATACTATTCAGTGCTCTTTCATATGTCTCATCCTTAAAAGACATTGTAATCTCTTCTTCATAAATGTCTGTTGAATCTGGATTATTATTTGCTGGGTCTGGAAGAAAAAGGAGACCATATCCTCCTATTTTTGCAATAGTTAAAAGAGCTTCTTTAGCTGGAACTCCTTTAAGAGTTAAAGTTACCTCAGGACCAGTGATATTTACAAAGCCTCTACTTTTAATGGGAAAGCTGTAATTAAAAATCTTGCCTAAAGGGAGTCCAAACTTTTCAGAACGCTCGGTTGTTTTAAAATTCTTTTTTGTAGATAGATTTTCTTGAGTAGATGTATTGGCATAAATATTATTTGGTGCCATAAAAATTAGACTGACTAACGTTGAAAAAGAAACCAAGAGTTGTCTTTTAGAATAATTAGAATTCAATTTTTTAATTTTAGGGGAAATCATTGATCTCTATAAACTTGACTTATATATATATTCATCTTCATTAAGAGTTTGTTTAGGTATTAAGGGTGAGGATTGAGAGTTAATAAGAGTTTTGTATAAATATCTAACCTGATTTGATTCTAGCAAAGCTCCTCTTTCCGGATAAATAAACCCTAAAATATGAGATTCCGGATGCTTGCCAATAAACTCAAGGGCTTGAACATGGATCCTTCCAGATTTTTTCTGGTTACTTGTATATCTATTAGCAACTCTGTCCATTAAATCTGGAATAGTCGTCGATGCACTGGGGCTTTCAAGCTTAATCTTGAGGCGGTTACTCAATTGAGGAGGCTCTTGAGAATAAGCATCTGAACCAAAGATGAATATATTTACTGCAAACCCTAAGAAAAATATAATCTTTTTCATGTCAGGTCTAGACTTTCTAGAAATAATATACCATTTTTTGGTGAAATTCTATTTATGTAATACCAAACTTGAGGAATGGAATATTTGAAGACCAATTGTCAAATCGTTTAATATTATTGTTTAGAGTAATAGTAGGAATATTAAAATAGGTTGAAATTAGATTTTCAATAGGTGGTTTTTAAAAGAAAGTTTCTTCTTTAGTAAGAAAAGAGTAGTCCCTCAAGAAAAGGATTAAATAGATATTATTAATTCTCTAGATTTTCAAATCAACTGACATGTATAAGTCACTCTAATCAGGAGAGGCTAGGTGAATGTAGGTCTAGGCCGCAGCATTGTCATCAAAATAATCTTTTACTTTATCATTGCAAGTAATAAGACCATGTTTCTCAAGTCCATCAACAATTTTTTTACTTAAAAAGAGAGTGTCTATTGAATCCGTCTCGTCGAATAGATCTGCTAATACTGTGGCAACTAAAAAGTCATCAAAAAGTTTATCGGATTTAAACTCTAGCATTATACAAGAAATTATTTTATTTATATCTCACATTCGTTAAACAGTAAAGCCTAAAAACCAAGTAATTATTTATTTGCAGAATTGCTTAAGCAAACCAGCAGCAAATCCGATTTTCTTCGAATAAGAATAGGCCTCTTGCTCCAGATATATTCCTTCTTGCAAATTCAATACATAAGCAGGGTGACTAAGGCTTTTATTGATAGAAAAAGAAGATTTTAGTGGCAACCCAAGTCTAACTGGTGTGGAATTTATTGACCCAGTGGAGCAACTCTGGGCAACGTGTATTGCTTCATGCGCTAAAACCTCATGAAAATTTAAGCTACCTTTTTCCCCCAATGAAGTTGACAAGTAAATAGCTCTTTCAATAGGGACCCACATGCCCTCAATATCATTATTCATCTGCAGCTCATAAACAGAGACACCTATCTCTTCCAATAACTTAAAAATTGCTGATATTTCTGATTTCTCTTTTTCAAATATGGTTGAAAAGTTATCCATTCTATCCTTTATTCTTGCTTCACTTAATCTAGCTTCTCCTTTTATAGGTCTATACCGATAACTAATCGTTCCATTAGAAGAAAGAACCTTGAAAGGTTTCCAATTCATATCTGCAGCTTGAAGTCTTCTAAATAATGTCTGCAGATTCAAGGTAGAGACTGGCATACTATTATTTCTATTTAAATTTTTAGATAATCTTTTATCAGGACCAATCTCACCATATTTTTCAAGCAGCACTACAGCCAAGCAAGCAAACAAAAGAGGGTATAAGATTTTCCTCATCAAACCTTTGCTAGTAGAGTTAGAAATTGAATTAGATTAAGAATAAAAAAGATGGCGTTTAAAGACGCTAAATGTAACCCTGACAATAGTCAAGCTGAAATTAGTTCTGGATGGCGCTAAACTATTAACATTTAGACTTTAAGGCATGATTGCAATAATTTTTGCTCTTTTAGTTTTAATCTTTCTTACAGCCTGGTGGTATAGATCGGCAAAAATCATAAGACGAAAGGCTCCCAAGCCTAATTTGAATAATAGCAAATACTTTAAAGAAGAAAGCTTTTTATCAAAAGAGCAAAACCTAGACTTCAAAAACAACCACTATAATAAAGATCTTAGTGAATTGCAAAAATGGATTTTAAGTGAGGCTGGTAAAGAAAATCCAGAGAATCTTATTGATGATCTTAAAGAAGCATTCTATGAAAATGATTGGAATAAGTTATGCTCAAGCAATTATACAAAATGGTCAAAATTTCATTGGGGAATATAAGTAATCAAATTGTAACTTCTTACATTAGTCTCTCAATTATTGATGATTTCTTGTGCTTTGCATACCCTTTCTAGTTCTGATACTGTCGTTAACTTTGCCTTGATTAGCTCTATACCATAATCTCGTAAGGTCATCATACCCTGCACATTTTCAGCTATATCTTGAATCTCTAAATGATTCTTACCTTCTGAAATAGCTTCTTGAATCTTTCTATTGATTATGAGCAATTCATAAACACCTATTCTTCCATTGTAACCTAATCCTTGACAAGTCTGACAAACTTCCAAGTCCTGATCTTCAAATTCAGGGTTATATACTGTTTCATAATTAATAAAGGTCCCAGGAGCTATACCTGTTAACAGCGCATCCTTTTCAGCAATTTCCTTTTCAATACAACATGTGCATACCTTTCTTAATAGCCTTTGGGCTAAAACTGCTCTAACAGATATATTTAATTTATACTTAGGCACCTCCATATCTAATAATCTTATGAGTGAGCTACTTGAAGTATTTGCATGGAGAGTTGAAAAAACAAGATGGCCAGTTTCAGACGCATCCATTGCTGATATAGCAGTTTCAGGATCACGTGTCTCACCTATAAGTATCACATCTGGATCATGACGTAAAAATGTTCTCAATAGATTAGGAAATGTTTGTCCTTTTGATCGATTTACTTGAGATTGAACTATATCTCCTCCCAAATCGTATTCAATAGGATCTTCTATAGTCACTATTTTTAAATCACCATTATCTATTTCTCTAAGGGCTGCGGCTAAGGTTGTAGATTTACCTGACCCTGTTGGTCCTGAAACGATAATAATTCCATTCATTAATCGAATAACTTTCCTGAATGAATCTCTTACGCTTTTAATATATATTAAAGAATCCAAATCTAAGATTGATTTGTCACTCCTTAGCAATCTTAGAACCATTGACTCTCCAAATTTATCAGCTACGGTAGAACACCTAAACTCTAACTTGCAGTTATTATTGATAGTTAAGATCTTGCCATCCTGGCTAGCACGTTTTTCAGCAACATCCATTTGAGCCATGTTTTTAAGACAAGCAACTATTTGTTTGCCTTCTTTCAGACTAATCTCCATATAGTTTTGCATTACGCCATCTTTCCTAACTCGGATCTTATATTGATCTTCTTTTGGCTCTATATGAATGTCTGAATTATTTTCTTGAAAAGAGTTTAAAAGAATTTTATTGACCTTTTGTTGTATTTTTACACCATTAGATCCCATGACAAATTCATCTTCTAAACTCTTATATTCAAAATTATTATTAGATTTATCTACTTTAGAAGTCAAATCATTACTTACTAGATTTGTTGGTTTAGAACTATGATTTGAATTATCAGGGTATTTATTTAATGAGAAATAACGATCTTGGGAAGTTTGAGATTTTTCTTCTAATGAATTTAATTTATTGAGTTCACTCTTATTAAACGGCTCCCAAATAGAAAAAAGATACCCGCCTTCTTTTAGACCTAACCATATAAAGATCAACCAAGGGGCTGCATATAAACCATACTCTCTAGCGTAATCAGGATTACTGAATGCATATAAGATGTTTGGAATAAAGTCAAACAGTATCATAATCAATATAGATATGGAAAATAGACGCCTCCTGAGATATATAGATTTGCCCCTCGAGTTTGTCTTCTTTAAGAGTTGAAGAATCCAAAGTACAGAAGGTGCAATCCAACAAGCAAGAAATTTCAAGCAAAAATCTATAAGTACTTCTTTCATAAAAGAGATGAAGGTCTAGTCCAACATAATTAAATATAGCCCCTAAAAGTAATTTGCAGGAGCAAATCGCCTTATTTACTTATTCATTTTTGAAACATGAACAATCTATTTAATCTCTTTTAAACTATTTTCAAATAAAGTCTAATGAATTTGTCTCCATAAAAAGCCTCTTAGAAAAGTAGAACATGCTTAAGTGAAATCAGAATCAAGATTAAAAAATAATCCCCTAATTCCATAAACTAACAGTCTTACTTCTTTTGGGATGAATAACCAGATAGGAATATTCATCAATGTCCAGAGTAAAATTGGAGATTTGCGATTTTGAAGGAAAGCATTTGCCGTAAGAATAATTGTGCTTAAATTTAGCAAAATTAAGAAAAGGTAACTTGCTTTCAACTCAAGTGGTGAGTCCCCAAAGAAAGGTGGGAGTATGCTTAATATTATTAGCATAGGGTAAGCAGCAAATGTTGACTGCCAAGAATCCAAAACCCTAAAACCAAATAGGCCTTTCTGAGGTGGAAATCTTTTTAAAGAATAAATTAATCTATGCAATGGGGAATTTTTAAAGCAAAAGTTGTCTACTAATATTTTAATCAATTTTTTCAAATACCTATCTTCTCTGACAAAAAAATATTAAGTTTCATTTTATATAGCCGTCAGAGAGCTTCTAACTCTAACTAATCTAGATTACTAACAGCACAATAAAAAACCTCAGTTTTAAGAAATTTGTGAATGCAGCTTAGAGAAGTCTTACAGATTCAATATTGTAAGAGTTTGAAAAGCATTTTCTTTATATATAGGTAATGACATTGAAGCTAATATGAAAATTGTAAACCTAAGTCACTTAATTTAAACAAGTTGGGATCTCAGCTATTCCATAGTGTGGAGCAGGTCGACTACCTTGCTTATTCCATGAACTATTATTATCAACCCATGTTAACTGCCCAACTCCTCTACCAGTATATAAATCAGGTCGATAATCTTTATTTTCATAGTCTGTAAACCCATAGTCATTTGTGCCTCCAAGTACAAAGTAATCATGGTTTTGAGCCATGTGCTGTTGAGCTATCCAGTTTTGTCGATGGATCAAATCTTCGTTATTGCTAAAGTCAGATTCTTGTCCACTTGACCATACATATTTACCTTCTTCTTTGGTATCGTTTAATCCAACAAAGAAATAAGTACTTTCATCTGATTCTACTCCTGATTGCTTGAGTAATTTGTTATCTTTCCATACATTAGTTTGCAACCACTTATACTCGTCTTTGCTATTAATCGTCACCAAATTACCTCCTAATTCCTTAGCTTGTTTTTCAGCTTCCGTCCAAGTTTGACCTTTCACAATCACATAATCTGAGCACTCATTATTAATGGCAGCATTTTCAACGACGAAATCACTCCTATTATATTCATTTATCCTTTCAGCTAAATTTCCATTTCCA
>QCPN01000024.1:0-17737 GCA_003209775.1 Prochlorococcus sp. AG-436-O09 | reverse complement strand
ACTGGCCGTGCTTGGTTGACCAATGTTCATTACTATCTTGGATTCTTCTTTATTCAAGGTCATTTATTCCATGCACTACGTGCAATGGGCTTTGACTTCAAGAGAATAAGAAAAGCCTTAGTTAATATGGATACTGCAGTTGTTACTTTGAATGATTGATCTTTCTTCTAAATTCTCTGGCACTCCTTCCACAGAATTTGTTTGAATTTTTAAAAGCTCACCATTACTGGTGAGCTTTTTTTTTATTTTGCACTAGATGATTCAATTGTTTTTAGCTAGTAAATTTATTGAACTATTTTTTGTATTAAATTCTTGAATACTTAAAATATGAGCAGATTGAATCATCTCATAGAGAATCAACTTATTTCTGATTCATTTACCAAGTTGGTAATTGCATTTGGCTTTCTTTTTATATTTGCAATACTTTTGATTGTTGGCAGGAGGCTTGATTCGGCTTTGAAACTAGAGAGATTAGGGATTCCTATATCTATTTTGTTTGGCGCATTTGCACTTTTGATTGGTCCTCATGGTCCATCACCTCTTTTACCAGAATCAATTACTGATATTTGGGTCAAGTTGCCGACCGCCTTGCTAACCATGGTTTTTGCAACCCTAATGCTAAGTAAACCAGTCCCATCAGGGAAGGGGTTATTTCTGCCAGTTGCATCGCAATCATTATTAGCTTTGCTTTTAGGTTTTGGTCAGTATCTAATCGGAGGACTGGTGCTATTGCTTTTTCTTATTCCTTATCAAGGAGTTGATCCTTTGATGGGCTGTTTAATAGAGGTTGGATTCGAGGGCGGGCATGGGGCTGCAGCTGTAATGGGACAGAGTTTTGAACGGTTGGGTTTTTCTGAAGGACTAGACCTTGGATTAGCAATGGCAACAGTAGGCCTATTAGCCTCAACTTTGTTAGGAAGTGGATTGGTATTGGTTGGGAGATTATTGGGATGGATCAGCTTTGAACTTGAAACATTGGACAGGGAAATCTCTATCGATCAGCAGTTGTCTTTACTACAAAAACTAAAAAACTTGGTAGTTAATCTTGGACTCGTAGGTTTAGCTATTGCTTTTGGTGCCACTCTTCTTGTTTTTGTAAGATTTTTTGGAGGAAAATTAGGTGGAACTTTTAATGAGGTTCTTTCTGTTTTTCCTGTTTTCCCATTAGCTCTACTTGGATCGCTGGTCATAAGATTTGTTCTGGAGAAGTTTGAAAAAACTGAACTGGTTTCTGAGATATTGCAGAGAGAAATTGGAATTCTTTCAACAGATCTTCTTATTACTACAGCAATGGCAGGACTTGATTTACCGTTGTTACTAAATGATTGGATACCTTTGTCTGCGCTTGCATTAAGCGGCTTGTTATGGAATCTCTTTGGGATGTTCTTGTTTTCAAGATTGTTATTTAGACAACAATGGTTCGAAAGGTCGATAATTGAATTTGGCAATGCAACTGGAGTTGCTGCAAGCGGGATCTTGCTTTTGCGTTTAGCAGATCCAAGAGACCAAACAAACATATTACCTATATTTTCTATAAAGCAATTATTCCTTCAACCACTACTTTCAGGTGGGTTGATTACAGTTATTGCACCAATATCTATAATTAAGCTTGGATTGATTGGATGGACTGAGATTTGTGGGGCTTTAACATTATTGTTTCTTATAGTCTCTATTTTAATGAGATCGCAGGAATTCAGTCAGAGTTTTGAAACCCCTCTAAGCTAGTAGAATTAGATTATTATATAAGGTTATTAATTTATGGAGACTTTATAATGAGATCGAACACCATGAAGGAAATACCTTCACAGGAATCTAGAGAGAAATGGTTTAAGAGTCACCTTTTAGCTAGAGAAGTAGAACTTAAAGAGTTATACGAGATGCCTCAGCAAGACTTGGACTTGTTAATGGCTGAAACGGCTGAACTAAGAAGTGATTTAGGAAATAGAGAAAGGAATATAGGGAAGTTTTGTACAGCTGGATATTTCCTTGAACTGGCTAGGATTATAGACAAAAGAAGAATAGAGAATTGATTTATATCAACTAGAGTTTATTAAGCTTCAGGTAGTTTTTATTTCTGCTGGGAAGATCACTTCTTGATTTGAACATTCCCAAAATTTGTTTTTCTTCATTAAAACAGGGTATAAAGAATGATTTAAATAATAATTTAACCACAATTTCATTTTTGATAGATCTTTGTCGTTATCAAACTCCTCTGGATTTACTAGACGGTATTGACGGACAAATGGCCAAATACACCAATCAGCTATCGTTTCTCTTGCCCAAACTAGACAGTGCATGGATGGTTCACTAGATGAAATCTCAATCTTTTTTTCCCATCTCCTCAAGATTTCCTTCAAGGCATGATTATGATCTTCTGGAACAATATTTTTAAATCTATTAGGATACTTATATCTATCTAGGTGGTATTTAAAAACATTGTCGTTCTCTTTAATTAACTCATAAACATCTTGCCTTTTTTCCTCATTTTCATTTAGCAGTGTTTTTCTCTTTGAGGAGCTTTTGATAGCCCACGACATAATGTCTAAGCTTTCATCAATTACTTTCCCATCCTCAAGAACTAATATGGGAACAGTTGCTTTTTTTGATGCTTTAATTAATTCTGAGGGTTTATTCGAAAGTCTTATTTCTCTTAATTTGACTTGCTTTTGACAGAGTAATATTGCCCATCTTGCTCTCATTGCATATGGACATCTTCTAAATGAATATAATATTTCATTTGTCATAGGCTAATGGTTTTACCTTTACAACTATAAATCTTTAGAAAGGTTTGTTTGCACTCTGTTTGACTTTGCCTATAGGCCAATTATAATTAATTAAATTTACTGAGATCCCATCCCTTTATTTACAGCTCTTTATTGTTAATGTTCAATGTCGGGACATGTTTACTTAATTAAAAAAGGCGACTTTTTTATGATTGGCAGTACAAGAAATATTGATAAGCAAATGAGGAAATTGCGACCAGATCAAATTATCTCCACTACAGAAATAGATAGTCCAGAAGGGCTTGAAGCAAGGCTTTTAAGACGTTATAGGAATGTAAGACTACCAGAATCTGGATATTTTCAACTTTCAGAAAGGCAATTGATAGATTGTAAGAAGCAGTTAGGAGAGAAAAGCAAAATTCCAAAAACTATAGGAGCTGAGTTTTATATCGCGATTACAGGTACTCTATTCTTATTCATACTCACTTCATTTGTTTTTCTTCGTATAAACCTTTATCCTTCATTGGAACTTGCTTTGGCTTTTGCCCTTGCATCTATTCCAATGTGGATTTTGTTTCTTTTAGGTAACTTCGGAGGTTATTTTAGTAGTGACTTGAGCCCTTTTTCTGCTTGGTTTAATAGAATACGAGCACTTATAGCGGCATTGGTTCTCTCCCTATGCTCTTACTTACTCATTAGCAAGGTTTCTTTTTGAAAAGTATTTTTTAATAAAAACTATTAATTTAGACTTGCATAATAAATAAAAAAGATGATCATTAAGTTTAAGTCCTTATAATTGATTCAATCATTATTAATTTTCTATATGAATTACTCTTCTTATCTTAAGTTGCTTAGCCCTTTTCAAGAGCAACTTTCGGGTGTTTACTCAACAGCTACATTAGTAATCAGCATCCTTCTTGTACTGTGGATCTTGAACTTTGTTGTTGGATTGATAACTAAAATATTTTCCCTTGGAAAAACCATCGGAACATTCTATCGTGGTTTTATCCATAGGTATATAAGAATTATGATTTATAGCTTTATAAATTTATTTCCAAAAAAGAAATTAGCTGAATAAAAGTTATGTTTTTACTTTTTTCTATTTAGATCTTTCAAGATTGCAATTAATATTAATTTCAAAGGGTATACAGCTATTAGGTAACTCAAGTATCTTCGAAACAATTTCACCTATATCTTCAGGCTGAGTCATTTCTTCTTTTTTTATACTTTCAACTTCACTCGCCATTCGCGTATTTACCCAGCCTGGATTGATAGTGCTCACCCTTAAACCTTGTTCCCAACCCTCATTCCTTATTGTTTGACACAGACCCATTAATGCAAATTTTGATGCAGTGTATCCAGCAAGCTTTCCTTTTGACCTTTTACCACTCATTGATACAAGAACTATAACCCTTGAATTATTGTTTTCAGTGAGATATTTCCAACAGGCCCTTGTAAGTATCCAAGGTCCCAAGACATTAACTTTCCATAATTCATTAATATCATTCTCTTCCTTTTCATCGTAATTCAATGGAGTTCTTTTAAATATTCCGGCACAATGTATTAATGTATCAATTTTACCAAATTTTTGCTTTGTTTTATCAGCCCATAAATTTGCACTAATCTTATCTTTAGCGTCATATCTTTCAACATGTATGCGCTCACTTTTTTTTTTTAGATAAGGAAGTTCTGAATTTTTAAAACATTTTAGATCTCTTAATCCAATACTTATATTGTGACCATCTTGGATTGCTTTTTCAGCAATGGATCTTCCTATGCCCCTAGAGGCACCACTAATTAGAATGTTTCTCTTATCGTTAGACACTTGGCTTAAGGAAATTCCAAAGTAACTTTAACTCTCGACCTTTCATTTCCATCAATCCCCACTTAACATTCATTGGAGCTTGTTTGAACATAGTCCACATGGCATTAACAAGTTCTTTTAAAGTTAATGTATTTGTAAGAAATTTGTACCATTGATTGTTTGATAAGCCAAAAAAACTTTTAAAGAAATATCTTAATTGCCCCTCTTTGAAGCGCATTAGTTTTTCTAATCCAAATTGATATAGAGCTTGCTTCCTTCTCAATTCTTTAGGCCAAAGTGTTTGCCACCCTATTCTTGCAATTTCAGAAGGGGTCTTAGATTTATCTTTAATTGCGTTTGCAATTTCTTTTGCTAGGGATGGTGCTCTTCTCATCAGACCACCAACTAAATAGCCTGATGCTGGGTGAACCATTCCTGCAGCACCGCCAAACCCAAGAATTGATTGATTTAAATCTGGAATAGGAATGTTCATTGGCAAGAATACTCCATGTTCTTCATGATCAATTTTTAGAATTTCGATCTCTCTATGTTTTAATCTTGATTTAAGCCTTTTTTTAAGTGTTTCTAACTCAACAGGAGGTGCCAACCCTAAAGATGTTTCTTCTAGAAAGAATTTGCCATTACCCATATCCATTGCATAAAGAAAAGTAGGTGGCTCTTTCTTTTCATTTTTATTTAAATGATCACATCTATAATCCATTAACACAAACTGGCCTTTTTCAACTGGCGGCTCACTGAATTCGCCCACTATTCCATAACATGTTTGGACAGCTATTTCACCATCATTTGGAATACTTAGAAAAACTGGATCATAACCTGTAGCATCCACTATTAGTTTTGAAGTTAGGCTTTTACCATCACTAGTTATAACAGTACTGTTTACTTTATTAATTTCAAATTTATTAGCCTTGCCCCTAAATAAATTCACAGAAGTATCTTTGCATTGATTTAGCCAATGCTCTTGAAGCTTCTTCTTATCAAATAGGCCATAGTCACGATTGTGTTGAGTAGCTTGATTGTCAGGAGAAAATTTATCTGTAGAGCCTTCCCCTAAAAAACTAACTGTATTCGACCATCGATGCTTTAATAAATTTTCAAAGCCTAATTCATCTACCTCTTCTCCCCAGATTCCGTATGTGTAAGGCCATGGATCATATGGATCATTTAATGAGAGTAGACCAACTTTAAGTTTTTCTTGGCCTAGTGCTGCTGCTATTGATAAGGCACTTGGTCCAGCTCCTATTACCAATACGTCCATAGGTGAATTTGTTCTCATGCTTATAAGAGCATGGTCCTTAGGTTAAACTTGCAAATGATCAATAACTTATCCAGCTTTTTAGACACGCTTCACCTCCTCTTTCCATTGATTCTAAGAGAATAACCTGACTTGGTCTTTTAAATGACATTTGCAAAACTTTTATTTACTAGATGTAGCTATTATGTTGTTAACTATTGCAAATATTCTCTAAAAGAGTGCTGTCTTTGGTTTATTAACATTTTAAAAAATAGTTTTTAACAAATAAGATTTGGTTTGTGATTAACCTAAAATGGAATTTTTAAGTAATGATTTGAGTAAATTATATTTCTCTAACTATTTCAATTCTAATGAATACTAAAAATCAAAGAAGAATACTTATAACAGGGGCCACTTCTGGTATTGGTTATCAAGCTGCTCTTAAATTGATTGAGGATGATCAAAAATTAGTAATACTTTGTAGAAATTCTTCAAGAGTTGATTCCACTATTGAATCCTTAAGGAGAGATAATATACCTCTTTCTAAAATTGAGAGATTGGCTAAATTTCCAATCGGGGACTTGTCTGATTTATATTCAATAGAAGAATTTACTGCTAATGAACTTTCAAATAATTGTAGAATAGATACACTCATTCTTAATGCAGGCCTTCAATATACTGGTTCTAAAATTATAAGAAGATCGAGGCAAGGAATAGAACTTACCTTTGCTGTTAATCATCTTAGTCACTATTATTTAGTTCAAAGGTTAATTTCTTTACTTAGAAAATCAAAATTTCCCAGGGTTGTAATTACTTCGTCAGAGGTTCATAATCCGAACTCTCCAGGAGGGCAAGTGGGAAAAAAAGCAGATCTTTCAGATCTTGCAGGGCTTAGAAAATCCCTAGACTTTAAAATGATAGATGGATTCACCCCTTTTGATGCTGATAAAGCATATAAGGATAGCAAGTTATGTAATACTTTATTCTCAAAAGAATTATCACGTAGATTTTTAATAAATAATTTTAACATACCTGTTTTATGTTGGGCTCCAGGTTTAGTTATCCCAACCACAAAAGAGGGTTTCTTTAGATATAGCCGTAAATATAATGAGTTAGGGCAGATTTTATTTGCCTTTATAGCTAGAGATTTATTGCATATAACTGAGTCTCCTCAGAATGCTGGTAAGATTCTATTTAATTTAGCAACTTTAGATTCCTACCAGGGAGAGAAGTTCTTATACCTGTCTAATAATATTAAAACATTAGGCCAAATGAGTTTACAGGCAAAAACTATTAGCAAAGAAGCAAATAATTCAACTAAGGCAGAAATTCTTTGGAATCTGTCTGGTGACATAATCCAGAAATTTTTTACGATAAATCTATTTTAATTAAACTATTTTTTAGTAAGATGAATAGTCTGAGTGGGGAAAGCAAACTCTATTCCTTCTTTCTCGAATAGTCTCATTATTTCAAGATTAATTTTTTGTTGAGCATTCATTGCTAATAGGTAGTCATTTGTTGGAATGTAGTATACCAATTCGAAATTTAGACTACTTTCACCGAACTCTATAAAATGACATCTATCAAACAAGGCATTTTCTGTTTGATCTACAATTTGTTTTATAATATTTGGGATTAATAACATTTGTGAGTAATTGGTGTCATATGTAACACCTATTTTATGGACTAACCGCCTTTGCTTCATTTCTGCATAGTTAGAAATAACTCCATTTGTCAAATTACTATTACTCATAACAATTATTTCTCCATTAATGCTCCTCATTCTTGTAGATCTAACACCAACCCTTTCCACTTTTGCTAGAACACCATCGATATGAATAAATTGACCATTCTGAAAAGGCTTGTCTAAAAGTATAGTTATATATTCAAAGAATTCTTGAACAGGTTCTTTTAATGCAAGGCCTGCACCAATTCCACCAGCACTTAAAAGCGCCCATATTGCTGCCATTTGTACGCCCATATTATTTAAGTAAAAAACAATCCCTATGCACCACATTATGGCCCTAAGCATTGGACTTAATGACTTAAGCATTGTACTAACAGCATCATCATTTATCCTCTCTGACCAGCTACTAACTAACCTAAGAAGTATTCTATTTATTAGCCTGACTATAAGAATAAGTAGGATTAATTTAAAAATTCCAGTTATGCCTTCATTAAGACCAAAACTAGTTGTTTTTATTGCTAATATTCTCCATGAAGTAAAAGCACTAATTGAGATACCTAAAGGCTTAACTGTATCAAGTAGGACTTTGAGTATATAGTCATCTGTTTTGCTATTTGTTCGATTGACAACTTTTTTTAAAACACTGCTTAGGATTTTAGATCCGAAAACTGTAATTAAGCTTCCTAATATAAAGATGCAGCCTGCGCTGATTAACCTTGTGTACATTCAATAGATAAGCAATTAGCTTAATTTAAGTATGGCACTCAGATGCACTTTTAGCTACAAGCTGCTTTTTATAGGCGAAATATCATAAGTGGAGTATTTCTATTTCTACGGTTAGAGATCATCTGATTCCATTTTAAAGATATTAGTTTTTAGTTCCCTTCACAATCCTACTAAGCTCTCTAAAATTTGGATTCAGAGCTGTTTTGCATAGCTCAAAGATGGCCGTCTCAGTTGTTGTAACTTGTATGCCTGACTGACTGATCCTTTTTATTGCTATCTCATGATCTATCCTTTTTCTACTCATAACTGAGTCGGCAATAACCTGTACATTAAACCCAATTCTATATAGATCAAAAGCACTTTGAAGAATACATATATGGGTTTCTACTCCAACTAATAAGATATTTTTTATCTTTCTTGATTTTAATTTTTTTATCAGATCTCCACATTCAGCACAAGAGAAACTCATTTTAGAAATATTGATTAATTCATTACCTTTTAGAATCTCTCTAACGGAATTCCCAAGTTTCTCTGGATTCTGCTCTGTAATACATTTTGCCACATTTAGAAAATCGCAGGCGTCAGAAATCTTAAGAATATTCATTTTCAATTCTTCATTATTCGAGATAGCACTTATTAATTTCTCTTGTACATCCATTATAATTAAAGCCGTATTTTTGATATCAAATAACCTATTCACTTTTGCATTTAATTTCGAATTTCCCTTGGATTCTGAGCCAAATAAAATAGGACGATAGATCATCTCAGTTTTATGTACATAATATTCACTTTAAAGTATTTAAGAGCCAAAAGTACTACGTAATTAAGGATAATTACCTGTTACAATCTATTTGCTCTTCTCGCATTAGCTTGTACTATTGAGAAAAGCTCTTCTTCTGGTGTGAATTTAAACGCTGGGTATTCATCTTTAGCCTCACCACTTGAATTAGGACTGCACAAAAGTGGTCTTCGTCTTACCCCTCAGCGTAAGAAAGTATTGGACTTGTTTCAAAGAATTGGCGGCGGTAATCATTTAAGCGCGGAAGAAGTCCATTCTCATCTTTTGCAGATGAAATCTAGGGTTTCTCTGGCAACTATTTATCGCACACTTAGATTGTTAGTAAGAATGGGCTTTTTGCATGAATTGGAGCTTAGTGAAGGAGGGCATAGGTTTGAATTGTTAAGCAAAGATCACCCTGATCATCATCACTTGGTTTGCATAAATTGTGGAAGGACGGAAGAATTTGAAAGTGATGAAGTTGTTTCTGCAGGTCGCAAGGCAGCTAAGAACAAAGGCTTTAAATTAATTGAATCAACTTTAAATGTTAGAGCCCTATGCCCCAAATGTATTTAATCCGAAAATGAACCTATGTGAGCGACCCCCCACAACTTGATCCATTCCCTGCTGTGCAGCCAAAACAGTGACTATCTACAGTAATTTCTTTGCCCTGCAACCGGATATTCCCTTGAGATAAATCCCTTAGATTTCTAGGGAATAAATTGCTGGATGCCCCTAATTGTTGATTGAAATCACAATCAAATAGATTACCTTGCCAGTCAACACTTAATGTACTTTTGCACATTACAGATTCAAGATTTCTAGAATTATGATTACTCTCTAGCATGGATTGATAGCTATTTAATTTACCTTCCTTTTGCAAATAATTTGAAAATCTGTTAATTGGCATATTTGCAAGAACAAGTAAATTATTAAATTCAATGCCGTACCTTTCTTTAAGAATATACTTATATTCTTTTTCTAGAGTTTCTTGTGGAGGTGGCAAAAATGCACCTATCGGATTGTATACAAGGTCCAAACTTAGTATTCCACCCTTGATACCGTAACCTAATTTGTTCAATATTTTTAAAACATTAATACTTTTTCTAAATACATCTTTGCCTCGTTGCTTGTTTACATTTTCTTCCTCATAACATGGAAGAGATGCAATTATTGCTACTTTTGCTTTAGCAAGGTATTCTGGAAGATCTTGATATCCAGGCTCATCCAGAATTGTGAGATTACATCTATCTATTATTTTTACTCCTAATTTACAAGCTTCATTAACCAACTCTTTGAAAAGGGGATGCATCTCTGGTGCACCGCCTGTTATGTCAAGAGTTTCAATAGCATAACTATTAATTACCTTTGGGATTAATGAAATATTCTTGGAAGTCATCATCTCAGTTCTAAATGGACTTGCATTGACATGACAGTGAAGACATGATTGGTTACACTTATAACCAAGGTTCACTTGTAGAGTCTTTAATCTTCCTCTCTTTATACTTGGGAATTCCATATTTAATATGTTCTATGTTTATAGTTTAACCTATATATAAATATATAGTGCTAAGTATTTAAAATATCCAAATTTCTTCTTCTCTTGCAAAATTCTTTTATCCAACTCTTGTATTGCTCTGGTCCTCTATTCATCACAATAGTAAATTTTAAGTTGTCTCTCTCATCTGTAATTCCATCAAAGTTACCATCAATTGTTGAAGGTCTATATACTTCTCCATAACTACTATCTACAAAAATGATCTGATTTTCCTTATTATATGCTTCTCCTAACTTTTGAATAAGAGTTAAGAATCCTCTGTCGCTCCCTCCTCTCAACCACTGCTTGCTATGTTGATCTTTTGTAGAAGTAATAGTGTCACCTACACCGATAAGAGTTGGCATTTGATGATTGGGAACATTGGTTTTACAGAGATCAATTAGTTTTTGAATCGTTTCAGGTGCATCCCTAACACTGAAATTCTCACCAAAAGGGTATTTACCTGTTCTGTTGAACACGTATTTATTTATTAGTACTATTAGTCCTGCTTGTTTTAATGCACCTTTTATAATTAATTGAATGTCAGTAGTCCCTATATCTTCCTGAGTTGCATATTTAATAATCTCACTTCTATCATCAGTTCCTAAATTTGGTGATATGTGTAAATAAAATGAATTCTTCAACCCAGAATCTAGTGAATAGTTAATCACCTCATCCATTACATTTTTCATTATCAATTGAAGTTTTTTTCTGCTTTCTAGTTCACTACCAACCATATTAAATAAGCTATTTAAATTAATAGCAGGTGAGTACCTTGTATCACAAACTGCTATTTCAACTTCATTTTTTATTTTCCCCTTTTCTATATTGGGAAAATTTCTAAGTAACTCTATTCTTAATAGATCTTTTATTTTTAGAGGGATTTTACTAAGAAATAGTCTTTCCTTTTGGTTTAAGCCTAATGTTTCCACATTCCCAAATCTATCTTGATATTCTACTCCGCAAGCTGCTAATCCTGGCAAGTATAGACCTCTTTCTTTTGGCAGATTTTCTGATTCAAAGGCTCTTTCTATTATTCTATTTACGCCTCTTTTCCCTTCATGTTCTCCACAGGTTAATACCGAAAATTCATTGCCAAGCTTTGAGACTTCCTCTACGTAACTTTTGTCTATTATCCTGTCTAGTGGGTTGCTAACCAAAGGAATGCATACGCCATCAATATCTTGGACAATTAAGAGTTCTTTACATTTTAATAGTTTAGTGAAGGAGACATCTATATTGTTTTTAAATAGCATCCTTTATTAAGGGCAACTTCAATCAAATCAGCCTAGCATCTCAATTACCTTGTATATATTCTAAGTAAATATTATACCTTATTTCTTTGGATTTTTATATCTACAATGCAATTAGTTTTTAATACACTATACTTGAGATGATTCCTAGGCTTAATTTTTCGTATATTTTTAATTTTTCTGATGAAAAATAATTTCTTTGAAAATTGTCATGACAAGCAATCTATAGCCCAAAGACTTAAGAAATTGCAATTTGCAAAAGTTGGACTTTATAGTGTCGGTTTATACCCAGCATCCCTTGCCTATAACTGTGCGATGCAAACAGAAGGGAATAGACTGCTTCTTGCTCCACGACCTGGAAGAGATATTTTAGGGGCCTTCTCAGAGCAATCAAGAAATGAACTTAAGCAAGAATATGTTGATAAGATGAGGCGAATGTCCTTGTGTAGGGAAGAAGGTATTCATCGAGTTTATACATTGAAGGATTTATTTTTGAAATGTGAATTAGTAATTTTATCTGCCAATAGTAATCATATTGAGAAAGATTTAATAGAGGCATGTGAATTGAGAGAGGGTATGGGAAGGCAGGATGTTGTTATTGCTTGCTTGGTTGGTTCATTTACTTACGATCAAGAGACTAATTCTCCTTCTCTTCTATGCCAAAAGAATTACAATTTAGCATTTTTTTCGGGCTTTCATAGGCATGGAGCATTGAGGAATCCAATGGATAGCTTCACTGCTAATTTCTGTCACCCTGACCCCTTAAATGCTTTATTAGGCTCACGCATACTAGATAGCATATCTCCTAATATTCAGGTTTCTTCTGGTGTTCATAATGTAGAAGGCCAATATATTAAAGCCTCGAAAAATATATCATCAATTTTTGCAGGATTTGGTCACACATTTCATAAGGGCAACCCTGGACTATTGCCTACATTACTGACATTGTTATTGCATCAATGCTTGGATCAGGCGGCTACTGTTTCAATGACTAGAGTTGACCGAAAAAAACTTTATGCAAAAGATAAGTTACCTTTAACTGAAATTGGCTATGGAGTGCAAATGATCGAAGCTGCACTTTCCAAAGAGGGTTCTATGCACAAAGTGAGAGATCACACTTTTAGTCAGCTTACAGCCATGATTGCCGATGTGAAAGGTAGCATGATGCTTCCTGTATCAGGTAATCCAACGAGAAATTTTCAAGTTGGACAAATTCTTGCTAATCAAATGCTTAGCTTCAAGCGGTGTCCGCTAGGTCTTGCTGAGTTGATAGATTGGTGCAAATTGGAGGGGTTTTCGCTGGGAGCACTTGAAGGTATAAATTCTCTAAGATATTGGCCAGATATTCTTCGTAAGTATTCATTATCTTATCAAGATTCTTCGATGATAAATCTACTTTATTTGTGTATCTTCTCCACTCAAGAAGTTAAAAAACATGTCTATAATATTATGACTGATAGCAGAGAGTTGACCAGGTTCTGTCAAGAATCTGTAAGACCTGAATCTTCCTCTAGGATGAATCTTATGTTGAATAATATTCAAAGAGAAGAAGTTGTAGATTTTATTTCTGAAGCAGTTCTTAGTAAATCATTTAATTCAGTTAGATATGATGAGATTCTTTCCTCTAAAACTGAACTTAAGTATTTCAATGATGACTCCTCTTACTTTAAAGTTAAGAAGGCCTTTCATGATTTATTCCTATGATTTACTTTAGACCCTATCAATGTTATTTTTGATACTACTCTAACCTTTTACAGAAATATATTTCCCTTGGATGCTTCTTCCGATATTAAATTAGCCAATACGATTGCATTATATTTTCTTCCGTCTAACTATAATTTAAAAATAAAGAGGATTCATTCTGGAATTATAAATAAAACTTTTTTAGTTTTACCATTTAAGAGTAAGGATTTCGCACCTTTTATTATTCAAAAGGTAAGTTCTATAGTTTTCAGGAAACCAATTGATCTTATTTCGAATTATTTGATTTTAGAGGAATATATCGATAGTAATAATTCCTTCACGAAAAAGCAGGAAGAATACTCTATTGTTTTCCCTAAGTTACTTGTCAATTTACATACCTATAAGAAATTCCTTATTCATCATGGCAAACTTTGGAGGGCCTTTGAATATCTTCCAAATACAATTTCATATGATATAACCCCTTCCCCAGTTATTACTTTTAATCTTTTTAAAGGACTTGCAGAATTCCATTCTTTCACCTCAAATATTAGATCTCAATCATTATTGAAGGTTATCCCAAATTTTCACAATACTCCATTATTACTTTCTTTATATACTTCTAAATTGCACTCATTCATTTCTTCCAAAAAAGATTTGAAAGATTATAGCTATCTTCTTCAATTGGTGGAGATTGCCAAGAATCAGGAGCCTAATGTCTTTCTCTTAGAAAGATCCAAGTCTCTATCGACTATTTCTCATGGTATTATTCACGGAGACCCTAAAATTAATAATTTTCTTTTTGATTTTAAAACTAATGAATTTGTTTCTTTAATAGATTTAGATACTTTGCAAGAAGGACTTATTTTGTATGACATAGCCGACTGTCTTCGCTCATGTTGCAACCCTTTAGGCGAAGAAACTGATTCTATTGTAGAAGTTCAATTTAGTTTTGATAATTATCAACAAGCTCTATTAGGTTATCTTTCATATAGGAATAATATTATTACTAAAAATGATATTACTTTAATTCCTGCCAGTATTAAAATTATTACATTTGAACTAGCATTAAGATTCTTAATTGATTATATGAATGGTAATATCTACTTTAATTCAACATATGAAAATCAGAATTTAGATAGGGCTAATATTCAACTTCGTTTGTTAGGAAGTATAAATGATCAGTTGGATTCAATTGTTTCCTTCACTAACTCTTTAATTTCTACCGTTTTTAATCAGCATTAACTCTTGAATTTGTTTTTCTTATAAAATTTAGTTGTTTTCTTTGCTATTAGTCTTTATATATATAAGGTGCTTTTAATCTCTAAGTGGCTAAAGAATTAACTCATCGAGCTGACGAACTAAAGCTTCTGGGATGGTCTCAACATGATCTTTCTAGGTACATTGACCTTTGGGATTACAGACAGCGGTGGGGCGCAATTAATTTGGAGAGAGAAGACCGACAGTTTTTGCGAAAGGCTGAATCAGCTCTTCCAGAGATTTTATCCTCTAAGCCCAGTGCCAAAAAACCGATTAAGGAGAAATCCTATTATTGCAGGTTGGTCTTTTTTGTTGATCTAATGACGGAAGCTGAAGAATCGTTTGAGATACCATCTTCCTCTAGAGGTTTGTGGCCTATTTTACTCGAAGAGGAATTAAGGCTAATTGAATATTATGAACCTGTTCTGGGTTTGCCAGATGCCTTGAAAGCTAAGCTCCTCATTCCTTTTAGAGAAAATATCGTTTCTAATTTATTAGGACAATTTAAGGATTCAATCGAATCCTTTGAGTTTGATTTCGATGGCCCACTTGACTCCTTTAATTCCAAAGAAAAAAAGAAATGGCAACCTCTACGAGATGGTGTAGAAAAGAATGAAAAACTTTACCCTGTGATTGATTCTGACCATTTGGGTGCTTGCAGAACTTATATAAGAAAAGAACTTGTACCAATGATTAGAGACCTTTTCCCATCATTAGCTGAAACTTCTAAGCCAACTCCACCTGACGAATGGATTCCAGAATCAAAATCTTGAGCTAAAAGTAAAGGTAGATTAGATAATTTCTTTGACTACACATCGCTACGAAACTCTGCAGTTACATGCTGGCCAGGAACCTGATCCTACAACTAATGCCAGAGCAGTACCTATTTACCAGACAAGTTCCTATGTCTTTAATGATGCTCAACATGGAGCAAATTTATTTGGATTGAAGGAGTTTGGCAATATTTATACACGTTTGATGAATCCAACTACAGATGTATTTGAAAAAAGGGTTGCTGCTCTAGAAGGAGGCGTTGCTGCCCTAGCAACTGCTTCTGGCCAATCTGCGCAGTTCTTAGCTATAGCTAATTGTATGCAGTCAGGAGACAATTTTGTTTCCACTTCATTTCTTTATGGAGGGACCTACAATCAATTCAAAGTACAGTTTCCTCGCTTAGGCATTAATGTCAAATTTGCTGAGGGTGATGAAATAGAAAGCTTTGCATCGCAAATAGATTCCAATACAAAGGCGATTTATGTTGAATCAATGGGCAACCCTAGGTTTAATATTCCAGATTTTTCCGCTCTTTCAGAATTAGCAAAAGCGAACGGTATTCCACTTGTAGTTGACAATACTCTTGGTGGAGCAGGTGCTCTCATTAGACCACTAGATCATGGAGCAGATGTAGTGGTACAAAGTGCTACTAAATGGATTGGTGGCCATGGTACTAGCTTGGGAGGTGTAATCGTTGATGGTGGAACATTTGATTGGGGTAATGGGAAATTTCCTTTAATGTCCCAACCTAGTGATGCTTATCATGGGCTGATTCATTGGGATGCTTTTGGTTTTGGTAGTGATATTTGCAAAATGCTTGGAGTTCCTGATGGCCGAAATATAGCTTTTGCTTTAAGGGCCAGACTCGAGTGTTTGAGAGACTGGGGGCCAGCCTTAAGCCCCTTTAATTCATTTTTGTTGTTACAAGGTCTGGAAACATTGAGCTTGCGGATAGAGAGGCATGCCTCTAATGCAATGGCGTTGGCAAATTGGCTTAATCATCATCCTAAAATCTCAAGTGTTAATTATCCTGGATTGCCATCTGACCCTTATCATCAGAGAGCTAAGGAATACCTAACAGGAAGAGGTATGGGATGTATGCTCATGTTCTCCTTGAAGGGTGGATTTGATGATGCGGTTACTTTTATTAACTCATTAGAACTTGCAAGCCATTTAGCAAATGTTGGAGATTCCAAAACTTTAGTTATTCATCCTGCATCAACAACTCATCAACAACTTTCGACTGAAGAGCAAGAGTCAGCAGGAGTTACTTCTACTATGGTTAGAGTCTCGGTAGGCCTGGAGCATATAGATGATATTAAGGCAGATTTTTCAAAGGCTCTAGATCAAATTTGATGAAAATAGGAGTAAGTCCATGGCTTTAATTTTGCCACGTGGTTATCACAAAATCGCAGCAGTTGAGCGAAATCATATTTCATGGATTGAGCCTGAGCTGGCCAAGAGGCAAGATATAAGACCTTTAAGGATAGGCATTTTAAATATTATGCCTTTAGGAAAGCAATATGAATTTAATCTTCTACATCCTCTGGGGCTTTCGCCCCTTCAGATAGAACCTATTTGGATAAGATTAAACACGCACAGTTATAAAACTTGGGATTTGTCCCATTTGTCTAAGCATTATGTTGGATGGGATGAAGCAATGTCACCAAATCCTTTAGACGGGCTTATTATTACTGGCGCTCCAGTTGAAAACTTGGCTTTTGAAGATGTTAACTATTGGTCAGAATTAGTTGAGATTATTGAGGAAGCTAGAAAGAATTGTGCAAGTACTCTAGGTCTTTGCTGGGCTGGTTTTGCTCTTGCTTATTTGGCTGGTGTAAATAAACAGGTTTTTGAAAAGAAGCTCTTTGGAGTATTTCCAATGAAGAGCCTTATCCCTGCTCATTCAATTATGGGCACTCAGGATGATACTTTTTTCTGCCCTCAAAGCAGATATGCAGGCTTGCCAGATGAGGAAATGGAAAAAGCCCATGAGAAAGGTTTATTGAGATTACTTGCCTATGGAGAAAAGGTAGGATACACAATCTTTGAAACTACTGATCAACGTCAGCTGATGCACTTGGGCCATCCTGAATATAATGTTGCAAGATTAATTTCAGAAATGGAAAGAGATAAAGCAAGGGGAGATGTCCCCCAGCCTGATAATTTCAACTCTGAGAATCCTCAGACTGCTTGGAGATCTCATAGAAATTTAATGTTTCAACAATGGCTTTGGTTTTGTTATCAACGAGTAAGTCTA
>QCPN01000023.1:0-17790 GCA_003209775.1 Prochlorococcus sp. AG-436-O09 | reverse complement strand
TGACTTTAGAATTTTGATGGGATTCCAAGAAGACTTTAGTAATGATGATGAAGAAATAAGTAATTCAAAAATTGTTAAACTTGAAGAGAACTATCGTTCAACATCAAATATATTAGAAGCAGCAAATAAGCTTATTTCTAATAACAAAGAACGAATAGAAAAAGTATTAAAAGCAACTCGCAGTAGTGGTGATTTAATAAAGATCACAAGATGTGATGATGAGATATCAGAAGCAGAAGCATTGGTACATAGGCTAAGAATTATTAATGCATCAGATAAGCTTTTAAAGTGGGGGGATGTTGCAGTCTTATATAGAACTAATGCACAATCAAGAGTTATAGAAGAATCTCTAGTTCGTTGGAACATTCCATATGTTGTTGTTGGTGGTTTGAGGTTCTATGACAGAAGAGAAATAAAAGATATTTTAGCGTACTTAAAATTGTTAATTAATCCTTCAGATAGCGTAAGTCTACTAAGAGTCCTAAATGTACCCAAAAGAGGGATTGGGAAGAAAACTGTTCAAAATTTCACCCAAGCAGCCAGTCAACTAGGCATACCCTTATGGGAGATAGTGACTGATCCAGAAATGATTCGCTCACTAGGTGGTAGGTCGGCAAAAGGTTTGTTGGAATTTAGGGAAATAATTCAAAGCTTACAAGCTCAACTGAATGTCTCCCATCCATCTGCAATCATTCAACTAGTATTGGAAAACACCGGATATATTAAGGAACTGATTGCCACTGCTACTGATGAAGCAGAAGAGCGACGAAGGAACCTTCAAGAATTAGTAAATGCAGCACTCCAATATCAAGAAGAGAATGAAGAAGCTGACCTAGAAGGTTTCCTTGCATCAGCCGCCCTTGCTAGCGATGCTGACAATAAAGAGAGCTCTCTAGATCGAATAACTCTAATGACCTTACACAGCAGTAAAGGTCTAGAGTTTCCTATAGTTTGCCTTGTTGGAATGGAGCAAGGTTTATTCCCAAGTTATCGCTCTCTTGACGATCCTGCATCTTTAGAGGAAGAAAGAAGACTCTGCTATGTAGGTCTAACAAGAGCGAAAGAAAAGTTATTCCTATTTCATGCGAATGAAAGGAGGTTGTGGGGAGGGATTAGAGAACCTGCTATTGGATCAGTATTTCTTTCTGAAATTCCTTCTGAGTTAATTGAAGGAGACATACCCTTATCTGGGGGAACCGCCATAAGAAGAGATCGACATTTTGATCGCTTAACTCGAATAGATCGACCGTCAAATCTTCAAAGCTCTTCTAGACTTTCCGAACAAGGTCCAACTAATGCAGTAAGAAGACTGAAGTCTGGTCCTTCCCCAAACAAAACATGGAATGTAGGGGATCTAGTCAAGCATTCAAACTTTGGAGAAGGCAAAATTACTCACATTTTTGGTAGTGGGGAAAGAATCTCAATTGCAGTGAAATTTGGCGCAATGAGTCCAAAAATCTTAGACCCTCGTTTAGCACCAATAAAGCAAATAGAAGATAATTAAAAGCTAAACCAATTACTATTAGAAGTGAACCAAAAACAATCTATTTTTTAAAGCCATGGGCACCCCGGTCAATCGGGAGTTGATAAATAGTTTCCCAGTTTTAACTGAAGGTCTGTTAGAGAACTTAGTTAAAGCCGCAGATCAAGCATGCATTAAAAAAATTGCCCTTGTTGGTGGAATTATAAGAGATCATCTAATTAAGGTAATTCATGATCAATCTCAAAAAAACTTCTACGATCTTGACCTAATTGTTGAAGATGAACCTGAAAAATTAGCAAAAACTCTCAGCAATCTTTTAGGCACATCCAGAGTAAATATAATTAGGGTAAATAATGTATATCAAACTGTTGAATTAAAGGTAGATGGTATTGCCATAGATATTGCTAGAGCAAGAACAGAAAGATACCATGTACTTGCTGAAAATCCAGAAATAAAACCGAGTTTTATAGAAGATGACTTATCCAGGCGTGATTTCACAATAAACGCAATAGCATTCGATCTCCGGAAAACACAATTTATAGATTTGTTTAATGGAAGAGAATCTATAATCAATCGCAAAATTCAATTTATTCACTCCAAAAGTGTCGAAGAAGATCCAACAAGAATTATTAGAGCTGCACGTTATGCGGCGAGGTTGAAGTTTGAATTAACTGCAGAATCAGTGCGCCAGATAAAGTCAACCCTAAAACTATGGCCCTGGGAATACTCTCTAAAGAGTAACTCTAAATCTATCCCCTCAGCACTTTCTACAAGACTTAAAAAGGAACTAAACATTTTATTAGAAAGGGAAGACAGCTGGCCCCTAGCAATTCAATATCTTCAGGATTGGGGAGCTCTAACCCTATTAGATCAGAAAATTCAAGATGACAAGCATTTGAAAAGAAGACTCTATTGGGGGACGCGATTAGGGATCAATCCATTGACTGCTCTTATTGCAAATGCAGTAAATCCAGTTGATCTTGCAACAAGGTTAGGTTTATCTCATTCTGATCAAAACTTTTTAAAAGAAAGCAGTGAAATAAATAAACATTTTCTTTCACTCTATTTATCAAAAGCGACAGAGTTTTGGGATGCTAAAAGATGGTGCGATGATATTGAATCAGCGAACTGGGAGCCAAAATCAATAGCTATAACAATATGCCTAGGAAATCCTCTTTGGAAGCCATTATTAAGATGGTGGGGGCGCTGGCGTCTAATAAAACCAAGGATTACAGCCAAAGATCTTATAAAAAGAGGATGGGAGCAAGGGCCAGGTTTAGGTAAAGAGCTAAAGAGGCTTAGAGAAATAGAACTGAAAGAAAGCAAAAGAAATTCTAACTCAAGTTTTGTGGAGGAAATCAACTAAACCAATTCGATGCCAAGAAGAATCTTTAATAAGTCCTCTTGCAACATCCGAATCACAAGCAATGAGTAAAGGGCCACAAGTTTGAGGGTCTACTAATAATTTCTTCAAAAGCTCGACTTCGGAATTGGCTAGACCTCCATTTTTAGAAATTAAACTTATATAAGCCGAAGAAGATTTTTTTGAATTTAATAAATTCAAAAAAATCTTATTTGCAGGTGAAAGTGTACTTTCATAACCCTTCTCAAGAAGAGTTTTTGCTCCACTTAGAGTTGGAATTTCTTCTCCAAAAATATCAACCTTAATTAAGGGTAATTTTGCTTTAAGCCTTTTCATATTAGTTGTCTTAATCATTTCACCTAAATGACCTATTAAGCCAAACCCTGTGACATCAGTACATGCATGAACTAAATTTTCGTTTGATTTATTTATCGCCTTTTCTCTCAAATTTCTGATCAGTTGATGTTGACTTTTAGAAAGAATGGACAATGCCTTGTCGACAAGATTCAGGGAAGAACCTCCTTGCATTGCTGCAGCAAAAATCACACCACTACCAATACCTCTACTAATAAGAATGGAATCGCCAGGAACAAGTCCACCTTTACTCCAAAGCAAAACATTTGAAGGTAAGAAACCATTAATTGAAAGAGAGATTTGAATTCCCAAATTAATATTTCGATCTAACTCTGACCTTGACTCATAAGTATGACCCCCTATCAATTCAGCTCCTTGAGGTTCTAATGCAGACTTAATTCCTAAAAGACATTGGGTCAGAATTTCTTTCTGCAGATGTCCACCTACTGATGGAATAGTAATAACAGGTTGAGCAGAAGAGACATTAACTCCTCTAGCCCACAAATCCGAACATGCGTGCAAAGTCGTAAGTCGAGCATTTAACCAAGGGTCATTGACTAAAGCAGGAAATCCATCAACACTTTGAAGCCATGAGCCCTCAGTTAAAGAAGATTTAACTAAAGCAGCATCTTCTGGATAATCACTTAACTCTGAAAGTTCAGATTCTCTTAAAGCATTTTGCAAAGGTTTAAAAGGCATTTTCGCAGCACAACCTCGACAAGATAATTGAGTATCTTTCAACTCAATCATTTCTTCAAAATTGACAAATTTCTCCATAAATCCCCTATCAAGTTTCTTCTTCCATTCCCAAAAGAGACGGCAAGGTCCAAAAATAAAGGGTCCCCAGAGCATCCAGGCAATAGGAGAACTTTGCTCTCTATGAGTACCTACTAAGTGCAAAGCATATTTCTGAGGTTTCCAAGACAAGAGTGATTGCTTGGTCAAAGATCTTTCAATATTTTTAGCCAAAGGGACTGCAGCACGAACAGCCCAAACACCAGAAGGGGGAGGCTTACTCTTACCAAGCAAACCACAGTCCCCTACAGCAAATACATCGCAACGACCACGCACCAAAAAGTTTGAATTCGTTTTTACTCTTCCAAAATCATTTGCATCTAAACCACTATTCTTTAACCACTTAGGTGCTTGACTACCTGTACAAAGCAATACAGGGCCTAAAATAGGGCTGCTCGGATGAGTAATTTGAATCTTTGCTAAAGAGAGTTGCTGCCTAAAGCTTAAATTCAATTTTTCTTCGTAAGCTTGCAGTCTTAATAGTCTTGAGGGCCATCTTCGCCTAAGTGCAAAGACCATTTCCAGAGCAGCAAGACCTGATCCAATAACTGTAAAAGGATCATGTTTTTCTTCTATATAGCTATTATCAAAGCCATTTATCCATTTTAGACATTTTTCAAAGGGCCTAATTGGACTTGCAAGGTTTTTATTTTTAATGACTTGAGAAATTGCATCATCGACATAGGTTTCAGACCCAACGTCTAAGCTTAATCTAGAGAATTCTATAGAAGGACGTCTTTGCAAAAACAATCTATTCTGAGAGAGCTCTAATGATTCAATTTCTCCTACAACTAAAGATACACCTGCTCTATCAGCAAGTAATCTTAAATCTATAGAAGCCTTGTCTAATTGATAAAGGCCAGAGATAAGACCAGGAAACATTCCTGAATAAATTGTTGAGCTTTCTCGATTTATCAACGTGATTAAACACTTTGGTCTTAATTGAGGATTCATTGCCCATCGCAACAAAATAAGTGCATGGGTATGACCACCCCCTGCTAATACAAGATGATCAACCAGCATTTTCCTTCAAATATTCTTGGGAAAGATTCCAAGCCTGACTTTTTAAAGAATGCTCGACTGGGAGTTCTAGGAGGTAGTGGACTCTATTCAATAGAAAGCCTTGAGAATGTAAAAGAAGTGGACATAGATACTCCCTATGGGAAACCTTCTGACAGTTTACGTATTGGCAATCTAGGCGGAATGGAAGTAGTTTTCTTAGCTCGACATGGAAGACATCACACTTTTACTCCCACAGAAATTCCTTACAGAGCAAATATATGGGCCTTGAGATCACTAAACGTCCGATGGATTCTTTCTCCATCAGCAGTTGGTTCATTACAAGAACAAGTAAGGCCATTAGATTTAGTTGTTCCAGATCAATTTATTGACCGCACTCACCAAAGGCCCTTGACCTTCTTTGGTGAGGGTGCAGTAGCACATGTGACTATGGCAGATCCTTTTTGCCCAACACTTTCAAGATTAGTTGCCGAGGAAGGCGAGCAATTAATGCCTGAAGGTCGTCAACTCCATAGAGAAGGGACATATCTTGCCATGGAAGGGCCAGCATTCTCGACTCGTGCTGAATCTAGACTTTATAGAAGTTGGGGTTGCAATGTAATAGGTATGACTAACCATACAGAAGCAAGGTTAGCCAGAGAAGCCGAAATAGCTTATTCATCACTATCAATGGTTACTGACTATGACTGCTGGCATGAAGGCTTTGGAAATGTAACAGTAGATATGGTCATCGAAAATCTTTCTATTAACGCAAAACTCGCGAAAGACATAATAAAGGCTATAGCAAGACGCCTTTCCTGTATGAGACCTCAAAGCGAAGCTCACAAAGCTCTCAAGAATAGTCTTATGACTTCCAAGGAAAAAGTATCAACAACAACCCGTCAAAAAATAAACTTATTTACTGAACATTACTGGGGTAAGTTCAATAAATAAACTAGTTTTTAAAGCCAGTTTAGGTAATCAAGCTGACCCAACACCTGTATAAGAACCATAGAAGAAGATTCCTAAAACAAAAATAACTGCAATACCACCAGCAGTGGCAACTAACCACAACGGCAACTGCCCCTCAGTCCAACGACGTTCCCAAGAAACAGCTGGACGTCCATCAGGAAGTCTGTCAGGTAGACGACCATCAGGTCCCTTTAGTTTGCTCATGATTAAAAAAGATTTTAATTAAAGAAATAGCTTGAGAACAAAATCCCGAGAACAAAAACAAGCAAAAGCCCTAAATAAAGGCTTGTTCGGTTCAGCTCAACCGAAAGCTTGTTTGGATTTGGAGTAACTTGCATGGCTAAAAAATAAGTCGTAAATCAACGACGGATGAACTGCATTGCCGCAATAGCACCCAAGAAAAATACTGTTGGGATAGCCAGTGCATGAACTGCAAGCCAACGCACCGTGAAAATGGGATAGGTGCGGACTTCAACAGCCTGTAAGGGAGAAGAAGAATTTGTCATTGGTTATTTCAGGCGCAGGTCAAGTTGAGCTTTGGATTCAAAGCGTTGTGACACTACTGGTGCCTTAGTTTCAGAAGCCTGAAAATAGGAATCTGGTCTAGGAGTTCCAAATGCGTCATAGGCAAGTCCTGTAGACACAAATAAGAATCCTGCAATAAAGATCGCAGGCAGAGTCACGGCATGGATAATCCAATAACGGACACTGGTAATGATCTCAAAAAACGGGCGTTCCCCGGTGGAGCCGGCAGCCATAGCCTCACGCGTATTATCTGCCTGATCCTACAAGGGTCTATCTAAAAGTTTGGGCAGGTGTATCAGCATGGTTACAGAGCGTTGTGCATTAAAAGCCAATTATGAGTAACCAATCCAGCGTAAAACATGTCCTCTTTCCCCTAAGGCAAAGCCTTTAGGGGAATTACTTGAAGAATTTTCTAGAAAAAGTATTCGAATGAAATTTGTTGGAGTTGCGTAACCAATTGGATCTTTTTCCCAAGTTTTTCCATCATCTTTACTAACTAAAAGAGTTCCATTTCCACCACCAGCCCAAATTCCACCATTAGGGTCCCATGCCATATCCATATAGTTATATCCATTAACTAAAGGAATTATTGGCTTAGACCAACTTTCATAATCACCAACTTGGTCATTCAGACGAATCTCTGCTCCCCTTGAAAGCATCCATAATTGGCCGTCCGGTTTAAAGCCTAAGGTTTGGACTCTTTTACTACTTGCTCTTTGATGAGACTCCCAAGCTTGATCTCCACTATCTAAAGTTACAAAGAAGTTACCTAAACTACTTACACTTACATAAGTACCATCTTTTCTTCTACGCAAGTCTCGGACACCCCCTGAGGCTTCTGCAACCCTCCCTTCCCAATTTTGGCCTGCGTCATTTGTTCTGTACACCGCACCTGCAGTAGTAGCTAATTCCGCTGAACTTTTATCAAGAGTTGTTATCAGATATGGATCACCAGGCAATTGATTGCCTAGCGATAAACGCGTCCAATTCTGCCCTGCATCTTCAGTATGCATAACAAGGTTAGGTTGGCCAACAATCCAACCTTCATCGTCTTTAAAATCAATGCTAATCAATCTGAAATTCTCCTCACTAGGGAGATCCAAACTCCTCTCTTGCCAAGTCAAGCCTCCATCATTTGTTTCAAGAATTAACCTATTTGCTCCAACTAAAAAACCATGGCTTTCATTAACAAATGCTATATCAAGAGGGTTGTCATCACTGGCTAATTGAATCTCCTCCCAAGGACTATTTGGCTCAACTGGTAAACGAGTAGTTGTCACACACCCAGTCAAGGTAAAACCAAGCGAAAGAATTAAAATTAAATTAACTGAATAGTTGATGAAGCGCTTCATGAAAAGGTTAATGCAAGGAGTAAAGGGATAAAAAACAAGCAGCGGCAAAGGCTAAGCCGCCAAAAATAAGGACATTTTTTTGACCTGGGGGAAGAGTATTAAATCCAAATCCATAAACAACATTTTCTTCAAAACCATCAGTAGGTACAAATTTAGCCCCTATATCTTTGTAAGCACCATATCGTGCTCTGCAAACAGGGCAACGGAAGATTTCTTGATCTATTTCCAAAAAAGAAGTTCCTGGAGGGATTTTATATTTCCGAAGCCCCTCATTAGGGTCATAAACATAACCACATCCTCTGCATTCAAACCTATTTTGGCTGAGATCCTCCTCTAGGTCTTGAAGTTTCAGATCTAATTTTTCCTCTGCATCAATAGGACTCTTGCCAGATTCATTGGCAGTATTCTCACCTAATGCAGGTTTTTGTTCATCTCTCACCGTTTGCAGTTTCACACAACCTAACTCTATCGAGGAAAGTGCGCTTAAGTGGGTGCCAAACTAATAATCAAGTATTTAATGCATCATGTTTACTCTTGAGGGTTACGACGCATTCCTTGGTTTTCTATTGATATCGGCTGCAGTTCCAGTTCTTGCTCTCGTCACAAATAAACTAATTTCTCCAAAAAGCGAACCTGGTGAAAGAGAATTAACTTACGAATCTGGCATGGAACCCATTGGGGGAGCTTGGATTCAATTTAATATCAGGTATTACATGTTTGCACTTGTATTCGTTATTTTCGACGTAGAAACAGTGTTTCTTTATCCGTGGGCAGTTGCATTTCACAAACTTGGCTTACTAGCATTCATAGAAGCACTTATTTTCATTTCAATTCTTATAGTTGCACTAGCATATGCATGGCGCAAAGGTGCACTTGAATGGAGTTAGGTCTATGAATAATTTTTCTTCAGCACAATCCGTTCGAGACATTAGATCAGCAACATGCGGTCCAGTTAGTGCACCAAAAATTACTAACGATTTAAGTGAAAATATTATTCTTACTAGTCTCGATGATTTGCATAACTGGGCAAGGTTAAGCAGCTTATGGCCACTTTTATATGGAACTGCTTGTTGTTTTATTGAATTTGCAGCATTAATTGGTTCTCGATTTGATTTTGATCGTTTTGGACTTGTTCCAAGAAGCTCTCCCAGGCAAGCTGACCTTTTAATAGTTGCGGGAACTGTAACCATGAAAATGGCTCCTGCTTTAGTCAGACTTTATGAACAAATGCCAGACCCTAAGTATGTAATTGCAATGGGTGCTTGCACCATTACTGGTGGTATGTTTAGCGCTGACTCAACCACAGCTGTTCGTGGAGTAGATAAACTCATACCTGTTGATTTATATTTACCTGGATGCCCGCCTAGACCAGAAGCAATTTTCGATGCAGTCATCAAACTTAGGAAAAAAGTAGGAAATGAATCATTTACCGAGCGTGAGAAAATAGCTCCTAAGCATCGCTACTTCACTATTTCTCATAAGATGAAAAGAATTAATCCATTAGTAACTGGTTCTTACTTAAATGCCGAAAGTCAAAGGAGCGCATTACAAGCTGGGAAAGAAATAAGAATCAAATCAGAAAACCTCATTGAAGAAACTAACGCTAACTAATTCTTTATCTCATGAGTGAAAATCAAAGCGAGCTGAATCAAGACAAGCAAGTCGAAAAAGAAACAGCTCCTCAAAGAGGGCCAATAAGTCAATTACTTTGCGATGAAGGCTTAGCTCATACGGTTAATAAACCTGATCATATTGGAATTGAAATTATCAATGTACTTCCTGATTTACTAATAGAAATTGTTTCAAGATTAAAGAGTCATGGATTTAATTACTTAGAGTGTCAAGGAGGCTATGATGAGGGACCAGGCAAGAAAATAGTCTGTTTCTACCATCTAATAGAAATTAAAGAGTATAAGAAAGGCTCAAAGCCAAATGAAGTTCGCTTAAAGGTTTATCTAGACAGGGACGGTGATCTAAAAGTCCCATCTCTTTACAAAGTTTTCCAAGGTTCTGACTGGCAAGAAAGAGAAACATATGACATGTTTGGTGTTAATTTTGTTGGACATCCTCATCCTAAAAGATTATTAATGCCAGAAGATTGGAAAGGATGGCCATTAAGGAAGGATTATGTTCAGCCTGACTTTTACGAAATGCAAGATGCTTATTAAATATCTCTTCTATCATTCTTAAATGCTCGCATAACAGCCAAAGATAATCTTTTAGGGTCATGTCTTAAAACTGACCAAGAGGTTGTTTTTTTTAATGATTGAATTGATCCCTTGAAAACCTTATATCCTTTAGCGTTAAGACTACTAACATCACATTTAACTGGCTCAGCGCCTCTAGACAGGTAATAATCCAGCAACTCTGAAGGAGGGAAGTCCTTCTGAGCAATGATTATATTGAAAATTTTTTTTGTAATACCAAAGATAGCTAACTGTGCCTCAATAGCCCTAACATGTCCTGACACGTCAAGGCCATCAGTTTCTCCAGGTTGAGTCATTAAATTACAGATATAAAGCTTAGTCGCTTTGCTTCTTTGAATTGCTTCCACAATCTGTGGGATCAACAAATTTGGCAAAATAGATGTATAAAGACTCCCTGGACCTAGCACAATCAATTCAGCATTTTCAATGGCCTCAATAGCGCTAGGCAACGCAGGAGGCTTTTCAGGTAAGCATCCAATTCGAACAATTGGATGCTGAACCTCACTGATTGCAGACTCGCCTTCAATTCGATCTCCATTCTGAAGTTCTGCCCACAAACGAACATCCACATTAGTTGCAGGAACAACTTGTCCTCGTACATCCAGAACACGACTTGAAGCAGTAATCGCTGCTTCAAGATTCCCAGTAATCGAAGTTAATGCAGACAAGAAAAGGTTCCCAAAACTATGTCCTACCAATCCTGTGCCAGAAGAAAATCGATATTGAAAGAGACGTGTTATCAAAGATTCTTCAGTAGCAAGAGCTGCTAGACAATTTCTAATATCTCCAGGTGGTTGTACTCCAAGTTCTCGCCTTAAAATTCCGCTACTTCCTCCATCATCAGCAACAGTAACAATTGCAGTAATTCGATTGCTATATCTTTTTAATCCCATAAGAAGCGTCGAAAGTCCTGTCCCACCACCAATAGCAACAATATTAGGGCCTCGATTTAACCTACTTTTAGCCCGTAAAGCGTTGATGAGAATGTCATCTTTTTCAGGGGCAACTGCTTTTTGAATTGATTTAAAGCTTCTATTCTGGCCCCAAATCAAAAGGGCAATTCCAATCAACAATAAAATTGGTCCAGTAATACTACTAGGCAAAAACTTGGTCATCATCCCTATCAGGGAAAAGATTAGCTCTATGCCCCAATAAATTGGCCTTAAATCAGCCCATATGATCAAGCCAAAGAAAGCCACTATTAAACCAAAAACGGAGATAAGCATCCATCGCTTCACAACCAGTCCAGGCAACAACCAACTCAAAGCTCTGTGGAATCGTCCAAACAAATCAAAACTTCGAGCTCTTTGCGAACTCTTCCTACGCCATCGCAAAGATTTGCGCCCTCTGGGAATACTTTCTTTCAATGGTTTACTAGAAGAGGCACTTTAAAACAACTCGGGTCGACATTAATAGAACCCTAAAGGACACTACTTTATAGTCCGATAAAATAAATAATGATATGAAAGATTTATCATCTAAAACTTTACCCAGCAAAAACTCTCCGGTTGTTGAGTTGGATGACTTATCAATGCAATGGGGAACAAATTCTGTTCTCAGCAAAGTTAGCCTAACAATGAAGCCTGGTGAAAGAATTGCAATCATTGGCCCGTCTGGGTCAGGGAAATCAACTGTATTGAGATTATTGGCAGGGTTATTACTTCCATCTAGCGGAGAATTAAGATTATTTGGAGTAATCCAAAAGTACTTACGTCTAGACCAAAACATCCCTCCAGATGTTCGCTTAGTTTTTCAAAATCCAGCATTAATAGCCTCGCTTACAGTAGAAGAGAATGTAGGGTTTCTTTTAAAGAAAAATTCTCAAATTGGAGATAAGGAAATTAAAGATATTGTTATTTCCTGCCTTGAAGAAGTTGGTCTTTACGACATTGCAGAGAAATTCCCAGGTCAATTAAGTGGGGGTATGCAAAAACGAGTAAGTTTTGCACGAGCTTTGATCAATGACCCTATAAATAATTCATCCTCAATGCCACTTTTACTTTTTGATGAACCTACAGCAGGTTTAGATCCAGTTGCTAGTACAAGAATCGAAGATCTAATAGTTAAGACAACGACGCTGGCAAGAGGATGTTCAATCGTAGTCAGCCATGTACTTAGTACTGTTGAAAGAGCCTCAGAAAGAGTTGTGATGTTATATGGAGGCAAATTCCAATGGGATGGCTCTATCGAAGATTTCAAGAAAACTGAAAACCCCTTCATTAAACAGTTCAGAACAGGTAGTCTTGAAGGGCCAATGAAACCCAAAGAAATTTAGTTCTTATGCGTCGCAGTTACCGTGATGCCATTGTTGGTTTTTCCCTCATAGGGGGAGTAGTACTCTTTTCAGGGCTAACATTTTGGTTGAAAGGATTAAAAAATCAGTAGAGAAACATGGACTATTAAAGCTAACTTCACTGATGCAACAGGATTGTCCAATGGGACTCCCGTTACTTTCAGAGGTATTCAAATAGGAAACGTACAAACCATCACTTTCACACCACAAAATGTGATAGCAAAAATCAGAATTAATAGGAATGACCTCGTTTTATTCAAACCAATCACAGCAAAAATTGAAACGAACTCACTATTAGGCGGAGATGCTCAAATTTCTCTAAATACCCAAGGAGAACCTATTGATAGTTTAAAAATGCTTCCAACAGGGAAAGGATGCGTCCAGGAGCTAATTCTTTGCGAGGGTGATTCTATAAAAGGTAATGACCTTAGTAATATGTCTAAATTAGCTGGAGATCTCAATAAGTTTATTAATGATGCTGATAAACAAGAAATTATCGCAAAGATGGTCTCTTCTATTGAGCAATTTGATAGCACTCAAGAAAACCTAGATGAATTAATAAGATTGTCAAAATTAGAATTATATAAAGCTATGCCAATTATCAAAGATCTTAAAAAGTCAGTCAATCATATCAATAGTATTCTTAGTTCTATTGATAACCCAGAGGTTCTTCAAGATATCAAATCAAGCACAAGCTCCGTTAAATCTTTTACAGCAAAGATTGACAAAATAAGTGACAAGCTAGATGAAATAGTTAACGACGATGATTTAAGGAATGCACTAAAAGATGCAGCCATAGGAGTAGGTAAACTCTTTAACGATATATACAAATAATTATTTACTTAACCGTATTAATTGCATCCATGGCAATAGATGCAATTGCCTGATCTGTTGCCTTCGGCAGCTGGACATATTTACCCGCCGCAGCTTCCGCTAGATCTTTCCCAATACCACTTGCTATAAATTTTCTTTCAGTATCTATTACCAGCAATTTAATACCTAAAGTGCGATAACGCGAAGCGACATCCAGCACTTCTTGCTTTAAGTCAACTGGCACCTCTCCATCCAATTCAGGCTGTCCTAGAGATTTGCTTAAAGGTACGTTACCTCTCCCATCAGTGATTGCAACAACTACAACCTGGCCCAGGTCGCCAGTAGCAAGAGCATTTGCGCCGACTCTTGCAGCCTGGGTCAAACCATGGGCCAATGGAGATCCACCTCCACATGGCATTGTCTCCAATCTACGTTTTGCGGCAGTAATAGATCGTGTAGGTGGCAACAAGACTTCAGCATGATCTCCTCTAAATGGAATTAGGGCAACTTCATCCCTACTTTCATAAGCTTCTGTCAGCAATCTAATTAAAGCCCCTTTAGCGCTTTGCATGCGGTTAAGTGCCATTGAACCACTTGCATCGACTAAAAAGATGACCAAAGAGCCTGCTTTCTTTTGAAGGAGTTTCGCGCGTAAATCACCTTCTTCTACAATAACTTTTCTTTCAGGTTGTCTTTCTCTTCTAGCCTTTTGATAAGGCGCTGCTGCTCTTAGCGTTGCATCAACCGCAATTCTTGTAACTGGTCCCCGAGGAATAATTGGCTTTACATATCTACCTCTACTATCGCTAAATACTGCCGATCTACTACCACTACTTCCACTCTTTGATTTAGCAGCAGAAAATAACAAAAGGTCAGGATCAATAGCACAAGCCTCTGGATCCAGCATGAATTCTTCCGGGATAGGAGGTGCCGACTCTTCATCTGGCGTATCATCATCCGTATCATCTTCTTCTGGTCCATCCTCTGGCGACTCTTCAGGCGGTGGTGGTGGTTGCTGTTGATCTTCTGGTGGAGGTGGTTCCATTTGTTCTTCGTCAGGTGGCAATTGCAATGCCCTAGGAGCGATAACAAGACGAACAGCTACTTGTAAATCCTCAGCGTCAACCTTATCTCGCCCAGACAAAGCAGCATGAGCCTTTGCCACGCGAGCAGCATAAAGCTCAGAACGGTGTCCCTCAACTCCTCCACGAATTGCCTCATTTACTAGATACTGAATCTGATCCTTGCTAATAGCTACATCAGGCAACCATTGTCTAGCTAATAATAATTGCGTAGACAATGCTTCAGTTGCCTCTTCCCACTTTTTAGAAAACCTTTCAGTACTCTGGCCAAATGCAATTGCAGACTGTGCAATTTCCACTCTCTGTTCATTAGAAACAATCTGATCAGCTGAAAGAACAATCGCAAAACGGTCTAACAAATGGTCACGAACAGCACCTTCCTCGGGATTGTAAGTAGCAATCAAAAGAGGTCGACAAGGATGGCTAAGACTTAGCCCTTCACGTTCAACTAAGTTTTCACCTGAACCGACAGCAGCCAGCATGAGATTGACAATTCCATCATCAAGCAAGTTAAGTTCATCGATGTACAAAACACCTCTATGTGATTCTGCTAATAAGCCTGGTTGGAAAACAGCACTTCCACTATCTAACGAAGCCGTCACATCGACTGACCCAACAAGACGGTCTTCTGTAATACCGAGAGGAACTTGGACAAAAGGAGCTTGAATAACTTTTCTAGGAAGCTCTGTCTCATGGTTCTCTGCAAAAAGGAAATCTTTTTCTTCAATTAACTTATTTGTAGCCTCATCCCATTCCTCTGGATTATTCGGGTCCAGGTTTCTTCCATATGGTCGAGATCCATTAAAATCTTCTGGACAATCAACATGTAGTACTTCAATAGGTGGCAAAAGAGCATGCAAGCCTCTTGCTAATACAGATTTTCCTGTTCCTCTTCCACCGGCAATAATGACTCCACCTAAGCCTGGATCAACTGCAGCAAGCATCAAAGCTAACTTTAAAGTTCCATGACCAGTGACTGCAGCCAAAGGAAACGCTCTATTTGATTGATCTAGAGAAGAAAGCATTTAAGTCATACCCTTTGGTTGTGTGCTAGTAGGAACCATCGAATCTCCCAACCCAAATCATTTTCGCATCAGTTTGACTAATTAGAGCATGTCTTCCATTAACAATTCAATTCCGCAAACTCTGACAGTTGGATTAGGCGCAAATTCGAATAGTCCTGCAGGCTCCCCAGAATCAACCCTAATCATTGCTAGGCCTGTAATAGAGAACGTTATTAATGAATGGATTTGCTCATATCTCAACGAGAACAGAGGCAAGATTTCTATAGCTTCAGAAAGTGTTTTCAGCTGGTCTCCACTATATAAAACAAAGCCACTAGGAGGGCCGCAAGGTCAACCAAATTTTGTGAATGCTGCATTAGTTGTTCATGGAGGAAACTTTGTAGCAGTACCCCCTTCCATTGAGTTAGCAAAAAATCTCCTAAAACGATTCTTATTGATAGAAAAAGATTTTGGGAGAGATAGAAGCATCAAATCTGTGAGGTGGGGTCCAAGGTCTCTAGATATAGACCTCCTGGCATGGGGAGGACTTCAAGTAAACAGTTCGGATCTCACACTCCCGCACCCTCGTTCAATTCAAAGAAATTTCGTAATAATTCCACTCGCTGAAGCACTTAAAAAAAATCCTGATCCACCAAGTCAGATCGCCCCTCAAAGAGGTTGGCAAGAGTAAGAATAAATCAACAACAAATTAAGGTCATGATAATAAAGTCATAATTCTCATAGCTCAGTTTTCACCATGCCACCATTATCGCCAATAGAACCATCTAAAACTCTAGAAATAATTCAATCAGTCAATGCAAAAAAAATCAGTTTCGAGATCAAGAAGCTTGAACTGCCTATTGGAGTTGAGGGGACTTTTGGAACCATCCACCATCCTGGAGCAGCCCTAGCAGTTCCCATCAGAGAAGATGGGAAAATAATTATTTTAAGACAATACAGATTTGCAGTATCAAGAAGAATACTTGAATTTCCAGCAGGCACACTTGAGACAGATGAAGATCCCCTTACATCAATAAAGAGAGAACTACAAGAAGAGACTGGTTATAAAGCTTCTAAATGGGATCCTTTAGGAGCAATGCTCCCTTGTCCAGGCTACTCTGATGAAATCATTCATCTTTTCTTAGCACGGGGAATTGAGCCTTTGAGTACTAAGCCAGAAGGAGATGAAGACGAAGACATCGACGTATTAGAAATGTCAGCGACCGAATTAAATGATGTAATTGCAAGTGGCAATGAAGCTCTAGATGGCAAAAGCATCACAGCATGGTATCGAACCTGTCAATTTTTAAAAACTAAATTATTTTTATAAAGATAAGGTGTTTTCGACTATTTTCTTTGTACTAATTGTCTAATTGAATTTACAACATGCTCTTGCTCTTCTATTGTTAGCTCAGGGAAGATTGGCAAACTTAGAACTTGACTGCACAGCCTCTCAGTATTATCTAAAGATATTGAATTAAACTCAAGTTCTTTATATGCAGGTTGGAGATGTATTGGAATTGGGTAATAAATAATTGTATTAACACCTTTTTCCTCAAGACTCCTCTTGAGCCAGTCCCTAGCTTTACTATTAGGTAAATTAGAGCATATAATCTCCTTTGCTTGACCACTATTATCTTCTTCTATTTCATCAAAGCAAGGAATATCTTTGACTCTAATTACATATTGATTCCATGAGTGAACATGATCATTTTCTACATAAGAAAAGGGCAATTCTATACCTGGCAATCCCTCTAATAAGTCATTATATTGTTCAGCAATTTGCTGCCTCTCTCTTATCCATTTAGGCAAAAGGGGCAATTTTACATTAAGGATTGCAGCCTGAATCGAATCTAGTCTACTGTTATATCCAACTTCAGTATGGAAATATCTCCTAGGCATTCCATGAACAGCAAGCTGTCTAATACGTTGTGCCAACTCAGGGTCATTTGTTGTGACTGCACCCCCATCTCCAGCAGCTCCTAAATTCTTGGTTGGGAAAAAACTAAAACACCCCACATCTCCCATACTTCCAACCGACTTACCGCCCCATCTTGACCCTGCAGCCTGTGCACAATCTTCTATGACCTTTAATCCCTTTTCCCTAGCAAAAGAAACTAATTCCGTCATATCTAAAGGGCAACCAAAGAGATGGACTGGCAGAATTGCTTTTGTAGAAGAATTAATGGCTTGTTTAATTAAGCGGAGATCTAATAAATAATTAATAGGATCTACATCTACAAAAACAGGTTTCGCACCAACATTGCTGATAGCCTCAGCGGTCGCAAAGAAGCTAAAAGAAGAAGTTATGACCTCATCTCCAGGTCCAATATCCAATGCTCTTAGGGCAAGAACCAATGCATCAGTTCCACTATTACATCCAATTGAATAACTAACATTGCAGGCTTCTGCGAAAGATTTTTCAAAGTTTTTCACTTCCTCCCCGCCTATAAAATGGCCACTATGAATCACTCTCCAAACAGCGGAATCAAGTTCTTGTCCTATTTGGGACAATTGCTTTTGAAGACTAAATGGAGGTACCTGCATA
>QCPN01000022.1:0-18193 GCA_003209775.1 Prochlorococcus sp. AG-436-O09 | reverse complement strand
CCTATAGAAAAGGATAATTTATGTTTATCCCTATTAAGAATTTTCCTTGCAACACCTATTGAAGTAGTTAATTCATTTACTCCAACTGTATTTAATGTATTTAATTTATAATCTGTATAGGAGTATAGACTAGATAGTTTTCCAAAAAATCGATCATAGCGAACATCGACTCCAGCTTTCCTTGATATAACCTCTTCATTACTTTTCTTATTTTCTACTGATGCATTAACTTCCATAGTATTTTTATCAAGAGAGTATATTGTCTTACCTTCGAAGGAATAGTCAAATTCATTACTTGCACCTGCGGTTGAGCCAGAGAATCCAATATTTACAGATGATTGCCAATTTTTGGGGGTAGTTTCTGATCTAATTGAAGATTGACTTATCTCAATTATACCAAGGTTAGGATGATTAATTACCTTAATCTTTTCAGTACTTAATTCTTCCATAAGATTACCAGTTATAGTGTCACCATTTATTAATTTATAACTAACCTCACCCGCAAAGATTTGTGGACAACTTATTACATTTGATAATCCAAGAAAGACAGCCAAAGGAAAGAGGTTTTTCATGAGCAAAGACAAGGGTACATTTTTACAGGCATCTATATGGTCTATACGTATTCTGGTTTTAATTAAGTTTCACGCATGCTCCTTTTGCTTTCATCCAAATAGTTTAGACAGGTCTCGTATTCTTCGTAAGAGTTAACCGAACCAACCAACAAACATACGGCCTAATATTTAAGAAGTATGTTTTATTGCATCCTTTGATTCTTCAAATGGATAGCTCTAGAACCTTTTCGATTTAAGCAAATCTTGGGATGTCAGCAATTACTGGCTTAGTAGCATAAACAATTAGATATATCTCATGGACAGTTGATGCGGGTCTCCGAATGGAAAATAAATACTGCTCCATGGACGAAAGAATGAATAGTCGATTCGAAGAGATTAGATTAATATTCTTAGACTCTAATTAAGTCTTTTTTAGTTGGGTTATTCCTGAGCTTTATTCATTCAAACTCACGAAACAAAATAGGTCTTTTTATTGCGAGGGACCTATCAAGGGACACTTCCATCACTTATGAAACTAAGTCTGAGTCTTGAGGGGAGTATTTAAGATCTCAGTTTATAGCCATTCTCTATTAATTTCCTATAGGTATCCCTTGCTTGAAATGATTGAAGCGTAAGGGTACGCTCACTATCCTTTTGAATATTAAAAGAACTATTGTCCATTGGACACCTACTAAATCTAACTTGCTCTGCTCCTTTCTTGAGGACCCATGTCTTTCGACTTTCTTTTGCTGAATCCCAGGGTACAGAAACTAATTTGGATTGCTGTTTAGGCAATTTTGTCAACGTATAACTTGCTACAAAGGTAATCCGATTAAAAAATTTCGCAAGGGTTTAAAGCACAAAATCTTTTAACACTAACTCTCGGCCAATGAATTCGGAACAAAAATGCTGCAAAACCTGCTTAATGTAAAGGTTACTCAAGGACGTGGTTGTACATGCAAACTGCCTACAAAGAAAGGTAAAAGGCTTGCTGAAATTAGAAGCCCAAGCATCATTGAAATATTTTAAAAGTCCAAAGAGAGAAAAATAATTAAATCTCAAAACTCAAAATTGTTTTATCATCAGAAAATCCTTATTTAGGGACTTGTTGGCTTTTAGACGTAACAGAGCAGACAATTATTTAGTTGCACCAAAGCTTCCAAGCGGGGCGAGTAAATTCACTATTGCAGGTATCAAGAAGAGAACTGTTATCAATCTAACTGCGTGCAAGGCCGCAACAGCAGCCCCAACGCCAAATTCTTCTCCGACAAGACTCATCCCTATAGTCCCTCCCGGTGCGGCACCTAGTAACGCTACGACTTTATCTACTCCAAGAAATCGACTAATCAAAAGTCCGACCAAAACTCCGCTTATTAGAAGTGTAAAAGTAATAATTAAGGCAGGCTTCCAAAGCAACTGCAATTCCGTCAATGTTTCTCTATTTAGTCCAGTCCCAATAACTGTTCCTATTGCTATTCCAAGAACTGTTTTAGTGCCTAAAGGCCAATCTGCAACATCAAGTTGGCCACTAATACTTAACAAGCCAGCTCCTAAAATAGCTCCTAAAAGGGGAGCTGCTGGAATCCCAGTTAGAAGCATAAGAGAGCCCAAAGATGCTCCAGCAAGGAGATATAAAAACAAAATTACGAAAGAAGGCATTTAAATCGGTTGGCTACTTATTCAAGCTTCGCTCTTTTAGGGTTGATTTATCAAGGTAATTCAATATAAAAACCATTTTAAGTCACTCTAAATTGAGACAAAGAAAAGCATAGACGGTACTGAAACGCTTCATTAAGTCAACCCAAGTATGATGCTTAAGCACAATGGTATTAATAATGGTATTTCTAGTTGAGGGAATACCATTAATTAGAATGCCTGAAGCAGAAGACAAGCGCAACTATGATTTAGCAAGAGTTTTCACTGGCCTTGCTTTACTTTTAATTGCCTTAAGCCTTTCCTTCGTTGCATTGAGTCTTCGCCCAGTAGCCAAATGGGCCAGCTATCAAAGTTTTTGTATTGAGCAAGAAAGTCTGAAAGCTCCCATTAATTGGGCTGTCAGAAAGTGCAATGGGCGATCAAAGGTTTATCAAGTAAAATAAAATGAGGGTGAGTTTTCTTTGAATAAATGTATTGACAGCTCTTTTTAGAAATTAAGAACAGTATTCTTACAAAAGATTGATTAGTTTAAATTAAGCTAGCAAAGCCCCGTCAAGAGTTAATTAGTCAAATTAAAACTAATTAAACCTATCCATAATAAACCTTAGACAAGTCACCTATATTATTAAATTTCATCTAAGTAGTTAAACATTGATAGTCATGAATTAATTGCCACTTATACTTTGCTGGAGGTCACCATGAGTTCAAGGAAAGATTCCCTAAGTAATAAGCATTTGGGAAGTTGATTGAATATTACAAAACCAAATAGGCTTAGGTATCATTCCTAAAATAGCTCATAGAACTATAGAGGAATCAAATGGACTTAGTTAAGACAGTTGTGATCTGCCTTGGAATTGGTTGGTTACTGTCAAAAGTATTTTTTTTCTTCTTAACGCAAAGCAGCAGTCTCACTTTATGGTCGTCCTAACTGGAGGTCTGCAAGATCTTCCATCTGAGAATCTGATAGTAAGATTCACCTTATTAGTTGCCATCTTGAAAACGATAAAGCCTTCTCTTTTAGATAAAAGCCAAATTTATATAGTCAGCCAAGAAATACCCGAGAAGTTCCTAAGAGCAAAGATGAAAGATATCCTCAAAGAAAATTTTGCAAAAAGTCCTCGAGAAAATCGTTTCAATTTCGTCAATCGTAGTTCTTACCTATGGCAATAAATAAGTGTGTAGGTATAACAAGCACAAGCTGCAGGGTTTTACATGTCAACTACTTTCAGCAACAGATTGTGCACTAGCAAAGAGATTTTTCACAGGAACGACATGGCAGAGCTCACACTAGAGTTATATAAGGAAGTGCTCCAATACAAACAACAAGAGAGAAACTACCTTACTCAACCTATTGATCTGGCTAGTTATAGGTATGCATTCAATCAAAAAGCTGCTTAGACAAGCTTAACCCTAGGCGGCTTTTAACTGAGTCTTCTTAGAACTGATAAAAGTGCCAAACAGTTACTTAATCTCAGCTGAAATATTTTTAAAGTATTTTTGATTCTTATTATTAGAATTAAGGGGATTTAGCGAAGTCTTGAGAGTCAAAACCTAACTTCTTAAGAAAGGAAGATTTACCTGGAGAAAAAGCAAGTAGGTAGATATGAATTAAGAAAAATCAATTGCACAAATGATAAACCTCTACAAAAGATCTGCTGGGATCTTTTTAGAAAAATGATTTCGAAGGCTAATGAAACACTTCGAGAGCGTCTTTAAAAATGATTTGGATTTAGATATCTTTCCATACAAATTGTTCTGAAACCATTTCCTTTCTCAGCAGATGGGCAGTAAAATGTATCTTCAAGGTAGGTATGAAAAGTGAATTGACAAGTTAATTAACATGGTCAACAGTAAGAAGTCTCAAAAATTACGTTATCTTAAACAAGAAGAATGTTCTCTCATACCCAAGTTTTGTGCCTGACCTGGCATAGTTGATATCAATGTCTCATTATTGTCGTATCTAATAGTAATCTAGATAACTGCCTAGGTGAAAGAAAGGACAAAGAAGATATCTTAAGTAGGATTTAACCAGGCTTTCAAGAAGATAAGCCTCGCTCATCCTCCTCTTTAAAGGCTAGCTCTCAACAAATGCAGTCTAATCGCATTAGCCCTCAGTAACAAAGCAATCAGTTCTCTAGGAGATTTTTACCCCCTTCGAACGCTGAGCTTCCTATTATTGTCAAAAGACTAGTGTATTTCAATTTCTCAAAACCTTAGTTTTTTTTTTTTTCATTCATCTTTCTGAGTTATCAACTCAACAAAAAAAGAATAGATTTGATGACACATTTCCTACAGGAGTGAAAAATAGTATGCAGTTAGAAGCTCCTTCATGGCAATCCACTTGAAAATCACTAATTCCTCAGAAGTTGTGAGCAACAACACCTCTAAATGGTTTGCAAATTTAACTCCATTTTTCAACCGCAAACCAGTAGAGGATGTGGTCATAGATAGGATCATCAAACAATTGTCGGTTGAAGGAATAGAAGGAGAGATTTCAGCAGTTAAAGATTTTGAAGTAGAAAATAAAAATGTGACCTGGAACAATTTTCAGATTCGATATACCAAAACCTTTTGAGTCAGCAATATTTGCAACTAATTATAAAAACTGAATAACTTATTTAATTTTCCAGATAGTTTGAATACCTTATATTAAGGTAGTAAGGAATATAAATTAATTCCAAGTATTCTAAAAGTAATACTTAGACAACTATCCCAGTCCTATCAAAGAAGAAATAAAAGCTGGAAGCGGTAGTTTGGAAGTCACTGTTGCTATTAAAGACATATCAAATTGATGCACTGCTGGGATAGTTCTATCCAAAAGAAAAATTGCAAGGTATGGAACATTCATCGCGATCTGCCAACGCCATTTATAAGATATGACCCCCCATATCTTTTTGGCATAAGTCTTTTGAGTATCAGTAAGACTCTCCCACTTAGTGCCAGCAAATTGTTTTATACGTTGCACGAAATCAACTTCTGACAAGCCGCCTTGTGATTGCATTACTAAAAGCCCAAGAAGGTAACCTTTATAACTCCAAGAGTATTATCTTGAGTGGCTGTTAAGTACAGTTTTCAGACTGTTAGTGATTCTTTCTATTAAATTATCAAGAGGTACACAAACATATCTCCCCAGATTCAATCAAGTGAGAGAAGAAGTTCTAATGTCAGTCAAAAATCAATCTTGCAATTAAGAAGAAAGATAGCCATGCTCAACGAGCTCATCAACTACTGTGGCTCCTCGGGATTTTTCACCTAAAGAAGGAGGCATTAATTGATCTAAAACCGCGGCTAAACAAGTGATCCAAAAACTACCATCACAGACATGAGCTTTCTTACAAATATGATTAGGAGCAACTGCAATACAACCTTGCTTGGAAGATACCTTGATACTTGCAATTTGAGCACAAAGCTCGATATCTAGTAAACCTGCTTCTTCCAAAGAGATTTCAGTTCCTTCGGCATAACATTCGAGCAAGAGTTGATAATTCATTTACATGTTCTTTAGAAAAAGCCATCACTCACCGTAGTGACTTACATTTTAGGAAAACAGCTAGTGATTTCAATCAAATGCCAGATTTCTTCTATGTCATAAGAAGAAAAGGTCTTTTCTTCACTGCCTTCCTCTAGCCCTTCGGCTTTCATTTTCTTCCTAAGTAAAGCTTTTCTCTCATAGCTGCTCATTGCTTCAAAACGTAGGTTCCTTTCTTCTAATGTTTCTTGCTTAGTCATGAACCCAAAGCAATTTCTTCATTGCTCACCTTCCTTTAATTCTATGAGTTAATTATGAGTCCCTTCTACTTTTTCACTCTTTCCTTGGTTTGCATTCATATCCTTTAACTTGCACAGTTGATCTAATGATGGACGACAGGTCAAAGTAAGACGCCAACTTGCCCAAAGTTTATAAACTTGATCAAAAACAGGAGCTAAGACTGGCAAAGTTGTTGGTGCATAGATCCAACCCAGTCCAACTATTCGATATGCTTCTCGGAAAACATCCACATTCTTGATGACCTCTCCTGAAGCTTTAATTGCATGGATCCTGCCCATTGCTTCTCTATAACTAATGTCACTAAAGAGTTCTGGTTTATAGCTTGAAGAATTAATGTCTACAAATGAGATTAAGCTTGAAACATCTTTTGAGCGAAGAAAAGACACCTCTCTTTGACAAAAAGGACATCCACCATCGAACAAAATAATTAGCTTGATTTTTGAAACCATTGCAATAATTAAATTACTTTGAAAAAGATTACTCAAATCATTAACAAACTTATATAGAACTATAAATCAACCAAAAAGTAACTAAAGCTATTTAGGCCTATATCTCATTAAGCCTCAACAATATCCTACTGAAGGAAGTCTTCTGACTAAATATTCTACCTTGCAGAAGCAGTCCTATTAAACATTAATTCTTTATGACACTTTTCTATAATTTTTTCCCATTGCTTCTCTGTCTCAACAAGTAATTTAATAAGAAGTATAAAAACAATTTGAGATGTCCCAAAAGAATCTAAAGAAAAAAGCATCCTTAGGATTTGTCGGGCTTGGAGCAATAGGTCTCCCAATAGCAGTAAACTTGATTAAAGCTGGTTTTTGCTTACAAGTTCATACCCGAAGCAGGTTAGCTGAAACAAGCAAGCAACTAAAGGGAGCTAAGTCGTGTTCAACTCCTAAAGACGCTGCCAAAGGATGCGATGTTTTACTGATTTGTGTTAGCGATGAAGTTGCGGTAGAAACAGTTCTATTTGGGCCTACAGGAGCTGAAAGCAGCCTTACAGAGGGAACAATTGTGATTGACTTGTCAACAATCAGTCCTTCTAAAGCAAGATTTCTTTCAGCCCGACTAGCTAAGAGAAATATTGAGTATATAGATGCTCCAGTAACTGGCGGCACAGAGGGTGCAAAAAATGGAACTCTAACGATCTTCATAGGTGCAAGCAATGCGTCTTTCAAGAGAATATCTTCTGTTCTGAAAGCAATAGGGAGCGCTTTCTATATATTTGAGAGTGTTGGGAAAGGACAAGAAGTAAAAGCTCTTAATCAAATACTTGTCGCCGGAAGCTATGCAGCAGTAGCCGAGGCCATTGCATTAGGAGAAACACTCAACCTACCGATGAATAAAGTTGTCGAAGCACTACAAAAAGGGGCTGCAAATTCATGGGCACTTTCCAATCGTTCGCAAGCGATGTTAAAAGATGAGTATCCCTTGGGCTTTAAGTTACATTTACACCACAAAGATTTAGCAATTGCATTAAGAACTGCAGAAGAGTCAGGAATAAAACTTCCAATCACATCCAAAGTAAAAGAGTTAGAAGAAGAGCTAATCAAGCAAGGCTACAAAGATGAGGACGTTGCTGTTTTAAAGCGTTCAATTTCAAGATAGCTTTATAATTGATATCAAGATCTTGCTTTTATATAGATCCACTTTTCAATCAAAGTAATTGAATTTGGAATTAAGAAATTATTACTATAAAAGAGCTCTCTACTTTTAAATACCTGAAGGGAAGAAAAATAAGTGCGCTACTCTAAGCTATGGAGACTAGTGTTTTTACTCTACTTTCATCGTCTTGAATTGGCTAATATTTAATAGGACTCCGAGCTCATAAAGGAAACAGTAAGAGCTGGACTCAAAGTGGAGCATCGAGATGATCTTACCTTATTCATATCAACTTTATACATGAGATATTTTCTTCTCTTTTTGATAGATACTTATCAAAACCACATGGTAGCTACTTCTCGAGGAACTTAATGCTTACAGGTCTATTTACCATTGAAAAGAAATTTTGGGAATAAGGTTTAATAGCAACAATTGTATTTTGTCTGAAAGTTTTTTCTAGAACTATGAGCGCAAAAATGAGTGTAGTAAAAAAACCTAATACGGCTTAAATACTCAAAGATCTAGCTAAGAGGGATTCAATCTGGAGGGACTCACGAAGAAGATCTTGTCGATGACTTTATTTCTCCAGATCAATAATGTATATCATGTAAACTGAGTTATTGGTCTTCTAAATTTTATATGGATAAGAAAGGAGCTAAAGGTTACTGGATTTCAACCTCAACAATTACTAATCACGAGTTGTTTTCAGAGTATGTTAAAAAGGTCAGTCCATGGCTCAAAGAAGTGGGAGGGAAAGTTTTTGCAAAAGACACAGAGCCGCAAGGGAAAGAAAGAACAGAAGGAGCAAATTTAGCAATTATTTGTGAGTTCCCCTCTATGCGTGATGCCGTTGAGGCTTATGAGTCTTCTACTTATCAAGCACTGTCAAAGATTAGGAATGCTGCAACGAAAAATGCAACTTTCACAATCATGGAAGGTATGGATGAAGCTACAAAGCTTAGAAGAGCAATGGGTAAATAAAAAACGTCTATAAGGAGAGAATTATCCCTTGAAATCAACCTAAAATAAAACTAATTAAATCAGCTCTAAATTATTAAGTAAATTATTTGAATCGTCAACGTCCTAATGCCTGAAATTTTACAGCAACAAGGTTCAGGAACCCCTTCTGAAGAGGCTAAACAGAAAGATTAAAAATTCTCACCGACTGATCTCATTTAAGTCATCATTGGTGATGCCCTAAATGTTGAAATTTTCACCAAATGAATTTATACCTTGTAGTTCTGGGAGGAAAGATTGACGGAGGTCATGTAGAGATACACGATGTTCGCTGGGTAATAGGAGAAACAATTGAGTCCACATTCCCAAATCTAAAAACAGAGTGGATCGGCAAAGCTTCAGGTCTGCACATAGATAGCTATAAAGCAATCCAATTTGTAGATGGCTACAAAGTTAACTTAATAAATAAAAATAGTAATCCCAGGCAGGGAGTGAATAAGCTCTGGTTCGTAAATTTTGGAGGATATAAAACCGATGAGCTTCTTGAACAGCATCACTTAGAGATTGTCGTTGCACCATCAATCCAAGTTGCAAAAAAGAAAGCACGCAACAAATGGTCTGAACCAATGAACCAAATCCACAAAGATGACCACGCTGCAATCATTCAATTAAAGGAGTACACAGTTGTTCTAGAGCAAGACCCCCAATTGCGAGATGATGGGATGAAGCCAGATTGGAGTGGGTACTGGGTCCTAGATTAACTGTCAAATCCCCCAACTACAAAGCGTCAAAAACTAGGGGACTTAAATCTCAGCAATGTCATCCCCCATAGGGAATACATGAATTCTATTATGAAGATTTCTAGGCAATATAATTACCATGGCTCAATAATAGAGTTAATTTAACAAGCTATAGCAATCATTCTTTATTTTCAAGCAAAGTCCAATAATCAAGTTCGCATCTATTGCAGGCATCAAGCTCCTCCCCCAAAGAAGGTCTAAATCTTGTCAAAAAATTTATGCTTAATCTATTGATGAGGTGAAATGCAAGGCAAAACGCTTAGAGATAGGAAATTGATATTATCTTTAGGTCAATCCCACTCTCTAGTACTTCAATTCAACTATGCTTTGTAAAGGTATTTAATTATTAAGTGACTCACGAACAAAATCTCCAAGAGAAGATTCAGCAGTATTGGAACATTGCTCAATTATGCAAGACAAATAAACAGAAGGTGATTTTTTTTGATGAAAATCAAGAGGCATTCAACCTAGACCCTGACGATGGAGAGGATGCTAAAAATCAATATTGGGAACAAAACGGAATGGATGATGATGATATTGAAGAGTTTGAAGAAAATGCATTGCTTGGGGATGGTTATCCAGACGAGTACAAGATTTTTGCCTTTGATTATTTAATAGCTAGCGGAAAAGCATTTTCTGGCATTACTGCGACTCCTTTAGATGAAGTTGTAAAATTAATTTCCTCTGAAAAGCTTCAAGAAAAACTTGATAGCGAGGGACTCTCCTACAGTGGGTCAGACGCAGAAGATGAGGTGATGCTAATCCTCGAAAGAAGAGCAAAGAAAAAAGGATTAAATGTAGGAGAGGATGACTTGGAGGCAGCCACGAAAATTGCTATTCAGGACATGCGGGATTGGATTGATGATCACTACGAAGACTGATAAAACTGATGCAAGAGATGTATTTCCTCAAGTTCAATTATTGTGATTTGTAATGAGGAACAATGATACTCCTAAGTTACAAAAAAATTTAAGTGGCAGCGTGATTTCATCGATAAATGAACAAAGCATAGAGGGTTTTAAGTATTATCTAAGAAAAATTGGGAGTGGCACGGAGACTAGCCAATCGCTTAGCCGGCGAGAATCATCTGTAGCTTTGAACTTAATTCTAAATTCCAAAGCTTCACCTGCCCAAATCGGAGCATTTATGATTGCTCATCGAATTAGAAGACCTGAGCCTCAAGAGTTAGCAGGGATGCTTGATACTTATAAGGAACTTGGTCCGAAGCTAATATCCAAAGAGAACCAGCTCAGACCACTTTGTTTTGGAATGCCATTTGATGGAAGAAATAAGACATCGCCTATATATCCACTCACATTCTTAATTCTTCTTGCTAATAAGCAACCTTTGGTACTACAGGGTGGAAAGCGTATGCCTACAAAATATGGAGTCACATCGCAAGAACTGTTTCAGGCACTAGGACTAAAGTTAAGTGGTTTATCACTAATGCAAGTTCAGTCTGGATTTTATAAAAATGATTTTGCCTTTATTTATCAACCTGACCATTTCCCACTCGCAGACTCTCTCATTTCATATCGAGATGAAATAGGTAAGCGCCCACCTATAGCAAGCATGGAGCTACTATGGACAGCTCATCAGGGCGAACATCTGCTTGTCAGCGGTTTTGTTCATCTACCCACAGAAGATCGTGCTTGGCAATGTCTTCAAATAGTTGGAGAATCCAATGCTATAACCATAAAAGGCCTTGAAGGAAGTACTGATCTACCAATCAGTCGAGCATGCATAGCAAGCTTTACAAAGCAAAGCAAGCGTCATCGATTGATCCTTCATCCTCGCGACTACGACTGTTATGGCGAGGATCTTAAGTGGCAAAGCATTGATAGTTGGAGGGATCATGCTTTTGATGCACTGAACAATAAAGGAGCTTTACTAAAAGCTCTTAACTGGAATGCAGGTGCATACCTATGGCTATCAGGTGCATCAAAAACTCTTCAAGAAGGCATCAATCAATCAAAGTTATCTATAGCCTCAGGTATTGTGAAACAAACTCTTTCGGCATTAATAAATTGGAAAGAAAGTATTGACAATTGATCTTTTCATCAATCTGTTTACAAATCAAAAGCATCAGTTGAATCCATACTCTAGCGGTTATAGTACTTAATTAAATCGAAAATTAAATAAAGAATGCCTACTCCAATAAGGATGGAAGGAAGGCGAGGGTATTTAACAAACAATTTGTTCCTAACTCCTTTGGATAGAGATTTCTTAGGGCCCTTAGGAGGTAAACCATTCTGCTTCCTTCTCTTAGCTTCGCCCATAGATCTGTTTTTATATCTCATTAACCTTTACAGTTATTTTTAAAATCAAGCACTTTTTTAGCGAGCATGAAATCAAACGTTATTTTCTTTAGGTGATCATCTAAAAAAATTGTGAGTTTTCCAAAAATTGCTACTAAGTCTGAAAAAGATACAACGTGAATTCACTAACAAATAATCGTGTAATCCATTTCCTTTAAAGCTTTCCCCTAAATGATTGAAGTTGCTATGGTTAGAATTAGACTCTACAAATTTGTTCTTCTTTCTACTAAGGGAGACTTTCCAACTTGAAAACGCATAATTAGAATAAGTGGGATACCAAAAACCATTAATAAAGAAAATAATAAAGCGGTATTTATGGTGATTGAACTCATTGGCAGTTCAGAGAAAGCCAAAGAAATATAAATTGGTCCAAACTATTAAGTAGTGCTACTAAAATCAACTTAGAAAAAGTAGCCTTCATAAATTTCTCTTTTGATCACTCTGGTCGAATCTTTTTATACAGATTCAAATAATCAACCTTACTAAGTGAGCTCACTGGTATTCCTGGACAAACGAAGGTTCTATCAATGCAAGATTAGTCTTTCGATAATAATGGTTAGAAACACTCCTTTTTAAAAGACAACCCAAAGCAAACCGTAATCGGACAAGCGAAGTTTGCGCTGGTACCGGAAATTAATTTCTTGTGCTGGCCAATGAATTGCATTCATTTCTCCTAATTCATAGGTTTAGTAATAATAACGAATTGGAACAGAATGCCTAAGAAATGATTATTCAATATTTTCAACAGCTAGCGTCAAATTGAATATAAAAGAGATTACTTATTATTCTGTTTTTTATCTCTTGAACAAAAAACCAATCAAGTCATATTAAGGAGTAATGATACATGATTTCTTTTGCACTAGTCTTTTTAAGCGTCCGTTAGAAAGATGAAAAGAATAATTGACTGGCACAAATCTCTTATTGAGCGCGCTCAAGAAGAGTTTGGCTTGTCTGGATACCAAATGTACTTATCTGGATTATTAGAGGGTGCTCTAGTTCTATGGGTAATTATGAAAGTTGCAGACCTATTTAGAACAAGTTCTGCTTTTCCTTTTCCATAATGGCAAGGTTCCGAAATTGGCGCTACATGTCACTCAGAACTAAACGTCTAATACTTCTTCCTGTAATCGCATTCGCAGGACTTGCTTTAATTAGAACTTATACACCAATTATCATAGTTGGTTTAATTGTTTATTACTTGTATCACTGGAGTGAGAAGAGAAGGTAAACCTTCTACAAAATCTACATAACTCCTTCACTGTCACTGGTAAATTGATCAATTTGAAATACTCTGTCCTTACTTATTACCTTATAAATTCTTGCAGGGTATAGATAACCAAATTTCTTCATTTAACATATCGAATGCCAACCATTACTGGCATTCGATCATTAAAACAATCTATAGAGACCTCCTTGATTGACGCTTGAGAGAAGGTGCAAAGAGTTCCTTGACTTAGTCACAGCCTAAACTCTCAAAGAGCCAAAAACACAGTAATAAGTAAGCTGGAAATTCTTAAGCAAAAACAAATTTCCAGTCCTTAGATAATCAAACCTGCAACTAAAGAAAAAACATCAGATCATGCACTTGACCTTTTATAGTACTTATGTACTATAAAAGAAATCATCTCACGTTCTAGGCGAAATGACTCCGACAGTTTCTTCAATGCCTTTCAAAACACTTCAGAAGCAGGCCTACATGTGCACCAAGCCATGCATAAATATGATCTGGGATTCTAGAGATAAAAGCTACATCGCTTACACACGGCCTGGCCCTATCTTCGAGCCAACACTACCTCGTATTGACAAGCGTTTTAAAGCATAAAATGCTAATTTATTTCTATATATGGTTTAGCTTTATCCTGCTAATAGCAACTCTTAGGGCTAAGACTTTCTGAACATTTCAAGCCTTTTCCGACTTTTCTGCACTTAGCTGGATAATGCATATTGCTAGCAGTAACAAAGCCAGTAAATCAAGCACGAAGAAATGAAGCATCATATAAATATAGTTGCTTATTTATAACGATAAAACGTACCTAGTCAATCAAAGCAGTAAACATTAATTTCTAAATGGTCAAGATTTTGGAAGTGGTTGCACTAGAAACTAGCCAGTACATTGTGGGTATAACAATGCATCCTCATAACATAAAAGACTTAACCTTCTTGATCAATACTAATAGCAGTGAGAAGAAGTTTTCTATATACCTCAACCAATAACGCAGCAAGATCTATTCAGATGCAAAGCAATATATTGGAGATGAATCAATTCAAGCTCAACAAAGTGGCAAAATTTACGAAAAGCCACTCACAACCACGAAGAGAATGAAGCTTCATTTTGCAATTGCGCATGATTGAAACAAGCGATTGCTGTTTAATTTTAACGACTTAATATTAAAGAAAGGGTTTAAATAAGAATGGCAATTGATCCAGAGGTAATTCCTCTTCATAGTTCAATGGGAAGGAAAGCTGTAAAACCTTTACCTAGATGGCTAATTTTTGCTGGTGGTGGTTTAGGCGTTCTTTTTGTAGTTCATCTTTTAAAAAATCTTCTGCCTTTACTAGGGATGGGTTTATTACTTGCGTTCATCTTTAGCCAATCAAAGAAGGCTGCATAAAAGCAGCTAGGAATAGTTTGTAAATGATTGACCTCAAACGAAACAGCAAAAAGGAACCTATAAAAGCGACTGGTTTGCGCAGTAGAGCATCCTCTTCTTATACCCCTAATCAGAAAACTGACTTCAAGATCAGTAGAGGTCGTTTCTCCAATTTCCTAACCTGCAAAAGGTGCTTCTACTTAGATCGCGTAAAAGGTCTTGATGCTCCTGGAACACCAGGTTGGACGCTCAATGAAACAACTGACTTACTACTAAAAAAAGAATTTGACCATTGCCGAGAAAACCACAAAGCACATCGCCTTTTTGCACCTAATGACTTAAGGCATGTTGTTCCTTTTGATCATCCAGAGATTGACAACTGGAGGGACTCATTACATCACGGATTAAGGCTTAGACACAAAAACACAAACATAATTCTTACTGGAGGAATAGATGATATATGGCAAGATACAAAGACTCAACAATTGATTATCGTTGACTACAAATCACAAGCTAAGAATGGTCGAGTGGACAAACAAGAATACTTAGACGATTGTTACCATGACGGCTACAAAGTCCAAATGGACTTCTATGCCTACCTACTTTCAGGAATGGGTTTTGATGTTCATCCAACTTCTTACTTCTTGGTCTACAATGCCAAGAGAGATGAAGATGGCTTTTATCAGACAATGCATTTTGAAGAGTATCTAGTTCCCTATAAATGGAATAGCAATTGGATAGAGAAAAAGGTTAACGAAATGGTCAACTTGATGAATCAACACAAAATCCCAGAGCCTAATGAAAGCTGTAAGAACTGTGCCTATTCAGAGCAATATGTAAAAGCAGTCCACCTAAGCGAAAGGAAGAAAGCTCTAAGTATTCAAGGAACTTTATTCTCTTAAATGGGTGACAAAAGGCACTATGCAGGAGTATAAAAGATAAAGGACACTCCTCACACACTTGTCCAACAGAGCGCTACTCGCTGAGGGCGCTTTTTTTTATCTAATGTTGTAGAGCCTGATGGGCGGTTTTTTGAGTGCCTTCTATAAATTAATTAGAATTACTTTCAGGCATTGAGGTCCAATTTTTTATTTAAATCGTTAAGGTTTTTATCTTGCATGCCAATTGATTCACTAAATCCAGATGCAAGTATCCCAGTAGGAATAGCTATAGCACCAATACCCAAGAGAGAAGTTAATGATGCGATTGTTTTTCCAACAGCCGTAACTGGAAGCGAGTCACCATAACCAACAGCAGTAACAGTTGTAATTGACCACCAAAGACACCTAGGAATCGATCCTAATAATTCCGGTTGAATAGACGACTCTGCTAGATACATAAAGGTGCTACTCATTAGTAAAAGCAAGACTGTATAGAATGTCGATATTTGCAGTTCTTGACTCTTAGACTTAAGTGCATAGTTAAAGTGAAAGATACTTTGCTTGAATTTTTCACTTCTTCCAATTTTCAGTATTCTCAGGAGACGAATAATCCTCAAGATTTTTAATTCAGCTCGAACACCTATAAAAGAAGGGACTATTGCAATAATATCTATTATTGCCATTGGCGAGACAATGTAACGCAAAACCCCTGCTAAACCCTTACCATATTTCCCTTCAAGTGGAGCAATCCATAAGCGGCATAGATATTCAATGCAGAACAAACCACCAATAATCCAATCAATCACGTCTATCTGACTCCCAAATTGATAATCAATCGAGTTTTCAGTCACTACGACTGCAAAAAAAATCGAAATAAAAATAGTAACTCCACAGACCTTGTTGAACAGAGAGGTGTTACCGCCTGAATCCTTGTTAATTATCTGCTCATAGATTATTAAACGAAGTTCATTCATTGCTAGCTAAGGACTCAAACAACGCTTGTCACAAGCTAGGCAGATCCTACCGGATTTCCTGCTACTCGCTTGACGACCAGAACTACGATGCCTAGTATATTTGTACCAGTTGCTAGACTGCCAAGCCAAAAGAATCTGCGCGTCATCCTAGGGCAGATGGTTTTTGTCCTGAATTATTCAGAAAAGAATGCCTTACAGAATCAGAAAAGGAGCGGCCACGCCATCAGGATGGCTCATCAACCCAGAGAAGGAATTGATGTTGCTTTTCATTAGAGATCAAAAGTCCCTCATGCGCATGCCTAATGTTATTACTCAACTTTGGCATTCAAATAAAGACGGGGTCCCAACTACTTTGAAGAACATAAGAACGATGAACTTAGAAGGTTCCATAGAGACTTGGAATGAATTACTTAACAATGGCTGGGAGCTAGCAGAAATAGATCATCAAATCAATAATGATGTTGCTTAAAGCTGGCCTTAGAGATCCTTTGAGGTGCAAAAATTATTAAATAGGATATAAAAAAGAAAAATAGAATGCGCAGCATCGTAACAATTGCCTTATCAAGGACACTCCTCTCTACACAAAGAGTTTTCCACAGGGTAAAGCAGTAACGTCTTCAAAGCGCAAGAGAGTTTTTATTTTTAATAGCCAAGACACTACAGATGGTGTCGAAGCGTCTCAATAGCAGGGATAGCTGCTGCGGCGAGATTCTTAAAAGGGGCAGAGGTACCCCTAGGCATGGGGGCAGAAGAATACTTTCCTTCTGTTTTGCCTATATCTAGTGTTACACCTTTTTTCAAGCCGCGTAATAGTTGCTAGTGTTAAGTTATTGGCTGGGTGATGGGGGTCTCTCAGGCCAGGGGAAATCTCTCTATATGGATAGGGAGATTTTTTATTTAATGGAACAATTCATTTCCTTATCTTAAAGTTCAATCATTCTTGTGATGGAAATCACTAAGAAGAAAACTCTATAGCATTAAAAAAGAGCCCTTAAGAAAGAGCTCCTAGGAAATTAGCCTTTGGCTAATTCAGTTTTGATAATGCTTACCACGATAAATAAGTGAAACATGCTGCTTAGAAGCAACTGCCTTGTTTTGTGTGTAAGTTTTTCCTCTATAGATAAGAGACATTGAGTCTTTCCGTGTTAGCTCAAGTCCCCGTTCCCTGGCTTGAGTCGAACTGCAGCTCAGCAATGTTGCGAGTCGAACGTTTTTCTGTAGTTGTTGCTACATAATTATCCTATCAATTCGATCTCTTTGGTGCTGTTCAGCTTGATACAAGTAATCTTTCTTCCTCTTGATTGGTTACTCTCTTCGATCAGAAAGAATCAAGAAATGAGAGATCTCATTTCAGAAACTTCCCTTTCTCGAGCTTCTTATATACAAAAAAGAGTCCTATCAGAAATATAAGAGTAATAGAATGTCGACTAATAAAAGCAAATACAAAATAGGCCGCTATTGGGACAAAGAAAAGTCTTTTAGCAGCAAGTTTTTCATGCTTGTTTAAGCCCTCCCATTCCAAATATCTTCGCCACTGAAAGACTCGCTTCATTTCTCTATCTTTATATTTTGCTTTCTTGCTAAACGTATTGATTAATTCCTTTAAGAGATCAATAGGGTTCATCGGCGGAAATCAAATCTCTGAAAATTGCCTATCATACTTTTAGAGTATTCCTAATTCCATTTCAATCAAGCTCCATGCATTTTGAGCTAATGATCTATTCATATTAGTTTCTTGGTTAGTGGCAGATATCATCCATGACAACTAAAGCTCAACTACTACCCACCATTGCAAAATCTAACTGAATCTGAGATAGGCTTTCCTGTATCTTTAATTTCCTCGACACAAGCATTGAATAACTTCGATTGATATTGAAGTTGATGCATCTTTATTGAGATTGCAACAAGAGCAAGTGCAGCAAGTCCTCTTGCACCTAATCCTGCTGCAGAAAATGCAAACCAAAGCATTCTTCTATTTTTTTCAGAAGAACATTTCTTTGACTTCTTTCCCATTCGTTGAATCTCGTATAAGAGAATAATATTAGGATGAAGGCAAAAATCACATCTTCCTCATACTTTTTACTTAATCTT
>QCPN01000021.1:0-18320 GCA_003209775.1 Prochlorococcus sp. AG-436-O09 | reverse complement strand
AGCGTCGAAAGAAGATGTTAAAAATTCCTTTAGGAATCTGGCAAAGATTCATCATCCTGATGTAGGTGGAGACACACAAGTTTTTGAAAGACTTCAAAAAATGAGAGATTCTCTTCTCGCCCTAATGAAATGAGTAAAAAGAAAATAATTAGAGATCTTCTAACAGATAAAGAAACGGCAAAGATCCTAGGGAAAAGGATAGATTCGCTTTACAAAGTTGTTGATGAATTTGATAAATATGATGATGACGAATGGGAATTAAATGAAGGTGAGCATTTTGAGTTTGTTGCTAAAAGAGGCGTCCTTAAAGAACGAAGGTTCTATGAAGAAGGAGTCGAAGCGATAGCTAGATATTACGAGCAAGATCAAACTGGAATTTTATCAATGGTTATTGAAGCACTTACTCATAGAAAAAGAAGAAGAAAAAGAATGTTGGTTTCTAGGCGAATTACTCAAGAGCTAATTGAGTCAAAAGGCTTGGTTGAAACAAGAGGTGAGTTGGCCTTCGTAAATAAAAGCACAACAATAAAAATACTGCAAACAAGTGGTACTGGCTTAAAAAATAGCGTTAAGAGGCTAATGAAAAGTGATTCACTTGATGGTCAAGAAGGACTTGAACTAGAAAAACATTTTCTTTTATCTGAAAAAGAAGAGCCTATTTGGAGTCAGAAAGGGCTTGCAAGTATTGCTGTTGACATGAGAAAAAATTCCTCTATCAGTAAATCTCGTAAGGCTTGGGTAGAAGCAGTTGGGGAAGTTGTTGAAGATTGTTTTAAGGCCGAGATAAAAAGAATAACCTCTGCCCCAAAAAGAATTGATGAGGCGATTGCAAGAGCAAAAAGAGCTTCAAACAATTCGTGCCAAGTCACTGGGGCCAAAAAGAAAAGAGGAAAGAATTTTCAATTACATGGCCATCATCTATTTGACAAAGTAAGTCGGCCTGACCTGGCAGATTTTATAGAAAACATTCTTGTAGTTGAAAGCAGTATTCATATTGATTTTCATTCTTGGAATAAAGGGAAAGAAATATGCACTCCTAAAGATTTTTTGGACTATTTGTCCGAAGCTAGAGGGGACTTGTTTGACTCCGAAAGCTCAAGAACATTGCACCGTCATGGAAAGTTAGTAGCCAGACTTGTTGCGCTGCAAAATAATTATGAAGGGAATCACCTCAAATACAATTAGAAGCTGAATAAAGGATTGCTTTTAGAAAATCTTTGAATTATCTAGGAATTTTTTCTTTAAAAAGGTCTGTTCAGAACCCTTTAGGGGAAGATTTAGTACGCATTTTAAAATCCCAAACGTTAATGCCTCCTTTTGAATTTACTGCTGCCAAAGCACAGTCATCAGGCCGCCAGGCAATTGCGGAGACAAACTCTCTTGCGAATGCTCCACCAAGTGGGTCACCATCACCATTACTCTTGAGAAACCAAACAAGAACAGAACCATCTCTAGCTCCTGAAGCAAGAAGCATTCCCTGATTAGAAAAAGCAAGACTAGAAATCGCATCAGCATGAAGAGCTAATTGACCAGGAACAGTGCCTTCAGGGCCCTTCCCTTCAAAGCTCCAAACTGTCACGACATCACTTCCCCCGGTGGCGAGGACTGTACCACTCTGATCAAACGCTAACTGGCTTGGCTTACCCGGATACCCAGTCATTTCAGAGTCTTGATCAGTTGAGCGTCGCCAGAAATGTACAGAATTATCCTGACTACCGCAAACCACAACATCACCATTAGGACTAAGTACCATAGACACTAGTGAACCTTTCCATTCCAGCTTTTGATTGACCTTGTCAGCAACTACGTCAAAAAAAGTCACTCGGCCATAGCATGCAGTTGCTAGTTCATTCGACTTTGACCAAGCGATCGAGCTAACAGTGCTTGGGTGTTCTCCTGATTTCCAATGCTCGTGGCCATCAATCCCATATACATGCACTCTGCGAGAAAAGGCTACAGCCAAGAAACGACCATCTGGTGACCATCTCAGGTGTTCGACCCAACCGTCTCCAAGCTCTATGACTTTAGTTGACTCCCCTTCTTCGCTATTCCAAATAAGAACACGTCCATCCTGTCCTGAAGTTGCAAAAATATCTCCATCTGGGTGTATAGATAATGCGAGTAGTCCTCCTTTATGGACCTCTTTTTTCTGCCAAAGGGGGCTTCCAGATTTACCCTCAAATAAATAAAGTCCACCTGCAACATCACCTACTAAGAGTGCTTTGCCACCTAAGGTCCACCCACAAACTATGGCATAGTCTTCAACTTCAGCACTCCAGCCCTCGTGAAGCATCCCCTGGGGACTAAATCCTTCTACACCAGGCACTTATCAAACTCCCGACACATTTCTTTTTCATCAAGATTTCGACCGATAAACACTAATTGATTATGGCGAGGTTCATTCCCCCACTCTTTATCAGGCTGAGCAGTAAAGAGCATGTGAACCCCTTGAAAAACCATTCGCCTGGATTCACCCGCGTAACTTATAAACCCTTTTGTCCTAAATATATCTACACCTTTTTCTGACAGGAGTCGACTCAACCACTTATTGAGTTTTTCTGGATCGACATCACCTATTCGCTCAATAGCAATTGAGCCCACTTCATCATCATGTTCATGCTCTGCCACCCAAGTCCGCTCAGTTTCAGGTTGGACCAAAGCATCATTTTTGCCATCACTTTCAGTTGTAGTAATTAAAGTATCAATTCGGGATACTTTGATATCAAATTCCTCTGCTGTGTGCTGGGTGAAAAGCCCAATATGAGTAGGGTTATCAAGTTCTAAAAAGAAAGATTTACGCCCATTAGACTGAAGCTGAAGACTGACATGTTTTTCAATTGGGACTGTGCTTCCAGGATGAAGAAGTTCCGCAGAGTCAGCGTAAAGTCTTACGCAAGATTCAGCACCAGCATTAAGAGCTGCTTCGTCAATCCCCTGATCTTCCAGAACGACGAGCGACATCGTGGGATCAGGACCTTCTTCAAGGCTAAGTTCATAACGACCTTTCTCAAGAGAAAAAACACCTGTCCACTCGAATGGATATTCTGGCTCAAGGAAAGTGGGGCGACGCTTTAAAACCTGATCTAGGTCAAATGCACTAAGGTTTAACACAGTATCAATAGATACCTCCGCTTGCTTACTACGAACAACACGAGCCATCCGGTTCATATCGCGTAGCCGTGATTCAAGAATATCGAGAGATTCATCAGAGACTAAGTCTGTTTTGTTTAGGACAAGGACATCTGCGAAGGCAACCTGCTCAGAACTTTCATCACTGCGACCGAGTTGCTGATCAATATGAGCCGCATCAACGAGAGTAACAATGCCATCAAGAGAAAATTCATTACGGATTTCGTCATCCATAAAAAATGTCTGAGCAACAGGTCCAGGATCAGCAAGTCCTGTTGTCTCAACTAACACATAGTCGAATTTATCTCGTCGCTTCATGAGGTTGCCTAATACGCGAATTAGGTCTCCACGAACGGTGCAGCAAATGCAACCGTTGGACATTTCAAAGACTTCTTCGTCAGCATTAATGACCAGACCCTGATCAATACCAACTTCACCATATTCATTTTCGATTACAGCGATTCGTTTACCGTGTTCTTCACTCAGAATCCGATTAAGGAGGGTGGTTTTCCCAGAGCCGAGGAAGCCTGTTAGGATGGTGACAGGTATTTTTTGCTCGATAGTCATTTTGTTGTTCTTAAGTATTAGTACAATTAGAATTGGTGAAGCTCATATCGATTAAGTAATTCTTGTCGATACCCAAGAGCTCGATAGCCTTTCCTTCAAAATCATCAAGCTCAGAGTAGTTGTAGGGAACTTTTAGCCGTAAGATTAATTTCCCATCTTCTTTTGAAATGGAGTGATCTGAAAATTTAAGTTCTTCTATATGTTTATCAAAGTCATTTGAGAAAGTTAATTTTAAGATCTTTCGCAAGTCCCATGGTGATTGATCCATAAAACTTGCTTGATCTTCCCAATATCTCTTATAAGTTTCTAGACCTTTAATTTTAGCCATTTTAATTACAGTTGAAGATGAAATTTAAAAAGAAGGTCGGGAATTTTCAAATTAACGCTTAGTTAATGTATCCCACCTATTCTCTAGTTGATTACCTGCTTTCTTATTGCAGGAACCACCCAAAGAATTAACGATGGTACATGTATTATGAACAGCGACAGAAATAGTATTTCCTGTAGGCATTAAACCATCAACAAAAATCTGTTGTTTTGCTATAGGGGTAGAAGTTTGTCTACTTAAGTTTTTCAATAGTTTTGAAGAAGGTTTTTGCTCTGGAAATATAACTTGTACATTCTCTTCTCTAAGCTCTGTTATTACTTTGGAAATGGTTTGAGGCCTAAGGCTCGATGAATGACCAAGAAAATCCAATAAGCTAATGGTTTTCAAACCAAAGGCATCCCCGTAGTATTCCATAGCTTTATGCTTAGAAACTATCGTCCTTTGATTAGAAGGGATTGTGGCTACTTGTAGTTGAGTCCATTGATCTAAATCTTCTAAAAGAGAATTAACCGCTTGAGTTCTTTCTTTTAGAACTTTTTTAGTTTCTCTATCAAAGAATGAAATTTTCTTGTTGAGATTTTTAGAAATGACATTACCCATCTTGATGATGTTATGAGGATCATGCCAAACATGGGGATCTAGTCCACCATGATCATGGTGATGATGATCACCGCCTTCATCTGGAACTTGAGCTATAGGTTCAATATCATCGCCTGAAACATCTTTAAAGAAATGTTCATCGGCTTCAAACTCAAAAGGCATATGCTCAGTAAAGAATGCATATTTACCAGATTTTTTGATTTCTACATTGAATGTTGTGCTGTCTTTTCTCTCATTAAATGTAAGAACATAGGCTTTTTCCTGTGCAACAAGTGTGTCATTGCTGCGTTTAACTTCTGATTTTTTAGACTCTAATAATTCTTCAGCAAGCTCTTCTGATGCTTCAATATCCCCAGATTTAAGAATGACCATTTTCATGGCAGGATCTGCATAGTCTCCATCGACTTTTGCAAAAGACCATTTGTAGGTTCCTGGTGAAAGTTCAAAGACACCAGCCCATTCAAAAGATCCATCTCCATGATCATCGTGGTCATCATGATCGTCATGACCATCGTGGTCGTCATGCTTCGCAGATGAATGATCGTCATGATCGTCATGATCGTCGTGGTCATCGTGGTCGTCATGCTTCGCAGATGAATGATCGTCATGATCATCGTGGTCGTCAATTTCTATTGCACTTATACCGACAACAACCGTTATGGGATTATCCAGCCATTTTTTCATTGCGGGCGTCATCTCTGGACCAAGAGTAAAGACTTGACTTGCATTCTTTAGGACTTGAGCTTGCCTAGGAGAAATTCTGACGTCATGAACATCTTGCTTCCTATCGATTAAACAATTAACTGATATTGATGGTAAAGCGATTGCCTTAACCAGGTCACAAGTCAATGGCTCTACGGCAACGATTGAACTCGGTTTAGCTTCAACACCCTGATTAATTCCAGATAGCAAAACTGCGCCAGCTAAGATAGAAGCGTTGAAGATTGTTTTTCTTGATGAGAACTTTTTATTTTCTTCTTTGGATAAGCTAAAAATCATGCGCTCAATAGAACCAACGCCCCTTATCATATGAGAATGGTTATCATTATGAATCCTTCTGTTAGGAAATGCTTTGATTAATGGCTAATTTAATTGCGGAAAATTTGACGTATTCCTATTCAGAGCAGGGTTATTATGCCTTGAATGATGTTTCAGTTGAACTCGAGCGAGGGACTTTGACAGCACTTGTTGGTCCAAATGGAGCTGGCAAATCTACTTTATTGCGTCTGCTTCAAGGACAACATAAGCCAAAGAAAGGTCAAATCAATGTTGATGGTTCTTCTTTGGGTAATGTCCGGCATCATGTTGCTCTCATGCCACAAAGATCATTATTAAATTGGAGTTTCCCAATTACTGTTGAAGGCCTGGTTTCTTTAGGTCGTGCAAATCACTCAAAATCAACCTGTTGTGAATTAGAAGCTGCGCTACAACGAGTAGGGATAACTGATCTAGCAAAAAGGAGGCTTGATTCATTATCAGGCGGCCAACAACAAAAAGCATTATTAGCAAAAACGTTAATGACGCCAGCAAAAATATTTCTTCTTGATGAGCCATGCTCTTCCTTAGATCCACCTACTAGAGAACAGTTTTTGATTATTATTCGTCAACTAGCTGATTCTGGGCTAACACTCTTTGTTAGCAGTCATGAATGGGGAAAAGCCTTAAACGCTTATGACAAGGTCGTCGCTCTTGATAAGACTGTCCTAGCTGCAGGCAAGCCTCAAGAAGTACAAGAAAGACTGGAATCTATAAATTGTATGGGTAATCACTGCTGTGCTTAATATTATTCAAATTTCGTCAAGACTCTTGTTTCTCAAGGCAATCTTGGCAAAGGCCAAAGAACTCAAGAGTATGAAACAACAACTCGAATTTCACAGAGGATTTCTTAGGAATGCTCATTGTTTTTACAGGACATCCATCCAAACGTGTTGTCTCTCCACAGTCAACACAAGTTAAATGATGGATATCTCTTTCAACTGGGGTATAAAGAACTTCACCTGTTGGAAGATGCCTAGAACGAACCAACCCTTGCTTTACAAGTACTTGCAAGTTCCTATATACCGTCGCCAATCCCATGATTTTCTCACCCTGATGCAATTGTCTATGCAACTCTTGGCCGGTCAATTCATCATCACATTTCTTGAGTTCCTCAAGCAGTTGCTTTTGGCGATCAGTAATTTCAGTTCTGCTTCTACTCATTGGCAAGATCTTCAGTGGATCTCTTTTATTGACCATACTCAATCATTTGCTTGATGTCTTTTATAAATACAAATTGGTGGATAATTCCGCTCCTTATAACTTGCTTTTCAGGAGCACTGTGCCCAGCTATGGGTACTGTATTAATTACGCATAAACGTCTATTACAGGTCAATCTAATTTCTCATTGTGTTTTACCCGGCTTAGCGTTGGCAGTAGCGCTTGGTTTAGATGCTTCTATTGGAGGAGTTATCAGTGGTTTATTGGGAGCACTCCTAGCCGAAAAGCTGACTAATAAACGAAGTGAAAACTATGCAGCTGTGATGAATACAATACTGGCTGGATCACTTGGACTTGGTATCATTCTTATACCTTTACTTGGTATAAGAATTGATTTAGAAGCTGTTTTATTTGGCGATCTATTGACTGCAAATTGGGGGGATCTATTAAGAACATTGATCTCATTTTTAATGTTTGTTTGTTTGATGTTTTTTGGTTACGACAAGCTTATTTATGTTGGATTAGATCCAGAAGGTGCTGATGCTAATGGCATAAATGTATCTTCTTTAAACTTAGCTCTCGGCTTTACAACTGCTCTTGTCATTGTTAGCTCAATGGCTGCAGTTGGTGTCATCCTTGTAATTGCTCTACTGTCGACTCCAGCTTTGTTGGGATTAGTTCAAGCCTCAAGCTTGCGGGTTGCCATGGTTCGATCCTCAATATTTGGTGTTGTCATATCCGTTTTAGGTTTTTATCTTGCAATTCTTTTTAATCTTGCTCCAGGTCCTCTTATAAGTGTTCTCTGTGTTGCTTCCTTAGCTCTTATACCAACAAGACGTTCCTCTGTCTAAAATGATCTCAAGAAACATAGGTGGTGTTCATGAAATCTCCACTGGGTTTTCAAAAGATTCGTGACGAGATTGAATCTTTAAATTATTTTAAGTTTGATAGCACACAAAAGACATTCTTTTCAAAAAGGACTCCCTAGTTTTTAATTAGAAAAGTTTAAAACATTAAGATTAATAAGGTTTTTAGATCTCTTGTTATAGCTGTTGTTCTGTTTTCTATTCAACTGATTCCTATAGCTGCGAATGCTTGTGTTGAAGGTTTATCTTGGGGGATGGATCTCACAAGTGTCGAGAGACATCTTGGTGTGTCTTTAAAAGCTGTAGAGGTAGGAGTAAGCAAAGAGCTTTATGAAGTTAGAGATTTCCAAATGAGTGGTTTGCCAGTGAGTAGACTTCGTGTTCGTGTCGAAGACGAGCATGGGTTAAACCAACTTGCTTATGAGATGGACTATAAAAACATGACCGAAGTATTGGCAGGCTTAAGGCATCGTTTTGGCCCTCCAGTTGGGACAAGCGTTGATATTGATGGAAGAGCTCCTTAACAACAATGGATTTGGCACACTGGAGAAGATGTGATTACTTCAGTTAAAAACGACCAAAGCCCTTTTGTTCTTTCTTACAGACCATCACTTCTAGATCCTTCGTTCCTTTGAAAACCTGAGAATAATATAGGAACTGATTCCCTCTAAGTCCGTCCCAATATCTAAAGGTTCCTTTTCATTAGCAAAATGAGCAAGAGTATTTATTTTTAGAAGCCTCAATGAATACACACGACTGCTACCAATTCGCGCTTTACATATTTCTCATAGCTTGTAGTGCTAGTAAGTGTTTCTGAAGGGCTAATTAAAAATGATAATAATAAGGAATTTCTTTTAAGGGTTTAGGACGCACTGAGCAGATACCAAATTGCATACACTCAGTCACATCGTCATCATATTTTGGCTTGTTATTAGAAAGTAGATTACTTAGGGGAAGTGATTCCTTGAAGTTTTGAACTAAACGGTTTGACATGATTAAAACTCCAAAGATTCTTCTTCCTTTCTAATTCTTTTACTCAAGAAATGAATGAGGAAGATCACTTAGGTATTTATACGGCCAAGCAGTGAGTGGCTGAAAACCCTAATTAAAATCTTTTTTGTTTACCTATAGATTTTCTTTCCTAAAAGTCAAGCTTCTTGGTCTACAAAGACTGGTATCGATCTCCCCCCATAAGCTCGTCGCACTCAGCAGCGTGTTCATCTCAAGACTTCACTGATTGCTGGTTCCTAATTCAAAGCTATAAGGAACTTAGGTATCTGTTAAATAGCTACCCTACCTACTAATCAATCTCTCTGTTGAGACATGGTTGCATACGCTAGAGCAAGAACAAGATCATGGATTTCAATTCTATGGCCTGAGACAGTTAAACCTATCAAAAGTGACACAACTGATTTAGCAAAATCCAAAGAACTTGTTGAGAGACATCAGGAGCAAAGAAAGAACTTTTTAGAAGCAAGTAAGAATGGTGGGATGTGGTTCTCATAAGGCTCTGCTCAGACTTGATAGCAGGACAACAGTGATTAAATACTTTGAAGAGTTATATATAGGACAATTAGATACATGAGCAGAGATAAGAACAATGATTAAAGGTTGTTTCGGCTGCGCAACAGATTTGTTCAAGATTGGGCTTGGGGCTTTAATCGTCATAGTTGGGATCAATTATTTCTCCAACAAAAGTTCTCTCGTAACGATTAAAAACTGTTATGACGGTGGCACTTGTACAACCACGAAAGGTGAAAAAATACGATTAGCTTGTATCGACACACCGGAACTACTTGGTGCAAGAGCTAATCCTGTCCCAGCAAAAGCAGCTAGAGATTACCTCAATAGATTAGTGGCTGGCGAACAAGTTTCGATTCGCCGAATAACTAAAGATCGTTATGGACGGACAGTTGCAGAACTATCGAAAGGTCGAATGAATATTCAAAAGAAACTTGTCTCAAAAGGATATGCGCAAATCTATCAACGTTATGCAGACCAATGCCGGTGGTCTAGCTAAGTAGCACTTCACCAGTTGATCGGGACTTCGACTTTCGGTAAACCCAATATTTCAGTAGTATCAACCGATCTAAGTAGTAGAGACCGAATAGAAATCTTCGGCTTACATCCTTCTAGATTCCAACAACTCAGATCAGAGTAGTTATGTACTTCAAAAAGACACCATGTATACATCACTCTTTGACAACTTCTTTTCTGATTCTTTCATTACTCCTCATAGGACTGTTTATGTTGTCTCAGATAGTCAACTAGAGGAGCTTAAGCAAAAGCAAAATCAAGAAGAACTAAACAACCTCATTGAATCACGCAAGCGTCTTGAGGCTAACTATCAATCACGTATGAAAATCCTCGATGAACGTGAGCATGAACTTCAAGAAGAACTCAAAGCATTGACCCCAGCTGAAAAGAAACAGTGAACGCATAAAAGCTTTCTAGTTCTGGCTGATGGGGATCACCAAAGACGTGAGAAAGGGCTGTAGCAGGCCCTTTTTTTTTGTGATTACTGGTCTAAAAGAAAAGGCTGAGATTGTGTCAGCCTTAGAAATAGTTTCCTTGAAGGAACCTTTCCATGCAGATTGCTTGACAATCACTCAGGCTCTCGTCAACTGAACAGAAAGACGTGCATTCAAAATAGTCATCGATAGCTTCTCTTTCATTTGCCTCCCTGCTTTTATCCAAGCTATTGTCCATAAGGCTTCCTTCTCTAACTAATAACAGTGTATTCAGTAATTGCATGCATAGCATCTGCATTTGTTCCTAAGTAATACGCATGAATTAAAAAAGTCCTACCACCAAAGAATCTTATTACCATTTTAAATAAGGAAGTATTCAAATTGATATTTCCCTCTAGTTCCTAACTCAGAAAATAATTATTACTCAAATGCAATTACTAATGAGCTCTGTTTATACTCCAAAGCTCCCCATTTTTTGATGCTTCAAGAACTGCTTCGTAGACCTCTTTAGTCATAGTTTAGACAAGTGGGGTTAATTTTTTAAAAGATAACGAATCACATAAGGAATTGCCAGAAAGTTTCAAAACTCTGATAGGTGCTATAAATGCAACTTATCTACCCAAGCAAAGTCATAACTAACGTCTAATATTTTTAAAATTGCATTAGTTCATTTTTCTTACACCTTTTTAGCTGTTTTTAAAACGGATCCTTCGGATAGTGTTGAAACAGATTTTGATTACTAATGGAAGAACTAACCAAAAGAGTGGAAGAGCTTGAGAGGAAAGTCCAGTATTTAGAAGCAGTGCTGCGATACCAATCAAGAAAAAGCAAATAAGCTCTGTGCTCATTTCTATCCAATCCCTGGGATGTCAAAAGGAAGCTTATCTCCTATTGCTAGTAAGAATTTCTGAACAGCAGGAATACGCAATAGGGCTAACGGAAGAACAATGTTCAAAACAATCCAAGCTCCACCAATAATTGGGGCCCATTTGCCAAACTTTTGGAGAAAGCCTTTTTGACCTTTTTTTTCTGACATCTTATTTTTCTCAATCAAAAACTATTCCTTTTCTAGCCGATCAAGAAAGAAATGGCTTGAATTAAGCCAATCCTCTACAGATCAATCACTTGAAGATTCCTCTGATACAGAGAACTTTTTGATGACATGCATTTCAGCCATTTTCCCAGCAAAGGCAAAGAATCCAATTTCTACCAGAAATACCCCAAAGGTAATTAGTATTGGAGCTATTTCTCCAGTAATTCGAGCTTCTCCAAACCGTAATAAATTAATTGCAACAAAAACTCTGACCCAGTTATCAGAGAAGTTCATTAAAAGATCGGGGTGTCTTTTTTTCTTGATACGATAACGAAATGGAAATCAATAAAGAAAAAGTTTTAGTAACTGGTGCATCTGGATATATCGCTCTGCATTGCATTTCAGAATTATTAGAAAAGGGATACAAAGTAAAAGGCTCTCTCAGAAATTTGAAACGAGAAGATGAAGTAAGAAAATCTTTAGGTACTGAAGTTGAAAATGAAAAACTTGAATTTTGCCAACTGAATCTTCTAGATGATGAAGGTTGGGACCACGCTGCTTCTGATTGTGATTATCTTCTTCATATTGCATCTCCATGTTTTATAGAGGAGCCAAAAGATGAAAAGGAACTGATTCAGCCAGCATTAGAAGGAACATTAAGGGCATTAAAAGCTGCGCAGAAATCTAAGATTAAAAAAGTAGTTCTAACTTCTTCTATGGGTGCAATGGCTTATGGTCATAAAAAAAGAACTTGCAATCACAATGATTGGACTGACATCTCACAAGATGTTGGGGCTTATATAAAAAGCAAGACCATAGCTGAAAAAGCAGCCTGGGATTTTATTAATAATCAATCTGATGAGTCATTTAAAATGACTACCATTCACCCTGGGATGGTCTTTGGACCATTGCTTAGTAACGATATAGACGGAATTTCAGCAAGTTTAATTACAAAAATGATTACTGGTAAATTCCCAGCTCTACCTGACATCTACTTTACAGTTGTTGATGTCAGAGATGTGGCGAAATTACACGTACAATCATTAAAAAATAAAGGAAGTGATCATAAAAGAATAATTGCTACTTCTCAAGAAGGCATCCCATTTCTAGAAATCTCAAATATTTTACGAGAGCTTGGGTTCAAGAAATCTCCCAAGAATTTAATTCCAAATCAAGTGATAAATTCTTTAGCAATATTCAATAAAAATATGAAAAGCACTGCCTCTATGATTAAAAGAGGTTGCTATGGCGCAGATATATCAGAAACCATTTCACTTTATGATTGGAAGCCTATCCCTTTTGCCAAAACCTTGAAGGATATGACTAATTCTTTAAAGAGATTCTCAATTGAATAGTGATATAGAGGAACGTTGGGTGCTGATAGAGCAAATTTAACTGCCAGAACCTTGCTGGTGGAATTATCCACAAAAAAGAAACAAGCATGCAGTGTTCGTCCTCCCTGAAGTTTTTGGGATCAGTAGCTGGGAAGAAATATTGTCGATCGCTTTGCAAAATAAAGTAGTAATGCTTTAGCAGTACCACTTGTTACACGAATACCTATCAAAGATAACAATTGCTACTAGAGACATTTTCAAGAGCTATTTGAGGTTAAAAATATTGAATCGACTTAAAAAGAGAGGAAAGCTATGCATTATCGCTTCTTGCACAGCTATATGAAAAGAGCTCATAGGTCTTACAAACTTAAAGACCAACATGCAATCTGAATGATTGATCACACAATAAGCGGCTCAACATAAGCCTCATACAGAGTGGGTACAGAATCAATGATGGAAGACTCCATGTAAAGAGCGATAAGGTCCCTAAATTTTGACTAACTAAGATGCTTTAAGATGCCTCTTCTCTTGATTCCACAATTCCGCTGCCACTCTTGAAGTGAACTGTCTATAAACACCCTTAGGGAGCTTTCTTGCGTACTTCTCAGCTCTAACCCTTGATGCTCCAACAAATAAGCTTTCCATAGCCATTTCTACATCTTGTTCTGTCATGGATATTTTGTGAGGGCACCAAACTTACCTACTCAAAATGTTACGCATATCCGACTTTTTACCTAATTAATTGGCATAGGTACAAACGCCATAGATAGTGTTACATAAGTGAGCATAGACGCTAACATCTACTACTTATGCTAAAGGAATAACACCTTTCGGATACCTAAATAAATAAGGACAAATCATACGAGTTGGCTGGTATGAGTGTGGATAATGAGTGCTTCTGATAACTCTTTATTACCAATACCAGGGAACAGGATCGTTACTTCAATAGGGCCAAGATGGAGCTCAGTATTGTGACATTTCAGCTAAATGGGACTTGTCGACACCCAGCATCAACAAGAATCTTGGCCAACTTACTTCGGGGTGCAAGGTGATTCTATGGGGATCAATAGGTTTACTAGAGGCAAGGATGTTAAGGAAACTATGAGAATTAAAGAGATACACTCACTTAAACAGTACCGGACAAACAAATTGCTCAGTGGCTAAATCCTTCTTACACTGAGAAAGATATAGATATTTCAACTATATTTTCTTTTGAGCAAGGCATCATCGCAGAAAAAGTGGCACAGCAGCAAAGGGGGCTTTTGTTTGGATTTTTAGAAATAGCTCTAGGAGCATTCCCATCTTTAGCCGCTAGGAAACGAGGGAAATCTGATGTAATAAAGAGTCACCCAAGCCACACAGAAAGATCTAGGCAGGAATCTAAAGGGAATAAGAATAAACCTAAATAGCCCATGATAAGTCGACTGTGAATCCAAAATTGTAGAAAATCTCTAGGCTCAAAGTGTATGGGAAACAGCTTCAAAAGATCTGCTGAAAATAACTGTTCTGCTATGTCTTTCTAAATATTCTAATCAGATCATGTTTGAGCTTTGATTTTCAAGGATTGATCTAGTCCCAGTCCTTGAACATGGTCAATCAGAAGAAGAACAAAGAAAGAAAAAAATTCCCTACACCTAAGCAATAGGTTCTTCCTTGCAATGTCTAATATAAATAGATATATATAGGGTAATGTATCTCCCTAATGATGTTCACTCTGTTCAAGGTATCTTTTTATCTATTCTTTATTGTTCTGACAGGATGGACGGTCACAACTTACTTAATTAAAGAAGATTCCCAGCAGTTCATTAAAGAAGAACTCAAGAATTTATTTGACAATTGTAAGATGCTTTTCGTATCTATAAAAACCCTAATAGGAGTTCTCGCACAGCATTCCTTCTCTTCTGAATCAGGTGAGGTAATGCCTACTGAGTCAAAAGAATTTGATGATCAGCTAGTAAAGATTGTTCAGCCAGTTCAGTCAGCTGAAGCATCTAGAGCAATTGAATCATCACCAGTTGAAGTTTCAGCAAAGGAAGATGAGGATACTGCATTATCTTCTTTCAGTCCAGAACTGATTGCAGTAATCACTGATGAGGAAGAAAAAGTTGCTTAGTTAAAGGATATGGCTCCTAGCAACTCTCTATTAATGGACGGCTTTTTATTCATTTTTTAGACAAGTAACTCCTCTTAACGAGTCACTCATGAAAGTGAGTGCGGATAGGAACAGTGCAAATACCAAACTGCAAGCACTCCATTGACTCATCATTTCTTTGTTGCTTAGAGAAATTTAGTCTTTCAGAAAGTTGTTTCAGAACACTTTGAGCAGCATTTTCAACCGCCTCAGAAGATAAGGACATAATCAAGTCTCAAAAAAAATCCTTCTTCCACATTTACTCCTCCGAAGGTAACAATGCATAGAGAGTATTAATGCTGTTTGAGCGCAACTCTTCATCCTGAGAGGAATCCTTCTTCTTGAAAACCGTATGAAAAATCCACACTAACCAAATAGTTAAAACTACAAACAACAGCATCGGGAAAAGTGTTTCCATAAATCCTTGCCCTCTTTAGCCACATTATGCCCAACTCTTTTACTACCTTACGGTTTTCCCTGCTCCCTCCATCTCACGGTGCACGGAAATATTCCATAGGATTCAGATCATTAACTACAAAGTTCAATGACTGAAGAAAACAACAATGAAAAGAAGCATTGCGGCAGCAAGAAAGGAGCAATGCTTGCCTATGGAGTTATCCAGTTAGGGACTAGTGTTATCTCTGCGTTATCTCTTACTGCTATCGCTTTAAGTTTCTGCTCAGTAAAGCAAGAAGCAAAGATCTTTACTAACTGCGTTGAAGAAGTTAGGGAAAGCGGGGAAAGTGCATCTGCTGCAGTTCGCTTTTGCAATGGCGGCAAATAGTTAGGTAGAGCGATTGCAGCAAATGTTGGAAGGAGTAAGCATTTCATAGGTCCAAAATATTTTGGTTGACAGCCGATTTTTGCATCAATGAAAGGGCCCCTTTAGAACGGGCCGCTTTTTTATTGATCTTCGCAGGAAGTTTTCTCTTCAAGACTGTCAGAAATTCCCTTAAGCATTTTTGCAATGTAATTATCAGACCATTTTTGTTCTGCTCTGATTTCATCAACTGCAGTGATTACATTCTCCCAGGCAGCTTGAACTTCATAAGGATCCTTAGGTGAAAATTGTTCAGCCATCTAACCTCTCTGCATAATCTCGGAGAATTTCTGCAATTACTTGCGGTGGGATTTCTTCTTGAGCTTCTTTGCACAAATCAAAGAACTGATCCATAAATTCTTTTCGTGTCATTTGTAAAAAAATAAATTCATTTCTATCACTCTTATAGCTAAATCCCAAAGATACTTTTTCTAAGTGATTAATAATCGTCTTTCTTCAAGCAATAAACGTTTGACTTAGTCCCTAGGAACAGTTGTTTTTTTGCCTTTAACACCTGCTGAGGCAACAAAAACCACCATCTCTTCATCACCATTATTTTCACAGTAATGAACTGTGTCCTGGGATGAAGCGAAGCTTTCACCAATCCCTACTGTAAGGGATTTTCCATCACTAGCCTCACAATAAAGAGTTCCTCTTTGTACATAAATAATTCCAGGCTGTGGATGTAAGTGAAGAGGTGTTTTAAAACCAGGCTGAGCAGTTATTTTTTCGAGTGTCATTTCTGCTTGCCCTTTTGGATACTTAAAAGAATCTCCATTCCACGATTCAGTTGCACTAATAAGAGTTTCTACAACCACAAGTTCAAGGGATGTTTGCTTCTTTGGACTACAAGCAACTATTGGGATGGTAATTCCAGCTATTAGTGCAAGAAATAAAAAACGGCGCATAAAACTTTGTAAATACCTGCTAGTTATACCTGATCTAGATCAGGTCTTCATACTGCAGCTTTAGATAGAACCTAGTTTATTCCGAATAGGCTCTATTAAGTAAGTGTGCAGGGTTGAATCAGCATTAGGGGAAGTCATTATCCAGTAAATAAAAGCCCCACTAGATAAAAGAAAGATTATTCTCGGCCAAAAATTTTCTGGATAGTTTGGATCCTGCTTGAGCGTTTTTTTCTCTTTCATTGTTTCTAACTCTCGTCGATTGCTTTCCTACCTTCTTTGAGGGTAGTGCTAATCCACCAAACAGAGACAACTGCAATAGCAACAGCTAATAGAGCCATAGACGACTGAGCCGGATTCATTTATTTCGTCCCAATCACTTTGATTTGATTTCCATCCTCATTTGCAAAAGTCTCAAACCTTCTTGCATATACCGCAGCTGCGTCTGAGTCTTCGATCACTTCATATCCAACGAACTCCAATAACTCTTCCTGAGTCTTAAAGCATCGATCACTCAACTTATAGGTTTTAGTCCCCTTCGCGCACTCATACTCATAACACTTATAAGAAGAAGCAGTCAGATACCGCTTTACTAACTCAAATGCCTTTTGCTCTTCCTCTGAGAGTTTGTCATCGATTCTCCAACCAATGATCAAAATTGGCATCACTCCAAAGGTCTGATCAACATTGTTACATCGACAGCCTTATCAGGGATGCACTCAGTTGGGAAAGAGATCACATTCTTAGCAGTAAAGCCTGCGCCGATTGCGACTAATCCAATTACAAATATCCACTTAGATCTCTCACTGGCTAAAAAGTTTTTCATATCCCCTTTCTAGCTGATCTATCTCAATATATCAGGCAGCCAGGAATCCTTCTCCTTGAAAAACTTTTGAAATATCCACACTAAAAAAGAGTTGAGCCTATAAACAAAATCAAGCTAAATGTACCAACTGCTGAATTTGCTGCTTCTACTGTTGGCATTTCTATTCAAAAGCTTTTAACTGAAGCTATTTAAAAGACTGTGAAGACTGGCTTGAATGGCGCTGACCCAAAACCGAAGATGTCATTACCTGCATCATTTAGCATCAATGAATAACCTGTGTCGGTAACAACCAAGCTTACTTCAAGACCTTTTGATGAATCGATAATAACAACAGGAGAGCCTGAATTGGTTTCAAATGCACCCAACAATCTTTTTACATTACCTTTACCAGTAGCTTTTGTTAAGCCATCTTCTTGAAGAAGTATCGCGCTAACTTTTCCGCCTCCCGACATTGTTTGCGCTGACATCTCACCGGACCAAGAGGCTCCAAAGCCTAGGTCATCAAGTAACTCACCATGTTCTTGGGACGCACTGAGAGAAGAGTCTGCAGCACCATATGCGCCCCATTCATCCACCGCAGGCTTAGAGTAATAAGTAGTGCTCCCATCGCTAAGGGTGTAACTACCTTTTAAATTAAAATTATTTGAAATTAAGATGTATGCATAATTATAGCTATTTGATGGAGGCCTTTCACCTGCAGGCAAACTTGCCAGGGCATTTCCCCCAGCCAAATCAACTGTTGTCCCTGAAGATGAAATCATTGTCGAAGTGCAGCTAGATTTGTCATAAACTAAGCTTCCAGCAGTCCCTGTAATGGGATGACTTGTACATAATCCCATCTCATAAATAGTAAGTTCATACTTTTCAGGAGAAAGTGTGCAAAAACCATTTTGTTGAGTACCTATGTAATTGATCGTTGCATTTGTGCTTCCACTGGCAGGACAAACTGGCATATTTAACTCACTTGCCTTTGTCGCGCTAGGCATAACAAAGAAACTGATTGCACCCAATCCTGTAATTGACTTGGTTAGTAACTTTTTAGTAAATGATTTGAAAGACATGATTTTTTAAAAAGAAAAAAGTAAATTGATAAAATTATTTTTGTTAGCTGCCA
>QCPN01000020.1:0-22525 GCA_003209775.1 Prochlorococcus sp. AG-436-O09 | reverse complement strand
TGGTCTGTTAATTACCGAAATACGAGATAACAGTCTCAGGAAAGAAGCTGAAACAATTAGGTCAGCTTTAAAAGATGGCGAATTGTTGATTCCTCTTTGCGAAGAAGGAGAGAGATTTACTTCACTTACTTTTTCCAAACGTCTTCAAACAATCGCATCACAACGCATTACTTTCATTGTCGGAGGTGCTAACGGAATATGTCCCAGTATCAAAACTAGTGCTCATATTCGCCTTAGCCTTTCAGCTTTAACTTTTCCACACGAGATCGCTAGGCTCTTACTTATAGAACAACTTTATAGAGCAACCACTATAGCGAGAGGAGGCTCTTACCACAGAGAGTAACTTCAATCTCTCAACCACTCACGCACCCAAGGAATCTGCTATAGTACATTTATACTATGACGGATTTCTTTAGGTAAGTGTCTCGGCCAAGCTTGTTGTTACCATTACTTGAAAGATGCGTATTCGCAGGGTTCCCTTCTCCGGCTGATAACTACGTTGAGACGGGTATTGACCTAAACGAAGAATTAATACATCATCCATCAAGCACTTTTTTTCTACGTGTAAGGGGTGAGTCTATGCGTGATGCTGGAATCCTAGATGGAGACTTATTAATAGTCGATCGCAGTTTAAACCCACGAGTAGGGGATATTGTGGTAGCCATAGTTGATGGATCTTTCATAGTAAAAAGACTCATTTATCGCAAAAACATTTTCTACCTAGAAGCAGAGCATCCAAATTATCCAGCAATTAATCTAAATCGTCACGAAAACGTACACTTTTGGGGAGTTGCGACGTTCTCTGTTCATAAGCTAGACCGTATAAAACAAGGATAACTTAAATATATGCCTATCGCTCTAGTTGATTGTAATAACTTCTATGCTGCTTGTGAACAAAGCATAGATCCTTCAATTGCGAATCGTCCCGTAGTAGTACTTTCTAACAACGATGGATGCGTCATAGCTCGTAATGCAGAAGCAAAATCTCTTGGTATCTCGATGGGGCAGCCATATTTTAAGATACGTCGTCAATTGAGAGAGGTTAGTGCTGAAGTGAGAAGTTCAAACTACACTCTCTATTCTGACATGAGTCAACGCTTTATGGACATTATGAGAGCCAATTGCGAAGAACTTGAGGTGTATTCAATCGATGAAGCATTTGTAAAAATCAGCCGCTCTTCAAATTCCACTCTAGTAGAATGGGCACGTCGATTGCGGGAAACAATATACCAGCGACTAAGTCTGCCAATCGCTATTGGCATTGGTGAAACAAAAAGTCAAGCAAAGCTTGCAAACCATTTAGCAAAAAACATGGTCAATTATTCAGGTCTATTCGATTTAGGAATTGCTAAAGATAAAGATTATTTTCTTAAACAAGTTGAAGTAGAAAGCATTTGGGGAATTGGCCCTAAGCTAGCTCACTGGTGTCATACCCATGGGATTCATAATGCTCTACAACTACGAGATATGCCAAGCAACAAACTGAAAGAGAAGCTTGGGATTAAAGGCATACGCTTACAATATGAACTAAAAGGCCACAATTGCATAGATTTCTTATCAAAAGCAATACCAAAAAAGGAAACCTGCGTTAGCAACAGTGTGAGCAAGCCTATAAGTAATATCGAAGAATTACGTCAGTTAATAGCAACTCATACTATACGTGCAAGCGAGAAGCTAAGGAAACAAAATCAAAATGCGGCTTCTATAACCATTTTTACTCGTACTAGTTTCCATACTCCAATTTTTTATAGTCGATCTGCGACAAAACACCTAGAGGTTCCTAGCAATGATACTCGGATACTTCTAGCAGCATCTCTTGGCTTAATACAGAAGATATTTCATCCCAATTGTTTATTAATAAAATCTGGAGTAACAATGCAAGGGCTTCTAAATGCAGATTATCTTCAACTACATTTACTTTCAACAGCAAGGTTAGAGTCGTCCAAGAAAGAAGACCTAATCAAAGCAATCGATAACTTGAACAAACGTTACGGCCAAGACACAGTTTCTTGGGCTGCCTGTGGCGTTAATCAAAAACAGAAAGTAAGGCGAAGACACCTAAGCCCCCTAGCAACAACACGCTTAAGTGATATTCCTATCGTGCAAGCATAAGGTAAAAAAAGGAGGAACTTAATCAGAGGATCGACACTATAATAAAATTCTAAAAGATACAAGCCAACGTCAAAACAATAAGCATATGTTGGAATTTATGCTATTTCTTAATTCTCCTGAGAAAGAAATTGTAAGTTTAATTAAAAAAGCAAATTATAAAATAGAAGAGAATACCCCCCTATGTCTTATAAGCAACAAATTCTTTGGGTTCTTAAAAAAGGAGCAGAGAACAATTGTCATATGCACAAATAATGCAAAGAGATATGGTGGATATATGTTTGCAAAAGGTCCGAAATTAGACGGCTCATTTCAAACAGGTCTAATGGTAAGAAGAGCTCTACGGCATGAGTCAGTGCATATCGCCCAAGAGTGCAATGGAGGGAATCAAATTTATCAGGGTAAACAAAGCATGAAAATCAACTCGAACAAACTTAACGCCTTAGAAGGCTCAACCAATTTGACTGGAGAACGCAAAAAAGAAATTGAAGCCTATGCTTTAGAAGATAGACCAAGAAAAGTAATCTCCTTGCTTAAAGAATTCTGCTTTTAAGAACGAATATTCTCAGGTGGAAAAAGTAGTCATAAAAGAAGAGAAAGAAGAATAATTAATTAGGCTATTAATGTTTTTTTGCCCTGGTTAGAAATAGCACAACGCTGTTTATCTAGAAAATCTATATGTTTACGTTCTGCGTAGTATAAATCCTGGAATTTCAAGGCTTCTACATTCAACTTTTCAAACATTTCTTCTATTTTAACTTCCATATCATATTTTTCATTGGGATTCTTTTGTTCTTGCTCAATCAGCGAAGAGATACATGTCTCCAAAGTTTCTAATCTCTGACCACTCCAGGCTTCAATAAGGTGTCTACAACGTTTAAGTGATTTCTGTTTCTCTAAAATAGCTAGTGTGCCTCTTAACTGATGGAGAGGCTGCTCGATCAAAGCTAATTGCAATTCATTCGGTTCAAGAAAACGTGCCAAGCTTGAGCTTACGGACGAATTATTATCAGACACAAATTGATCTAAAAGCTCTTTTGAAAGGTCAATCTCTGACAACTGATCGGAATCACTTTCACCTCGGCTAATGGCTTCTAAAAGATCTGAACCGACAACCTTCTCTTCAAGATCACTAATCGCAACCCAAAGTAATCGATGATGGTGCAATGCAAAGTCCTCCAGTTCTCGCTGCTTTAATTGAATGCGAATAGATGCACGATGTTGAGGGCAATGCAGATAAAGCTGAAGGATTTGTGCTTCAAGTCGTTCTCTTAAACTTACCTCATTTGGGAGAGCATATCGATTAGAACGACCATGCCAACGATGTCCCTTAATCTGATTCCGCAGATCCTCTTCTAATTGCAAAGCAAGGCGGGCTTGCCCTCCACTTAACAGTTCAGCAACTTTTTGTAGATAATGAGATCGTAATGCTGATTGTGGGATTTTAACTAATAGTTGGACAAGACCACTAACAGCTCGCTGAAAATCGTCAGCTTTTTTAAGATCACTATCTTTTAATACTTGTTGTATTTTCCAGTCAATCCAAAGAGGCGCCTTGTCGACAAGAGTCTTATAATCCACAGAAGAATGCTCTTGAAGATATTCATCGGGATCCTTAGCCGAAGGTAATTGTAAGACTCTTAACTCCAACTGCCCATGCATAGCAAGTTGTTCCACTTCTCCGATAGCTCTGTTAGCAGCACGTACCCCAGCACTATCTGTATCAAAGTTAAGAACAATACGTTTACTATCACTACAGCGACATAGCTGTTTAATCTGTTGACTACTAAGGGCAGTACCTAAAGCTGCGACAGCATTTGTAACACCTGCGAAGTGTAGGGCTATAACATCAAAATAGCCTTCAACAACAATAGCTTTATCAGCCTTACGAATTGCATTTGCAGCTTTATCTAAACCAAAAAGATGCTTACCCTTTTCAAATACATCCGTCTCTGGTGAATTAAGGTACTTTGGCTCTGAACCATCCAAACTACGACCACCAAAGCCTATAACTCTGCCTTGCCGATCATTAATTGGGACAATAAGACGATTTCTAAAACGATCATAAAACCCATTTTGCCCTTTTCGAGGAATTGTCAAACCAGCTTCTAATAACAATTCAGAAGAGATTCCTTCCACTTGACTCATATGCTTAATTAAGCCATCCCATCCCTCAGGGGCATACCCAAGCTCAAAACTATCAACAATTCCTTTGTTAAGTCGACGGGTATTAATCAAATATTCCAAAGCTCTAGTTCCAGAAGGTGTCTTTAATTGATCACTGAACCAACCTTTTGCTAAAGAAAGAACTCTATAAAGCCTTTCTCTACGAGAGAGCTCTTGACGAAAACGTTCTTGCTGTGACCCTTCTAATGTCTCAATAGGCAATTGATATTTCCTTGCCAAGTCAAGCACTACATCAACAAAACTTTGCCTTTGAAGCTCCATAAGGAACTTGATGGAATTCCCCCCTGCTCCACAAGAAAAGCAAAAATAAAACTGCTTAGCAGGGGAGACCGTCATTGAAGGTCTACTGTCATCATGAAATGGGCAGATTCCTACAAACTCCTTCCCTTTTTTCTTTAAAACAACGTGCTCCCCAACAATCTCAACTATGTCCGCTTTCTCTTTAACGGCATCTAAAGTACGTGGATGAAGGCGAGGGGTTCCCATTACTTGATTATGAAGGAGATAATGTAATTGATCTATTTCTAGTTATGAGTCTTAAGTTCATAGCAAGAATTATAAAAAGCAACTCGAAAATTTATCACTATAAACTAAGAAAAAAAAGAATATTATAGGAGATTAAACATCTTGAGTAAAGAAGAAAGAAAAAATGAGGGAATTATTTGCTTGATAGGAAGCGCCTTGGCTTTCAGCCTCATGACTGCCTGCATAAAGCAACTTAAAGGCCAATTTCCTACTGCAGAGCTTGTCTTTTTCAGATCAATATTTAGTCTTTTTGTAACAAGGCTCATGATGATTCGTAAAAGAATATCCCCTTGGGGAATCAACAAAAAACTGCTCTTACTAAGGGGAATAGTTGGGACAGGTGCTTTATTTTGTGTATTCAAAGCCATTGATTCTCTACCTCTAGCAACTGCAACGGTTATTCAATACACCTATCCAACTTTTACAGCATTATTAGCATGGTTATTATTGGGCGAGATTGTAAGAAAGAGAATTTTAATTGCAATATTCCTCGGATGGATCGGGATACAAGTTGTAGTAAATCCATTCTGGGACAATACTAATGCAATTAATTTTTCAATTTCATCAGTAGGGACTGCTTTATGCGGTGCTTTGCTTACAGCACTCGCCTACGTCATAGTCAGGAGGCTATCAAGAGAGGAACATGGTCTAGTCATTGTTTTTTATTTTCCATTAGTTTCAATTCCAATTACCCTGCCATTTCTTTTTAATAAAGGAGTTTTCCCCTCTGGGACAGACTGGCTATGGCTTTTAGGAATAGGAATATTTACTCAGTTAGGGCAGATGCTAATAACTAAGGGGCTTACAATCTTACCCGCAGGGTATGCAGGTTCTATAAACTACAGCCAAGTCATATTTGCAAGTATCTGGGGAGTAATTTTTTTCTCAGAGCCCTTAACGATTTACATTGCTATAGGTGCTATATGTGTTTTGGGAGCAACGTTAATTTCAATTAGCGATTTACCAAATTTCTTCTAAACTTAGAAAAAGCCATCCGATCATGAAGTTTTTAATAGCAGTGATTTTCGCTTTAAGCTTCTGCTCAAATGCAATAGCAAATGAGTCTCAAGCTGGTTATTCTCGTTCCAAAAAATGTACACGCAACGAATATAGAGAGGAATATTTTCCAGGCACTGAAGATTCTCCTGGATATGTAAAAAGTTGGACTGAAACTAGGGAAGTTCCATGTGACGAATCTTATTCCTCAACAGTTAGAGGTCCAATACCTCAAGATTCAAAGGATTGCGGTGATGGAAATAAAGTTGCTGGTGGCCTACTGGGTGGAGCTGCGGGTGCTGCAATGTCCAGAGGAGATGGACGCTGGTGGGCAATCCCTATAGGTGCCGTTGTCGGCAGTGCCATCAGTTGTGACGTTACCGGCAACTAAGCAGATTTAAAATAAAAGACTTATGATCGGCTGGTTAAAAGGCGAAAAAGTTTGTACTTGGAATAATGGTTCTAGAACGGGGCTAATACTTTCCTGTTCAGGTGTTGGCTATGAAATACAGATCCTTACAAGGAATCTAACCTCAATAAATGATTCGAAAGAAGTAACCCTATGGATTCATCAAATCCAAAGAGAGGATGGGTCCTTCCTCATAGGTTTCATCGAAAAAGCTGACAGGGATTTATTCCGCAAATTAATAAGTGTTAGTGGGATTGGGACTCAATCAGCCATAGCACTACTAGAAAACCAGGACGCAAATAAACTTGTAGATGTAATCACCCAGAAAAAAATTGACCATTTAATTAAGAGTCCCGGAATAGGGAAAAGAACTGCTGAGAGGTTAGTAGTTGAGCTCCATAAAAAGCTTTTGGATTTCCCTACAAATACTGCTTTTAAGACAAAAGCGACAGAATCTGATCAAGAAACAAATCTAAATATTGATATTGCAAATGAAGTAAAAAGTGCCCTGATCAATCTGGACTATAAAGAAACAGAAATCGAAAATGCTTTTAGGGAATATGAAAAAAACGAAAGTTCCAAATCATCTCAAACTCCAGGCGAGGGAGGAGTTCCTCAAATCCTAGATTTTGAGACCCTTTTTAAACAAAGTCTTATTATAATAAATACAGACACTAGATAGATTGCTACTTGACGAGTTAGATTAAGTAATCATCAGGTTTTTTACACAGAAATTCCCATACACACATGGCGCTCAATACTCAAGAAAAGCAAAAAATCATCAACAAGCACCAAACTCATGGTACTGATACAGGCTCTGCAGAAGTACAGGTAGCCATGTTAAGTGAAAGGATCTCACATCTAAGCTCTCACCTTCAAAACAACAATCATGATTTTTCCTCTAGGCAAGGCTTGTTGAAAATGATTGGCCAAAGGAAAAGGTTGCTCAATTATGTAAAACAAAAAAGCCAAACCCGTTATGATGCCTTAGTGACAAAGCTAGGTATTCGTGGTTAAGCATTAAACACATTAATTCCCTTGAAGAAAATGAAAGATAAGAAAAGCTTTAAGGATAAAAAAGAACTTACTAAGGAGAATAAATTTTCTAAATCAGAAAATATCAAATCAAAGAGAAAGAGAGAATCATTAATTCCTAAGCCAGTTGCTAATAGAATGGCAAGGAGAGTTATCTTTACTACTGGTGTACCAACTTTTTTAGGTATTGGCGTATTTGTTTTAAGTTACATAGTGATTGTAAAAGGGATAGCCGAGATTCCACCTTCACTAACTCTAACTAGTTCGGCAATATGTTTTTTCGTGGGTCTATTAGGGTTAAGTTATGGAATACTTTCAGCAAGCTGGGAAGATTCTCCTGGAAGTCTTCTAGGGTTGGAACATATTGGTCCGAATATACAAAGAATGCGGAGCGCCTTTAAAAAAGTTCCGCCTAGTGATTAATTCTAATTAACAAGACTTTTACTGCAGCTAGCCTGAAAAGAGTTTTTACGTAGAGATTCAACTAATGCATTTGGATCCTTTACACAAAATTGATGCCCTAATCGAACATATCTGATATTATTATTTTCTTTTATTGATGCTACAACAGGAACTTTAACACCAAGTTCATCCTTTTTAGGCCTATGCTGATAAATACATTCTCTTAATTTATGTTGGTATTCAATATTACTAACTTGATCTTGTATCAAATCTATTAGAACAAACCTCATTTCATCAATCGAACGACAATCTTCTACTATTAGTTGAACATTTTCATCCCTACGATCAACTGATGCCCAAACTAATAAACGTGCTTCCGTTACCAAGTGATCTGATAATCTGTAAAAACTCTTAGGGAACACAACTGCCTCACAAGAACCAGTTAAATCTTCTATCTGAAGAATCGACATTTTATCTCCTTTACGAGTATTAACTACGCGCATTTCATTAATCATTACGATTGCACTAACTTTTGACTTGTCAGTCTGATTGTCTAAATTAACAAGGCTAATCGGTGCAATGAGTTTTGCAGATTCGGCAAGTTGCTTTAATGGGTGATCAGACAAATAAAAGCCAAGCAATTCTTTCTCCAATCTAAGTTTCTCAGTTGGATGATAATCGCTCACATCAGCTGCTTTCGGAACAGATGTAATCTCAAGTTTATCTTTTTGATCGGAAGTAGCTGAAGATAAGTCAAAAAGATTGCCCTGCCCACTTGCCCTATCTCTAGCTCTAGATCCTGCCCAGTCAATAATTAAATCTAAATCTGCCATTAACTGTGCTCTATTCCCTTCGGGATCAAAAATATCAACAGCTCCACTATGTATTAAGGATTCAAGGTTTCTCCTATTTAAGACATTAGTAGGAATTCGGTCACAAAGGTCTGCCAAAGAACAAAAAGCTCCATCTTCATTTCTAGCTTTAATTAATTGTCTTATAGCACCCTCTCCAAGATTCCTTACAGCTGATAAGCCAAAAAGGATTTGGTCTTCTTTAGGGGTGAAATCTATACCAGAAGAGTTAACATCTGGAGGGAGAACTTCGATTCCCATAGAATTACAATTTGCTATATATCTTTGAATCTTTTCAATTGATCCGGCGTTAACAGTTAATAACGCTGCCATATAAGCAACTGGGTAATGTGCCTTTAAATATGCAGTTTGATAGGTAACAGCACCGTAAGCTGTTGAATGGCTTTTATTAAAACAATATTCTGCAAACAGAACCATTTGATCAAATAAGTCATTAGCTATTTTTGAATCAACTCCTTTTCCAGCTGCTCCATCAACAAAAAGGCCTCTATGCTTTTGCATTTCAGAAACTTTTTTCTTACCCATTGCTCGTCTTAATAAATCTGCTTGTCCCAAAGAATATCCAGCTAAATCCTGGGCTATTTTCATAATTTGTTCTTGATATATCATAATTCCATAAGTCTCACTTAATATTGGCGCTAAAGATGAATGTGGAAAATCAATTACCTCACGACCATGCTTACGGTTAATAAACTTAGGAATAAGGCCTGCATCTAAAGGTCCTGGTCTATACAAAGCAAGTATCGAAGAAATATCTTCTAACGATGAAGGTCTCAAGTCTCTTACAATTTGCCTCATCCCACTAGATTCAAGTTGGAATATTCCTTCTAGATCTCCTCTGGATAAAAGATCATAAGTTTTTTTATCTTTTAAGCATAATTTATCTAGATCAACTCTATCTCCAACCGACTCTTCAACAAGATTAACAGTTCTTTGAAGCATTGTTAAATTCTTAAGGCCTAAAAAATCCATTTTCAACAGTCCCAAAGATTCAATGTCTTCCATGAAATATTGTGTGATAATTTGTCCGTCATTATTTCTCTGCAAAGGAACTAATTCATCCAACGGATCTGATGCAATAACAACACCAGCGGCATGAACACCAAAAGTCTTATTAGTTCCTTCAATACGGATAGCCATATCTATCCATTTTTTAACCAAAGGTTCATTATCATATTTAGATTTAAACTCCTTACATGGAGAATCCTTAGCAATCATTTTAGAAAGTTTTGTTGGCTTTCCTCGAACTACAGGTATTAATTTTGCCAACTGATCTGCGTCTCTATAAGGAATATCCATAACCCTTGCTACATCTTTTAGAACCGCCTTCGATGTCATCCTATTAAAAGTAATTATTTGAGCAACTTTGTCTTCTCCATAACGCTGAGTAACATAATCAATGACTTCACTACGTCTATCTATACAAAAGTCAGTATCAATATCAGGCATAGATTTCCTTTCTGGGTTAAGGAATCTTTCAAACAAAAGTCCATTCTCTACAGGGTCTATATTTGTTATTCCTAACGCATAAGCAACCAAAGAGCCTGCAGCCGATCCCCTACCAGGTCCAACTGGTATTGATTGCTCTCTTGCAAATTTAATATAATCCCAAACAACTAGGAAATAAGTAGGAAATCCCATCTGATCAATTATTTCTATCTCATTTATTAGACGCTCTAAATACTTATGATCAATAGACTCTATTGATTCCAAATCAAGTTTTTCTACTAATCCTTGTTCAACAACTTTGCGTAGGTATTCAGTTGGAGTAAATCCTTGAGGCACAGGGAATTTAGGCATTTTATATTCACCTAATATTGAGTATTCTTCTATTTTTTCTGCCACTAAAACTGTGTTTGCAATTGCCTGATTAACAACATCTTCTTCTAAGTGATCAACAAATAACTTCTTCATTTGATCTTCAGATTTCAAATATTCAGTGCCTGTATACCTAAGACGCTTTTCATCTTTAATTAGTTTTCCTGTTAAAACACAAAGAAGAGCATCATGAGCCTCTACATAATGCTCACTAAGATAGTGAGCATCATTTGTCGCTACTAATTCTATATCTAATTCATTGGCTATTCTTGAGATCGCGACATTGACTATGCGATCCTCTATTGATCCATGATCCTGAATCTCTAAATAAAAATCTTCTCCGAAAAGATTTTTATACCAACTTGCAACTTCTTTTGCTACATCTAAACGACCTCGTAAAATAGCTTGAGGGATTTCGCCCCCAAGGCATGCAGTAGAAACAATTAGCCCCTCTGAATACTTTCCAAGTAATTCCTTGTCAATACATGCTCTTGAAAATATTCCTCGTCCACGCATCCCTTTTAGATGACTAATAGTTGTGAGCTTTACTAAATTTCTATATCCAACAGAATTCTTTGCTAGAACTACAAGATGATATCTTTTCTCCTTTTTGGGTTGAGGGTCAGAAATAGATCCATTTATGACATACATTTCGTTCCCAATAATTGGCTTAATACCCTCCTTCTTACACAACTTTAAAAGCTCTATTGCTCCATACATAACACCATGGTCGGTTAAAGATAAAGCAGGAAAACCAAGCTCTTTAGCTCTAGAAACCATTAAAGGCAGCTGACTAGCACCGTCAAGAAGGCTGTAATCGCTGTGATTATGTAATGGAACAAACCCCATCGGCCTATCATATCCAGGTACTCAAGATACAGCGATCATGTTTTCACATAACACTACATATAGCGAAATAGGCTAAGGGTCTATGAACTCGCAATCAGGTGCGGATTTCATAATTTCTGAAGACTGCTCATACTGATGAGCAACCTGCAGCAACCTTGGTTCATCAAGAACATTTCCAATAAGTTGCATGCCAATTGGCAAGCCAGAGGGATCAAATCCACAAGGAAGACTAATAGAAGGTAAGCCTGCCAAATTGGCTGGTATAGTCAGCAAATCAGAAAGATACATTGCCAAAGGATTATCATGATTCTCTCCAGACTTAAATGCAGTCGTAGGGGAGGTTGGGGTTAATAAAATATCAACCTGTTTAAAAGCATTATCAAAGTCTCGTCGAATAAGAGTTCTAACTTGTTGCGCCTTTTTATAAAAAGCATCTACATAACCTGCCGACAAAGCATATGTGCCTATTAGAATCCTTCTTTGGACCTCATTTCCGAAACCTCTAGCTCTACTAATCGCAGTCATAGAAGCAAGATCATCGACTTCCTCAGACCTGTATCCATACTTCACTCCGTCATACCTGGCTAAATTCGCAGATGCTTCTGATGGAGCAATAACATAATAAGTAGCTATTCCATCATTAAACCGAAGACATGAGATTTCAACAAGCTCTGCACCAAGGGATTGAAGATTGTCAGCTGCTTTTAGAACAGATTCTTTAACATCTGCATCTAACCCTTCTTGATCAAAGCACTCCTTGATCAAACCAATTCTCATACCAGAAATAGAAGTTGCCAAATTCTCTGAATAATTTGGCACAGGTGCATCTAAAGATGTTGAATCTTTGGAATCTTTCCCAGCTATGACCTGCAAAAGCTCTGCAGCATCTTCAACGTTGTTTGAGAAAGGTCCTACTTGATCTAAAGAGCTTGCAAAAGCAATCAGCCCCCACCTACTTACGCGACCATAAGTAGGCTTCAATCCAACTACTCCACAAAAGGAAGCTGGTTGCCTAATTGAACCCCCTGTATCAGAGCCTAGTGATGCAGCACAAAGTCTAGAAGCGACAGCCGCTGCACTGCCCCCAGAACTACCTCCAGGAACTCTTGAAACATTCCATGGATTTGCCGTGGCACCAAAGGCGGATGTTTCAGTGGAACTTCCCATAGCAAATTCGTCTAAATTCGTTTTACCTATTAATATTCCACCTGCCTTCCAAAGTCTTTCCGTAACTGTAGACTCATAAGGAGGAACAAACGTCTCCAACATTCGACTAGAACATGTGGTGGGTATTCCTTGAGTACAAAGATTGTCTTTAATTGCCAAAGGAATACCTGCTAGCGGAGGAAGTGCTTCTCCTGCGGCTCTAGCCTCATCTATCTTTGCTGCAGCAAAGCGTGCTTTATCCTTATTAACGTACAAGTACGAGTGAATTGTGTTATCAATGCTTTCTATTCGTGAAATTGTTTCATCAATGAGTTCTAAAGAAGAGACCTCACCTTTAAGAAGTTTTTGACGCCATTGAGCTATGGTCTGCATGATTTTTGTACCTCTCTAGGAAACTATCGCAACAAGGCTATGAAAATTTAAAAGGTTAAGGGTTCAATTCGACGACAACGGACAAAACTATGATCGACAGAGTCAATTCCTTCACTAGACAAATCATCCAAGAAGATTGATACCTTTAACTTGAGACTTCTTTTGGTTAAGAAAGGTCCAAACCAATAAGTGGCATTAGGATTCCCTGTTTCGATTTTAGCCCACCAGGCTAAACCTAAACTGTTGCCTAAGTTCCGAACCGCCCTAATTGGGCCCATAAGTTGAACAATGATCTTTTTTAATATTAGTGCTTAAGAAATAAAAATCTAATAGAAAAGCTAGTTTTTATTAGCTAGGTGTTCAATTAACCATTTTTCTAAATCTTATACATTTAAATCATCTTTTAACTTTTCACTCTCCAGAGGCAATACTTCTACTTGCCTTCCAAAGGCTTAGTAGTCAATTTCGCTCGCACCATTTTAGGTGAAGGCGCCTGCCCAGACAAACCTTTCATCCAGCCCTGACGAGCAACTTCATATAAAACAACTGAAGTCGCTACTGATGCATTTAAGCTTGATGTAACCCCTCTTAAAGGGATCCTCAGAAGAATATCGCAATGTCTTCGTGTAAGAAGAGACAATCCTTTCCCTTCTGAGCCTATTACTAAAACCAAAGGCCCATCAAAGGGAATTTCATTAATAGTTTTAGCTCCCTCACCTGCAAGGCCAATAATTGTATAGCCAGCTTTCTTTAATTCCTCTAAAGACCTATTCAAATTAATAACCCTAGCAACAGGTAAATGTTCCAAAGCACCTGCAGCTACTTTGGCTACTGATCCAGTGATACCAGCTGTCCTTCTCTGTGGCAGGACCATACCATGAGCCCCTAAGGCTTCAGCTGACCTAACTATGGCACCTAAGTTATGAGGATCGGTTAGGCCATCTAATGCAATCAAAACGGGATCCTCTTCCATTACTCGACATGCTTCAATCAAAGTTTTTAAGTCAAAAGTCTCAGAGGCTGCTGTTTGAAGCGCTATACCCTGGTGAACGCCACCTCTTGTGACATGTCCCAATCTAGCCCAGGAGACCTCTTCAACCAAGACACCTAATGACTTTGCATCCTTAAGTAGCTGAAGAAAACGAGGCGAGCTTCGTATCTCTGGGGTGCACCAGACCCTATGAATTGGTCTGGCTGATTCAAGAATTGACTGAACGGAATGCCGTCCCCAAAAAATATCATCTGACTCACTTTCAAAAACGACCTTTTCATCTTGTTGTTCAGGCCATTTGTTGTTACCTAAAGATGATTTCTGATTGTTCCTGGAAAAGTAAGGAACTTTTCTTTTTGAGTTATATGAAATTGATGATTCGTCTTTAACTCCTCTACCTCGTTCATTCGAATTAATAGAAACTTTGCTAGAAAAAGAATTTCTTCTATTTTTTATACCTCTACTCTGATGTGTTGATCCCTCGGAGTTTTCCCTATAGGGACCTTCTCCATTGCGAGAGGGTTTCTTTGAACCACGGCTAGCATCCCCATTGCCTTTAGTTGACTTCTCCCAACGAGAGTCAAACGATCTTGAGCCTTTCCTTCTGCCTTCTCCAGGGGAAGAGTTTCTTGAAAATTTACCTTTTCGTCGATCATTAGGGCTCATTTTAATCCTTGAGATTTTTAGAATCAATTTTCTCTAATCGATCCAATAGCTGGGCAAGTCGATTTGGATTCTTCAAAAATAGCCACCCGATAAGTGTTTCGAATCCAGTTGCCTTACCATAAATAGCAATATTTACCTTACGAGTACCACGTCCAACCCTATTACGTCCTCGTCTCACCAACTTTCTCTCAATATCTGTCAAGCTAGATTCAAGATTTTCTAGCGCCCTAGCTTGAGCCTCAGCTTTTACTAAGGAAACCACTGAAAGATGTAAGTCTTGACCTTTTGCAGGTTGCTTACAAAAGCGTCGTCGCTGATATAACTCCCAAACAGCATCTCCTAACCAAGCCAATTGCAAAACCCCTAAATCATCTGGGCAACCTGATGGTTCTATACAACGAATCCAATTAGTCAAGCTGCTAGCTGACTTAAAGCAGTAGACAAGTCAGGCTTAACCTGCAGGAACTCCTCAAGGCGAACCAACTTGATTGTTTGAATAACTCTCGCATTCCCAACAACAACAAAAGATCTCTTTGACCTTTTACATTTCTTCGCCGAACGAACCATTGCTCCTAATCCAGAAGAATCTAAAAAGTCAATTTTTGTAAGATCAAACACTATTGGTAATTTATTGGAAATGAATACATCATCCAGAAAATCTGTAAATTGCTTTTCTGAGTAAGCATCTAGTTGTCCTGCGAAATAAAAAACCAAACAGCCTTTTTTTCTTTCAAAGCCTCCTCTCAAAGAGACTGTCAATCTTTGTAGATCTTTTATAGGACAAACCCCCCAAAGTACCTCACAAAAGAAGTGTAGTTATCAAAAAGCATATAAACCACTTATCAACGGCGTTCTGACATTAGTTCAACAAAACGAGAAAAATGGCAGTCGGCATCATGCGGTCCAGGACTGGCTTCTGGGTGATATTGAATACCGAAAACAGGCCTGTTACACATCGCTATACCTGCAACAGTTCCATCGTTCAAGTTTAAATGGGTTATTTCAACAACATCTTTATCTAATGATGAAACTTCAAGAGCAAAACCATGATTCTGACTTGTAATCTCAACACGTCCTGTTTGACCACAAGGATGATTTAAACCTCTATGCCCATAAGGTAACTTAAAAGTTTTGCACCCAAGAGCTAATCCTAAAATTTGATGCCCGAGACAGATCCCAAACATAGGTATATCTTTTTCCTTAATCAAACGATCTGCCAAAGCAATACCTGATTTCACAGATGCTGGATCTCCAGGACCATTTGAAAAAAATATACCTTCAGGCTCTAAGGCTAAAACATCTGAAAGTTCTGCATTTGCAGGCAAGACATCCACCTCACACCCATGAGCTACTAAGCGATCAAGAATTGATCGCTTAATCCCAAAATCAATCGCTACAACCTTAAAAGGGCTGTACTGCCTTCTACAAACTCTTTTATCAAATTCCACTGGAGTTGTGGATTGCCATTTATAGGTTTTTTTAGTTGTCACTTTCCCAGTTAAGTCAAGGCCTAACATTAAAGGTGTATCTCTAATTTTTTTTAATAGCCCAGCAGGAGACTCCCTACCAGTTGAACTTATAGCAGCATTCATTGTGCCAGCTGTTCTTAAATGTCTAACAAGTGCCCTTGTATCTACACCATAAATACCAACAACATTCTCATCTTGGAGCCAATCTTCAAAGGTTTTTCTGGAACGCCAATTACTTGGCTGCTGGGCAAATCTCCTTGCAATAATGCCCTTAACAGAAGGAGAGTCAGATTCTTGATCATCAAGATTTACTCCTGTATTGCCTAATTCTGGATAAGTAAATGTAATCAATTGTCCAAAATAGCTTGGATCAGTAATAACTTCCTGATAACCAGTTATGCCTGTATTGAAAACAATTTCTCCAAAAACAGTACCTCGAGCACCAAAAGCTTTCCCTTCAATCAAAGTTCCGTCAGATAGAAGCAAAATTGCAGTATTTTGTTCAGAAGAGTTCATCTTAAAAAGCAATTAAACGCTAAAGTTCATTTTAGAAACTCTTTCAGATCATTAAACTTATTCAAAGGCTTAGATAAATCCATGCAATTTAGAGATGTTTGAACACCTTTACTTAAATTGGTCTCCAAACCTGAAGCCCAAAAAACAAACGCAGTGTTAAGGGCTACAACTTCTCTTTGAGCTTGGGTTCCTCTACCTTGAAAAAGGTTTAAAAGAATATCTTTATTGGTTTCCAGAGATCCTCCACTAAGGGCACTATTAGGGAAAGAAGTTAATCCTAATTCTTCTATATCAAGGATTTGGGACTTTATCTCTCCATCTTCAAGGAATCTCACCTGATTTTTTCCCTCTAAAGAAGCTTCATCTAAACCTCCTGCTCCATGAACAACTACAGCTCTTTTTAAGCCTAAATTCTTCAACGCTTCTGCCATCGGATCGAGCAACTCTGGCTTTGCTACACCAAGAACCTGTGCCTTAGGCCTAAATGGATTTACTAATGGTCCAAGTAGATTAAAAACTGTTCTTACTCCCAAACTTTTTCTTAAAGGAGCAAGACTAACTAAGGATGAATGCCAAACAGGTGCAAATAAAAATGTGATTTTTGTTTTCTCAACCGCATCAACGACTAATTGCATAGGGGCATCCAACTTAATACCAAGCCCTTCAAGAACATCAGCTGATCCAACCTTTCCACTTGCACTTCTATTTCCATGCTTCGCAATGGTTACACCAGCAGAAGCTGCCACAAATGCTACTGCTGTAGAGATATTAAAAGTATCAGCACCATCTCCTCCAGTTCCACAGGTATCTACCATGAAACTTTCTGGAATTGTATATGGAAAGATGCAAGCTTCTCTCAAAACAGCTGCCATTGTAGAAAGTTCCAAGCCCGAGATTTGCTTAGCTCTTAAAGCAGCTAAAAATGCTCCTGTCTGCACTGGCAAAAGCTCATCATTTAACCAAGCATTCATAAGAGCTTTTGCTTCAATTGCACTAAGTTCATTGGCTTGCAAAAGCTTTTCAAGAAGTTTTGGCCAAGAAACAATAGACATAATTAGAAATCAAGTCAGGGAGGTCCTTTTATATGAACTCTGCCCTAGTTGGGAGGAGTAATACAATCTACTATTACCTATAACTTCTCTTCTGACGAGCAAAATATGAGAAGAGTGATCGAATTAATTGGGAGAGTCCGCTGAAGTATCAAAACTTGAGCCAAGCATCTCTTCCGATGTAGTCGCAGAACGATAACCTTTTGCCCATATTTTCCTAGTACACTTGTTTAGATCTTCTTTAGTAATCCCCCACAACTTTAAAATTTTCACCATATCCATCTGAATATCTTTAGCTCCAGGAAAGTCCTCGTATCTCATAAATAATCTTGCCAGATCAATCAAATCCTCTTCTGCAGGGTTGTTTTTAGATATCAAACGATTTAGAAGGTCTCGATCAATTTCATATAAAGGATGATTTTGTCCTTCCATTACTTAAGAACCTACATTTGGGTAAAAAGATGAAAGAACTTATTTCACCTTCGCCAATCTAAATTAGTACTCATATTATTGAAGTCATGTCAGTTTTTCGTCTTGATCTAATAAATAGATATTTAAAGCCTCATAGAAGGACATTAATTCTAGGTGCTATCAGCCTAGTAATTGTAAATATTCTGAGTGTTGCAATACCTTTTGAAGTTCGAAGAGTCATAGATGCTTTGCAAGAAGGCTTCACTTTTAAAGATGTTCTGAAACAATCCTTTTGGATAATTTCCTTGGCAAGTGTAATGGCTGCAGTACGTCTCTTATCAAGGCAACTTGTATTTGGAGTTGGCAGGCAAGTAGAAGTTGATCTTAGACAACGCTTATTTGATCACATGCTTATACAAGACCCTGGCTGGGTTCAAAGCATTGGTAGTGGTGAAGTCATCACAAGATCCACTAGTGACATCGAAAATATAAGAAGGCTATTGGGATTTGCAATTTTAAGTCTGACCAATACTTTTCTTGCATACGCTTTCACTATTCCAGCCATGATTGCTATAAACCCTTGGCTAACAGTTGCATCAATATCTCTTTATCCAATAATGCTTGGTGTTGTTCGTCTTTTCGGGGGGAGAATGGTAAATCAACGAAGACGTCAACAAGAAGCTCTCTCTCAGCTCAGCGAGCTGATTCAAGAAGATCTATCAGGAATCAGTGCTATAAAAATATACGGCCAAGAAAGTGCGGAAGGAAAAGCCTTTTCTAAATTAAACAACAACTATAAAACTGCTGCAATAAATCTTGCAAGAACTGCAAGTACATTATTTCCACTACTTCAAGGAATTTCATCAATTTCTCTTCTTCTACTCCTTGCACTAGGAAGTGGGCTTATAAATCAAGGAATACTTACGATTGGAGGCTTAATAGCATTAATACTGTATGTTGAAAGATTAGTATTTCCAACTGCTCTTCTAGGTTTCACATTAAATACTTTCCAATTAGGGCAAGTTAGCCTTGAAAGGGTAGAAGAACTATTAACAAATACGCCTACTATAAAAGACAACCTTAATAGCAAGTCCTTAAATTCACCTGTAAAAGGAAAATTGGAAGCTAAAGGACTTTGCATAAACTATGAAAATAGCCAGAAGAAAATTCTCAAGAATATTAATTTCGTTATAGAGCCAGGTGAATTAGTAGCAATAGTTGGTCCAGTTGGATGCGGAAAAACAACTCTTGCAAGAGCATTGGGGAGAATGGTTAATATATCTAAAAATCAATTATTTCTTGATGGAAACGATGTATTAGAACTGAAGCTGGAAGAACTAAGAAAGAACATCGCTCTAGTTCCTCAAGAAGGATATTTATTTACTAATACTTTACAAGATAACTTAAGATATGGAAAACCAAATGCATCTATAGAACAAGTAAAGGATTCAGCCTTCCAGGCAAGATTAAGTGAAGATATAAAAGGTTTTCCTGACGGATTTAAAACGCTTGTAGGTGAGCGTGGAATTACACTTAGTGGGGGGCAAAGGCAGCGGACAGCGCTTGGGAGAGCTCTCTTAGTTAATGCACCAATAATTGTTCTTGATGATGCTCTTGCAAGCGTAGATAACAAAACAGCTGCTGCAATACTTTCTTCAATCAGGAAAAAAAAGAATAGAACTATTTTAATGATAAGTCATCAGCTTTCTGCTGCTGCTGCTTGTGACAGAATTTTAGTCTTAAATGAAGGTCAACTTGTACAAGAAGGTAAACATGAAAGTTTGATAAATGTTGAAGGTATCTACAAAAAACTCTGGGAAAGAGAAAAGGCGGTTGAGAAAATTGATTCAGTCAAATAATTCCCTCGTTAAAGTTCATCACTGAAAAGGGTTTTTTCGAATACATATCAAAACAACTTCTTTAGCCTAGATGAAAGACAAAAATCAAAAAGCAATTATTTAATGACTCTCCCAACCAACTACTCAATCAAGTGTAATCTATCTTTTGGGGACATATACGTTCAGATACTTGCCTGGATGGCTGTGATTTTCGTAAGTCTTGCAGGGGGGCTAGGGCTTATGGGCTCATCAAGGCCAATCTTTGCCTTAATTGGAGTAGGCTTAATTTTGGTATTAAGCCTTCCATTCTTACTATTTGCATTTGTCACCACATTGTTAAATCATATTCAGCTGGAAGCTCAACCACTTGAATAGATTGATAATAAAAATTTAATTACAATGTTCCAAAACTGGCTTAATCCAAACAAAAGATATAAAGATCCCTCAGAAGGGAAAAGCCTTAACCATTATGTTCTACTTGAACTAATTGATAAAACGCCAGAAGAAGATGAGCAAGAGATATTTTTCGGGTGTGGATGTTTTTGGGGAGCAGAAAAAGGCTTTTGGAAATTGCCTGGCGTTAAAACTACTGCCGTTGGGTACCTAGGCGGCAGACTTGCGAACCCGAGCTATAGAGAAGTTTGCACAGGTACAACTGGTCATGCAGAGGTTGTCAGAGTGGTTTGGAACAAATTGCAGATTGACATTAGTGATTTGCTTAAGATGTTTTGGGAATGCCATGACCCAACTCAACTTAATCGACAAGGAAATGATTCAGGAAGTCAATATAGATCTGCCATTTTTACAACAAGTGCTCACCAAAGTGAGATTTCGCATAACAGCCTTGAGGCTTATCAAAAACTTCTAATAGAGAACGGATTAGGAACTATAAAAACCCAAATCGAAAAAAAAGAAATATTTTATTATGCTGAAGATTACCACCAGCAATACCTAGCGAAACCAGGAAGCAGACCATATTGCTCAGCTATGCCAACAAATATTTCGTTAGGCCATTTCAAAGGTGCCAACTATAAACTTAGCCCTAGCATTTGGACTAATTTTAATTGGGAAGAGAAGCATTGTGTGCTAAGAAGTACGAACAGTCCAATCGTCTTAGAAAACAATGAATGAAGAACTTAACGATAAAACAGTAATTTCAATCATCATAGGTACTATATTAATTATATTTCTGCTGGTTTTCACTTTCCTACCCTCTAAGAATGAGCTTTCTCCATCTATACAATGGAAAGATGTACCAGCCCAACGCCCAAGTGTTGACCAATTCGAAATTTAATTTTCTTAGATTAGATATCTAAGAGGATAAATTAAAAATATTAAACGATACACGTGAATAAGCAAATTGAAGCTAAAAAGAATAATGAAAATGGCCTTAACCCTCCATCTAAAACATTAATAAAAATATATAGTTTACTAGCAATCTTATTAGTAATAATTCCAGAATGGCTTGCAGAGTTTACATTGGGTATCGAGAATAGAAGTCATAATTCAGGCTTACCTAAAAAAGATATTGCTTGGGAGACAAACCCTGAACTTAGAATATCTATTATGAGCATTAAGGAGTTGCGAGTACTTGCAATGCAATTAAAAATCCGGGGTTATGCACGAGAAAACAAAGACTTTTTAAAGATTAGGATACTAAAGAAAATGAAGAAAAATAAATAGTGTTAGAAAAATCTCTCGAAAATATACAACTTGTCAAATAAATTGTTATAATTAATTATAGCGGGGCGTAGCGCAGCTTGGTAGCGCACCACTTTGGGGTAGTGGGGGTCGTGGGTTCAAATCCCGCCGCTCCGATTAAAAAATAATATACGCTTATAATTAAGGATTATAAAATAAGTTACTTTAAGTTATTAATATAATTATGAATCGTGATTCGATTAAATCTAAGTTTGTAGAATTAACATTATTGGATTATATTAGATAAATTTAGAACACAAGCATCTATGAAGAATACATTTTATTTAATAAGTAAATTCCTTGTACTTATAATAATAGTTATTTTTCTTTCGGCTGGGACAGCGCTTGCAAGCAGCAAACAAGATTTCAGAAATTATATGGATACCTGGAATGAAAAAATTAAACTTGCGAGCCAATACCTAGAAGAAGCAGAAAATGAGCTTAAAAATGGTGACGCTATTCAAGGCTGCATTAATCAAAAAAAAGCTGCTGGGTTTGGAATAGAAGCAACTGAGTCCCTAATAAAAGCTTTTCAGGCTAATGGATCTCAAAATGATATTGAAAATATTAAAACTGGTTTAAAGAAATGGAAAGAATTAAGAGACTTCTGCTAGCCGATAGGGATTGAGACAAGAGATAAATATAATTCCTGCAATAAGGTGGAGGATAAATACATACTCCCCCCAAAAAATACTGATAAAAGTATTGTCAACAAAAGAGCTGCTGAAATAGAAAAAGTCCCTTCAGGCAAATCATCTTGAATTATTTCGGAATAATCTCTCCGAAAATGAATCTTTCTGAAAATAGCCATGGATAAATGATCCCTACATCAAATTAATAGCTAAAAGAGGGCCTATGGAACTGGGTAAAAATACCAAAAGTCGGACCAGTCTTTAAGTTTAAAGCTCTAAATACTCGCAATTTATAGATTCAACAATCTAGGCTTCCGATAAAATCTAAAGTCATTACAAATTAACAATCAAGAAAAATAGGCTGAGGAATATTTAAGCGTAGTTGCATTTGCTTGCGCGAAAACACTATAAACCTGAGGTGAAGAAGCACAATAAAGGAGAACTAATAAAGAAGAGAATGTGATTTTCAATACCTTTACAAGTGATAGACAATACACATAGTGCATACGGG
>QCPN01000019.1:0-22628 GCA_003209775.1 Prochlorococcus sp. AG-436-O09 | reverse complement strand
TACTTCAGAAAGCAAACGTTCGGTTAGGCTTAACTACTAACTAAAGATTTCAGTCATAAATAATGCAAGCAGAAGAAGTTGGATGAGCATTGCACTCTTTTTCCCAAAAATCTGCTCGAGCCTGTTGTGTTTTTACAGGAAAGACAAACCCTATTCGACTTATGTCACTTACTACGTTCTTTAAAACAGAGAAAGGGGTAAGTATTTTCACGAGACTTAAAAGCCACTGAGTATATTCTAGTCCATATCTATAAAATAGAACACTTCGTCTTTTACTCATAAAACAGATATAAAGAATTTGATTAAAAATATAAAATGCAGAAACTTAAATTCTTTAAATAGAAGCCATCGAAGCAAAGAGAAACTATATGGAAATTATTTACTTTGCCACTCACCTCAACTAATTCAGCTAACTTAACAAGTGAAATTAGCCGAAATCAGCTGGAAAGTTAACTTTATGGAATTAACACCTGAATTCGCAAAAGAATGTCGAGAAGAGGCCCTTCAAAAATACGAAGAAGAACAGCAGAAATTTGGACTTCAAATGATGATGATGGGCTATTACAAAGTCAAATCACTCTTAAGTGAAGAAGGATTGTCGAAGGTTTTTGAAATTGATAACAAAAGAGAGCAAGATGAAGCATTTAACCAAGAATTCAGTCAGAGAATGTGGGAGAGCACTGAAGAAGCATGGGGACAAGCCTTAGGCCAATTAATGATTAAAATTTCTACTGCCTACGGACTCAAAATGGGACAAGACATCAGGGCTGAATTACCTGATGATGATATTGATGATCCTAAGCTTGATTTCTATGCATAAAACTTCAAAAAAATTAAGTTAATTAAAATCCCAATACTTTCCCAAAGTATATGAAGTTAAAGAATGACTTTGCTAACTAAATATCTCCTGCAAATAGCAGTAGTTAGACTTAAGCCTCCTAACTGAAGTTGAGTCTCAAAAATTTATTCGAAGTAATTTCTATCAAAAGAGTCCCATTACTTTGAGACCGTAAACAATAAGTCCACATCCAACTAAGCAAACATTAAATAATCCCATTCCAACTGCTCCTATAGTTATGAGTCCCATTGAAACTAATCCTATAGATATCAGTCCCATAGGAAGCAAACCAATAGCAACTATCCCTCTAGGAGCAATCCCAAAAGAAATTATTTTGAGACTCTTTTTAGAGTTATTTTCTTGTGTTAATTGATTTTCCAATAAATGAAAGGCTTGGTCATTAACAGAGAATACTAAATTTAAAAGAATAGGAGTTTGCAGAAGCCTTGAACTATGCCGCTTTTTTATCTAAAGCAGAACTGTTCTCATTAGAGAAACTGGCAAAAGGGAAAATGTTGCTCTGCTTAGTTTTTAACCTATTTAAATCAATTTCCAGTTCCTTCATGCGAGTTTTAGTTTCTTCTAATTCTTTGATTTCATTTCCCCTTAACTTGTCAGACCAACTAGCAAAGAACCAAGCTCCGCAAGCCCCTAACCCAGAGGAAATAATCACCAATGCTGCAATTGGGATAGAGCCTGATACTCCAGGAAGGAGATTCACAGTTGTCGAAGCAGTATTTTCTAATGTAAAATACGCGGTGATAAGAGCTAGGCCAAACATCAAAGCAAAATTGATTGCCTTAAAATTCATTTGATGCATTAAAAAAATATAATCATTTAGAAAATTACGCAATCAGGATTCATTTGCAATAAAAGGGTCTTAAAAAGTTATAAGATTTCTGATATTCATCAGCTTTTCCTAGCATTGATTCTGCTTAGGTTTTTCTATCCTAGATAATTCAAAAAAACAACTGCTAAAGGAGCTCTCCAAATTGTTTATTCCTTTAAGCTCGAAGTGAATAAGGGTAAGCAAATAAAGTGGACAGGAAACAAGCTCCGAAGGAGCTGATTGCTTTATGGCTTGAGCAAACAGCTTATTAGGTTAACAACTATAAATGTTCTGACAAAGAAAGGATCTCCCCTAGTTGCAAGATGGCACTAATTAGAAAAAGCTCATATGCGAGCTAAGAACAGAGAAATAGTAAAAATTAGGAGCTATTTAATTCAGAAAGATTGATCTTTAAGATCTAATAGAACTCAGCAGAGTGGAGTCAATTACAAATGCGAATGATCCTTATTCTTTCTCTTTGAACCAAAGAGCTATTCCCCCACCTCTACCTCTAGCTGATAGCCATTCTCCATTCTCAGCTTTGGCAATGAAAGCAAAGAAAGGCATGTCCTTTTGCTCCGGAACTAGAAGTGCACGTTTCAAGAGAACTACCGAACCTAACTTTAGCTCTATAAATTCAAAAAAGAACGGTAACAGAGGTTGATCACCTCTTAACCCCCCCAAACCAACAAATCTTATAGATAGAGAACCAAACTCAATAGAGTTTTCAATTGACAATGAAGGAAAGCTTCCACTGGATTCAAGTTTCCGCACCTCTAGTCGTGCAGAGAAAAGTCTTAGGAGTGAGCTAGAAAGGGAGTCTTCCTGATCTGTTTCTTTTTTCCATACAGATAAGAATTTCCATGAACCAATTATCGAATCTAATTCAATTCCACTGCCGGATTTTTTTGCAAAAGTCTCAAGTAGCAAAAGTTCCTCTAAATCAGGAGACTTTTCAAACCTCTCATCTTTAGAATTAAAGCTATTGAATTTACCTAAAAAAGACTGTTTGCCTATTTTTTCTCTAAAAAGAATAAATAAAATAAAAAACAAGATTATTAGCAATCCATCTCCTATTAAGATTTTTGTTAGGTTCATCTAATGTTTTGCTTAATTTTAGCCATTCTCAAGTTAACTTGAAACAGCTCAAATTACTATTTCACCTTGCTATCGTCTTCTGGGAAGAAGGAATCTCTTAATATACGACAACCCGAGTCAGTCAACTTTCTAACGGATACAAAAAAGAAAGAAGATTCTTTTAGAAAAAATACTTTTAATTAAGAAGTCTTTCCCTAGCTATGCTTCGGGGCTAGAACATAGATGTAATAACAGTGAAGACCTAAACGTTAATTAACAGGATTTCAATTTTCTAAATAAACTTTGATAGTAATAATAAGCTTTTCCTTAAACACCTCCAGCTTCTAGACAATCTCTAATTGAAGACATAGTAGAGGAGAAGTTATAAGAGAAATAGCTAAGGGCAACAGAACCATATAAGATATTCTTTATTAATCAGCTGAGAATGCAAGAAGTTACCAGCGAATATACAGAGCAGTATAAGCAAGATGCTCAACGAAGATTTGATACTGAATTAAATCCCTTGCTAACGAAGCTATTTGCATTAGGCACTAGCAGTCTCAAGGCAAAGCTTACAGAAGAAGGTTTAAAGAAAGTTCTTACAATCGATAAAAAAAGAGAAGCTGATCATGATTTTGATCAAGAGATGAGTGACCAAACATGGCAGTTTTTAGAGGAAATTTGTGATGCAACAATCAATTTACTTCTAATTAAACTTTCTAATTCCTATGGACTAAAAATTGGCCGTGATTGGAAACTTCCTAACGCTTCCAATTCTGAAACTCTTAAAAAGACTAATCATAAAAATTTATGGGCATAAATTCTCTATGAAAATAACCACAAAAACTATTATCCTTGATTCAAATAATTAATTCATTAGCGATGCCTGCAACAACCACAGCTTCAACTAGAACTCGTAAGGATTTATCAAAACAAGTACAATCCACAAATAATAAGCTAATCAGAAACTTAGGTTCAAATTTTGAGCAGTATAATTTCAATGGAGATCTAAGGACTGTATATGGAAGGGATTAACTTTCAATCACGCCTCTCCTCTTAATAATTATAGTAGATAGGCAATTAAAAGACCATGCTCATACTTTAATTAAAAGCACATATGAATCTTCCAATTCATCAGGTTTCAGAATGGTTTGTTCATCTGAGTTGGTATCAATATCTAGGAGAAGGAATTGCAATAGTCTTGTACTTTCTAACTTTTACTTCTGAGAAGTTAATTAATTTTCCTAAAACAGTAAATTTCAAACTATTGAAGAATTTCTTAAGGCAGACTAGCTTTCTCTTAGCCTTCGTCTGCATTGCAATACCATGGCTATTCTCTGAAATATTCTAATTACCCTACTTCTCAACAATTCAGGAAATTATATTTAAGAGTTTCCTATAGTCCAGATCAAAGGGCTGGTTTTTCTATCTCCATCTCACCTTCACTCTTATTTTATCTCGAACACTTTTCAAAGGGATCATCTTTGCCATTTGGTCATCTATTTGGTAATCAACCATCATTTTGATCATTCTGATAAGAAGAAAAATAGCCAATAGAGCTACTATAAAGAAGATTGATAAGAAAAGGTTTTGATAAGGAATCATTGTCAAAAGCATAAGTAAATCCATTAAGGAGTAAGTATTTTAAAAATCTTTAGAAAAAATTCTGGGAAGGATCCAACAATCAAAAGTAATAATCCTATTAGGACCGAGACGTATGCAACGTCATAAATAAAATCATTAAGGTTATACTTGTTGGCCATAAATTGCTTAGAAAAGTAATAAAAGTAGTTGTTGTTAAAAGTCAATAATAGTTTGTAGCTTTTCTTTCTGCTTCTCATTTATTTGTTCATATTTTGCATGAAGCCAAGAATGTCTCCATTTATCCCAACGCCACATAGCACAACCTAGAAGGTACTTAATGACCTCAGACTTATGTGCCTTCATCTCTAAGAATTCCTTTTGCCGGGATCTGTCTTGACAATTAGCATTCATATTTCAAACTTAAAAGGCATTGAAATGATTATTTTGTTTAAAAGAATTTCAAACAAAATAATCAAGGAGTGTGTGATTTACTTTAGTACTTTAGATCAGGAATGAGTTTCAACAGCTTTGACGGTCAAAAATCACAACTTAAAGTTAAGAGGAAAGTAAAGAATTTGAGTTATTTCCTTTCCATACCGAGAATTTCAGCAACTATTTAATTATATAAGAAACAATTACAGAAAATGAGGCGTATTTTCACAGGCATCCTCACTTTCTCAATGCTATTAACTGGATGTGTTAAGAATAGTGTTGGGACACAATCAAGGCTTGAAGTAATCAAAAGACGAGGTTCGCTCATCTGTGGTGTAAGCGGAAAAATTCCGGGATTTAGTTTCCTTAATAGCAATGGGACCTATCAAGGTTTAGATGTTGATATCTGCAAAGCATTTGCTGCAGCTTTCTTAGGGAGTTCCCAAAAAGTTCAATTTAGACCATTAACGGCACCGGAGAGATTCACAGCGATACGAACTGGTGAGATCGACTTACTATCAAGAAACACTACTTTTAACTTAAGCAGAGACTCATCAAAAGGAAATGGTCTCATATTTGCACCAGTCATTTTTCATGATGGACAAGGCCTGATGGTACGAAAAAGTCGGAACATAAATAACCTAGAAGAGCTTGCACAGAAATCAATTTGTGTAGGTTCAGGTACAACTACTGAGCAAAATATCAATGATGCATTTGAATCGAAGTCACTTCCCTATACTCCAATAAAGTATCAAGACCTTAATCAAGTAGTTGCAGGTTATCTACAAGGAAGATGTGCAGCAATGACCTCAGACCGTTCTCAATTAGCAGCCGCAAAATCTGGATTTAAGAACCCGAAAGCTCATATCATATTAGATGACGTTCTAAGCAAAGAGCCTCTTGCGCCAGCTTCAGCAGGAGGTGACCAACTCCTCAGCGATGCAATGAGGTGGGTTATCTTTGCTCTTTTCACAGCTGAAGAGAACGGAATCACCCAATCAAATATCAATCAAAAACTTGATATTGCAAAAAGCAACCCACAAATGAAACCTTTAAGAAGGTTCCTCGGTATTGAGGGAGACTTGGGCGAGAAACTAGGTCTCCCTAATGATTTCGTTGTAAAAGTAATAACCTCAACAGGTAATTATGGAGAAATATATAACAGGCACCTAGGTCCAAATAGTAAAGTTCCTATCCCAAGAGGTTTAAATAAGATTTATACTGAAGGTGGATTACATTTCGCACCACCTTTTAATTGAATACAGGGTAAATATGTATTTATAAAATGAAAATATCTTACAGCGCAACAGCTCAATTAGTAATCGCCTTAATTGTGATTTTAGTTGTATCTATCTTAATTAATAATCTCACTTTAAATCTTATTAAAACTGGTCTTGGTTTTAATTTTAGCTGGTTATTTCGTCCTGCAAGTTTTGCATTGGCCGAACACCCTCTACCCTATTCGCCATCAGATAGCTATGCATGGGCATTGTTCATCGGCTGGTTAAATAGTCTTAAAGTGATTTTTTACTCATTACTTTTAGCGACTCTAATTGGCACTTGTTTTGGTTTATTTAGAATTGGGAAGAATGCACTTCTAAGGCTAGTATCAGCTGGATATATAGCAATCATTCGCCAAACGCCTCTTTTACTGCAACTCATGTTCTGGTACTTTGTTGCTATTTTAGGTATAAAGGAAAGCATAGTAAGTCCAATAGGGAATCTATTGAGCATCTCAAATCAAGGAATAAATCTTTTAGGAGTAAGTCTTTCCGCAGAATTCACATCTCTATTGCTTGGATTAAGTGTCTTTACAAGTGCTTATATTGCAGAAGTTGTCAGAGGTGGGATCAATTCAGTTAATAAAGGCCAATGGGAATCATTTAGAAGCCTTGGATTATCAGATTCGATTGGACTTTATAAAATAATAATTCCTCAAGCACTGCCTGCTATCTTGCCAGGTTTAACAAGTCAATATTTAAATTTAGCTAAGAATAGCACGCTTGCAATAGCTGTAGGCTATTCAGATATCTATGCAATCAATGACACTATAATTAACCAAACAGGAAGACCAATTGAGGGGTTTATCATGTTAATCCTAAGTTTCCTATTTCTAAATCTATTTATCAGTAATGGGATGGAAGTACTGAATTCTATGGTCACTAGATCAAACAAACTTTAAAAAGTTAATTCTATATTTAGATATGAGAAATAGTTACAAATATATTAAATATATTAAATATATTAAAAGGGTTGCCTTCTCAAATACACTCGACAGCATAATAAGCTTAACTATTTTATCCTTTGGAATCTCAGCTCTTATAAATTTATTTAAATGGTTAGTTTTCTCGGCTAATTGGAGTGTTGTCAGTCTAAATTTACCCTTATATCTTTTCGGAAGCTTCCCAAGTAATCAGCTATGGCGTCCTGGTCTATGGATAAGCCTATTTGCTATTTTTTCTTTCATCACACTATGGGGACCTCGATGGTCATGGCTTCGAAAATCACTACCTTTTCTATGGATAAGTTACGCTCCCTTAGGAATTTTCCTTCTTTCAGGTGGTTTCGGACTCTCAGCAGTAGAAAGCCAAAACTGGGGTGGTTTAACATTAACCATTTTGTTGACATCTTGTAGTGCAATAGTCTCATTGCCTTTAGGTGTAGCTTTAGCTCTTGGCAGGCAAAGTACGTTGCCTGTTATCAAAAATCTAAGCTCTATATATATAGATACAATGAGGTCACTTCCTCTAATAGCTGTACTTTTCTTTGGGCAACTTTTAATACCATTATTCCTTCCCGTAGGCTTAGAGATAAACCGAGTCAGTCGAGCGATTATTGCCTTCACCTTATTTGTCTCTGCATATATAGCTGAAGATGTCAGGGGAGGGCTGCAATCAATGCCTAAGACTCAAAAAGAAGCCGGGGAAGTTCTTGGCCTTCATCCTTTTCAAATCACCTACCTAATTATTCTTCCTCAAGCTCTAAGGGTTGCATTACCATCCCTAACTAATCAAGCAGTAGGGCTTCTCCAAAATACTTCTTTGATGGCAGTTTTAGGATTAGTAGAGCTTTTAGGTATCGGCCGAAGTATACTTGCAAATCCTGAATTCATCGGTCGTTACATAGAGGTATATATATGGCTAGCAGCTATTTATTGGATAGTTTGTACTGTGATGGCACTTATTGCACGCCACCTTGAACAACAAATGACTCTTAACAAAAAGGATTTATAAAAGTTATGCCTCCCATTGTTAAAGCAACAAACCTAACCAAGTCATATTCAAAAGGCATTTTTGCTTTAGATAATGTCTCCATTTCTGTCGAACCAGGAGAAGTACTTGTAGTCATGGGTCCGTCAGGATCTGGCAAAAGCACTCTTATACGGACCTTTAATGGATTAGAATCTTTTGATTCAGGGCAACTCAATGTATTAGGGATAACTCTTGAAGGCCAGAATAATGACGAGCGAAATATTCATAGAATCAGAAAAAGAGTGGGGATGGTTTTTCAGCAATTTAATTTATTTCCTCATCTCTCAATTATAGAAAACATCACTCTTGCACCTATAAAAGTGCAAAAAAAGAAGAGAGTGGAGGCCGAACAGAATGCATTGATTCTTCTCTCTCAAATGGGCATAGAATCGCACGCTAGAAAATACCCAAGTCAACTCAGTGGTGGTGAACAGCAGCGAGTTGCTATTGCAAGAGCACTTGCACTAAAGCCCGAACTTCTTCTGTTTGATGAGCCAACTAGCGCACTAGACCCTGAACGAGTAAATGAGGTTCTTGATGCTATGAGAAAGCTCGCAGAGCAAGGGATGTCAATGGTTGTAGTTACTCATGAGGTTAATTTTGCAAAAGAGGTTGGCGATAGAGTTTTATTTATGGACTCAGGGAAAGTTATAGAAATATCTACACCTGACATTTTCTTCTTAAATGCAAAACATGAAAGAAGCAGGAAGTTTCTTAATCAAATTAAAAAAAAATAAGTTTCCAGCTATCAATTCATTCTGGATACATGGCTAATTAATTCATCCAAAGCTATCTTCCATTCTCCCATGTTAAATCTATGAGCATATCCATGTCCAGGTAACAGCCATCTTACATCAAGATTATTAAGCCTTTCAATTGATTTTATTTGCTCATCCCAATTCCACCAACAATAGTTTTTTGAAGCAATTAGAGATCCTATATCTTTATTCCACCAAAGGTGATCTCCACTAAAAAGAACCTGTTCAGAATCTCCCAAGGCAACAACTAATGACCCAGCAGTATGTCCAGGTGTAGGTACTAATAGAAGACCTGGTTCCAATGAAAGACAATCTATCCCATGGAGACGTTTTTCAACATTTGGGGCCGCATCGGAATCATTAACATGAATCCATCTTTCACAATTAAAAGCATTAGACCAACGTTCATGGTCTGCGACATCATCCCTATGGGTAAGGATCATATATTTGATGTCGCCCAGTCTTTTTATTTGGGTAGCAAGCGTTGCACTCCAACGAGGGGAATCTATAAGCACATTTCCACCAGGTCTAATTATTAGCCAACTGCTAGCACCATAACTACGCTTTGAACTCCAACCACAATAATATACCGACCCCGAAGCATTTTCAGTTACCCAAATCGGAAACAGATCATTAGAAATCCTTGAAGTAAATTCCTTGGGTGCTCCAATTGCTGCAACTGGACAATCTACAAGAGCCAATAGGGCCTTGGAAATCTCATTTTCCGCAGTCGGCTGACTATAAATAAAGGAGTTATTGTCAGTTGAAGAAAAATGGTCTGGTGCTAAATACCCGCAGGTGCCACAATCAATACAACTCGAATCTACAAAGAAAGGGCCCTCTACATTTCTACTTACAGCTTTCTTTCTTATTGCCATAGAAGTTTGAGACAACTGTATCTACAAAGTTCGTTAAAACGAAGCGTGCAGGTATCATTGATACAATGATAAAGGCTTAATAAAAACCTTTCATGAAGAGAAAGACTCAAACTTGCTAATCATTAAAAATAGAGTTTCTTAGTCGAATCCTAAAATCAAATTTTATTATATACTCTTTTATATTAGACAAATTAAAAACCAAAAATGCATGGCAAGAGAATGAAAGGCTTTCATTTCACAGAAGAGCAGTTTATTGAGATAAGAGAAATATGGAGGGATATCAATTCACAATGCACAAATTTACAAAAACACTCAGGTTGCCCAAATAGTGAAATAGTGAAAATGATAGATTCAGCAAAGAGTTACTGGGAAAACAAGCAATAACTAGCCAAGGTATAAATATTTTGATGATCTTTAAAAAATTGCACCTTAACAATTTTGGGCTTCTTTAGTTGGTATAGATTGTTAAAAAGTTATCATGCTGCTTTAACTTGTCAAGCCAATACTAAAAAGATTAAAGCCTGATGGCTAATATCAAGATTCACAACTTAAAGTCAATGAATTAAAGACACTTGTAGCCTGATCAGGCTTTTTAAGGTTAATTAAATATGTATCTAATTCTAAATGCTTTTAAGGAGGAGTACTGCTTAATGTGGAACAAAACGATTGCTCGCCTTATGCTCATAGACGAGCTATTGCTAGGGGGGGCATCTATGTATGAAGAGGATTTAATGAGAATTGAGTCAAATGAAATAAAATGGAGAGTCAAGGCTGTAAAGAAAACTTTTAGAAGTAGCCAAGAGGTCACAATATAGAGATGAAGATTATTAAAAGCATCGGGACTTTAGTTGTCGCATATTTCATTCTTAATTTTGGATTAGGCTTTGTCGCAATAAACACCAACAGTAAATACAAGGATGAGATAAAGGAGGCCATAAGGTTTTCGCTCATAACTCAGAAATATTCATTTAAAAGCATGCATAATTTAACTCGATTACTAATAAAAGACACTCGGAACCGCATCAGCGAATCAACCAAAGTAGAAGATGAGCTTAAAAAGTAAAAATAGCCAAAAGCAACAGTACAATCTTTACAAAAATCTCAAAATGCGGAAAAAGATGCTGGTGCGAGAATTCGAAATAAAATAACAAAAGAATCTCCCTTTTTCTTTTTTATTAACTCACTACATCAAAGTAGAATCCAAGCTTATATTAAAGAAACATCAGAGAGTTACTAGCAATGAGCGATGAAAGTTTTGAGTTGAGAGAGCACAAGGTAGTTGCTGAGAAATTAAAATCATTGGCTTGCATTGACTGTGTGAAAAACTGGCTGAACGAATTTGAGGATAATTCAAAACCACTCAATGACATTGAGAGCTGCTATAAGCTTGACTTAATTACCCCAGAGCTTAGATCTCGTCTTATAGATGAAATTAACGCACTACAAATTAGCTCATAGCTATTGATCAAAACAATACAAATGAGTAATGCTTTCTTGAACCCTTGGCACATAGGCTTCGATCTAACAATTCTAATCATCTTTATAATTTATGTTCGATTGGCCCGAGCTAGTAATAAGTAGGTTACAACAGGAATAGCAAAACACTCATCTTTTCGAAATAGTCACTTAAAAGGCCTTTTGTCTATTGAACTCCGCATTAAAAACTAAATCCAAATCAATCATGTAAGATCAAGCTTAATCAAAGTCTCAATTGTTATTGTATCTTCAACTAACACTATATTGAAGCATGGAAATCACCTTTACCTTTGGCTCTGAGGAGATTGACTGCGAAGAACTCGCTAAGAAGATGGGACTTACTCCTAGAATAGATAACGATGGTAATGTTACTATTACTTATGCTTTAAGCAATGAAGATCTAAAGAATATTGGAGAGCTAAAAAAATTAAGAATGGAAGACTTGTGCCGGGCATTTTATAGTGATCCTCTAGCTGACGAGACAATTGCAATTCATTGGCAGGAAAACTTTTAGGTAAATCTTCTATTTGCAATACTCCTAGACCAAGCTATTAATAGAAGTAGTGGAGTATCAACTAATGTCATTGAATTACTTAATCATTCCCATTATAGGGATATTATTTTGCCCATTTACACTAATTTTACTATGGGAAGTCATAACTGATTTAAAAAGCAAGAAAATTGCAAGCATATAGAAAGTAAAAGAAATACCTTATTAAAAATTTAATTGCGCTAATTACTTCATTCAGAAGCCTTCAACTCAGTACCACTTCAAGACCTAACTTTTTGTCACTATAACAAACTGATCAAATGAGAGTCAAGGACATCTACAAAGTAATAGGTATTAGTGTAATATTAGCTATGTCCTTATCTTTGTTTAGCATTAGATGGCAATATATCCTAGGGATGACTGCATTAACAAGTAGCCTAGGGTTCTTTATTGTAAGAAGAGGTAACGCACGCGCTGGGAAGAAGTGGGACTCAATTGTAGAAGAGTTAAGGCAAAGGAAATAGGGTATGTTCTTCGGAACCATTGCTTTAGTTGACAATCGCTTATAGTAACTTCCTACTAGTAGCGATAAACTTATGTAAGTATATTGGATACAACCTCTCTAGTATTAGTAGACAAATCCTTGTGAGAAAGGAATTTTATAGATTCCAACATGTTGTATGAATTAGGCTCAATATAATTTTTCCACCTACTAAAAACCTTTACTAGCCTAGAGGCAGTAATGGGATTGCTAGAATCAACCAATAAGATTTGTTCAGCAATAAATTGATAACCTTTACCATCTAAAGAATGGAAAGCTTTTGTATTTTTTACAAAGCCTCCCAAGATTGATCTTATTGAGTTTGGTGCTAAAGGGTCGAAAAGAGAATGCTTTAGGAGTTTCTCAGTAATTTCACTTGCATTCTCACGAGGTAATGATGCCTCTAATCTAAACCAAGTATCAAGGATAATAGGATTATCCTTCCAACGACAAAAGAAATTATGCATAGCTTGATCTCTTTCTACACAACAGACTGGCAATAGAGAATTAAGAGCAGAGAGGGATAAAGTCATCGATTTCCCTTGAGCTGCTTGAAGTACTTCAAGCCGAATATCTTTATTCCCAGAAGATATTAATAATTTCCATATAATTGCTATCAATTTTCGCTCACCTACCCCATTAGGCCAATCAGAAAGAGAACCTTTATAACAACTACGTAGCAAGTTAAACAAGCGAGTTGACAATGACTGACCCATTCGTTCAGAAAAGGAGTAATAAGAGTTATATAGAGAAAGAGGGTCAATTCTATCTTGGGTCAATTCCAATTCGGAAATAGAGGGAAGAGTAAGAAGAGTCGTAAGGAAGTTGAGATCCCTTGAAGATTCCTTGCTAATTACTCTGTCTAATAAATCAATTAAAGCCTCTTCTAATTTTTTATTAGGTTTATCAGATGATCTCAATAGAAGAACTTTCTTAAATAAAGACTGAATAGAATCCCATCTTGCAAATGGATTAGTATCTTTCTCCACTAAATAGAATAATTCATCATCTGTCAAATCAGAGTTCCATTTAACTGGAGCTGAGAAATCTCTAAAATATGACATCACAGGTTTCTCTCTATTTCTTTCCAATCCAGTGATCTCAAAGACTTTCTCTTCCTTATCTAAAATAAGGAGTGATTCCCTTACTGGAACCTTTTGAGAAACTACAGACAATTGAATTGGTATAACCATAGGCTTTTTGATTAAATTATTATTGGTCTGTCGCATTATCAACTTTAGCGAGCCTTTTCTAGAGTCCCACTCTCTATCAATCGAAACACTAGGGGTTCCTGACTGGTAATACCAAAGTTGAAATTGACTTATATCAAAATTAGGTTTATGTCCACTCTTAATAGCTCCATCAATTAATGCAGAAATAAAATCCTCCGTTGTAGCCGCTTGTCCATCAAACTTTCTAGCATAGTTCTTTACTCCCGAAATAAAACCCTCCCTCCCAAGCAATATGAAAAGCATTCTTACAATTTCTGCTCCTTTCTCATAAATAGTTGTTGTATAGAAATTATCTATTGAGGAATACTCATTAGGTTTAACAGCGTGAGAAGTTGGTCCGGAGTCCTCAAGGAACTGATGGCTTCTAAGAAAAGAAACGTCTTCTATTCTCTTAATGGCTAAGGAATGGAGATCTGCAGTAAAAGACTGATCTCTATAAACAGTGAGTCCTTCTTTCAAAGACAATTGAAACCAATCGCGACATGTAATTCGATTCCCAGTCCAATTGTGAAAATATTCATGAGCAATAACACTTTCCACCCTTTCAAGCTCATAATCAGTTGCTATTTTTGAATCTGCTAAGACCAACTTAGAGTTAAAAATATTTAAACCTTTATTTTCCATTGCACCCATATTAAAATGCCTTATGGCGACAATATTATAAAGATCCAAATCATATTCAAAGCCATAAGTATCTTCATCCCATTTCATAGCTTTCTTAAGTGAATTTAATGCATGAAGCGTATATTCTTCATCTCCAGGTTCAACATAGATCCCTAAAGTTATCTTCCTAGCAGTTTTTGTGAAATAACAGTCATTTTTACAAGTCAAATTCCCTGCAACAATCGCAAATAAATAAGAAGGCTTTGGGTAGGGGTCTTCCCAAATTACTTCATGTCTTGATGTATCCTCTATCAACCTTTTAGCAGAAATACGGTTGCCATTAGATAAAAGAGTAGGGTATTTTCTCCAGTCAGCTTCTAGTCTTACTTTGTATTTACTTAAGACATCAGGTCTATCTGGATGAAAGATAATTCTTCTAAATCCCTCTGCCTCGCATTGGGTTGTTAGTATATTATTACTTTCATACATGCCCTCTAAAGATGTATTGATATAAGGATTGATAGTACTGATTATTTTTAACTTGAAATAATTAAGCTCTTGAGTATCAATGATTAAATTATTATTTACTATTCTGTAATCACCGCTTAGCAAAGACCTTTCATCTATTTCTATTGATTCTATTTCTATTCCTATTCCTTTAAAGACCAATGGTTCTTTATATTTACTTTTCCTCTTTATAATATATTCTGAAACAACTTTAACATGATTTTTATATATAGAAATATCCAAGAAAATATTATTAATTTCGTAAGGGTAGGCCTTATAATCTGACAGCCTGATCTTTTCTTTCTCTTTCATTTTAAAAGGGATCTTGTTGTTAGATACTATTCAAAGTTCATTTTATGAAAAGCACCTCTAATTGTCCATGAATTAGAAATAGATCTTTAAACATAACCTATAAATAATGGAAAGATTGAAAGTCAAATTTCCACCTTTTTATAAGGTATAGAGATTAACTTATGATCTTTTCTAGAAACAAAATATGCATTTTTACCTTCCTCAAAGCTCACACTTGTAAACTTCTTTCCATTTTCAATATGTAGCGCACAATTACCTTCAAGTGCAATGCAATGGTCAATAAAACTCTTTTCAAGCATCCTCTTGACAAAGGGTATACGCGCCTTTTCTTCATCATAGTGTGGGCAGCATGTTCCTTTAACAAAGCCCAAGCAATCCAATATTTGAAGATTGTTTTTCCAAGAATCAGTTATACCCTTTTCAAACCAACAAATTGCGCCTGCGCTAACTCCGCTCATTATAATCCCTCGGTTATACGCTTCTTTTAGAAGTCCATCAAGGTTCCATTCTTTCCAGGTTCCTAGCATACTTTTTGTATTTCCTCCTCCAACATAAACTACGTCTTGTTTTTCAATATGTTTTTTTAAATTTATTGTTCGTTTAAATAAATCGATATGACTCGGCCTACAATCTATTCTAGAGAATGCTTTATAAAAATTTAACTTATAGGAATCACTATCGCCTGTTGCTGTAGGGATTAAGCAAATTCTTGGTCTCTTTTTTTTAGAAAGATTTAGGATATATCTTTCAATTTTCAAGCTTCCAATAGATCTTCCAAATCCTCCTCCTCCAATAGCAATAATATGTTTTCTCATCTTGATTTCTTTTAGGAACTATATCGATGTGACACTAGAAACATCTCGAAGTTAAAGACGAGGACTTCCAATTGCACCCTTTTGCAAATTTATAATACATCAACAAACTTTAGATGGCGCTCGTTATGCTTAGGCTTTTAAATAGAAAAGCCCTCTTAATTGATCTCTCAACTCAAACTTCCCATCTATTCAATAGAAGGCAAACCTTTATTGTTAAAATGAAAGGGGTTATAGTAGTAGGTATGATAAATAGATAAGACTGAATCTACCTCTCAAGAATTCTAGACACTAGGCAATTAAGAACACTTCTAAAGAAGAGAAGTCCTTCTCTCGTAAGAATTCAGTATTAGTGCTCATGGCATCAACGACATTCTTTTATAGCTTTAATAAGCATTAAAAAAACAAAATGCTAACAATTGAGAAATTTCCCGAAAATATTCCCTGGGACACAGAGAGCAATCTTGACAAGTCATTACAAGTCCAATGGATGCTAGCAAAAGGAGAGAATATCTACACGTTTACAAGAAGTCGTATGGATGAAAAGTATGTCTATATTCAGAAGAACAAAGGAAAGAAAAAGGCTTTTAAAGAATACACAGCTAGATTTACTTATCAAAGATTATTTGATGATGGCTACGTACTGGCAGCTGTCGCCTAGAATTAAGAGTGTTCTTATTTTACTTACTAACACTTAAAATTATTTCGGTTGGTAATTCTATAGCATTTAGTTTCCAATTAAAGAAAGATTCTCTTCCCCAATAAGAGTTAATAGTCCCCTTGTTGCCTGTTGTTAGAGTACTTAGAACAAATACATTGAAGTTTTCATAAAACAGCCTTACCTTTACTTCCTTACTGCTCATACTCTTCTTATGAGAGGTTGTGTCCTCATCACTACCAATCCCTTGAGTCAATCGTCCAGTTTCTAGCAGGAGTTTCAATCCATATGGGGTTACTGTTGAGTCAACTGTTGTATCAACTACTACTTTCAAGACTGGCTTGACAAGCAAAAGTTTCAATTCACCAAATGATGACCCTGATATTTCTCTTTCAGTTCGTTGTTGTATGGCCGGAAGAAGCTGCGATTTAAGACTTCGTCTAACTGAATTAAAATTGATATATTTTCTTGCCCCTTCATAGTCTTTTCTTTCGATAGCTGATTTAAATCCCAAGATTGAAAGGTAAGGAGTAAGGTAAGCATAAGAACAAAACATAAAGAAACTTACGACCCCAAAGCAAGAGACAAATCGTCTGGTTTTCATTAAAGCCATTTTACGAAAATGTATTTTCTAGATGAGAAAGAAAAGTTGCCTACAATTGTGAGATTGTATCAGTAAACTTTGTTAATTCAAAGGCTAGTAAAATGGGCAATAAATTTCAATTGTATTCCATGTGTCAGTAGCAAGTGAAAAAGCGATGTAAAGGTTGTTTATAGAATATTCAACATATACTTATAGATTCAATCTAAAAGTATTGAAAAAAATAAGCCAAAGAATACAACAAGTAATAAAATGACCTAAGATCTGCTCATGAATAAGTTAAAAGAAGAACACAAGGGAAGCAATTTCCTCAAGAAGTTTGGGAAATGGGCACCAATGATTGGCGGGATTTGGGTTGGGTCCCATATCATTATTCCCTTGGCATTATTACGTATGCCCATTTTTCAAAAATATCTCATTGCCTTAGAAAGCAAACTGCCTTTTCATATTCCTGGAGTTGGATAAATTTGAGTATTGCTCATTTGCCTTCTTATTTTCACAATATCGTTAACTAGAAGTCTTAAATTATTTCCTGAATTCTATGACTAATAATCAATCCTCGAAAGAATATTTGATTTCTTCTATAAGGTTACTTGTATCAAGCGAATCTAATTTCAGGAAAGGCGCATACAAAGAGGCCATTTACGAAAGAAGAAAAGCTAGAGAAATTATCGGATCAGAAGAGGAGTTTATAGCACTTATAAAAGAGCTAATCCCTAACAAATCAAAATATAACTTAATTGCCGATTATAAAATCATGATAAATGAACGTAAAAGAATTCAAATAATGAAGCATTTAAAAGAAAAGAGTGATGCTCAATATAATTCTGGTGATTATAAGGGGTGCATAAGGTCTCTAAGAAGAATAGAGAAATATTATTAAATAATAAAAAGAGAAGAGTTCTAGTCGAACTAAAATCATTTGAAGTTTTAATGATTGAGTTAATTAATAAAGTGATGATAATCAACTACATACTTAGCTGGATTAATAATATTTAATTGGTTTTCAATCAATCATCTTTAACTTGTATTAAAAGGTGAACTTATTCATTTTACATAGAATCTTTCAAGTAAAAGTAAATTATTAATGCATGAAAAACTTAAAGATTAGAATGTTTGATAATTAAGAGAGATTGTCTCTAACTACCTTCATAAGAGTCCAAGCCAGCCACAAAAGGGAAGACTTGATCATCACCTAAATCTGGAATCCCCCCAATCTTGATTTCATCAATAGAGTTTTCAGGATCAAAACTCTGGTTTTCTTCCGTTGGCTCAATAACAATCTTGAGAGGATTCTGCCCGTTCGAGTCAGGAGATAGAGCCTCAACACTATTCAATCCAGCAAAAAAAATCGAACAAATTATAGGTATTGATAGGATTAAATGCGATAAAACCCCAAAGATTTTTTTCAGCATAAGAGCACTTGGATAGATACTTTATATTTAAGCAGCTTTAGGTACAGTTTTTCATTAATCTTACCTTTGTTTATTCAGAATTCAGACAAAAATTAGCCAAGATCGCTCCTGGACATCAAAAACAAGCTTGCTTAATCTGAAGGCAGAAAGAACAATTGTACTAACTAAATTCTCTTCGTTTCCATTAATACTAGTATCTCATGTCGACCTATCTATATTAATGAACATATTTTTTCTATACGAAGGCTTGAAAATGTCCTAAGGCAAATTGATCTTCGTCAAATAAAGAAATATCATTAGTAGTGAATTTAAACAAATCTTTCTTAGTCTATAAAAAAGAGGTCTATACTTTCCAATTTATTACTTTTAGCTTCTCCTAATTAAACATTATTTATTAGTCTTAGTGAATAACAATCAATCCTATTAAAAGTATGTTCAATAAAATTTGAACTATAAATAATTAGCCGTATTTGTAAATTACAAGCAATTCATTATTTACATGGAAATTTAATAAATCTTACTTCAAAGTCTATTATCTAAAGACAAAAATCTTTTACATAATTAAACTCAATTCACTAAACTCCAAAAGCTTGAAACCATTACTTCAATTCCTGTGGAATTCTAGAAAAAAAAGCAATAGCTACATTCTATGAATTTAAATAGAATAAAACAAAATTACATTCGAGGCAAAACGATGGGCCTCAATTTACCTTCTCAACTTCTAGGGACTCAACCAGCGCTAGAGACCTTGGAAGCGTTAAAGATCATCTCTTTAATTGGCATAGCAGCAATAGCTGGTCCGCTAATAATTGGTGGATTGTTTTACCTAATGAAGAAAACCAATGAAGAAATCGATTAATTATTGTTTTGTGTCTCCTAAGTTTATTGAAAAAGACCTTAAATGAATTATGAAAATCAGTCATGATCTAAAGAAAAAGAATTACTGGAAGCTTGCTTCTGTTTGTGAAACCTATGAAGATAAGATAAATTTCTATGATCTATACCCGGATGCATTCGAATTAGATTCAAACCCAGGCAAGGAACTTGCCAAGGCAATCTCATACTTCCATCAAGAGTGGGGTATTGATCCCAACCAATATCAAGCTAAACACGGTGATTTCCCTGCCGAATTCAAAATCTATGCTTTTGAGAAACTAATACTCAGAGGCACTGCTTATGAACAAATCAACAGTCCATACGGTTAGACGCCACAAGATCCTGAAAACGTGACGCTATTTATAGCGTCAAGAGATGCTCGTTTCCAAAAAATCTGCTATATATAGAAAAACCAGTCAAGCGGTCCAGCTCAAACTTGGCCAATCAACCTCCATCATTTCGGAAGTTAAGCTCCAATAGCATTTTCTTGAAGGAGCACAACTGGGATATTGATTCTTTAAATCTTAATGACTAGCCTCAAGCAAAATAAGAGCACTTCTTCTAAAGAGCCAAATACGAATGGCTCTTATACTCCTCTCAAAAATCTAGACACTCCTTCTTCTTTTCAAGTTAAAAATAATTTGAAGCAACTAACAAATACTCAGGAAGCTATCCATTTGGAAACAGTTGGATTAATAGAAGACAGATTATTCAAGAAGTTTTCTAGAGAAAGAGGCTAAATCATCATTAGCTAGAAGGAGTTTTAGTGTAATAAACGATCTAACAAAAGAGGCTTTATTCTTAGCAAGACTTTGTCAAATTCTCTTAATTTTGATTTATACTTTTAAAATTATTCTCAGCGACCTAAGGCTGAGCCAAAATTTCAGTAGGTGATAGAAAAAACAAACTAAACAAAGAGACAATCAAAAGTTAGCGCATTTCACAAGTAATACTCTTACTTATTTGTATCCCAATAATTAAGAATAGCTAGGAGTCCTAATTATTGAGAGGCACTTTAAAACGAGTAGAGACAGCTACAAGCGTCTTTAAAAAAGAAGCTGGCTAAAGAACTAGCCAGCTTCTTAGATTGGTACAACGATGTATAAGGGGATCTTAGATGAAAAAGCAGCCTAATCTATTGCATAAGATTCCAAGCCAAGGCAGATTCAATATCTATCCAAAAAGAGCCGAAACTACTGCTCCAACAGCAATTATAACCCCTCCCCACTTTATTACAGGCTGATCCTTGTTATAAGTTGATGAAACTAGGATCGCGGCTAAAAGGATCTCTACGATGTTGTCGTTAATCATGGCTAAGGAGAATTTGTATTAGTTTATACATTTACTAATTAGCAGGAGTTGGGAGTTAAGTCTATTAAATATTAAGAATAATACTTTAAAAGAAACAAATATAACAAAGTCATATTCATAAAAATCCAGTTCTCAAAAGGTTTCTGAACTCTGTAAAAAAATTACAGAGATTTCAGCTTGTTCCGCAAAATGCCAGATCTTGTTAATAAGTTCAACTTTTACAGGAGTCTCGTAGAGCTTGATTCGCAATAATCACTTCATTTACCAGAAAAAGATGTCAAGGTAATGGATAAAAATATACTAAAGCCGACTTAAAAACACCATGAGATTTTTATTACCATCGCTTCTAGCTTTCCTAGTTACACAACCTGCAGCAATTGCAGAGGATCACTTCTTAATACTGGCAAAAAAAGGAACTGGACTAGAAAGAATTGAAATGGATAACTTAGAAGATTGCAAAGAACTAGGAAAGCAATGGAGTGCTATAGCAAGAACTCATACCTATGCATGCCTTAAGTCCAACTAAAGACATGAGTTCAATTAGAGGTATTCATATTTTCTTCATACTGCTCTCACATAGGCTAGGAGCAATTGATATGATTTCGTTCTAGGCAAAGAAGAGAAACATTTACATGGAGACGCTAAAGAAGTAATCTAAAATGATAGCGAAGTTCAAAGCAGGGGTTCTATAAATTTGTATTCACAAATTTTATCTTCAATAAAACTCCTAAAGGTTAGATTAATAAAATGTGAACAAGAGAGATTTTGGAAAAGCAATCTTATTCATTGTAATTAGAATCATAAGTAAAAATGTAATAGAGACTCCAAGCAACTCCTATCATTAATAGTGCAATCATCAAATTAACAGACCAAACAATTTCATTATTCATAAGAAAGATTATAACTTAAGAAGTTATTTATAGAGTTAATAGGATTATTCTCAAAAGAGGCTATAAAAATATTAACAGCCATTGATTAATAAAAGGCCTATTTTTTTTAAGTAAGGTCAAGGTTTCATTCAGCTATTCACAAGCAAAATCAAGCCCTGTGACTTGAAGTAATCGATATATTTTACTGGCTCCCATGGCAGCAAAGGGTTCACCTAGATTTGCTATTATTCATAGGGTTTGCTCATCCTACTGCTATTCTTGGCGAAAAGTGGGCAGAATTAGTTTGTAAAGAGATACGGACATCTAGTCCTTATCATGTGAGGAATCCCAATGAAGCTTTTTCAGAAGCTACTTGTAGCTCCTGCTGCTTTGGGTCTTTTAGCTCCTTTGGCTGCTAATGCAGCTGAAGTCAACATCAATGATGTTGCTGGCTATGCGACTCCAACTGCAGATGTAACTACTGCTCAATTCTCCGACGTTGTTCCTGGAGACTGGGCTTATACAGCTCTACAGAATCTTAGTGAGAGCTATGGCTGTGTAGATAATGCCTACACCCAAAATCTTAAGAGTGGTCAAGCCCTAACTCGTTATGAGGCTGCTGCTCTTGTCAATGCTTGCCTAGAAGGCGGTATTGCTTCTGCTGACGTTAGCGCTGATGCTACTCGTCTTACCAATGAGTTTGGCACTGAAATGGCCATGCTTAAAGGACGTGCTGACGGACTTGAGTACAAAGTTCAAGAACTTAGTGCTGGTCAGTTCTCATCAAGCACAAAGGTGATGGGACAAGCTGTATTTACAACAGGTGTTGTTGACGACAATTCCAGCAGAAGCAGCACTGGCATTCCTGAAAAGCTTATTTCCGAGTACAACTTTATGCTGATGATGCATACAAGTTTTACTGGTAAAGACCACTTACATGTAAGTTTAGACCAAGGCAATCATGACGATCTTGTCATGGATAGTGCTATGGATATGGTGATGTCTAACGTTACTGTTAGCTCATTATATTACCAATTCCCAGTAGGCGGTATTCAGATAACTGCTGGTCCATTACTTGACCAAGATGACGTCATCTCAGCAACTACATCTATTTACTCTGACGCATTTAGATTAGCTGCCATGCCTTATGGTCTCCAAGGCAATAAGAAAGGTCCTGGTGGAGCTGTTTCCTGGGCAAATGATGGCGGGTTTAATGCTTCATTCTCTGGCATTTCAACTAACGGAATGATGAATAGAGGTGGTGCTAACGCATCATAT
>QCPN01000018.1:0-24997 GCA_003209775.1 Prochlorococcus sp. AG-436-O09 | reverse complement strand
AGGGTGGTTAGGTTTGATTTGTGCAGTTTTTTGTGTTTTCGGGATGAAAAGGAATGTCTTGAAGAAAGCTTTTTCGTTGCATTAAGGTTTTATCTCTTAGAATTTGGATCAAAATGATTCAAACAGATTTTTTCATTGGGCTTTCTTCGAACAACAATTTTACCTTTAGTGATTGTCTCTCTATTTGGAGTGGCATTATTAGCAGTGACTGCTCGGATTTGGCTGCCTGGAGATATGCTTGCTCCTGCTCCTCTTGGTTAGCTCAGCTCTTCCTAATTCATGGTTAGAATTTCCATATGAAAGAAGAAAGTTTTAAATCAATTGATGAGGATTTGAGAAATCTGGCTATTGATCCAGATGTCCTTGAAAAGGAACTTGCCGCTGAACTTCAGGGTGACCCACTTGATGACATTGATCTTGAAGCATTTACCTCTGATCAAAATAAAGTCTTGCATGAATGCCAATTAGGCCTCCAGTGGTTAGAGAAAGGGCATGAGGAGCGCTTGCAGGGTCTTCGTGTGTTTTGTGAGCATAGAGATCCAAGAGCACTGCCTTTATTAATTCCTTTGCTTTCGGAGCCATGCCCTGTTGAGCGGATGAGCGCTGTATATGCATTAGGGAGGAACCCATCTCCTAAAGCTGTGGATATTCTTCTTGGATTATTACAATCCGATAGCAATGCTTATGTCAGAAAAGCCGCAGCTTGGAGTTTAGGTAATTATTCAAGCTCTCCTGTTCTTGATCCATTAGTTAGAGCTTTGCATAATGATGTGGCGGCAGTCCGCTTGTGGGCTGCCAGCTCCCTGGCCGAAGTTGGATCTACTTCCATTGAAAACGCAGAAAGGGTGGTTCCAGAACTTTTGCTTGGTTTGCGAATTGATCAAGAGCCATTAGTAAGAAGTAATTGCATTTGGTCACTTGGCCGTCTCTATGAGCAGCTTTTTGAATCAATGAAATCAGAATTAATTGAAGGTCTTTTTTGTATTTTATTGAATGATTTGGAGCCTTCAGTGCGATATGAGGCAAGAGTTGCCTTAGAACAAATTCAAAATCCTGAGGTAGTCACCCGATTAAAAAAGCTTGTGGAAGATGGGGTTTTGCTTTGAGAAAAGAAGGTTAATGTTTCCATGTATCAATTGAACGCACATTTTTGCTTGCTTTTATATAGCATTTAGATCATTTAATTTCCTTAAATGCCTCAGCGTGTCCTCAGATTTAGGATTAGCCAAGATGGTGCAGTCGAAGAGACTGTTGAGGGATTTATAGGTCAGTCATGCTTAAAACTGACCGAAAAGCTTGAGTCTGCTTTAGGCAGCGTTCAGCAGAGGGAATTGACCTCGGAGGCCTACATTTGCCCTGAAGAACAATCTCATCTAGTTCAAGAAAACATTAAAATTATCTAATGTCTCATTTCAGCACTGTTAAAACCCAACTAAAGAAGAGAAAGCCGCTTTTGAAGGCTTTGCTCCAATTAGGATATGTTCCTCAAGAGGGACAACAGCAAATTCGTGGTTATCGTGGACAAACAGTTCAAGCAGAAATGGCTGTTCAAATGCCAAAGGGAGGTGATATAGGTTTCAGATGGAATGAAAATACAGGTGCATATGAGTTGGTGACGGATTTGGATCTTTGGAAACAAGAGATTCCTGTCGATAGATTTTTATCGAAATTAACCCAACAATATGCTCTTTATACTGTTCTTTCCGCAACTGAGGAGGAAGGATTTGAGGTAACGGAAAGGAAAAATCATATTGATGGTTCTATCGAGCTTTTAGTGACTCGCTGGGACTCCTGATTGATTAGCTTTTGACTAATAATGCTGAACTAGCTTTTACTGTAAAAGCTAAAGAAGAAATAAAAAGGAATGGTAAAGAGCCTATTCTTGGTGGTCAGCTTAGGACTAAAGCTGCATGGGTAGATGAGTCATTGTGTATTGGTTGTACTTATTGTAGTTGCGTTGCCACTAATACTTTTGCAATGGAGCCAAACTTTGGACGTGCAAGGGTATTTCGTCAAGATGGAGACAGCTCAAGCTTAATTCAAGAGGCAATTGACACTTGCCCAGTAAATTGTATTGATTGGGTCAAATTTGAGGATCTAGATGCTTTGCGTGCACAACTTGAAGCAAAGACAATTAGACCTCTTGGCTTGCCTCCTTTGAGCTGAAGAAGCTTTTAAAAAGCTAGTTTTCATGCAAGAAAAGATAACTTCTTTCCCTAGTCGCAGATTTGGACGGACTGAGTTAAATATTCCTATTTTGTCATTAGGTGGTATGAGGTTTCAGCAGAGTTGGACTGACATGGACATGGAGCAGATATTGGAGGAAGGGCAACACAATTTAGAGGAAATACTTGAATTTTCAGTTAAGAATGGTCTTCACCATATTGAAACTGCAAGGCATTATGGCACTTCAGAGTTGCAACTCGGTTGTGGGATGCAACAAATTCCTGATCTTAAACGTATCCTTCAAACAAAAATTCCACCAAGAGAGGATCCTTCTCAATTTGAGTTTGAGCTTGAGCTTAGTTTTTCGAACTTGCAATGTAAAAAACTTGACTTACTTTCTATCCATGGGTTGAATCTTCCTGAGCATTTGGATCAAACCCTTCGCCCAGGTGGATGTTTAGAAGTTGCACGCCGTTGGCAGGATAGAGGGCTTGTTGGTCATATTGGATTTTCAACTCATGGCCCTACTGATTTAATTGTTGAGACTATCGAATCAGATGCGTTTGATTATGTAAACCTTCATTGGTATTTTATTTTCCAAGATAACGAGCCTGCTTTGGCTGCTGCCTCTAAATATGATTTAGGTGTTTTTATTATTAGTCCTACTGATAAAGGAGGGCATTTACATACTCCTTCAGATAAACTTATTAAATTGTGTTCCCCCTTCCATCCAATTGTTTTTAATGATCTCTTTTGTTTAAGGGATGCAAGAGTTCATACTTTAAGTGTTGGAGTATCTAAAACTGAAGACTTTGCTTTGCATTTTCATGCAGTGAGTTTGCTTGAGAAAGCTCATCAATTACTACCAGAAGTTCAACAGCGTCTACTTAATGCTGCTAAGGAAGAACTTGGGCACGAGTGGATCTCTACATGGAAGGAAGGTTTACCTAGTTGGGACCGAACACCAGGGAAGATTAATATTCCCATTCTGATGTGGTTGTACAACTTGGAGAAGGCTTGGGGAATGGAATCATACGTGAAAGCTAGATATAGCTTGCTAGGTAGTGGGAGTCATTGGTTCCCAGGTGCTAATTCAGATTGCTTAGATTACGAAGTAACTGAAGATAGTCTCAAAGAGGCTCTTGTCTTGAGCCCTTGGAGCGATGAAATTATTCAAAGGCTTCGAGAATTAAAAAATAAATTCCAAGGAGAGTCCTCTAACAGACTCGCTAATTAACTAGTTAATGGTTTTTTGACTGGGACTCCTATTGATCGTGGATATTGGAGTGGACATTGCATCGTGGAACGAAGAAAAATTATGTTTCTTACTCCTTTGTTTTCTGGTAATTGAATCTTCCTAATTTCCTCAATTTGACCTTTCAGTGGAGAAAGAGCTTTGATTAATTCCGCATGCTCTCTTTTCGACCATTTCCCTTTATAAAGTATGGCCTTGCCATTTGTATTTAAAAGAGGGATTAAGTATTCAGCTAATATAGGAGCTTGTGCAACAGCTCTGGCTAATGCAAAATCATATTTGTTTCTAAAGCTTAGATTTTGCCCTGTGAGTTCAATTCTCTCTGTTCTAACATCAACTCTTGAGATTAAATTTAGCTTTCCGACTATTTCTTTTACCGCAGTTGTTTTTTTATAAATTGAATCGACAAGTGTTATTGATGAGTTAGGTATAGCTATGGCTAGCACTAAACCTGGTAAACCACAACCTGTGCCAACATCTATTATTTCTAAAGGAGTGTTTTGGTTATTGAGGTTGTTCTTGAATGGCAATAGACTGTCAAGAATCTGAGATACCCAAAAATCATTACCTTCAATAAGTCGAGTCAAGTTAACTTGCTTATTCGATTCTCTTAGTAGGCATTGAAGTTGTTCGAATTGTTCCAGTTGCTGATTGGATGGATTCCAATTTAGATGTTCCCAAATGTGATTTCCTTCTTTTTCGAAATTAGATTGTTGAGCCATAGTTTTGAGATTTCTTTATAGAATTTGGATGTATCAATTTTGAGCATCTCTTATTCCAAAGGATTGGTTTTTAATTGTGTCACGAAACTACTATCAACTTCTTCATGTTGCTGAAACTGCTGATTTGCAGACCATTAAGAAAGCATTTCATCGATTAAGCAAAGTTTTACACCCTGATACAACTTTGCTCCCTGCCAATGAGGCAGCAAATGAATTTCATCAAGTCTGTGAGGCTTATGAAAAATTATCTGATCCAATAAGTAGGGAAAAATATGACAATACTCTTAAAGAGTCAAGATTGGGAAATGATTGCTATAGCAATGCCATAAATGTGCGCAGCAACTTCTCTTCGAACGAAGTTGCTAATGATGGGAACAGAAGGCCGCTATCTGGAGGTGAGCTTCTTTCCTTATTTCTTTTGGGTATTGCAATTTGTATTAGCTTATTGTTAGGAATTATATTTGCTGTATTAGATGAAAGGGATCTTCATGTAGCACCAAGTTGGCTTAATCCTAGTCCTTCAATTGTTGATAAAAGTCTTTACCAAAATAGAAATGCCGCTCCTGCCTCCAGCTAAAACCCCATTGAATCAACATTCTTTACAGGCCTTTGAGTCTTGGTTGGTTAGTCTTGGAGCAACAAAGAGTAGCGATAACCCTTGTGTCTGGGAGTGGATTATTCCTCAGTGGTCTGCCGAAATAATAATGAAACAAGATGAATTAATTGTAATTTGGAATGAGGGTGATACTAAAAGTCAGTTTAGTTTTCCTTATAGCTTATCTCGTCAGGATATTGAGGCGGTGTTAAAGCATGGCCCTTGAATTATTGAATGATATCTAACCCATCTTGAAGAGTAGTGTAGCAATGCCTCAGTTGCTCGTCGGTAATACAGAGTGGTGGCAAAAGATATATCACATTTCCTAGTGGTCGGATGAATACATTTTGGCTTAATGCATATTTTTTTATAGCTTTGCCTGTGATATTTAGATAACCTGCTTCTTCATTTGTGTTTAGTTCAAAGGCAGCGATAGTACCGGCTAGTCTTACTTTCTTAACTTTTGGATGAAGAGCAAGTTGTTGTAGATGAGGAGAATGCCTGGATTCAAAGTTGAGGTATGCATTTGCATTATCTTCTAATAGATCCAAGCTTGCATTGGCTGCAGCACAACCTAGTGGATTCGCCGTAAAGCTATGACCATGCCAAAAAGTTTTTCTGGGGTTTGAATCTAGAAAAACATCAAATATTTTTTGGCTTGCCATAGTGATACCCATTGGGAGGAAGCCACCAGTCAGTCCTTTGGAAAGACACATCAAGTCAGGTGAGAGTTTCCCACGCTGAGATGCAAAGAGAGAACCTGTTCGTCCGAATCCAACCATGACTTCATCAGCAATAAGTAATGTCTTTGAGTGATGAACAACTTTTTCTATTTTTTCTAAGAACTCTGTTCTCACCATTGCCATGCCACCTGCCCCTTGGACGAGTGGCTCAAGTATTACTGCTGCTGTAGGTACCTCAAGCAGTATTTCAAGTTCCCTGATTGCTTGTTCTTCCCGCGCATCTATTTCTGGATCATTCCACCATGTTGAGGGCCAGAGGACCCTGCTTACTGGGAAAAGTAACTTTTCAAATGGCTCGTTAAAAAGGTTTCGTTCCCCTACTGACATCGCTCCAAACGTATCTCCATGATAGGCACCTTCGAATGCAATTATGTGTTGCCTTTCTTCGCCTTGGTTATGCCACCATTGAAGAGCTAGCTTTATTGCTACTTCAACAGCAGTAGAACCATTGTCTGAGAAAAATAGTCTTTCTAGACCAGTTGCTTTACTGAGCCTTTTGGCTAGAAGTTCAGCTTGTGGATGTGTGAAATCAGCGAAGATTACTTGCTCTAACTCTTGGGCCTGATGGTAAATTGCCTCTGCAATGTATTTGTTGCCATGACCATGAAGAGTCACCCACCAGCTACTTATTGCATCAATAATAGATGTTCCATCATCTTTTATAAGCAGAGCCCCATTACCTTTTAGAGCTCTTTCAGGTGGCTTTGAGGATGTTATTTGAGTAAATGGAGGCCAGAGATTTGGATGCCATTGGGTTGCTAATGAATCTTTCATTTTTCTTGTCTAGGTTGGTTCGTTTAAGAAGGCAGCAATTAATCTTTGATATGTCGACAAACAAAAATGTTCATAGGTTTGACTTTAAACAATAGATTTAGTTCAATTCTATTCACCTTTATGGCTAAATTACGTCTCTATATCAACTTGGATTAAGTATTAGTATGATGAATGAGCTTTTCAAGTTTTTCAGAAACCTTTTGCTCTCTCCATTGCATAGAGAGGATTTCGGAAGAAATTTGCTCCATTAGAGGCAATTGGGCAATTATATCTATTCCGCTTATTTCTTCAAGTGTCTTAGGGTTATCTGGATGAAATGGACCATTCAATATAATTCCTATTATGGGGATATTCCTTTTTTTTAAAGCTTCAATAGTTAGGAGTGTGTGGTTAAGAGTACCTAAGCCAGTTCTTGCAACAAGGAGAACAGGTAACATCCATTTTCTTAATTGATCAATTTGCAAATATTCTCGAGTTAAAGGAACCATTACACCGCCGGCTGTCTCTATTACAAGAGGTTCTTTGAGCATAGGAATCTTTAGATTTTGAGATCCGACCAATTGATTTTCTTGCTCAGCTGCCCAGTGCGGCGAGACAGCTGCCTTGAACTTGTATCGCTCAGGAAGGATCCTCTCTGGTGGGAGGCTGAGAAGTTGTTGGACTGTATGTGAATCACCACCATCTTCGTAACCACTTTGAATAGGTTTCCAATAAACGGCTTTTAAACCTTGTACAAGAAAACTACTGACAATAGTCTTGCCAACGTCTGTATCTGTTCCACATACAATCAGTTTTAAAGACTGCAAATTCATTTCTGAGCTATAAGTACTTGAATGAACCAAGTCAATTTATAGACATGAGTTCTTTGACAGATCTCCCACTCATTTTCTAGTTGTCTCCATTGTGTAATTGAAAGGGATTGTTGAGGACTGCTTTGACCTCCAATTTTTACGAATGTTTTTAAAAGTGAAGTAACTCTGGGACTCTCTTGGGTAAAAAGTTCGAGTCTTTGGAGTTTTATCTGTTCCTGTTTGATTACTTTAAGTATTGAATCTTTAGAGGGAAATGGCATAGCAGTGCAAGCAACACCTGCTTTCTTTGCAGCTTGATGCCATTCGGGGAAACTTCCCTCTACTGGGATTGCTATGGCAATACATCCGCCAGGAGCTAATGCATGAAACCATTCTTCTAATTTTTCCTCTGGTTTATTGATCCAATGGAGAACAAAGTTAGATGCAATTAATGTTGGAGGGTCTATCCATTGCGGTAGACCTGAGTTCAAATCAAAAAGGAGTGTTTCACTTTCAGATGGATGTTGATCCAGCATCTTTGGAGAACTATCTACCCTAATAACAGCTTGATTTGGATGAAGTCTTTCAAGTTCATTTGCAAGAAAACCTGTACCAGAACCCAGGTCAACCCAAATCCCAGTAGGTATAGCTCTTTGTGAGCATTCTAATGCAAGCAACGTTGCGAAAGGCATTTGCAAAGTTGCTTCCTTGTTATATCTAGAGGAAGCCTCGTCAAAGTTTTTGATTATATGATTTTGCCCGCTTGTTTTCATTTAGTTGATTGTAACCAATTGCTAACTTTTTTGATGATGCCTGGTAGTTGGATGATATGTCCTTCACCCGTAAGACGCCATTGAGTAGGTGGGTGATCCATATATATCTTTAGATCTGAGATGAGCTGATTACTTATTATAGGACTGATTATTTTATCTTCTTTGCCTTGTATGGCGAGAATCCGTGCTTTTTTTGAAAGGGCCTTAGGTAATTCATGACTCTTGATTAGAAGATTAAAGTCTTCTATAAGTTGCTTTCGACCTTCTTCAGAGATCCTTTGTGAAAGTGGTCCGTCTATACAATCAGGAATCTTATAAGGGTGATTTGCTTTTTCTAGAAACTTGAAAAGCATTTTGCTCTCTGTTGCTTTACCTAAATGCTTTTGCATGCCGATTAATCCTGTCCGTACGGCTCTACTACTTGGACCATTGGGAACAAAACGACTAAAGCTGTTTATTAAAATAATGTCTGAAGCTTCTTTAAGTATTTTAGAAGGCACTAAATGAATCCCAAGTGAATGACAAAAAATAACTTTTTTCTGACTCATACTTGCCTCGGCATTTTTATCCCACGTAGGGTTTGAAGCTTCGTAATTCCCATAACCTCTCTCGGCATTTTCCCAAAGCCAACCATCATTTTGAAAGTATTGTTCCCAGTTTGTCCAAAAGGTGCTATCACAACACCATCCATGCATGGAGATTGCTTGTTTCATTGCTTTTTCCCAAGGTGAAACAATAGTTTCTGTAGGGTCCCTTTAGGCAAATTACTTCGAACAATAAGTCTCAGTCGAGAAGTTCCCTCAGGAACAGTAGGCGGGCGTATAGCAATAGTTAAAAGACCATGCTTTTCCAGTTCATATTGCTTCTTCAAGGACTCTTCATCATTACCAATCTCAAGCGAAATGATGGGACCAATTCCCTGAGGGCAACTCCAACCTTGCTTTGCAAGCTCCGATCTCCAAATTTTGGCTTCTTCTTGAAGTCTTTGACCTTCTGTAGGGTTAGCTTTTAAGAATTCTAATGCCTCCAAAGCTGCTGAAGCTAATGGTGGAGCTAGAGCCGTTGTATAACGAAAGGCACCGCTAGTTTGAAGGAGATGCTCACCAAAAATGTTATTTGTCGCTAAGAAAGCACCTCCACTTCCAAATGCTTTACCAAAAGTCCCACTAATCATGGTGATCCCTTTTGATACTCCATGGCATAAACCGCGGCCCTGATCTCCTAAAACACCTAAAGCATGTGCTTCGTCAACTAAAAGTCTTGCTTGATAGTTCTCACAGAGAAGTGCGATTTTCTTTATGTCTGGACTAGTCCCTTCCATGCTAAAAAGACTTTCAGTGATCACTAGAGGTGTTTGACTCGGTTGTTCAATCACAGAATTCTGGAGAAGCCTTTCAAGGTCATTAATATTGTTGTGTGCAAAACGCTTAATCTTTGCGCCACTCGCTTTGATCCCGACCAAGAGCGAATGATGAATCAACTTGTCAGTGATAACAAGGGTCTTTCGATTGGCTAAAGCACAAACTGCAGCTAAATTTGCCTGAAACCCACTCGGGAAAAGTAGAACCCTTTCTAACCCAAGCCATTTACTCAGCTCTTGCTCAAGTTTTTTATGTATAGGCCTACTTCCTGTGACAAGCCTGGAGCCTCCAGCCCCTATTCCTTCAGAGAGCATTGTTTTATGAGCTACTTCAATTAGTCTGGGGTCCTTGCTGAGACCAAGATAATCATTGCTAGCAAGATCTATAAGTGGGATTGATTCATTGTTTTTTCCAGAACTGATTAGGTGAAAGGCTTTCTCACCTGGTGCCCAGGTCCTTATTTTACGTAATCTTGAATTTGGAATCTTTTTCATGTATCTAGTTTGATGAGATTTTCAGTTTTTAAATAAGATTCTTTGATATTTTGAATATGCATGCCTTTCTTGAGATGGCATTATTGGATGGGGAGATTAAATTCTTTGATTAGTATTGGTGGGATGAGCTGGAGATGAGAAAAAACGGCTTCTGATTTTGTAGAAGAAAAATTAGACCTAGGGAATATTTTCCCATTTCAGTTGGATACTTTTCAGCTTGAGGCTATAGATGCTCTTAATCAGGGACATTCAGTTGTAGTTAGTGCCCCTACGGGCTCTGGTAAGACGATGATTGGTGAATATGCGATTTACAGGGCAATTTCGCATGGACAAAAGGTTTTGTATACAACTCCTCTTAAGGCCCTCTCAAATCAAAAACTACGTGATTTCCGCAATCAATTTGGCTATGAAAATGTAGGTCTCCTTACAGGGGATCTTAGTGTGAACAGGGGAGCTGCAATAACGGTGATGACTACAGAAATTTTCCGAAATATGCTTTATGCAGAAGTAGATGAGCGTGATGACCCTCTCTCTGATGTTGAGGCGGTTGTTTTAGATGAGTGCCACTATATGAATGATTCTCAACGGGGAACGGTTTGGGAAGAGTCAATAATTCATTGTCCTTCATCCGTACAACTATTAGCACTTTCAGCAACTGTTGCTAATGCAGGGCAATTAACAGATTGGATTCAGAAAGTGCATGGTCCCACAGAATTGATTTTTAGTGACTTTCGCCCCGTACCGTTGAACTTTTCTTTTTGTAGCGCGAAGGGATTGCACCCTCTGCTCAACAACTCTAGAACAGGCTTGCATCCAAATTGTAAAGTTTGGAGACCTCCTAAGGGGCAGAAGAGGAAGAGGCGTTCTCCTAAACCATTACAACCTGAATCGCCTTCAATCAGTTTTGTAATTAAAAATATGGCAGAGAGGGAAATGCTCCCTGCCATTTATTTCATATTTAGTCGACGTGGTTGTGATAGAGCTGTTAAAGATCTTTTAGGCTCATTGCGTTTAGTGTCAGATGTAGAGCAAGCAAAGATTGAAGCTCGTTTAAGTTTGTATATCAAGGAGAATTCCGAAGGTATTCGTAGTGGAATACACCTGGATGCTCTTAGGTGTGGTATTGCATCTCATCATGCTGGAGTTCTACCCGCATGGAAGGAACTAATAGAGGAATTATTCCAGCAGGGCTTAGTTAAGGTTGTTTTTGCTACAGAAACTTTGGCTGCAGGTATAAATATGCCCGCTCGCACCACAGTTATTTCAACTTTGTCAAAGCGAACTGAAAATGGCCATCGACAACTTATGGGGAGTGAGTTTTTACAAATGGCTGGTAGAGCAGGTAGGAGAGGATTAGATTCGCAAGGCCATGTCGTAACTGTGCAAAGTCGTTTTGAAGGTGTTCGGGAAGCTGGGCAGTTAGCTACTTGTAATGCCAATCCCTTAGTAAGTCAATTTACTCCAAGTTATGGAATGGTTCTAAACTTGCTGCAGCGCTACGACTTGGAAAAATCAAGGGAATTAGTGCAGAGGAGTTTTGGTTGTTATTTGGCGAGGTTAGACTTATTTGACGAAGAAGAACAGTTGGAGCAATTACGTATTAGGCTTGCTGATCTTCAAGTTTTGGCTGGCGATATCCCATGGAATGATTTTGAAGATTATGAGAAGCGTCGGGACCGTTTAAAAGAAGAAAGAAGGTTGCTTCGCATTCTCCGAAAGCAAGCAGCAGATATTCTCGCTAGTGAACTAACTTCAGCATTGCAATTTGCAAGTGTGGGAACATTGATTAGTCTTAAGACCCCTTCCTTTAAAGGCCTTGTTACCCCTGCTGTGATTGTCGCGAAACAGCAGCAGCATGGCCACTCATCTTATCTTTTATGCTTGACTGACTCCAACACTTGGACTTTAATAGCTTGCCAATCTGTAGTAAGTCTCCATGCGGAACTTAGTTGTATAGATGTAGTATCTCTAAAGACTCCAGATATAAGTCGTTTAAATGAAGTTGTCCATGGTGATAGTCAGAGTTTATTGATTGCTTCTGCTATTCATGAGGCTGCACAAACTTATGACATGCTTACCCCACAGTATGACCTTGCTGCAGAAGTAATTTCTCAGTCTAAATTTGTAAATTCATTAGAAGAAGAATTAGCAGATTTACCAGCCCATCAATGGGGTGATCGGAAAAAACTCAAAAAACATCGCAGACGAATGGAAGAGCTTGAGATTGAGATTAGAGAGCGTCAAAATTTGATACATCATCGTGCAAACCGCCACTGGGATACTTTCTTAGCGTTGTTGGAGATTTTGCAATATTTTGGATGTCTAAATGAGCTTAAGTCTACAGAGATAGGTAAAACAGTTGGGGCATTACGAGGTGATAATGAGCTTTGGTTGGGTCTTGTCTTAGTGAGTGGTCATTTAGATGAATTATCCCCTGCTCAGCTGGCGGCTGTATTGCAGGCTGTTAGCACTGAAGTTAATCGCCCTGATTTATGGTCTGGGTTTTCAGCATCTCCTCAAGCTTTGGAAGCTTTAAGAGATTTATCAAGTATTCGCAGGGAACTATTGCGAATTCAAGAGAGATATGATTTAAATATCCCAGCTTGGTCTGAAACCGAATTGATTGGACTAGTTGAGAAATGGGCTAATGGCTCGACTTGGGATAGCTTAATGGCGAATACGTCATTAGACGAGGGAGACGTTGTGCGAGTTTTACGTCGTACAATCGATCTTTTGGCTCAAATCCCTTATTGTGTGGCAACTAGCAAGCAGCTTAAGCGTAATGCTGCAAAAGCATTACATTCTCTGAACCGCTTCCCTGTACGTGAAGCGGAAGATGTATTAAAAGAACAAAAAGAGCATGAAAAGGACTTGAATCCTGCTACAGAACGTTTGCCAAATTCAGGTAAATCAAAATAAATATCGTCTATTGATCCGGGCCAGTCATCAATTTTACGTTAACAATGCGATTGAAATCATTCTCATTAACATGGCCCAATAGCTTAGCTGCTTCTTTCAGGGTGATGTTTTTCTTATGAGCATATTGAGCAATTTGACTGGCTTTCTCGTAGCCAATCTCGGGAGCTAAGCTTGTGACAAGCATAAGAGACTGTTGAAGGTTGTGCTCGATTTTTTCGAGATTAGGTTGCATCCCCTCAATCATGGATACGCGAGAGCATCTACAGGCATCAGTTAGGAGAGTAATACCTTGTAGAAGGTTAAAGCCTATCAATGGTTTGTATGCATTCATTTGTAGATGTCCTCCGCTCCCCGCCATTGCGACTGCATTGTCGAATGCTATCACTTGGGTACAAACCATTGCCATCGCTTCACATTGTGTTGGGTTGACTTTGCCGGGCATTATTGAGCTGCCTGGTTCATTAGCGGGGAGTGATAATTCTCCAAAGCCAGCTCTTGGGCCACAAGATAATAGGCGAAGATCATTGACTATTTTTAATAGGGATACAGATAATAGTTTCAATTCCGACATTGCATGTACTAATCCATCATGACTGGCCATTATGGCGAATTTGTTTTTAGCTGATCTGAAAGGAAGCCTAGTTGAAGTTGCAATTACTTGAGCAATCTTTTCTCCAAACCCCTTTTGAGAATTGATACCTGTTCCTATTGCAGTTCCCCCTAAAGGGAGAGGGAAAAGTTCGTTCAGGCTTTCTTCTATTCTCTTACTAGCAGTTGCTAATTGATCTTTCCAGGCAGATGCTTCTTGCCCAAGCGTAAGAGGAACAGCATCTTGTAGGTGTGTTCTACCTGTCTTGATTATTCCATTCCATTCACTTACTTTCTTTTCAAATGCATTAATGAGTCGATTAAGCTCAGGTAGAAGGTGCTTAGTGATTTCTTGTACAGCAGCTATTTGTATAGCTGCTGGGAAAACGTCATTAGTGGATTGTGATTGATTAACGTCATCATTTGGATGCAATGGCCTATGACTACCTAAAGGATCGTTATTTGCTAAGGCTGCAATATTGCAAATGACTTCGTTTACATTCATATTTGTTTGCGTACCACTACCCGTTTGCCAGACACTCAAGGGAAATTGTTTGTCATGAAGTCCCGAAAGAATTTCTAAGCAAGCATGAATGATGAAATTTTTCTTTTGTTCTGTGATTAAGCCTAATTTAAAATTAACTTTTGCGGCAGATTGTTTAATTGTAGTTAAAGCATAAATAAGCTTGATAGGAATTTTATCGTCTCCAATTGCAAAATGTAGTAGGGATCGTTGAGTTTGGGCTCCCCAGAGGGCTTGATTTGATACCTCTATTGACCCCATGCTGTCACTTTCTAGGCGAGATGAATTAGTCATTTTTTGTCGATGATGTACCAATTACTGTTGTTTCATATTAAATCGTTTAATTGGCGATGAATTTTAGATTTCGAGGCGCTTCCAAATTACCTCTAGATTAGATTGATGTATTTCCGTACTAAAGCAATTATTTAGTTGCTCTGTAGATAATATTGAGGTAATTGATCTATCTGAATTAAGATTCGCTCGAAAATCTCCTGATTCTTTATTCCATGCTTCATGAGCATGTTGTTGTACCAATCTATACGCTTTTTCACGTTGCATACCATTCTCCACAAGAGCTAAGAGTACGCGTTGACTGAAAACTACACCTCCGTAGATGTTCATGTTTTTTGTCATATTCTTTTTATAAATTCCTAGCTCTTTAATTACCTCACTCATTTCTCTCAACATAAAGTGCAATGTAATGGATATGTCTGGAAGCATCATTCTCTCTGTCGAGCTATGACTAATATCTCTCTCATGCCACAGTGATACATTTTCGAGTGCTGCGACCACATAACTTCGTAGAACTCTTGCAAGACCACTAATACGCTCACTTCTAATTGGATTTCTTTTGTGAGGCATAGCAGAGCTTCCTTTTTGACCTTTTGCAAAGCCCTCTTCTACTTCCAGTACGTCAGTCCTTTGAAGGTTTCTTATTTCAGTTGCAAAACGATCAAGTGAAGAACCAACCAAGGCAAGTGTTTGAACATACGTTGCATGTCGATCTCTTGAAATAACTTGAGTACTTGCTGTATCAGGGGCTAACCCTAGAGAAGCACATGTAATTCTTTCAATTTCCGGGTCTGTATTTGCATAAGTTCCCATTGCACCACTGATTTGTCCAACAGAAATTTCTTCCTCGAGCAGCTCAAGTCTTTTTTTATTTCGATTAGTTTCAGCTAACCATCCAGCAAGTTTGAAGCCAAAGGTAATTGGTTCGCCATGGATTGCATGTGACCTTCCTATCATTACTGTTGTTTTATGTTCAGATGCTTTTTCTCGAATTATGTGCTGAAGTTTTTTTATTTCTTTAATTAATAATTTGACAGAAGCTTTTAATTGCAAAGCAAGCCCAGTATCCAGAACATCACTGCTTGTCATCCCAACGTGAATAAAACGACCCGAGTCTCCAATGTTTTCATTGAGATTTGTTAGAAAAGCAATAACGTCATGACGGACTTCTGCTTCAATTTCAAGAATCCGTTCTGGGCTGAATTCAGCTTTGTCACGGATCTCTTTCATTGCATTGCCTGGAATATTTCCAAGCTTTAGGTTTGCCTCGCAAGCAGCAAGTTCTACATCAAGCCAACTTTGAAACTTGGCATGCTCTGTCCAAATTGTTCCCATTTCCGGGAGAGTGTAACGATCAATCAAAGCAATTTAGATTTTTCAAGAAAACTAGAAGTTGGTTCTTGTTGTTTAAGCTGATTTTAGTCGGTGGTGCTCAACTTCCCAATGAATATATTGGCCCCATGTCTGTTGCCGAACAAAGCAACTCCCTCCTTTACATGAAATTAATTGGAAAGGTGGCAAATCATTAGGTTGATTCTTTAACCTAACAAAACTTCCTGGCTGAAATAGCTCTAATAGATTTGAACCTTGCTTCATTGCAATTAAATGAAGTCGCCCTTTTCTTGGACTTTTTCTTTTTGGGGATGAATTAGAGCGTTGACCCGTCACGTCCTTTTGGGATGTTTATGACAATGATCTTCTAGTAGATTTTCTAAATTCATCAACTTCTACGGTTTTTATTCGGTTTCTTGTTTGCTTTTATTACGATATGACCAAAAAAAACCGACTTGATGTTCACTTGCTAACTAAAGGGCTTGCTGAATCAAGAGAAAAAGCCCAGAAACTAATAAGAGCTGGAAAAGTAAGAGATCTTGATGGGAACATTTTTGATAAGCCTGGTCAGCAAGTGTTAGAAGATTTAGATTTCAAAGTTGAAAGTGATCCAAAATTTGTATCTCGTGGGGGCCAGAAGTTGGAAGCAGCTCTGGATAAATTCCCCATAAAAATTTCCGACAGAGTCTGTCTAGATGCAGGCATCTCTACAGGTGGTTTTACGGATTGTTTATTACAAAGAGGAGCATCTCTTGTTTATGGGATTGATGTTGGTTATGGGCAGACTGCGTGGTCTCTTAGGAATGATTCAAGAGTGGTCTTGAGGGAACGAACAAATATTAGAAACTTGAGAAGTGAAGATTTATACAAGTCTTCTGAACCTCGGGCCAGTCTTGCTGTAGCAGATTTGTCTTTTATTTCTTTAAGACTTGTTTTGCCAGCAATTAAATCTCTTTTAGATACAAGTAATCAGGAAGCTGTATTGTTGGTGAAACCTCAGTTTGAAGTTGGTCGCGAACGCGTAGGAAAAGGTGGAGTTGTTAGAGAAGAAAAGTTTCATCTAGAAGCATTAACTACAGTTATTGATTTCGCAAAGTTACAAAAATGGATAATAAAAGGCTTGATTGCATCACCATTAACTGGTCCTGCAGGTAATCATGAATATCTTCTTTGGATTGGAACTAATAGCATTGAGCAGACACTTGATCTGCAGAAGCTGGTTAAAAGCACGTTGCAATTAAAGTGCTGAGTCGTCGGTTTCACCTGTTCGAATCCTTAGAACGGATTCAATTGGTGAGATGAAAATCTTTCCATCACCAATTTCGCCTGTTTTTGCAGCTTCTGATAACGCTTTTAAAACTCCTTCCACACTCTCATCATTCACAACAACTTCTATTTTGAGCTTCTGAAGAAATTCAACAGTGAATTCTGACCCCCTATAGCGTTCAACTTGTCCTTTTTGGCGTCCGAAACCTCTTACTTCGCTTACGGTCATTCCAACAATCCCTAGATTGACCAAAGCTATTTTCACGTCTTCTAGCTTAAATGGCCTGATGATAGCTTCTATTTTTTTCATGAAATAAACCTCAGTTTTTATTTATTTTAATAAGTTTTTGAGATTATATGAAATATGCAATCTCGGGGACTGAACTTATTATTAATTCAGCTTCTTTCGCATCTTGAGCAAGCATTGCTGCATTGTTTTTGCTCAGTGTTACTTGTTCAGATGCAATTGCTTCCCAATGATTGCTTTCAAAATGAGTTTGTAGCCAAAGCATTCCATGAACACTAGCAGCTCTCACATGTACTCTCTCACTGGAATTAATAAACCATATGTCCATGAAAAGAGTCTCAATTAACTCCTTCTATTACCGGCCCTAACGTGAATATTGTTTGTAATTGATGATACATATTGGTTTTTCCTTCTGAGATTTCTATTTTTTTAAGAGCGTGGGATAGGAAAAACAGATGTTTTTTTGACAAAGCCTTGTAATTCATTAATAAAGAATTAGCTTTTGTAAAGCTTTAGTTTGCTTTCAGAGTCAATTGAAAACGAATGGTCCTGAATTCTACGGTGAAAGATTAATTTCAGAAGCTGAAATTGAATGTTTCCCTAACCCAAGCCCTGAAAGGGATTATGAGATCTCTATAGAATTACCTGAATTTACTTGTCAATGTCCCTTCTCCGGTTACCCAGACTTTGCAGTGATTAGATTGCTTTATCAGCCATTTGAGAAAGTCTTGGAGCTCAAATCAGTAAAACTCTATGTAAACAGTTTCCGAAGTATCAAGATTTCGCATGAAGAAGTTGCAAATAAAATCCTAAATGATCTTGTTGCAGCTTCTAATCCTACTTGGATGACATTAGAAGCTGACTTCAACCCGCGTGGGAATGTGCATACTGTTATTAGAGCTTCCCATGGTTCAAGAAAGACTTTTTAATCTACTGATGCTGATTTAACGATTAAAGGAAATTGCTTAGCAAAACCTATTGAGTTTCTGTTTGCTAAGCCGCCTATATGTATTAATTGAGAGTTATTTTCAGCAATTATCCAAAGTTGTTTAGTTGATATAATGCTAAATATGCTACCTATTAAACTTATTGCAAAACCTATATAAACAATAGGTACACCAGGATCATATTTCACTAAAATACCACTACTTGGAAGAATATCAATAACACTTATTTCAGACTCACCACTTTTAATAGATCCTCCTTGAGGCCTTACTGTTCCAATAGGAACTCCTTCCTCACTATAGAATCTTACTGGCCCATTTTCATTAGATATAGTTAGTAGCATTGTTTCACTCTGATTAGTTAATTTAGGAATCAAAACACCCCAAACTTGATCTCCAAGTGCCTCAATCTTTTTGAGCGGAAATCGCAATTTCTTTTGTTTATCAATTTGAATAGTAATTGCCGCAAGAGACCAGTCGGCTTGATAGACAGTTATTCCATTAAAACGTAATGGATGGTTGACGCTTATTTGCTTAGAGATGATTTGATGGAGATTTTTATCACTTAATTCAAGATTTGATCTAAATTGCTCTGGCTGACCATTTGGACCCCTTTCAATTTGGAAGTCTGTCAATTTTAAATTAATCTGATTGCTTCCATTAGGACTTAATAGATTTAAGGATCTATCAGGGGCAAGAAACCTTTCTATTCTTGCCCCTTCCAATCCTCCATAACTTGCTCCGAAAATTAATATTATCAACCCAAAGTGCACTAAAGGTGGCCCTACTCTACCTATTAAGCCTTGTCTGGCAGATATCCTGAAAGAATTTCTTTTAACGTTCCAGCCCGAATTAACTAAATGATGTTCTAACTTTTCGATACTATTAATTGCCTTATCTATTTTAAATGTCTGGGAAATTGCCAACTTTTGAATTTGTCTGGGGTCTTTATAATCTATCCAGGCGATTGCTTTTTTTAGACTTGGCCATTGCCTTCTCCAGCTACAAATAATAAGTGAAATAGATAACCAAGATAGAAGACCCAAGAACCAAATGCTTGAATAGACTTGATCTAATTGCATTCGAATTATCATATTTCCATCTAGCAACCCAAGGAATTTCCCAACTTGGTATTTAGCAATATAAGTTTCATGTAGTTCTCCTTGGGGTAGTGAAGTTCCTATAGCACATGCAATTGCAATAAGAAGAAGGAGGATAATTGCAATTTTTAAACTTGATAAAGCAAGCAGAACCCTACGTAAATATTTCATTTACCTAGAAGAATTGTGAAAATAGAGTTAGTGAACCAGTCGTCAAGAAAATTACTCCACTTAAAGATGGGATCCACTGACTAATCCCACGCATGGATAAGAGTGTTGGAATTGCAGCAGCAGTTGTTCCTGCTATTAAAAGAGGAATAACTTGTCCAAAACCAAAGCATGCTAAAAGAATTACACCACTAGCTGGATTTCCATTTTCAGCTATCCAAGCTAAAAGAACAGCTAAAACTGGAGTTGTACAAGGCGAAGATGCTAGTCCAAATGTTAACCCAGCAGCAATTGGTAAAAGTGGAGCAGGTATTTTTTCTTTCCAGATATCAATCTCCGGACCATTTGGAAGCCTTATTTTTAGTATCCCTAGGAGGTTTAATCCCATTAGAACCATTAAGATTGGGACTAGTAAGCTTATCCCTGAAGGTATTTGACCGTAAATTTTCCCTAGCAGACCGCTCAGACTGCCCAATATGATAAGAGATAAGACGATTCCGCTACAGAAAACTAGGCTTTTAAAAAACGGATTTTGTTCTTTATTGAATCCACCTAGGTAAGCAATCGTTACAGGCAAAAGTGACAATGAACAAGGTCCAAGGCTTGTAAGTAAACCTCCTAAAAAAATAATGAATAGTGTTAACGGACTAGGAGACTCCAATCCATGCCTGATAATTTGCTCACTACTCTGAGCTAAATCAGACATAACAAGATTTAAAGACGAAATAACAAAAATGAGGCTTGCTCCTATAAATCTAAACTTTAAAATCTCTAATTGAGCTTCTTCTTAATTTTTAATCCCCCGATTAACCCACTAGATTCAAGGGAGCATCTTAATAATAGTCCTCCAATAAGAAAACTTGAGAGTAATGAGTTGCCCCCGTAGCTGATAAAAGGAAGCGGCAAGCCAGTCGTTGGCATTGATCCAGATGTAACTGCTAAATGCATTATGGACTGCCCAATTAGCATTGTGCTACAGCCAATTGAGATGAGCTTTGAGTAATTATTTTGGCTTCTTAAAGATATTCTTAACCCAAGAAAGGCAATGAGTATAAAGAATATTATGAGCATGAATGAACCTGCAAAACCAAATTCCTCAGCATATACAGAGAAAATAAAATCTGTGTTTAGAAAAGGTAGATACAAAAGTTTTTGCGTTGATAGTCCATAGCCTTCCCCAAACCATCCACCAGACCCTATTGCAAGGAGACTTTGTATGAGCTGGTAGCCATTCCCATGTGGGTCTTCCCATGGATTGAGAAATGAAGTAACTCGTAAAAGTTGATATTCATGTCTTGTAATGCTAAAGACTCCAAGTCCTACTCCTGATAATGCTGCTAAAGAAAGATTTTTAAAACTTACACCTGCAGAAAGCGCAATCATCCAAATTAGGATCCCTATAAGAGCAGCTGTGCTTAGGTTCGGTTGTTTTAGAATTAAAAGAATTAATGTACCAAAAATGCTTAATTCTAAAAGCTTTTTTCCATTTTTTATGCGTTTCCATTGTGCAAAAAGATTTGCTGCTTGAAGAATTAAAAAAGGTTTAACTAATTCAGAAGGCTGGAGTCTAATAGGACCTAGAATTAACCATCTTGAGGCTCCATTAATATTACTTCCAAAAATAAGAGTGGCTCCTACTAATAGTAGGCAGATTAGCAAACAAACTTTAGATATCCTTAGCCATCTTCTTAGGTTTATTGATATGGCTAACCAAGCAATTGTCCAACTCGTAAAAAGCCACATCAGTTGACGCTTGATAAAATAACTGCCTTCACCCATTTCTCTTGTGGCGACCCACCAACTTGCAGAACCAAGAATACAAATGCCAGCAATACTCCAAAAAACCATTAGAGCTAATAATAGTCTCGCTTCTGCAGGCCAAAGTTGCCAAGGAAGTGGAATAAGCTTTCCCAAAATTGAACTTCTGCCTATATTTCTTAGAACATATTTGTTCGATATTTCTGTGGAAAGAGATTCTCCATCAATTCTTTTTATTGTGGGAGTTCTCAAAGCTTTTCTTAAAATGCTTTTTTCTATTGAGCCGCTTATAAAGCAATTTGCCAAGTGCAGTTAAATATTTATTTGAAAAAAACTATGGATTATCAATTTAGAAATGCCAGTTAATATTTTTTAAAAGTTTCAAAATAGCAACGGGTGTATTTTTCAATTAATTGTCTGAGCTTAAAGACAATTAATTTGCTCTAACTTAGCAGCTTAATTTATAAATTGTGCTTCTCTGCTTTTGATAAGGCCTCTTTGGTTTAGGCAATGAGCTTTTTTGTCCTCTGCTAGGGCCTCGATCTTAAAAAGAAATCATGTTTATTAAAGCACTTTTAAGGATGAACACAGTTTTTTTACCTACTGCATGGTAGATTCCGCGGGCCTTTGGAGCATTGGAGCCTTTGTTGGCATCCTCACCTGTTACATCTGATGCTAACTCCCGAAATGGAGATGGTGACTTGTGTTCAAGTAGGGAGACCAGTGAAAGACTAAAGCTTTCAGGGGACCTTGAGTCTTCAGGAAATAATTCTGGAGATCTATCTGCGGAATATGAGTTGCTTCAGCTACGCATATTCAGGATTAACTTGGTTGTAACAGCTTTTGCAGCCGTAGTTTCCATCCTTTTTGTTGATCTTAATGCTGCTATTAGTCTTCTTTTAGGAGCATGCTCAGGAATCATTTATTTGCGGCTACTTGCCAAAAATATTGGGTCTCTTGGTAAATCTTCATCTTCCGTTGGCAAGGTCCAATTGATTGTTCCGGCAGCACTAGTTCTGGTAGTTGCAAAAGTACCTGATCTTCATTTGCTTCCTTCTTTGGTTGGCTTCTTGCTTTATAAGCCATCTTTAATTATTCAGTTTTTACTTGAGTCTTATGCTCATAAAAAATCTGTTTAATTGATTTTTGAGATGGTTGTATAAGGTTTTTCTAAGACACAATGTCGCTTGTGCGACTTTTCATTTCTTTAAAAATGGGTATCTCTCCATTTGTTTTACCGTTTGCCGCTCTTGAAGTTGGTCAACACCTTTATTGGCAGATTGGGAAATTAAGGATCCATGGTCAGGTTTTTATGACCTCATGGATTCTTATTGGTGCTTTGCTAACTCTTGTTGTAGTTGGCACCAAAAAGATGGAACGTGACCCTAAAGGCGTTCAAAATTTACTTGAGTTTCTTTGGGATTACATCCGCGATTTGGCTCGCACTCAGATTGGAGAAAAAGTCTATAGAGACTGGATGCCATTTATAGGCACTCTTTTCTTGTTCATTTTTGTGAGCAATTGGGGAGGAGCCTTGATTCCATGGAAGTTAATCGAACTCCCTAGTGGAGAACTAGGAGCACCTACGGCTGATATCAATACAACCGTCGCACTAGCTCTTTTGGTGTCACTTTCTTACTTTTATGCGGGCTTGAGCAATAAAGGATTGCGTTACTTCGAGTACTACGTTCATCCAACACCTATCATGCTCCCATTCAAGATTGTTGAGGATTTCACTAAGCCGCTCTCTCTTTCCTTCCGTTTGTTTGGAAACATATTGGCTGATGAACTTGTTGTTGCGGTACTTGTTTTTCTAGTACCACTTGTTCTTCCAGTCCCAGTTATGTTCCTTGGTTTGTTTACTAGTGCTATTCAAGCCTTGATTTTTGCAACTCTCGCTGCTTACTACATTGGTGAAGCAGTCGAAGAACATCATTAATCAAAACTTTTGTTGCTAGAAATTATTTATTTTTCTGGCAAACCCCTTGCGAATAGGTTCAATCTTTTTTGAACTCATCTTATTAATTATGAGATGGACCCCTCGCAGGTATAAACTCCCGGTTTATCTTAATACGCGCTTAGAAGGCGCTTCAAATCTTTAGCTCAATTATGGATTCCATTACCACCGCCGCTTCTGTTGTTGCCGCTGGTTTAGCTGTAGGCCTTGGCGCTATCGGCCCTGGTATCGGTCAGGGTAGCGCTGCTCAAGGCGCAGTAGAAGGCATTGCACGCCAGCCTGAAGCAGAAGGCAAGATCAGAGGTACTTTGCTTCTTTCTTTCGCTTTCATGGAATCGCTAACCATCTATGGCCTAGTGGTTGCTTTGGTTCTGCTATTCGCCAACCCATTTGCTGGTTGAAGAACTTCAAGTCGGGAGGTTGATCTTTAAACAAGCTATCTCGTTTGGTTTCAGGTCTTCCTCGAATCTGATTTGAATTTTTCCCAAGCTCTTAACACTTGATTAAGAGTCTTTTTTTAACTCACGCTCGCCTGCTAAATGACCAGCTTGCTTCTGTTTGGTGCTAGTGAGGGAGGTCTATTCGACTTTGATGCGACTCTGCCTCTTATGGCAGCTCAGGTTGTACTCCTCACCTACATTCTTAACGCTCTTTTCTTTAAACCTGTTGGTAAGGTTGTTGAAGAAAGAGAAGACTACGTTTTAATTAGTCGTACCGAGGCTAAGAAGAAGCTCGCTGAGGTTGAAAAGCTGGAGACTGATTTGAAAAATCAGCTAAAGGGAGCCCGCCAGGCTGCTCAAAAAGTTATTGCTGAAGCTGAAGATGACTCTGAAAAGCTTTATAAGGAAGCTCTCTCTTTAGCTAACTCTGAGGCTAATGCTTCTAGAGAGAAAGTAAGAAGAGAGATTGATTCTCAACGAGAGTCTGCTCTTAATCAGCTCAAGTCAGATTCTGACAAGCTTGGTGATTTGATTGTTCAAAAGTTATTGGCAGCTAAATGAACTATTCACTGATTTTTGCAACCGAAGGATTTGGATTAAATCTCAATTTGTTTGAGACAAATTTACTTAATCTTGCTGTTGTCGTATTTGGTCTTTATAAATTTCTCCCTGGTTTCTTAGGCAGTATGCTTGAGAAACGTCGATCTTCAATATTGCAGGATCTTAAAGATGCTGAAGATCGTTTGGATGAGGCTTCCAATGCCCTTAATCAAGCAAAATTAGAACTTGCATCTGCTGAGAAGAAGGCTGATAAAATTAGAAGTGATTGTCAGGCTAGAGCAGAATCAATTCGCTTAGAGAGCGAAAAACGTACTGTCTTAGAAATGGCGAGAATAAAACAAGGTGCTGCTTCTGATCTCAACTTAGAAGCTTCAAGAGTAAGCAATCAACTTCGTAGAGAGGCGGCTGAATTAGCAATTGAAAAAGCCCTTGCTAGTCTTTCTGGAGAACTTGATGAAAAAGCACAAGACAAGTTCTTAAGACAGTCAATTAAAAATATTGGAGATATTTAGATGCCATTACTTAATAACATCACCACTCCATACGCAGAAGCATTCCTTCAAGTTGCTGAAAGTCGTAATGAAGTTGATCAGATAGTTGATCAATCAAAGTCATTATTAGAGCTTTGGGATCAATCTCCAGAGTTTAGTGATGCTATGACATCACCTGTTCTTGAAATCGAGAGTAAGAAAAAAGTTCTTGAGAAGATCTTTGCTAAAGAAGTTTCACCTTCTTTGATGAACCTCTTGAAATTACTTGCTGATAGGCAGCGAATAGGTTACTTGAACTCAGTTCTCGAGAGGCTTCTTGAGCTTTATCGTGAACAACGTAATATTGCTCTAGCAACAGTAACTTCAGCAACTTCATTAACTGAAGACCAGCAAGAAAAAATTCTTAAGACGGTACAATCAGTAGCTGGCACTGACAATTTAGAATTAGATCTAAAAGTTGATCCTAATTTGATTGGTGGTTTTATTATCAATGTTGGGTCCAAGGTCATAGATGCAAGTCTTTCAGGACAGGTGCGTCGCTTGGGCCTTGCGCTTGCAAAGGTAAGCTAGTTCAATCAACTTTCTTCTTAATTCCTTCCCTTTCACCACTCCCTCACTTTAACTACATTCTCCTCCCATGGTTTCTATACGTCCCGACGAAATTAGTTCAATCCTGAAGAAACAGATTGCTGATTATGACAAGTCTGTTTCAGTCAGCAATGTAGGTACTGTTCTCCA
>QCPN01000017.1:0-25587 GCA_003209775.1 Prochlorococcus sp. AG-436-O09 | reverse complement strand
AGAAAATGAGATCCTTGGTAGAGCCGTTTGGAGGTTCTGGCCTCTTAGTCGAATGGGGGCGCTTTAAACTCAGCTGTTAAACCACAATCGATTACTTGGCCAGTTATTTTTGCATCTTTCCAAGGTTGGTTTGAAGTCGTTCCTAAGCTCTGGCTAGAATGAACATTATTTTGAACCCATTGTTTTTTTGGGTCAAATAAGATCCATCGGTTACTGAAAAGATTTAACTCTTCTTTAGGCAGGTTTAAAATCTTAGAAGGACCAAAGCTGATAGCTTCCCACAATTCTTCAATGGACCATTTTGATTTTTCAATTAATTCCTGCCATAAAAAGGGGAGAACCAGGTGATAGCCATTTAGACCTGGAGCCCTCTCAGAAATTGGTTTTTTAGTTTCTGCATCATCTAGTGCAACCCCACTTACAGAAACACCAGTGAGTATTCCACTCCGGAGCCCTTCTTTTAGCGCTAGCCTGTCTTTTTCGCTGCCGAGAGAGGGGACTACCCGTATACCTATATCTGTAGAGGTTAGTGATGATTGATCTGCTACCAAGTGCCACCAAGATACAGTCGCAAGGGGTCTTTTAGGATTCCTGGCTAACATAGATACCCCGTCTGCAGTAGATAAATTCATAAGCCTAAGGTTTACTTTCGGATATTGTTTTTGTAGCTCGAGCAAGATGGCTAGTGGGATGGTCTCGCTTTCAATTGGATCTAATGACCATCCTGATCGAAGTGCTTCTACCGCTTCCCGGGCAATTCCATGTCCTTGAATTGCCCGGTCTCTTGGTGCGACGAGAAGAGGTCTTCCTCGAAGTTCGTTTAACATGATTCCCTTCCTGAGTAACTCAGTAGGGATTATTGAATCATCGTCAGCTAATCCAATAGCTTCAAAGTCAAGTAACTCTTTGTGCGGAGCGAGCTCTTCCCCTTTCCCTTTTTGACTAAAGCTTCCCCAGAGGTGAATTAATACATCTTTTTTATAATTGCTTAGTGGCTGTAGATGTTCTGGCTTGTCTCTCCAAATCGAACTTCTTGGTAGTAGAGCTATTTGACCGTAGCCAGCATTTGCTGCTTTGAGAAGTAAAGAAGAGATTGTTTCTACTCTGCTATTGAGATGATTCTCTAGGACTGAATGTGGGTCTACTAAACAAGGAGCTAGGAGAAGATGCTTTGCAGACTTCGCTGCTATTTTAAGCTTCTTTGCTTGGATCCTGGCTTCCTCTCCAAAAGCTTGAATTTGTTTGTTAATAAATAGAACGGCATCGGAAGTAACTTTTTTGTCAGGACCATGAAGAACTTGAATAGGATCTAATAGATATGATTTGTTCATGGGCTTAGAGTGCTCCTTGAGCTGTTGTATCAATTACACCTCCTAAATGTGAGGTGATATTCAGGGAGGAAACGATGTCTGGTAGGCTGATGTCTTCAGTTATGTCTACAATTGAAATGGCTCCATTGCCTTGCTTGATTTTCCAGATGTCCGAGTTAGATAGGCCAAGAAGGTTACAAAGAATAGTTTTATTTACTGCATCATGAGCAACTATTAGTACTGTTTCATGGGGCAAAAGACTGTTGCGAATACTTTCCCAGCATTTAATCGCACGAACTGATACTTCTTTTATGCTTTCACCCTCAGGCATTTGAACATTCTCAGGAGCAGTTTGCCAAGCAAGTAGTAATTCTCCCCAGTCTGATTTGATCTCTGATTCAAGCTTCCCTTCCCAAAGCCCATGGCTTATTTCTTTTAAATCACTTTTTGCTTGAATTGCTAAAGCTGGGTGAGCTTCGAGAATAATTTTTGCTGTTTCGGTAGGCCTGGACATACAGCTACTAAAGACTCTATCGAAATTAACTTCTTTTAAAAACGCACCAGCTGCAATTGCTTGTTTCTTTCCATTGGTATTCAGGGGAACATCTATTTGACCTTGGAACCTGCCTTCTTTATTCCAGTCTGTTTCTCCATGACGCACAAGAATCATTCTGCCATGTCTACCTTTTGGGGGAAATCTAGGCTTTAAATGAGCTGTGCTATTCATTGATTCAACTTGAATACCAACTGGAGTGCCATTATCAATTTCAATATTGAAAATTGATAATGATGCATTATCTAGTCTTATTCGTCTTAAACCATCCTTTGGGTTGCCTAATAATTTTAAGATTAGACAACGTAATATTGCATTATGAGCAACAAGAATTATGTTCTCATCCTTATCAGATTCATGTGTTAAGAAAATTTTCTCTAAAAATTTGTCAGCTTGATCCATTAACTCTTGAATTGGATTATAAGTAATTCCATCTTCTCTTTTAAGCGTCAGATCACTTGGCGATTTCTTCCAAGTTAGGTATGCATTGGGAAACTGTTTTTTAACTTCCTCAATAGTAAGTCCACTCCAGGGAGCCAGGTCAACTTCTAGAAGGTCATTGTCAATAATGATATTTTTGCTTTTAGAGTGAATCCGCAGTAATTCGGAGGCAGTGTCTGAAGCTCTTTTAAGAGGAGAGCTATAAATTGCATGAATTGGTAAACCTTGAAGTGACTCTCCTATCTTTGAAGCTTGTGAAATTCCTTCTGGAGTAAGTGTTGAAAGATCGTTACGACCTTGGATTCGATTTTCACGGTTGTAACTACTTAAACCATGACGTATTAGTAGAAGGCGTAAGGTCATTGGCAGAGGTTTTTTACGAATTCATCCTATAGATACTCTGCCAACCTAATGTTGATTTGGGAATGAGGGTTGATTTTTGCTCATTTCGTTTCTTTGAGCCTATTTTTCATGAAGAAAAAAAACCCTGGCTGGAAAGTCTTGCTGGCAACTTTTTCTATTTTGTTAACAGTTCTGGTTTGGCAACGTGGTTTGCAAGAAAGCTTTGACAGACCTTCTGTTAGTCCCAAGCTTGTGCTTAATCAAAGAGAGATGGCTCTTTTGGCAGAACCTTCGCTCCCTAGAGCTTTAAGACCATTATTAGTTGGGGAAGATCCAAAAATAGAACTAAAAAAAATCCTGACTGATTTGGATGTTAATGAGCTTGATGCCAGAGAAAGGCTTTTGCTTGCTTCGATTGAAGAATCGGATGCTGAACGTCGCTCCCTTCTGAATGAAAAATTTCCAGAACCATCTCTAGAGAAAGTCAGAGTCAATTTATTAGAGAGTCTTCAGAACCCAAAGAATCCTAATGATTTGTTGGAGAACCTTGAAGTTGTAAAAGCAGACCCATTGTTATATAGGCTTTCTTGCCTTTCTATAGGCGGAGTTCCTGAGAGCTGCTACGAGGTCAGCGCTTCAAGGCAAATGGCTCTGAGGTTGACTCTCAGCCAACTGTTGCCTCTTTTGGCAATATTGCTTGGGATATTTTTATTAATTTGGCAAGGGTGGATTTTTATTCGCAAAACATCTCTCCCATGGCCAGAGCTCTATTCGCTCCCTCTCTCAACCATTGACCTGGTGTTGCTAGTTGCAGGTGGCTTTGTTGTATTAGGAGAACTCTTCACTCCTCTGATTGCGTTGCCCTTAAGTGAATCTTTTATAAGAGAAGTCCCTAGCCCTCTCAAAGAGTCTTTGAAAGTATTGATTGGATACATTGCAATGACTGTTCCACCCTTATTAATTCTTAGGCAACAGGTAAAGAGTCTTAATCTTGAGGTTATAGAAGGAGGTTGGATTCAATGGGGATTTGGAACTTTCAGGAAATCATTCCTTGAGGCCTTAAAAGGATGGCTAATGGTGATGCCTTTGGTGCTTTTAGTAAGTTGGTTAACAACCTTCTTCCTTGGAGACCCTGGAGGGAGCAATCCCTTGCTGGAAATGGTTTTAAGTAGTCGAAATTTTGGGGCTTTATCAGTTCTTTTTGTTACAACTGTTTTTATGGCACCATTTTTTGAAGAACTAATCTTTAGAGGCGTACTGTTACCTGTTTTACTGAATAAACAAGGAAAAATGTTAGCGATAGTTGTTAGCGCCTTAATCTTCGCGTTAGCACATTTAAGTGTTGGTGAGATGCCACCACTGTTTGTATTAGGAATGGGACTTGCGATTTTGCGATTAACCTCTGGACGTTTATTGCCATGCGTTCTTATGCATTCTTTGTGGAACGGAGTGACTTTTGCAAATTTATTAATACTCAGTGGTTAAAGGGAATTTTTTAAATCAGATATTTTGCATTGACTTGCATGGTAATGAAGCTAATGGTTGACTTGATTAATGGCTAATACTTTTAGTGGTTCCTTTTAAGCATACAAAATCAGAATTGAGCTTTCACAAGAATTATTCAAAAAAAGCAGTTGCTTTATTTAAGGCTTCATTTGCTACTACTAACATCTCAAGAAAATATCCACTCCTATTAAGTTTGCATAGAGGTATTGATGGAGCTCTTGCCGGAGTTATTATTTCTGGCGCGGTGCTGACAGGTTTAGCATTGCACTCTCAACATCTTTGGACACTTAATTTTTCTAGACTTCATCTTACAAGAGACTTGATTCATAGAATTGAAGAGTCAACAGCAATATTAGAGAAATATTTTCTTGCAAGTGCTTCTTCTCCAAATGCGATGGTCTCAACTAAGTCTGCTCATCTAATTTATATTGATAAACCTCAAGAAAGGCAAACTTCACTTAAGGATTTTTTAGGGAATATTTATCGAGATGTCACCTCTTTAGTACACCCAATTTCAAATGGTTATTAATGGTAATTAAAAATTCTCGCCGCTCTTCACTGTTGAAAAAGAAACGCCTGAAAGTTGCTCCACTTTCTCCTATTCCGCCTTTTAGGTTAAAACTCACATTCTCGCTTCTTTGTTTGGCTTTGTTAGCACTAATGGGTAGAGTTGCACAGTTGCAATTAGTTCAGGGTTTTGCACTAGAGGCACGTGCTCGCGACTATCAAACTAGAAAGGTTGAACCATTAGGTAGGAGGCGTTCTATTGTCGATCGTCGAGGACGATTGATAGCACTTGATGAGAAGAGGTATAGATTATATGCACACCCTTCAAAGTTTAAATTTGTCGGGGATCTACAAGGTGTATTACGAAGACCGGAAGAGGTCGCAGCAAAACTCGAGGGCGTATTGCCTTTAACTAAGAAGAAATTAATTGAGGCCTTTTATTCTGAAGAAACAGGTGTGAAATTAATAGAGGGATTGATGCCTAGCATTGCATCGAAGATAGAAAATCTTCGCATTGATGGATTAGATCTAGAACCTTATTTGCAGAGGATCTATCCACAAGATGACTTGTTCTCAAACGTTATTGGTTTTTTAGATTACGACCGTGTCCCTCAAGCTGGTCTTGAATTAAGTCTAGATAATGAGCTGTTGCAGAAAGAGAAATCTAGGAGTTATAGGTTCGGTAGGGATGGAACTCCTTTGCCGACTGATATAGAAGCTGGTGTATTTGCTGTTGACAAGGAGCACGTTCACTTAACTCTCGATGCACGATTGCAAGAGGTTGCTGTTAATGCCCTTAGAGAGCAATTAGATGCTTGGAAGGCTAGGAAAGGAGCGGCAATTGTCATGGATGTCGACAATGGCGAGCTCCTGGTTTTAGCATCAACCCCAACTTATGATCCCAATAAATATTGGGAATATCAGTCAACTTTATATAAGGAGTGGTCTGTTCAAGAATTGTTTGAACCAGGGTCAACTTTTAAACCTATAAATCTTGCCTTGGCGCTTGAGGAGGGAGCAATTGAACAAAATGGAACTGTATATGATTCAGGAATTGTAAATGTAGGAGGTTGGCCTTTAACTAATTGGAACAAGAAGCCTAATGGACTTCTTGATTTTGCAAAAGTTCTCCAGGTTTCTAGTAATGTTGCGATGGTGAACATTATTCAAAAGCTTAACCCCTCAAATTATTGGGAACGATTAAATCAGTTAGGAATAAGTAGATCACTTATAACAGATTTGCCGGGTGCGGTTCCAGGTCACCTTAAACAAAAGGAGCTCTTTGTTAAGCAACCTATTCATCAAGCAGTTGCTTCATACGGGCAAGGCTTTTCTATAACACCATTGAAGCTAGTCCAATTACACGCTTTAATTGCAAACGGTGGCAGACTAGTGGAACCTCATATAAGAAAAGGCTTTTCTTCAACAATCACTACTGCTAAGGAGACATTTAAGAAGGATGACTTGCTCTTAAGTCCAGATATAACTAAAATTGTTTTAAAATGGATGGAATCAGTTGTTGAGAATGGAAGCGGCAAAGGTGTAAAAATTGACAATTATCGAATAGGTGGAAAAACAGGAACTGCTGATCAAACAAATGATGGAATTAATTATGATTCTAAAATATGTAGCTTTGTCGCAATTTTGCCAGTAGAACATCCGAGGTTCGTTGTAGCAGTGGCGGTAGACAGTCCTAAAAGATCATATGCTTATGGTTCTACTGTTGCTGTGCCAGTGGCTAAAAAAATCATTGAAAGTTTAATTGTTGTTGAAAAGATTCCCCCCACAAATAATCAGACTGATTTTCTATCAGCTCAGAGTTAAGGCTGTTGAAAGGGATATATAAGGATGAAAAAACCATAGAAAATCGCTAGTTTAGGTGAAATAAAGGCAATGGGTGCAAAAAATGGCGAGTTTGCTTGAACAGCTTTCATCAATGACTGTCGTAGTGGCTGATACTGGTGACTTAGATGCGATTCGTGAATTCCAACCAAGAGATGCAACAACTAATCCATCGTTGATCTTGGCGGCTGCTCAGATACCTGCTTATCAAGATTTAATTGATCAATCACTTAAGTCTTCTAGAGAAAGAATTGGCTCTCTCGCATCCTCTGATGAAGTTGTTAGCGAAGCAATCGACGAGGTATGTGTAATTTTTGGCAAAGAAATTCTTAAGATTATTCCTGGTAGAGTGTCTACGGAAGTTGATGCTCGGTTGAGTTTTGATAAGGATGAAACTATTGATAAGGCCCGCAAAATCATTAATCTATACAAGCAATTTGGAATCAGTAAGGAAAGAATCCTGATTAAAATTGCATCTACTTGGGAAGGTGTTAAAGCTGCCGAGATTTTAGAAAAAGAGGGCATTCACTGTAACTTGACATTGTTATTTGGCTTTTCCCAGGCTATAGCTTGTGCAGAAGCAGGTGTGACATTAATATCACCTTTTGTCGGTCGTATATTAGATTGGTATAAGTCAGAAACTGGAAGGGAGTCTTATTCAGGTAACGAAGATCCTGGCGTGATTTCAGTATCAAAGATTTATAATTATTATAAGAACCATAATTATAAGACTGAAGTTATGGGAGCAAGCTTTAGGAATGTTGATGAGATATTGGAACTAGCAGGATGTGACCTTTTAACTATCTCACCAAAGTTTTTAAAGGAATTAGAAAACAATAATTCAAGTTTAACTAGGAAGTTGGACCCCTTAGCTCTATCGGACTCTTCAGATAAGATTCATTTAAATGAAGTTGATTTTAAGATAATGCTAAAAGCAGATCGAATGGCTTCTGAGAAACTTCAAGAGGGTATTGTTAACTTTAGCAAGGCAATTGAACAGTTGGAAATACAATTAAAAGAGAGACTTTGTTCTATTGAGAGTGATACAGAAGCTGTATTAAGTGCAAGGTAAATAAGTAATTTAGATTAAAAAGCTTTTTTGTTAACATTAGATTATCTTTGAAAGAGTAATCTTTTTATAACTCTTTGAGCAATATCTCCATAACCCATGTCTCCAGATAGTATTTGTGCAATTCTTTGAGGAGCTGTTGGTCTTTTGATACCTAGTTTGTATCCAATCTTTGGAAATCGGTAGAAAACTTGAGATATCCTTCTTCCCCAAGCCATAGAGTCGCCCCATTTTTCTTTCATTGAAAATGTGTAGTTTCTTAGGTCATTTGTGTCTCCTTTAAGCCAATGATTGATGCATTTTGCAGCTTCACATCCACTAATTAAAGAAGGTCTCAATCCTTCAGCTAGGAATGGATCGCAAAGGGATGCTGCGTCACCAACGACTACGATGCCTTCCCCATGAAGATTACTATGGCCATTCCACACTCTTAATTGAGAATCTTTTCTCCTACCGGCATCTTGTTCGAAACCTAAGCTTGGGAGAAGTTGGTTGAGTATTTGCTTACTGTCTGAAAACTGATTGCCAATGAATGTCCCTACTCCAATATTCACAGAATCTTTTAAAGGAAAAGCCCATGCAAAACCATGCTGAACTAATCCAAATTCAAATCTCGAAGTGTTTGACTTTAAGAAGCCTCTGCCCTGCAACCGGACAGAAGTTGTAGAAGCATAATGAAGTTTTCTTGGACCAAGGTTAAATTTTTCAGCCCAAGGTGAGCTTGAGCCATCTGCAATTACTAAGCATTGACATTCAACTTGGCGTCCATCTTTAGACGTGACGTGCCATTGACTGTTGTCTTTATGAATATCGTTTACTTCAAATGAATTGAAAAATTCTGCACCTTGATCAATTGCATTTTTTAGGAGAAGCTCATCAAGTTTTTCCCTTCTTGTTATCCAGAAAGGGGAATCTCCTGGAAGCTCAGCAATGACTTGATCTGACAAGCACCAGCTGAATTCGACTCTTTTAATTACTTCCTCAACTGCGGCCTTAAGTGAGAATGGATATAATCTTTGTACTGATGCAGCCATCCCTCCGCCACAAGAACGTAAAGGAAAACCTGAATTCTTCTCAACAAGAATTACTTTATTTCCAGTATTTGCTAAGTGAAAGGCTGTTGAACACCCAGCTGCACCTCCCCCTAAAATTACAACATCAGCAGAGGTCACACTTTTAGAATTTCTGCTTCTTTTTTTGAAAGATTCTTTTCAATTTCGTTTATATATTTATCGGTTAGCTTTTGGATCGAATCTTGTTGATCTCGACTTTGATCTTCAGATAATTCACTTTCTTTCTCTGAGACTTTAATCTTTTCAATTGCATCTCTTCTAATATTTCGAAGAGCTATTTTTGCTTCTTCAGCATATTTTGAAGCTAATTTGCAAAATTGCTTTCTTCTCTCTTCAGTTAAGGGAGGAATATTGATACGAACTACCTTGCCATCATTGTTTGGTGTAAAACCAAGGTCGCTTGTAGAAATAGCTTTTTCTATTAGTGATAATGAACTTAAATCAAATGGTTGTATTGCAATAGTTTGAGAGTCTGGAGTTGAAATAGTTGCCAATGATTTCAGAGGGGTGTCTGCTCCATAATATTCAACTGTTAGGCGATCTAAAAGAGATGTATTAGCTCGTCCAGTTCTTATTGTATTGAAGTTGCGTTGAGAAGCTTCAACAGATTTCTGCATGCTTAATTCGACTTCTTGAGTAACCATTTGGTTTATATAAAATTAATGAAGAAAAGATCACTTATAAAGAAAGATTAGCTTGAATTTGCAATACGTGATCCGATTGCTTCTCCCGCTACTGCTTTATTAATATTCCCAGGTTCAAAAATGTTGAAAACTACTATGGGTATTTTATTATCTTTACAGAGGGCAATAGCAGTGCTGTCCATCACTGCTATCTCTTGACTAAGGACATCCTGAAAAGATAATGAATCATACTTAATAGCATCTGAATGTTTTTTGGGATCCTTGTTGTAAACCCCATCAACTTTAGTGGCTTTAAAGATAACATCAGCATTTATTTCGGCAGCCCTTAGTGCAGATGTTGTATCTGTCGTAAAGAATGGATTTCCACAGCCACCTCCAAATACCACGACCCTTCCTTTTTCAAGATGCCGTATTGCCCTTCGCCGAATATATGGCTCAGCTATTTGTTGCATCTCAATAGCTGTTTGAACCCTTGTTGGAACGCCTGCTCTTTCTAAACCATCTTGAAGTGTGATTGCATTCATAACTGTGGCCAACATTCCAACATAGTCTGCTGTTGCTCTATCCATTCCGGCAGAAGATCCTTTGAGACCTCGGAAAATATTCCCACCCCCAACAACAATTGCTAGCTGTGTTCCATTTTCAACGACTTTTGAGACATCTTTCGCAATTGATTGCACTATCTCGGGGTCAATCCCATATGGCTTTGTTCCCATTAGGGCTTCGCCACTAAGTTTTAAGAGTACTCTTGAGTAAGCCATTGACTGTCAAGTTCTTAATGACGGTAGCAAGGGATTCATCTTTCGCTTGATCTCAGAGAGATTTGTTCGTGAGATCAGACACATCAATATTACTTTGAATCGATATCAACCCTAATGGCCTTTAGCTAGATGATATAAGACAAGTGACTTGGCTAATTGGCTTTTTCTTAAAGTTATAAAAACAATTAAAGAAGAATTCTATTTTTAAAACTCAACTCCTTTCTGGGCTTTTATTCCTTGCTCTTTGAAAGGATGTTTAACTAGATTCATCTCAGTTACAAGGTCTGCAATCTCTATTAGTTCATCTTTTGCACCTCTTCCAGTTAAAACAACATGCGTCAAGTTAGGCCTTCCCCTGATTCCCTGGATGACTTGATTAACTGAAAGGTATCCAAGCTTTATAGCTATATTTATTTCATCAAGAATGATTAATTTGTATTTTGAACTTGATAGATACTCTAGAGATTTCTTCCAAGCTAAGTTCGCAAGCTCCTTGTCTCTTTGTCTATCTTGTGTTTCCCAAGTAAAGCCTTCACCTAATGCATGCCATTTAATTTGTTCGCCATAGATTTCAAAAGCTTTTGACTCCCCTGGCTCCCAACCCCCTTTGATAAATTGAACGATTGCTACATTCTCTCCATGTCCTAAGGCCCTAATTGCCATTCCAAGCGCAGCTGTGGTTTTGCCTTTACCTTGACCTGTGAAAACAATTTTCAGCCCCTTCTCTATGCTTCTCTCGGATACTCTTTTACTTTGAACTTCTTTGCGTTGTTGCATCCTTCGCTTGTATTTATCTTCATTAGAATGATTCTTAGAGAACCCACCAATTCCTAGCCTTTCTGATTCTTTGTCCAGATTTTGCAGCGATTCTTTGCTTTTTGGAACTTTTGTACTCATTAAAAATTTTACCGTTTGATAATTTGATCTTTAAATTTTAATAGCTCAATTTCTTAATAGCTTATTAGTCACTCAAAGCTTTATCAACAGCTTGTTGTTGGTCTCTTCTGGTAATCCAATGATGATAGGTTTGAGTATGAATAGTTACAGAGTGGCCCATCATTCTTGCTGAAACTGTATCGGGAAGACCAATATGAATTGTGCGAATAGCCCAGGCATGTCTCAGATTATAAGGAGTAAGAGGTAATTGATATCTCCTGAATTGCTCCGAAACCCTTCTTCCTACATTTTGTAATGTTGTTTTTGTGAGATCAGTTTTGATTGCTGGTAGAAAATCCTCTTTATGAGAAATATCATTTAATTGAAACTTTTCTATCCATTCAGGGTGAAATGGCCAGACCTGATGTTCACCAGTTTTTGTATTAGGGAAGACCCTTAAAATTTTATCCCCACCTTTTTTTAGGCATGATAAGTCACAAAAAAATACCTCGTGATTTCTTAGTCCATAAGTAGCCATTAAGCCATACACTAATTTCCATTTTGGATTAGGTATCATTTCATATATTTCTTCTATTTGCTTATCGCTTGGTAATTGCCTGAACTGTGCTTTATGTAAACCGTAACCATAAGCGAGAGATCTCCAATTACTTGGCAGCTCAATCTTGCAATAGTCTCCAAATGCTTTTAAGCTACTTCCACATTGTTGCCTGCTGCGACTATTCTCTGAGTAACTTTTTAGAGTTTCTATAAATAGAGCTTTATTTAGCTTTCTATTCTGCTTAGCAGCTATTACCTTAAGTCTTTGCAGATATGGAAGATATGAAGACCCCCAATTTGACCGACTACTGGAATTTGAGCTACTTTTCTTTGGGTCATTAAAAAAATCTGATTTGAACTCATCAATTACATCTTCAATATTGGATTGATCTTTTTTTGGGCTCAAATTAGATTTACTTTGAGACCAATTTCTCCAATTAAATTGATTATGTTCAATTTGTAAATAAAGGAAATTAAGGGTTTTTTCAGCCTGCGCCAGATTTATTGCATTTGGCTCTAGACCTAAACTAATTCGTTGATCTTTTGTTTCGTTAGGGTTGTCTTCGCATGGGAGCGGGCCTCTTATACTAAGACGATGGCCCCGTTTCTCAATACGAAGCTTTATCGCTTTTTGAGCAAGCTTTTCATTGACTTTCAGAAGTTCACTCTTAAAACTCATTGGTTTAAATAGTTACAGATACATTGACGTCGTTCCGCGTTAAGCTCAACCCCTAAGGAAGTTTTTTTAATGACTCGTGTAGGCGTCCTTTTACTGAATCTTGGGGGTCCTGAGAGGATTAAAGATGTTGGCCCATTTCTCTATAATCTCTTTTCAGATCCAGAGATAATTAGAATCCCTATTAAGCTATTTCAGAAGCCTTTAGCTTGGTTTATTAGCAGTCTTCGAAGTACAAAGTCTCAAAAAGCTTATCAGGCAATTGGTGGAGGTTCTCCTTTAAGAAGAATTACTGAACAACAAGCTAGGGAATTACAAAGTGAACTTCGTAAGAGAGGGATTGATGCTACTAGTTATGTTGCCATGCGCTATTGGCACCCTTTTACAGAGTCTGCTGTAGAAGATATCAAAGCAGATAAAATCAGTGAAGTTGTAGTACTTCCGCTTTATCCTCATTTCTCAATTAGTACAAGTGGGTCAAGTTTTCGAGAGTTGCGTCGTCTAAGTGAATCTGATAATGCTTTTAAAAAATTATCTATCAGGTGTATTCGAAGTTGGTTTGATAATCCTGGATATATTGATGCTATGGCAAAGCTAATAGAAAATGAAATAGCTTTTTGCTCCTCCCCAGAAGATGCTCATATTTGTTTTACTGCGCATGGCGTCCCTAGAAGCTATGTAGAAGAAGCAGGTGACCCTTATAAGGATGAAATAGAAAACTGCTCTTTATTGATTATCGATAAGGTTGAAAGATCTTTAGGCTTTAGTAATAGTTATACTCTTTCTTATCAAAGTAGGGTTGGGCCAGAAGAGTGGCTGAAGCCATATACAGAAGATGTTTTGGAAGAACTTGGATTGAAAGGAATAAAAGAGTTAATTGTTGTTCCGATAAGTTTTGTTAGTGAACATATAGAGACACTTCAGGAAATAGATATTGAGTACAAAGAAATTGCCCTTAAGCATGGAATAGTTAATTTTAGAAGAGTTAAGGCTCTAGATACGGATCCAGTTTTTATTAACGGTCTTGCTGATTTAGTAACTTCTTGTTTAGAAGGCCCTGAGATAAGTCTTGATGCTGCTGCCAAATTGCCAGATAAAGTTAAGCTTTACCCTCAGGAGAAGTGGCAATGGGGATGGAACAATAGCGCAGAAGTTTGGAATGGGAGGGTTGCAATGTTTGTTTTTATTGTTTGTTTCTTAGAGCTAGTTATAGGAAATGGCCCATTACATTTTATTGGATTACTTTGAGACTTGCTCTTTAAGTAAATCAGTTTTGAAAGAATGGAATGTTTATAAGAGTTTAATCTTTTCTATCTCTAGATTTTTTTCTAGTCAAAACAACCATTATCCATATAACATCATTAGGATTAACTGTTTCTCTATCGTGACACTATCGTCTTTACATTTAGGTCTCGATGATTCTGCGAATCTGGAGCGAAAACAGATGTTAGGGGCAGATGCCCTTATGGACTCTTTACGAAGACATGGTGTAAATACTGTTTTTGGCTATCCAGGAGGTGCGATTCTTCCTATATATGATGCTGTTTATAAAGCAGAAAAACAAGGATGGCTTAAGCATATTCTTATTAGACATGAGCAAGGTGGCTCGCATGCGGCAGATGGTTTCGCTAGGGCAACAGGGAAGGTAGGGGTTTGCTTTGGTACGTCCGGCCCAGGCGCAACAAATTTGGTGACTGGCATAGCAACTGCACAAATGGACTCAGTCCCTTTAGTAGTTATTACTGGTCAGGTCCCAAGGCCCGCTATTGGAACAGATGCTTTTCAAGAAACTGATATTTTTGGAATTACTCTGCCTATTGTGAAACATTCTTGGGTAGTAAGAGATCCTTCTGAAATTGCATCTGTCATTGCACAAGCTTTTCTTATTGCCTCATCTGGTAGGCCTGGCCCTGTACTCGTTGATATTCCTAAGGATGTAGGACAAGAACTATTTGATTATATCCCAGTTGAACCTGGTTCAGTCATTCCGGCTGGATTTAAAACCCCAGTATCTGCAGATCTTAATTCTATTAATAGTGCGCTTGATTTAATTCAGGAATCTAAGCGACCATTGCTTTATGTAGGAGGCGGAGTTATTGCTTCAAGTGCACATAAAAATTTGGCCGAATTAGCAAAACGTTATCAATTACCTGTGACAACAACATTAATGGGCAAAGGGGCATATGACGAACGTGATTCACTCTCGGTTGGGATGCTAGGTATGCATGGTACGGCTTATGCGAATTTTGCAGTTACTGAATGTGATTTGCTCATAGCTATTGGAGCACGTTTTGATGACAGAGTGACTGGTAAGCTAGATTCATTTGCAACAGGAGCAAAAGTTATTCATTTTGAGGTAGATCCAGCTGAGATTAATAAAAATAGAATTGCTGATGTAGCTGTTTTAGGAGACTTAAGTGAGAGTCTCGAGAAGTTGCTTCAGGTTAGTAGAAAAAGAAAAGTTAAACAAAATACGAGTGAATGGTTGCAGCAAATAAACTCATGGAAGGAGAAGTATCCTCTCGTGATACCTACTAAGGGAGGTGAATTATATCCTCAGGAAGTATTAATAGAGATTAGAGATCTAGTGCCAGATGCATATATAACGACAGATGTGGGACAGCATCAAATGTGGGCAGCACAATATTTAAGGAATGGACCACGACAATGGATTAGCAGTGGAGGTCTAGGTACTATGGGCTTTGGGATGCCAGCAGCTTTAGGTGTTCAAGTTGCACTGCCCAATGCCAAAGTTATTTGTATTGCAGGAGATGCAAGTATCCTCATGAATATTCAAGAATTGGGAACTATCTCACAGTATCAATTAAACACAAAAATAATCATTATCAATAATCATTGGCAAGGGATGGTTCGCCAGTGGCAAGAACGCTTCTATGATGAACGTTATTCAGCTACAAATATGTTAAAAGGTGAGCCAGATTTTGTCGCTTTAGCAAAAGCATTTGGTGTTGGTGGGATTTTGATTAATGATAGAAAAGAATTAAGGGTTAAGTTGCAAGAGGCATTTAATCACCCAGGTCCAATGTTAGTAGATGTTCATGTTAGAAGAGATGAAAATTGTTATCCGATGGTTCCTCCTGGGAAAAGTAATGCTGAAATGGTTGGATTACCTAATCAAAACTGAATACTAATTTTCCCTGACATACTGTTGTGAAATTTATCTTATGTTCATTGCTGATCTTGTTTTTCTTTCCATTTAGAGTATTGCCTGCCGAAGTTCTTCAGGTTTCAAGTCCATCAGTTATTCAAATTGGAGATAATAATAGGAACTACAAAATAAGAATTGCTTGTATAAGTGTTGAAGAATCTAATGGAAAAGATGCTATTAATTGGCTTAAGCATGAGTTGCCAAGACATGCAAAAGTAAATTTCTTTCCAAAAGGATCTGAAGATGGAACTCTACTTGCAAGAGTTACTAATCTTGATTCAGGTAAGGACCTCGCTTCTCAGATGATTGAATTAGGATATGCAAACCCTACATGTTAATACATTATTGAATTGATAAGGAGTATTATTTAAACATCCTTGACTGTATAAAACTCCATTGTCTTGATTTGGAATGCTCTCTTCTCCAGGACTCAAACATATGAGTTTCTTGAAAAGTGCAGTTTGAATTTACGCTAATTTGATTCCTGTCAAAACCTTCTAAGAGGAACTGTTCTTTTGCAACTTTTCTAATATCTAGAAGGTATTTATTTCGTTTTAGGTCTAACTCTATAGAGTTGATACTTCTCATATAGTTCAGAATATCTTTGCTCTGATAGCACTTTATTTTTTTTATGCTTTCATAGATTTTTATCACTATCTCTTCATCAACTTGATAGTTATCTAAACTTATTGCTGGACCAATTGCAACTAAAATATTCTTTCTATTGGATCCATTCAGTTCAAGCTTTTCGATGGTATTCTTTATGATTTTTTGAACCAAACCTTTCCAGCCAGCATGGATTGCAGCTACATGACCCGTTTTTGAATCCCCAAGTAAAATCGGAATACAATCTGCTGTATAGATCCATAAGCTTTGGGAATGTTTGTCACTAATAAGGCTGTCTGCTTTTATTATTTTTGCAGCATTGCTTTTAGACGCAGTTATTACTTTGTTGCCGTGAACTTGTTTTAGGAAGTGAATGCTGCTGTTATCGCTTATTAAACTTAATAATTTTTGGGGTTCATTTTTTGAGACTTTCTTTGTAAAAAAAGCGTGCTTAAAACCATTCTCTAAAAGAATAGTAGATTGGAAAAATACTGACCCTTGGAAAGTGGCTTTTATCCATTCTTTACTTCTGGCAAGGTCTTTATTATTAATCAATGAAATGAAGGGATCATTAAACTATTGAATTGTTAATATCCTTTAGCATCCAGAATCCCGTAAACTTCTGTTCTTCTGGTGAACTTTGAATAGCAATAAATTGAATCCCGTCCACGTTATTTTTAGCTTTATTTAATTGAAGATTGACTTGGTGAGCATAGTCTTTGCTCATGTCAGTAACAAGCCATCGATCTTCTTGCCCAGCTTCTAAAAGTAGTTGATTATTGTCAACTAAAAGCCTTACCGGTTCAACTCCACTGAGCCAAGCAGAAATTGCTAATGCCCTCGTCTTACTAAATAAACGAAGTCCAGGGACTTGAATGCTTTCATCGAGTGAGTCTTTAATAGGTATGAGTGAATTGAATTCCATGGACCATTCCTTGGCTTCACGTAAGTTTCCTAATGAGATAGAAGAGAAACTCCAAGCATCCCCTCGTAATGCATCTGGTAGAGGTTCTGGCTGATTAATGATTCCAATCTTATTGGGCAATATTGGACTAGAAATGTAACCAGGTTCATTTGGGTATAAATCTTTCTCTCTTTGTTCTAACCATTCAAAAAGCGAGAAAGTTCTTCTGCTTTCAACAACTTCTAGCCCAACTTTCTCTGCGGCTTTTTTTATCATTGTTTTCATTGATGTTCGCCAGCATCGGAGCCTTTTTGGAAGCTCCCATCCTTGTTTTTTGGCTTCTTTTAAGGCTTCTTGAAGAGATTGGCTTAGCCAGATTGAATTAACTTCATTGGCAGGACATTTTTTTTCCCAACGAAAAGCTTTATCGCCAGAGAAATCCTGAGTACTAGAAATTAGTAATTCCCACCGTTTCTTTCCGTCAACTTCTATTATTGGACGAGAATAGAAGTCAACTTCCCAATCAGCGACTTTAAGTTGTTGATTTTCTGGTATTAACGAAGCATTACTCATTTTATTTCTTCTTCTTTTATTTCTTCTTTGGGTTTCAGAATAGTTTGGGCTTTCTTAGCACGATCTTCAGCCTCTCTTAAAACCTTGTCTTTTTCAATGAGAATTTCACCTGGGAGGCCTTCAAGCATTGCTGTATTTAGTCCAATTCGACCTCTCCCAGGATCAAGATCAGTAATTAGAGCTTTAACTTCATCGCCTTGATCAAAAACCTCTCTTAGTGACCTAAGGCTACCATTTGTAATCATAGATTGATGCAGGAGACCGCTGATCCCTCCAAGGTCAACAAAAAAACCATAAGGTTTAACTGAAATTACTTTTCCTTCAACAAGTTGTCCTATTTGAAGTTTGGAGAATTTTTCTGCAGTGGCTGCTTTCTTTTCTGAGAGTATTAGTTTTCTATTGTCAGGCGTGACTTCAATAAAAGCAACAGTAAGTAATTTCCCAACAAGTGATTCATGTTTTTCTCCTTCGTTTAGTTGGGATCTAGGAATGAAACCTCTTAGACCTTCAAGATCACAAGTTACTCCCCCACGGTTGAAGCCATTTATTTTCACTTCTACAACTTTCCCTTCCTTTGCAAGTTCAAGAGCATTGTCCCAACTTTTTCGAAGAGCCAATGCTCTGCAGCTAATCGTGACCATCCCATCAGCATTTTGTTCCTTCGTTACTAATACTTCGACTTCAAGACCTTTTTGAAAGCGTTCCTTTAGATTAGTTATTACCCCAAGCCCACATTCACTTTTAGGCATAAAGCCAGGGGCTTTGCCGCCAATATCAACATAAACTCCGTCACTTTCAACACCAATAACTGATCCTTTGGCGATTTCTCCTGTATTCCCAATTGGCGCGTTTTCTTCTAGCGCAGCAAGGAAAGCTCCCTCATCAAAGTCAAATTCGTCAACTGTCCTTTCTGAGAAAATATCTGAATTATAATTAGGCAATTCTGGTTTGCTTTGCTCGGAAAGGTTTTCTTGAGCAAGAAGATCTCCCATTGTTAGTTCTGCCGAACCTTGGGATTTAATCTCAACCTGATTATCCTTATCTTGATTTACAATATCCAAAGGCTTTGCTGGAGATACAAGAGTTACATCAATACCTTTTTTCGTAGTATTTGCTTTTTTCAGGTCAGTATTCTCTAGAGCATCATTAGAGTCGGGATTTCTTTGTGATTGAACATCTTCTTTTCTACTAATATGCATTACCTGCAAAGGCTTCCGCAAATTACTTTGCTCTTTCCTTGGAGGATTGGGTCGTTTAGGTTGAGGGCTTCCTGATCCGGCCATTGGGCCTTATGGGGGTTTATCAATAAGCCATTCTTGCAGGAAAAGTTAAATTATTTCATGTTTGGAGGTTATTTCTATCAGTTCTCATTTACGAAATTTAGCTTTTCTTAGCTGGCCCGATGCTTCTAAGGCTGCGTTGAAAGAGGGATCTACCATTGTTTGGCCGTTTGGTGCATGTGAACAACATGGCCCACAATTACCTTTGATTACAGACACTTATTTTGCTGAAAGTGTTTTGTTTGAAGTTTTTGAACGCTTGCCGGCAGAATTACCTATCTGGTCTTTACCCCCTCAAACAATTGGTTTCTCGCCCGAGCATTTGGGCTTTCCTGGGACATTATCTTTGTCAGGGAGTTTGATGATGGAAATTGTCAGTGAAATTGGTAAACAGTTGGCAAATATGGGATTCCAAAGGCTTGTGCTTTTTAATGCGCATGGAGGCCAAATAGGGCTTTTACAAGCAATTGCAAGAGAATTAAGAATACAATGCCCTTCTATGGCTGTTTTGCCATGCTTTTTGTGGAGCGGCGTTGAGGAACTAAAGGATTTAATTCCTAATAGAGAAGTTGAACAAGGATTGCATGCTGCTTTAGCTGAAACAAGTTTGATGCTTTCATTTGATCCCGAGCTTGTTGGGGACCTCAGACCATGTGATGGAGATTACAAAATTTCTAGTAATCCAAGTATGAAAGTCCCTTTGGGTTGGAGTCTTGAAGGAGCAGCTCCATGTGCGTGGCTGACTAATGAATTGAGTCAGTCAGGTGTAATTGGCGATAGTCGGGGATCTAACTCTAAGTTGGGAGATGATTTAAGAAAAGTATTGGTAGAGCATTGGTTTGGATTGTTTTTGAATCTTTTGAAAAGTCAATGGCCCCCAGTTGAAAATTCGAGAAAATTAAATACCAATAATTCATAAGGAAAAATATCGCCAATTTGCAATTAATTCTGTAATATGCCGCATATTGTGAATTTCAAAAATCATGCCGACCCTAGAATCTACAGAGGTTGCAGTTAATAATGACTTAGGGGCTTGCCTTCCAGATTTCACATCCGAGGAATACAAAGACGCCTATAGCAGGATTAATGCAATTGTTATAGAGGGAGAAAAGGAGGCCCATGACAATTATCTTTCGATAGGTAACCTTATCCCTGACAAGGCAGATGAGTTGAAGAAGCTTGCGATTATGGAACTAAAGCATATGAAAGGTTTCACCGCTTGTGGAAGGAATCTTGGCGTAAAGGCTGATATGACTTTTGCTGAGGAATTTTTTTCACCTTTGCACGGTAATTTCCATAAAGCCTTTAAAGAGCAGAAGTTGACAACGTGTTTCCTTATTCAAGCGATCCTTATCGAAGCTTTTGCAATATCTGCTTATCACGTTTACATAAGAGTTGCTGATCCTTTTGCAAAAAAAATTACTGAAAATGTTGTCAAGGATGAATATCTTCATCTGAATTACGGACAAGAATGGTTAAAAGCAAACTTAAGTACATGTAAAGAAGAGTTGATGAAGGCAAATAAAGAAAATCTCCCGATTATTAAATCAATGCTTGATCAGGTTGCTGATGATGCTCAAGCTCTTGATATGGATAAAGAAGAATTAATGGAAGAGTTTATGATTGCTTATCAGGACTCACTCTTGGAAATTGGATTGGATTCTAGAGAGATAGCTCGAATGGCGTTAGCTGCTCTGGTCTAGTTTGGACTTTAAATTAGTACAAATCCTTAATTGATTAGTTTATTAGCACTAAAAAACTGCTAATAATGACTCTTCTGGAGCGTAATGGTTTAATCTGTGAAACAACAATTAAGGCTTGGCTTCATTAATGAAGTTTTTAGTTAAAAGATGTTTGGATTGATTGGACACTCAACAAGTTTTAAAGATGCCAGGCAAAAGGCAATGGATTTGGGGTATGACCATATTGCAGAGGGTGATTTAGATGTATGGTGCAGTGCCCCTCCTCAGTTGGTAGAACATGTTGAGATTGTTAGTGCCATAGGCAAAAGGATTGAGGGAGCTTATATAGACTCTTGCTTTGTTCCGGAAATGCTCACTAGGTTTAAGACAGCTAGGCGAAAAGTCCTTAATGCAATGGAGTTAGCTCAGAAGAAGGGCATAAGTATTACGGCACTTGGCGGATTTACTTCGATTATTTTTGAGAATTTCAACCTACTTCAACATCGTCAGGTGAGAAATACCACCCTTAACTGGGAAAGGTTTACTACTGGGAATACGCATACAGCTTGGGTTATATGTCGTCAGCTAGAGATGAATGCTCCTAGACTTGGTATAGACCTTAAGAAAGCCAAAGTTGCTGTCGTTGGAGCAACAGGAGATATTGGTAGTGCTGTTTGTAGATGGTTGTCTCAGCGAACTGGTGTTCATGAATTGTTGTTAGTAGCCCGTCAGCAGCAACCATTAAAGGATCTTCAGCAAGGTCTTCAAGGAGGAAGAGTCCTCTCCTTAGAAGAAGCTTTGCCAGAGGCGGATGCTGTTGTTTGGGTTGCTAGTTTGCCTAAAAATCTTGAGATTGATAAAAGTAATCTTCGTAAACCTTGTTTAATGATTGATGGAGGTTATCCAAAAAATCTTGATATGAAATTTGCTGGCTCAGGAATTCATGTTCTTAAAGGTGGAATAGTGGAATTCTTTACTGACATTGGTTGGAATATGATGGCAATTGCAGAGATGGAGATTCCTCAGAGGCAAATGTTTGCTTGTTTCGCTGAGGCTATGCTACTTGAATTTGAGAACTGCCACACCAATTTTAGTTGGGGAAGAAATAACATTACTTTGGAAAAAATGGATTTCATAGGTGAGGCCTCTTTAAAACATGGTTTCTCTGTACTTGGCCTTCAGCCTGATTTTCAGGCTGTTTATGCCTGATTATTAGCATTTGTATTTATGGCACGCCGTTATCTTCTGGAATTTGAAAAGCCATTAGTTGAACTTGAAAAGCAGATTGAACAAATTCGAGAGTTAGCGAGAGACTCGGAAGTTGACGTGAGTCAGCAGTTGCTTCAGTTGGAAACACTTGCTGCAAGAAGAAGGGACGAAATATTCAGAGCATTAACACCGGCTGAGAAAATACAAGTTGCGAGACATCCTCAGAGACCTAGTACTCTTGATTTCATTCAAATGTTTTGCGAAGACTGGATAGAGTTACATGGTGATAGGAGTTGCAGTGATGACAGCGCCTTGGTTGGAGGGATAGCTCGAATTGATGACAAAGCTGTTATGTTGATTGGCCAGCAAAAAGGAAGAGATACTAAGGAGAATGTTGCTAGAAACTTTGGTATGGCTAAGCCAGGAGGTTATCGCAAAGCATTGAGATTAATGAATCATGCTGACCGATTTAATTTGCCAATTATTTGCTTTATTGATACACCCGGAGCATATGCTGGTCTCCTCGCCGAGGAGCAAGGTCAGGGAGAAGCTATAGCGGTCAATTTGCGTGAAATGTTTCGATTGAAAGTACCAATTATTGCAACAGTAATTGGTGAAGGCGGTTCTGGTGGTGCTTTAGGAATTGGCGTTGCAGATAAGTTGCTAATGTTTGAACATAGTGTTTATACAGTAGCTAGTCCCGAAGCCTGTGCCTCTATTCTTTGGCGAGATGCTGGTAAGGCGCCAGAAGCAGCCTTGGCATTGAAAATTACTGGAACCGATCTACTTAGTTTAGGGATTGTAGATGAAGTCATTAAAGAGCCTTCAGGTGGGAATAATTGGGCACCTCTTCAGGCCGGGGAAGCCTTGAAGCAGGCATTGCTTAAATATTTAACGGAGTTATCAGCACTGCCCGTTCAAACACTTAGAGATAAAAGATATGAGAAATTCAGGAGAATTGGTAGTTTCTTAGAGCCAAGCTCGCAAGAAGGTCAGTTGATTTCATAGAATCTTTGTAAGTTAAAGGAGACTCATTTGGCAACTGCTCTTATTACAGGAGCCTCTAAAGGGATTGGCAAAGCTGCCGCAAAGGCATTTGCAAAAGCTGGATGGGATCTTCTACTTGTAGCCCGTTCGAAAGAAAAACTTCAATTCCTTTCTGAAGAGTTGAAAGCCTCAGGGGCGCAAGTTTTTTTTGAATGCATAGATCTATCGGATCCCAATCAAATCCAGGAAGGACTTAAGAAATTACTTAGCAATGGTTTAGACCCTTCAGTTCTCATTAATAATGCTGGAGTTGCATGGACTGGGGATCTAGCTTCTATGCCATTAGAGAAATGGAATTGGGTGATGCAAATTAATTTAACTAGCATCTTTCAAATTTGTTCTTTAATGGTTCCATTGATGAGAAAGAACAGGGGGTTGATCATTAATGTGAGTAGTCATGCAGCAAGAAATTCTTTCCCTCAATGGGGAGCTTATTGTGTTAGCAAGGCTGCCTTAGAAAGTTTCTCTAAATGCTTGGCTGAAGAAGAGAGGAAATTTGGTGTCAGGACATGTACTCTTACCCTTGGGGCAGTTAATAGTGATCTTTGGGAATCTGAATATGTCCAAAGTGATTTTGACCGTAAAGCAATGCTTTCAGTCAAAGAAGTAGCCTTAGAATTGCTTCATTTAGCTATGCAACCTGATTCTCAAATAATTAATGATTTGACTTTAATGCCTTCCTCTGGTGTCCTTTGAAATGAGTGATTTCTTATGGTAAATGTGAACTTAGTATGTTAGGGTCATAGCTCTTTGATTAAAGGTTATTTAGTTTCAGTTCTATTAACCTAGAATTTATGACTTCTACAGCACCTAATGAGAATATTAAAGATGATCTACAAGAAAAGATCTCCTGCAAATTAGTATCAGAAATAATTCGTGAGCGTATTAAGTCTAAAGGGGCTAGGTTTCATGCAAATGATAATATTTCCGATTACATTTTACCGGGTGAATTAGCTACTCTTGAAAAGGAAGTTGCTACTCGAGTAAGAGATTTACTAAAGACCTTATTGATTGATATTGATAATGATCATAATACTCAAGAGACAGCAGAAAGAGTATCAAGAATGTATATAAATGAAGTTTTCAAAGGTAGGTTTTACGAACAACCAAAAGTTACCAGTTTCCCAAATGATAAGAACTTAGATGAAATATATACTGTTGGACCTATTACTGTTCGATCTGCTTGCTCGCATCATTTAGTGCCAATTTTAGGTGATTGTTGGATTGGAATTAAACCAGGTGAAAAAGTGATTGGTCTTTCAAAGTTTGCAAGAGTTGCTGATTGGGTTTTTTCTAGGCCTCATATACAAGAGGAAGCAGTGATGATACTTGCTGATGAAATAGAACGTCTATGTGAACCTAAAGGTTTGGGGATTATTGTAAAGGCGCAACATTACTGTATGAAATGGCGAGGGGTTAAAGAACCTGACACTAGCATGATCAACTCAGTAGTTAGAGGTGATTTTCGTCATGATTCAAGCTTAAAGCAGGAATTCTTTGAACTTGTTAGACAACAATCAAGTGCTTCTATGAATTATTAGGATTGCAATTCCTTGACGAGGCTTTCATTGCTTATATCTATTGGAAAGATATAGTTGATTGGATTTAGGGAAGAAAATATTTTTTATATTTTGAGAGCTAATATTTAATTTCAGTAAGTTCCTACTGCCCTTAATCTATTTACCTTGGGCTTTTTAATTTGTTCAAAAGAGCTTTTACTTTTTTAATATCTTTAATGCCAGGCTCAATTTCTAACTTGCTAGAAGCATCTATTCCTGAGGGTTGAGCTTTTGAAAGAATCTCATCAATAGAAGAATCAGAAATCCCTCCAGCTAGCCACCAGGGAATTTTGTAATTGAGATTTTCAAGCCATTTTATTGGTAGTCTCTTGCCGGTACCACCTAAAATGTTTCCACTCCAAGCATCAAGAAGTATTGCATCGACAGAGTTTTGGTAGGTTTCTGCAAAAAGCAAGTCAGCCTTCTGGCGAATTTGTAATGCTTTCCACCATTGAATATCAGGGTATGATTTTTTCAACTCTTCGCAAAGCTTTTTTGATTCAGCCCCATGGAGTTGCACAACTGATGGTGAGCCTTCCCCCTCTATCCCTTGCCTAATCTCTTTAATGTCTAAGTTGGCGACAACCCAGACCCTCTTGATTGAGGGTGCATTTTCAATTAATTCATTGAATAACTTGCGCCTTTTTTTCTCGAATAGGAACCTAGGAGATCTTTCTACCCCTATTACACCAATTGCATCTACTCCTAAGGAAGCAATTTCTAGAGCTTGTTCAATTTGGGTGATACCACAGATCTTTACGGCTGGTGATGTTTGAGTTTTCATGATCAAACTCAATTAACTATTACCTTTATAGGATTGAAACAGCTTCTTATCATTTTTTACTTATTTGGAGAAGGAACTTGGACGGCATTGAGTTGATCAAACTAAGGGGCATCTCAATAAAGGTTCATCCTAGTTGGATGCTTATGCTTATAATTTTCACCCGAATAGCACAAGTCCAGTTTTCGAGAACATTTGCGGATCAATTCCCAACCTGGCAAGGTTGGTGCCTTGGCCTTTTAACATCGATATTTTTATTGATATCTGTGGTTTTGCGTGAGATTGCCCATTCTTTTGCTGCTTTGAATGAAGGAGTGAAAGTCTATGGAATTACTATTTTTTCTTTTAGTGGAATTAAAAACATAGGAGCACCAAGTTCAACGGCTATGAGTCAACTTAGAGTTGCTATAGCTGGTCCAATTGCAAACATCTCTATATCGATAGTTTGCTTCTCTTTGTCAGCAAATCTCAGCCCAATACTACAAAACCTCCTTGCACAGATAGGTGTTATAAATTTACTCTTGGCAGTTTTTAACTTATTACCAGCATTACCTTTAGATGGTGGCGTGATTCTTAAATCACTGGCTTGGTATTTTACTGGCAGTGAAAGGAAAGGTCA
>QCPN01000016.1:0-26407 GCA_003209775.1 Prochlorococcus sp. AG-436-O09 | reverse complement strand
AGTTCAATCAATTGTTATTTTAAATCTCTTCTAACTAAAGATGTATAAAGAAATCATTTGGTTAACTGTTGGAGAGATTGTTGCACCCCATGGCCTTCGAGGTGAAGTAAGGGTTAATCCTAGTAGTGACTTCCCTGAAAGATTTTTGGAGTCAGGTCAAAGATGGCTCCAAGACAAAGATGAAGAGCCTCAAAAGATTGAATTGTTGTCTGGAAGACAAATACCAGGTAAATCTATTTATGTAGTTTCTTTTCTAGGAATAGATAACCGTACCTCAGCAGAATTGTTAGTTGGCAAAAAAGTATTAGTTAATTCCACCCAACGACCAAAGCTTGAGGAAGGTGAATTCCACCTTTTAGACCTTTTGGGATTAAAAGTAAAGCTTCATCCAGAGGAGCGTGAAATTGGAAAGATAATCAATCTGATAAATGCTGGAAACGACCTTTTAGAAATAGAACTGCATTCAGGGAAAAAAGTTCTAGTGCCTTTTGTCACACAAATAGTTCCTACAATAAATCTTAAAGAAGGATGGGCAATTATTTCACCACCCCCAGGTCTATTTAATCTATAAAAAGAAAGAGAAACTATAAATAGTAGATTGATACATGAGCCTAATCAATTTAGTGACTATCAATTCAATAACTCCTGTAATCCTGTGCGGAGGATCAGGTACAAGACTATGGCCAATGTCACGAGAAAGTTATCCAAAACAATTCTGGGCCCTAAGCAATAAAAGCGATAAGACATTACTCCAGCAAACTTGTCAACGTATTCAAGGAATTAAAAAGCTTGAACGCCCTTTTTTGATTTGTAATGAGGAGCACCGATTCATAGTTGCAGAACAGATGCGTCAAATAAATCTCAAAGAAAGTACTATTTTTCTTGAACCAATAGCCCGAAACACAGCTCCAGCAATAGCAATCGCAGCATTGAAAGCAAAGGAATCTGGCAAGGATCCTCTACTACTCGTTCTATCTGCTGATCACATAATTGAGGATAAGAAAAGCTTTTTAGAAACAATAGATGCTGGACGTTCTGACGCAGATTCAGGAAGACTTGTGACTTTTGGAATCTGTCCAACCGCACCTGAAACAGGCTATGGATATATCGAAGCACATGCCAATAAAAATAATGAGTCGCGATCATCAACCATTAAAAGATTTGTAGAAAAGCCTGATAAAGAAACTGCTCAAAAATTCATTAGTGATTCTCGCTTTACTTGGAATAGTGGCATCTTTCTATTTAAAGCAAGCATCATTCTTAAAGAACTAGAAAAGTTAGCGCCTGAAATTCTTCTTCCATGCAAAAAAGCCCTCGAAAAGAATTCAGAAGATCTCGATTTTCAAAGATTAGATAAGGAAGCCTTTTCTAAATGTCCGAATTTATCCATTGATGTAGCAATTATGGAGAAAACTCAACTAGGAACAGTTGTTCCTCTCAATGCTGGATGGAATGATATTGGTAGCTGGGAATCACTCTGGAAAGAGTCTGCAAAAGATATCAATGGAAATGTATTACAAGGAAAGGTGATTTCAAAAAATAATTCAAACTGCTATTTAAGAAGTGAACATCGCTTAATAGTTGGACTTGGCATAAAAGATTTAATTGTTGTTGAAACAGATGATGCTATTCTAATTGCAGACCGAAGTAAATCTCAGGATATAAAGTCAATAGTTAATATGTTAAAAGAGGAAAATAATAGCTTAGGAAAAACCCATACAAAAGTATATCGCCCTTGGGGATATTACACTTCACTTATCCATAAAAAAAGTTGGCAAGTAAAAAAAATCCAAGTAAAACCTGGAGCCAGCCTCTCTCTACAACTGCATCATCATCGCGCAGAACATTGGGTAGTCGTTAAAGGCACTGCATTAGTAGAAAATGATTCTAAGAAGGAATTACTAGAGGAAAATCAAAGTACATATATACCCTTAGGGTGCAGACATAGGCTTACAAATCCTGGTAAAATACCTTTAGAGTTAATAGAAATACAAAGTGGGAGTTATATTGGAGAAGATGATATTGTTAGATTTGATGATAATTATGGCCGTACAAATTAGATCTATTATTTTCAGATTAAAGTATTAGAGTAGAGCATAGAGATCTTTCCATGAAAGTGCTTAAATTGCAACTACTCCACGGTTACACTTTTTGCTAGGTTGCGAGGTTGATCAACATCCAAACCGCGTTGTGCAGCAATATGATAACTCAATAATTGAAGTGGAATAACTGTTAATAATGGGCTGATCCATTCGCTTACTTTAGGAATAGGCAATAAATGGTCAAAGATTTCCGTCTCGGAAGATTCAGGAGCGATGCCAATCAAACAAGCATTTCTAGCCTTAGCCTCTTGAGCATTGCTCAAAACTTTCTCAAAAACAACTCCGTGAGTAGCTATTGAAATAACAGGAACTTTGTGATCTAACAATGCAATAGGTCCATGCTTCATTTCCCCTGCAGGGAAACCTTCAGCATGGATATAACTAATCTCCTTCAATTTCAATGCAGCTTCTAATGCTATTGGATAATTAATTCCTCGGCCTAGAAAAATTACATCTGTAGTATTAATGAACTGATAGGCTAATTTTTCAGTGAGTTGATTATGATTGTTAATTAAATCTCTTAAATAATTTGGAACTAATCTCAACTGATCACAGATATCATTGATTTCTTTTATAGATCGTTTTTTATTCCTTGCTGCAATCATTATCGCTAAGCCATAAAAAGCTAATAACTGACCTAGGAAAGTTTTTGTAGCTGCAACTCCTACTTCTAAACCAGCTCCTATATCAATGATATTAGTTACTTCCCGAGCTAATGAACTTTCTATTCTATTAGTTATTCCCAGCACCTTAGAAGAAAACAAATCATCTTGAAGAGCAGAGCGTCTTTCAGATTCCATGTTCAATGCCGCAAGGGTGTCAGCTGTTTCTCCTGACTGAGTAACACCAATAGTTAAAATATTGGGAGCAAGTGGAGGTGGAGCATAACGAAATTCACTTGCAAAGAAAACTGTTGATGGAATGCCAGCAAATTGTTCCAAAAGATACGCACCAACCATCCCTGCATGTCGACTAGTACCACAAGCTAAAATTTGAACCGCTTCGATAGATTCATAAAAGGATTCCTCAAAGGGAAAAGCAATTGGTGATGAAGCAGGCAATTCATCAGGCAAAAATCGCGTAATCCACTGATCAGCAGTTTCAGGCTGCTCATAAATCTCTTTAAGCATAAAATGTCGAAATTGACCTTTACCAATATTCTTTTCAGAGCCCAATATCAAGGAAGGTGTTCTATGTTGACGTTTCCCTTGAGAATCATAGATCTCTACTCCTAAAGGAGTAAGTAAGGCCAATTCTTTATCTTCCAAAGGCAAAACGGTTTTTGTAAATCCAGCAAAAGCTGTCGAATCACTAGCACAAAGAAACTCACCTTGAGCAAACCCTATTAATAATGGGGCTTTATTCTTCGCAACAATCAAAACATCTGGAGTCTCAGCCCATATGACTGCCAGTGCATATGATCCTTGCAATAAATTAAGAACCTCCCTAACAGCTAAAAACAACATTTCTCCTTTAGGAACAACCGCCTCCTGTTTTAATCGAGTCAATGCTTCTGAAATCAAATGGGGAATAACCTCAGTATCAGTATCTGAAACAAAGTTGATGCCTTGTTTCTGCAGTTTTTCTCTCAAGCAAGTGTAATTCTCAATGATGCCGTTTTGAACAACAGCCACCTGGCCTGAAGAATCAAGATGAGGGTGAGCATTTCTAACTTCTGGCTTCCCATGGGTAGCCCATCTTGTATGGCCGATTCCAATATTCCCTGGGGCACCATCCTTTGCTAGCAAATTTAAAAGGTTAACTAATTTACCTTTCGCCTTCCTACAAGTAATAAAAGCTTTTTCACTACCTTCTTTAGTACTTACAGTAGCCATTCCAGCAGAATCATATCCTCTATACTCCAGCTTCTTAAGGCCCTCTAAAAGAATCGGAGATGCCTCACGAAAGCCAACTAGTGCGACTATTCCACACATATATAAAAGTATGAACTTAAATCCATAGCCTTACGGACTGTAAAGAACATACTCCAAAGACTAATTTTACAAAAGGGAACTAGTAGGCCAATCCCATGCTTCTAGTTGTTTCATCCCCTAAATAAACCCTAATACTTAGGAAATCTGTAGGGCATGCTGTCTCACAACGCTTACAGCCGACACAATCCTCTGTTCGCGGAGAAGACGCAATCTGACCGGCTTTACAGCCATCCCATGGAACCATTTCAAGGACGTCGAGAGGACAAGCCCTTACACATTGGGTGCATCCAATGCATGTGTCGTAGATCTTTACTGCGTGGGACATAAAGCCCTGTAGATAACGTTACTTGTAAAAAACTTTACTCAATTTGGTTCAACATAAAGAGATTCATGCATCTGGCTTCACTCTTGTTAACTCGCGACCATTAACTCGTAAGATATGAACAAATCTCTAGAATTATGTCTCAGGAAGCAATTCTCGAAAAAGTTCGTTCCATCGTTGCAGAGCAACTTAGCGTTGATGCAGGCGAAATTAAACCAGATTCAAATTTCCAGAATGACCTGGGAGCAGACTCTCTTGACACCGTTGAATTGGTGATGGCTCTCGAAGAAGCATTCGATATCGAGATTCCAGATGAATCTGCAGAAGGCATAGCCACAGTCGGTGATGCCGTCAAATACATAGAAGACAAGCAATCCTGAGGACCTAATGATGGAGAACCTCCATCGAGTTGTAATAACTGGTCTTGGCGCTATTACTCCTATTGGCAATACCGTCAAAGATTATCTCCTTGGATTACAGTCTGGCCGCAATGGGGTTGGACCTATAAGCCTGTTTGATGCTTCTCAGCATGCTTGCAGGTTTGCTGCAGAAGTTTCCAATTTTGATCCAACTGGAATTCTCGAGCCAAAAGAGTCCAAAAGATGGGATCGATTCTCTAAGTTTGGAGTTGTTGCTGCAAAAGAAGCAATTGCAGATTCCGGACTAACAATTAATGAAAGCAATGCATCTCGTATTGGGGTCATTATTGGATCTGGAGTTGGGGGGTTGCTCACTATGGAAACTCAAGCCCAAGTTCTGAATAACAAAGGTCCAGGAAGAGTTAGCCCTTTCACTGTTCCAATGATGATCCCCAACATGGCAACCGGTCTTGCTGCAATTGCTCTTGGTGCAAAAGGCCCTAGCTCAGCTGTCTCAACAGCCTGTGCTGCAGGTTCTAACGCTATTGGCGATTCATTTAGGCTTCTTCAATTGGGGAAAGCAGACGCAATGGTATGCGGAGGTGCCGAGGCCAGCATCACTCCTCTTGGAGTAGCAGGATTTTCAAGTGCCAAAGCTCTATCATTCCGTAATGATGACCCTTCTTCTGCAAGCAGACCTTTTGATGCTGATAGAGATGGTTTCGTAATAGGAGAAGGGTCAGGCATACTAGTGCTTGAGACACTTGAGCATGCAATAAATCGCAATGCTCCAATCTATGCTGAAGTGATTGGATATGGCACTACCTGTGATGCTCATCACATTACAGCGCCTTCTCCAGGCGGCATAGGTGGATCAAAAGCTATTACTGAGGCTCTTCAAGATGGGAGCATAGATCCTCAAGAAATTGATTACATTAATGCTCATGGAACAAGCACATCTGCTAATGATAAAAATGAGACTTCAGCAATAAAAACTGCACTAGGGGATAGGGCTAAACAAATCCCAGTTAGCTCAACAAAATCTATGACAGGTCATCTTCTTGGAGGATCTGGGGGCATTGAGGCCGTAGCATGTGTACTTTCTATTAGCCATGGAGTAGTTCCACCAACCATCAATTACTCCAAACCAGATCCTGACTGTGATCTGGACTACGTTCCTAACACTGCTAGAGAAAGCAAATTAAATGTTGTATTGTCTAACTCATTTGGTTTCGGAGGGCATAACGTTTGCCTTGCCTTCCGAAAAATGAGCTAAGCAACTACTACTCAACCAGTCTGAATCTTTCAATTACCAATTAACAAAATGGTCGCTGCGCCCGCTTCACTTGAATCACTCTGCATCAATAGCATCAGAATGCTTGCAGTTGACGCTGTAAATAAATCTAATAGTGGTCACCCAGGTCTGCCAATGGGCTGCGCTCCTATGGGGTATACACTATGGGATCAATTTCTCCGTCATAATCCTAAAAATCCAAAATGGTTTAACCGAGATCGTTTTGTTCTATCAGCTGGACATGGGTGCATGTTGCTTTATGCACTTTTACACCTCACTGGCTATGAATCAGTATCTATAGAAGATATAAAACAGTTCAGACAATGGGGGGCTAAAACACCAGGTCATCCAGAAACATTTGAAACGCCTGGAGTTGAGGTAACAGCAGGACCACTAGGAGCTGGGATTTCTAATGCAGTAGGACTTGCAATAGCCGAAGCTCATTTGGCGGCTAAATTTAACAAGCCAGATTCAAAAATTGTTGATCATTTTACTTATGTGATCATGGGGGATGGATGCAATCAAGAAGGTGTTGCTTCAGAAGCATGTTCACTAGCAGGACATCTGAAATTAGGAAAATTGATTGCTCTATATGATGACAATCACATCACTATTGATGGAAGAACTGATGTTTCTTTCACTGAAGATGTTCTAAAAAGATATGAATCTTATGGTTGGCATGTTCAGCACGTCCCTGATGGAAATAAAGACGTCAATGCAATTGCAAATGCTATTCAAAAAGCAAAAGAAGTTACTGACAAGCCTTCTATAATCAAAATCACTACAACTATTGGGTATGGATCGCCTAATAAAAGTGATACCGCAGGAGTTCATGGTGCTCCTCTTGGTGCAGAAGAAGCGGATTTAACCAGAAAATCATTAGATTGGTCTTATGGTCCTTTCGAAATTCCTCAAGAAGCCTACGGACAATTTAGAAAAGCAATCGAAAAAGGAGCAGCCCTAGAAAGTGATTGGAATGAGCAATTAAACAATTATCGAAGAAAATATCCTTCAGAGGCCAAGCAATTTGAACGCTCATTAAGAGGAGAACTCCCCGAGAACTGGGACAAAGATCTCCCTACTTATACAACTGCTGATCAAGGTTTAGCTACAAGAAAACATTCGCAAATTTGCCTAGGCGCTCTTGGGCCAAACCTACCTGAATTAATTGGAGGGTCAGCTGATCTTACACATTCAAACTATACCGATATCAAAGGAGAGACTGGGTCATTCCAACCAGGTACTCCAGAAAAAAGATATCTACATTTTGGGGTAAGAGAACATGCTATGGCGGCAATTTTAAACGGTATCGCCTATCACGACAGTGGTTTAATTCCTTATGGTGGAACGTTTCTTGTATTCGCTGACTATATGAGAGGTTCAATGCGACTATCAGCATTGAGCGAACTTGGAGTAATTTATGTCCTTACTCATGACTCAATTGGAGTTGGTGAGGATGGTCCTACTCATCAGCCGATTGAAACAATTCCATCGCTACGTGCAATACCAAATATGTTGGTTTTCCGACCTGGAGATGGCAATGAAACTAGTGGTGCTTACAAAGTTGCAATTAGCAATCGCAAACGTCCAAGTTCTCTTTGCTTAAGTAGACAAGGAATGCCAAATCAAGCCAATTCATCAATAGAGAAAGTAGCTTTAGGTGGCTATATTCTTGAAGATTGCTCAGGAACACCTGAATTAATCTTTATCGGAACAGGTAGCGAGTTGCATTTATGTGTTGACGCTGCCAAGGAGTTAACCAATCAAGGGGAAAAAGTTAGAGTCGTATCCATGCCCTGCGTAGAGCTTTTTGAAGAGCAAAGTGACTCTTATAAAGAAGAAGTTTTACCATCCAATGTACGGAAACGCATTGTTGTAGAAGCCGCTGAAACCTTTGGATGGCATAAATATATTGGGCTTGATGGAGACAGTGTAACTATGAGTAGCTTTGGTGCTTCTGCTCCAGGAGGAACTTGTATGGAAAAATTTGGTTTTACAGTTGAAAATGTATTAAATAAAGCAAAGACACTTCTTAGTTAAGATTAAAAAAAATCAAAAGGGTTTAATTCAATAATTAAACCCTTTTTTATGTCATGAAATAGATTTCACCTTCATTTCATCTTTAGAAGAAAGAACATCTTCTAAAGCCTCTAAATCCTTATCTGTGATTTTAGTTTGCATCGGACAATGCTTCGGTCCACACATCGAACAAAATTCTGCTTGTTTATAAATATCAGCCGGTAATGTCTCATCATGATATTCACGGGCCCGCTCTGGATCAAGTGACAATTCAAACTGCTTATTCCAATCAAAAGCATATCTAGCTTTGCTTAACTCATCATCTCTATCTCTAGCTCCAGATCGATGTCTAGCTATATCAGCTGCGTGAGCTGCAATTTTATAAGCAATTAATCCTTCACGAACATCATCTGGATTTGGCAAGCCTAAATGCTCTTTAGGTGTGACATAACAAAGCATCGCTGTACCATGCCAACCTGCCATGGCAGCACCAATTGCACTAGTTATATGATCATATCCTGGAGCAATATCTGTAACCAAAGGTCCTAAAACATAAAACGGCGCCTCAGAACATTCCTCCATCTCCTTCTTAACATTGAACTCAATCTGATCCAAGGGAACATGACCAGGTCCTTCCACCATTACCTGAACATCATGCTTCCAAGCACGTTTAGTAAGTTCTCCTAGAGTCTTTAACTCAGCTAATTGAGCTTCATCTGATGCATCATGAAGACAACCTGGTCTTAAAGAATCTCCTAAAGAAAAACTACAGTCATAACGTTTAAAAATTTCGCAAATGTCATCAAAACGAGTGAAGAGAGGATTCTGCTTATGGTGATAAAGCATCCACTGAGCCAAAATTCCACCCCCTCTACTCACTATTCCTGTAATTCTTCCTTTGACCTTTGGTAAATGCTCAATCAGCAAACCAGCATGAATTGTCTGATAGTCAACGCCTTGTTGACAGTGTTTTTCGATGATGTGGAGAAAATCATCTTCCGATAATTTCTCGATGGAACCATGAACACTCTCCAAAGCTTGATATACAGGAACAGTTCCGATTGGGACTGGTGAAGCATCAATTATTGCCATCCTTACATCATCAAGATTGACACCTCCCGTAGAAAGATCCATAACAGTATCGGCGCCATACTTAACAGCAAGGTTAAGCTTTTTCAATTCTTCAGTGACATCACTTGCGTTAGGAGATGCTCCGATATTTGCATTCACTTTGCACCTAGAAGCAATACCTATAGCCATAGGCTCCAAATTTAGATGATTAATGTTTGCGGGTATTATCATTCTTCCTCTTGCCACCTCCTCCATAACTAAAGATGCAGGAAGATTCTCTCTCTTTGCCACAAAAGCCATTTCCTCTGTGATAAGTTCCCTACGGGCAAAATACATTTGAGAAACATTTTCCTTTCCTCTACGGGAAGCAACCCAAGAAGTGCGCATAACCACAAAAGCTATAAAAAATACACAAGGGAATTAGAACCATACCTTGATCACTCTCTTTCACTTTCCTTCGCCGGGCTTAACCGTATCAGGTTCAGAGGGTGTGATCTCAGCCAAAAGCAAAAGCTCGTATGGCACCCCTAGTGAGTATGTTCAAGTTAGCTATTTTTTTAGTAATAGGTCCTTTTCTGTTAAATCAAATTATTAATTCAAAGTATTTCTTCTATTGAGCATTTCATTTAACAATTTTTTCCGCCTTTTAGTTCTACCAAAAGCATTAGAAAAAATAAGACCTATCCCAACAAATAAAGCTGGTACTGCTTGAACCCGATCATTGCCTTTACGATAAAAAAAGCCCAATAGTGAAATAAACACTAAGCATGGTGCAGCAAGAGATAGAAACAAATTCTTAGAATTTTTCATTTTGAACGCTCTCTCACATCGCATTTATGGTTATCCATCCAAGTCATTAAGGTTTGAAAAATTACACGAATTCCAACCTCAATACTTTTTTCATCAGGAGAAAAATAACCGTTATGTAGTGGAGCACATCCGTTAGGAGGTGCTACTCCAAGACGAAACATTGTCCCAGGAACATCTTCTAAAAATTCTGCAAAATCCTCTGCACCTAAAGAAGGTAATTCTAAGTGCTTCACATTAACTGCTCCAAGCACAACTTTACCTGCTTCTTCAACGAGGGAAGTTAGCCCAGGATCATTCCAAACAGGAGGTGCAATAGATGTATATGTAACCAAAGCCTCTGCCCCTAAGCTATGAGCAATTCCTTTGACTGTATCTTCGATCCATTTCGGAAGAGTTTCGTTTAAACTTGCATCTAAACAACGAACTGTACCCAAAAGCTTTACTCTATCTGCAATTACATTAAAAGCTTGACCACCTTCAATTTTCCCAAAACTTATAACAACTGGCATTAATGCATCTAGTTGCCTTGCAATCGCTTCTTGAATTCCACTAATAACCTTTGATGCTATCCAAATCGAATCAATAGTTTGATGGGGCCTAGCACCATGTCCTCCATTACCAATAATTTGGATTTCCAACTTACCAGCTGCCGCTGTTAATGTTCCACTTCGAACACCAATGCTACCAATAGAAAGTTCTGGATAAACATGGACACCAAAGAGAGCGTCTAAACCTTTAGTCGCTCCATCTTTCTTCATCCATCTTGCACCAGAAGCAATCTCCTCAGCAGGTTGAAATAAGAGTCTTATGCCAGTTACTTGGTCTTGATTTTCGGCAAGTAATCTTGCAACGCCTAGGCCTATGCAGGTATGAATATCATGTCCACATGCATGCATAACACCTTGTCTTAAAGAAGAATAGGGAAGCCCTGTTTTTTCTTCTACAGGCAACGCATCCATATCTACTCTTAAACCAACTAAAGGAGTACATATATGTCCCAACTCAGCAATTAACCCTGTTCTACCTATTGATTCTGTGACAGTCCATCCGTACTTTCTTAATTCGCCCGCCACAAGAGCAGCTGTTTGATGCTCTTCACCACTTAATTCAGGATGAGCATGAAAATGCCTCCTAAGGTCAATTAATTCAGGCAAAATAGACTCTAAGCTCACAGGTGACTTCTTCAAAACATTCATACTGGTTCCAAATCCAAAAATGCCATCAGATCATGGATTGGATCAGAAGGCCACCGTCTTACATTTCCAAGCCATTTTTCTTCTCTGTATCTACTGTCGAGTCCGATTGCTGCAGTCCAATGACTTTCAGCTTCTCCTAGTGATCCTTCTCTCCACAAAAGAGCAGTCAGTGCTGCCCTTGCATCTGCAAACATTGGATATTTACGAATAAGTGTCCTCAACTCTTTTTCTGCCTGAGCAAAGTCATTTAATTGATAAGAAGCCAAAGCGTTGCTAGATCGAGCCATAACATCTCCTGGATTAGCTATGGATGCTTTATTAAATAACTCTTTTGCTTGTAACCAATCACCTCGAACAGACCCCACAACGTTTCCTAAATTATATAAAGCAGAAGCATTTTCTGGCTCTCTGGTAAGAACCCATTGATAATCATTAATAGCTTCATCCCATTGACCTAAGTTTTCCTCTGCAATACCTCGATTTAAATAAGGATCAATTTCCGAAGGGAGAATCTTGATTGCACTTGTTTGATCAAGAATCGCACCTTCAGAATCCCCCAACGCTAAACGTACATTTCCACGATTACTTAAAGCAGCAGCATCTGTTGGAGCAGACACCAGAAAACGATCCCAACTTTCTAATGCATCTCCAAAATTACCTTCCTTGCTTTCATATAATGCCTTTGCAAACAAGGATGCATTGACTTCATTCCCTGCTTCAACAGCAAACAATGGAAAACCGAACCAAACTAAACAACATATAAACAAAGAAAAGAAAATCTTCTGTCTCATTTAACTAGACATCCTTGTACTTTTATCAAAATTAAGATGATCTATTGCTGCTGAAGTGACAATTCTTCCACGAGGTGTTCTTTTTAAAAAACCAATCTGTAAAAGAAATGGCTCCACCACAGTTTCCAATGTAGAACTTTCTTCTCCTAATGCAGCAGCAAGAGTCTCTAATCCCACTGGACAATTATCATGCGCTTCAACAATAAATGACAAAAAACGTCTATCTGTCTGATCTAAACCACACTCATCTACTTGATGCAATTTCAAAGATTCATTCACAACATCTTTATCAACTATTTGAATGTTCTCTTGGACAGTGGCAAAATCTCTAACTCTACGAAGCAATCTATTAGCAATTCGTGGGGTGCCTCTACAACGACGAGCAATTTCCAGACTTCCTTCAGTAGATAAATGCAATCCCAAAAGATCTGCTGCTCTTTGGATGATCTTCTGTAGATCATCCAACTGATAAAAATTCAATCGATGCGTAATACCAAAACGATCTCTTAAAGGTGAACTAATTGAAGCGGGGCTAGTAGTTGCACCAATCAAAGTAAAGCGAGGAAGATCTATTTCCCGTGTTCGTGCTGTTGTACCTTTCCCAACAGTTAAGTCCAGTCGGAAATCTTCTAATGCAGGGTATAAAAGCTCTTGCGCGACCTTTGTCAGTCTATGAATTTCATCAACAAACAATAATTCATGAGATTTTAAGTTCAGTAATAAGCCAATTATGTCTCTTGGCCTTTCTAAAGCTGGGGCACTTGTAATACGACATTTAACTCCTAGCTCCTTGGCGAGAACCAAAGCCATAGTAGTTTTTCCCAAACCTGGAGGTCCATACAACAACACATGATCCAAGGCTTCTTTTCTGGATAAGGCTGCTTTGACAGAAATAGACAGTACTTTTTTTAATTCAGCCTGACCTACAAATTCATTCCAAGATTGAGGCCTTAATGAGTCTTCTTTACGTTTCTTTGTATCCTCTTCAAGCCTCTTTGGATCCAACAACCTTGTCTTTCCATTAAGGTTATATGAAGAAGATTTCTTTGAGCCGGAAGACACAATTGCCATATTCGAAGGATAGGGACAGTTGTGTACTCACAAAAGAGTAATGTCGGAAAATGTCCAAAGCTAGTCATAAAAAAAAGTCAAAACAAGCAAAAGCCAAGCTCAACAAAAACTTGGCTGAAAACCGTTTTGCTAGATATCAATATGAAATATTGGAAACATTGGAAGCAGGCATTGAACTTTTGGGAACAGAAGTTAAATCAATTCGCGCAGGAAATGTTAATTTAAGAGATGGATTCTGTCTGATCCGTGATGGAAATCTTCAGTTGCATAATGTTCATATCTCAAAATTTAATAACGCAGGTAATTTTTTCAATCATGAGCCATTACGAGTACGTCAATTGTTAGCTCATCAAAAAGAAATAAACAAGTTAGAATCAAATCTCAACAAAAAAGGTCTGACATTAATCCCAATAAAACTTTATCTAAAAGGTTCCTGGATAAAAATAACAATCGGTCTTGGTAAAGGGAAAAAACTTCATGATAAAAGAGAGTCTGAAAAGAGAAAACAAACTGCTAAAGAAACAAAAGAAGCTCTTTCCCTATATTAGTCTATGGTCATAAAAAATGATGCTATTTAAGAATGGAAAGAGAACAAAAAAGAATTGCATTAAAGTTGCAACGAGAACAATTAATCAGCGCGCTAGATAAGGTATACAAAAATGCATTTAATGAACTTAGTACCTTAGATATTGAAGAAGGCTCATTAGCAAAACTTTCACAAATATTTCTTTTATCTAGAGAAGCAGCTATTAGTCCATTACAACAAGAAATAGAAAAACCTATCATCACTAAATCACCTCAAAAAGAATAAATTTCATTCGAATGAAAAAATATAATTTTGCCTAGCACGGGAAAAAGTCGCAATTGTCAGCGAATCCTTGCAAATAAAAGCGATTTTTTTTTCGATCAAGCACCTTTAAACTGCAAAAATATGATCAGGTTTTCTATAAAAAAAGTTTTTGACAGTTGAGATACAGAAATTATTTTGCTGATGAAGGGGGTTCAAGGCTCACATTTTCAGGAGGAGGTGTTGGGTCAGGATCTGCAATCAACATATGTTGCAAAACAATTTCAGGGCGCTCACTATCCCTCCATCTAATGCGATAGGCAGGCATTTTAGTCCCACGACTAGTTGTCTGCTCTACAGGTTCCATCACCCAACCTCGTCTAGAACGACCTTGAGGATTGCGCTTAACCACAGCATCAGTGTGCTTAAACCTGAAACCAACGCGCTCTCCGCTCATCCCTAGACGTCTTCATACTGGATCTATTATCCACTTTGATGGGTCCCTTTTGATTACTGAGAACCGGCCTCAGGGCGAAGCAATGGAAAAGCAATAACATCTCTTATAGATGGACTATCTGTTAAAAGCATTACTAAACGATCAATCCCAATACCCAGACCACCAGTAGGGGGCATCCCAACCTCCAAAGCATTAAGAAAATCTTCATCTATTGAATGAGCCTCTAGATCACCATCATTTTTACGATTCTGTTGCTCCTCAAGGCGCTCTCGTTGATCTATGGGATCAATTAATTCACTAAAAGCATTAGCAGTCTCTCGTCCAGCAATAAACAATTCAAATCTCTCAACCATCCCGTCTTTGTTACGGTGTTTTCTAGCTAATGGTGAAATTTCAATTGGATAATCAATGACAAAAGTAGGCTGAATTAATTTTGGTTCTACTGCTTGCTCAAAAACCTCATTCATTAATCTGCCAACAGAATTGGCGTCCTTAGAGACTTCTAAACCAGCATTAATCATTGCAGAAGCAGCCTGTTCCCTATCATTACCAAAAGCATCAAAATCTAATCCTGTTGCTTCTAAAACAAGATCCTGCATAGTTTCTCTACGCCAAGGGGGCGTAAAGTCCAGTTCTTTTCCTTGGTAAGAAATTTTTGTAGATCCACAAACCTGCAAAGAAATTGATGAAAGAAGCTGTTCTGTTAAATCCATCATCTGGTTGTAATCAGCAAAAGCTTGATAAATCTCCACTGATGTGAACTCAGGGTTATGTCTTGTGCTAATACCTTCATTCCTAAAGATTCGACCAAGCTCATAAACACGTTCAAACCCTCCTACTACTAACCTCTTTAAATGAAGTTCTGTCGCAATTCTGAGATACAAAGGCACATCAAATGTGTTGTGATGAGTAATAAACGGTCTTGCCTCAGCACCACCAGCTTCTGCTTGCAAAACAGGAGTTTCAATCTCCAAAAAACCACGATCATCCAACCATCTACGTATGGCACTAACAGCAAAGGCTCTTTTCTTAAAAGTCTTACGAGACTCTGGGTTTACAATTAAATCAAGGTAGCGCTGTCTATATCTCTTTTCTATATCTGAAAGACCATGCCATTTATCAGGTAATGGTTGGAGAGATTTAGATAACATCGTCCAAGATTGAACCTTTATGGACAATTCACCACGATCTGTTCGCCTCAACACTCCTTGAACTCCTAACCAATCTCCTGTATCAACAAAATCTGTAATTTGTTTAAATGCACCAGGCTCTTGTAACTCCGGACTAAATTCTTGAAGGGTGGCTTTTTCAAGAAATAGTTGAATCGAGCCACTTTCATCAGACAAAGTAAAAAAAGCAAGCTTCCCCATAACACGACGGGCAAGAACACGTCCTGCAAGGCATACTTCAACATCCCTATCTTGGCCATTAGCCAAATCCTTATGCTCTATCTGCAACTCCGCAGCTGTACAAGTAGGTTTAAAACCAATTGCATAAGGTTCCCTGCCAACTTTTCGCAATGCAGCAGCTTTAGCTATACGAGTTTCTTTTAAGTCAGACAAAGGAAATTGAAAAAGATATATTTACATTGAGACTAGTTAGTCAAGGGAATAAAAAAATAATTTTTTATATTTAAGAGCTAACAGGAGGGAACTCCCCCAATCTCTGAGAAGAATAGCCAATACCTCTCACAGTAAGTATTAATTCAGGATTACGAGGATCAGGTTCTAGTTTCCCTCTTAAACGTGCAACATATACATCAACCACTCTGAGATCAGCAGCTCGTCGAGGAGGATATCCCCAAAGCTGTTCCAAGATCTCTGCTCGTGGGACAACCTTCCCTGGATCACGGAAAAGTAATTCAAGCAAGCTAAATTCTGTATACGTTAGTCCAATCCTCTCCCCACCTCTACTTACCTGCCTACGGTTGGTATCAACAACTAATTCCCCTAGTTTCATTACTCCTTGCCCTGCAGGTATCTCTCTTGGTTCCGCAACAGATGCCCCAGGACCCATTCGGCGTAAAATCGTAGCTATGCGTGCTTCTAACTCTTTTGGACTAAAAGGCTTAGACAAGTAATCATCAGCCCCTAAATCCAATCCTGCAACCCTCTCGGAGATAGCTTCAAGAGCACTAAGAAAAATTATGGGGACGATTGATTCGGCCCTTAATCTCCTACAAACTGCAAAGCCATCCAACTTTGGAAGCATTACATCTAAAACAACTAGGTCAGGAGATTCCTTATGAAAAACATCTAAAGCCTCTTCTCCATCCTTGGCAGAAACAACTCTATACCCTGACAACTCAAGCCTTGTAACCAAGACTTTTAAAACTGCAGGCTCATCATCAACAACCAAAATAGTTGCATTATTGCGAGATGAAACCTTTAAGACAGGTCCATCATTGCTCTTCTCAAGCATGGATGAACCTTCTTCATACATGATGATGATCTCTCATTCAGCCCTCATAATAATCTTACACCCCCACCCCAACTCAATTCCTATAGCCATAAATATTCTATTTTCCAATTTTTTTAATATTTGACAGGTAATTGACCACGTATAGATAAATTGTTCTGAATGTTAGAACCTAATATTGGATTGATTTTTAGGGTCACTGATTGATAAGGCATCTCTTCCCTTTCAATTGCTAGCCTTTTCCTCTAAAGAAACTATTTAATGATAGTGAACAAAGCAATGGGGCAATAAGTCCAGAAACAATTGATCCTGCAAGTACATTATATAACGCCCAGGCATTGAAAAAACTTCCATGCACTTGAAAAATTTGTTGAAGCCATATGCTAAAACCACTAAGAAAAGATCCAGATAAAATTAGAATTCCAAGTACAAAATTCTTCTCCGAATATTTACTTTTTCTGCCTAAGCAACCCCACCAATAACCAAGAAAAATCAGAGCAGGTAACTGTGTTGAACCATCCAGGTTAATTCCATCCAAAACAAGACCTAAACAAAATCCAGCAAATATTCCTGCAACAGGTCCTTCTTCTAAAGCCCAAGGCAATAACCACAACTCAGCCCACCTTGGTCCAACTCCTGAAATAGAAAGCCAAGTTGGTGAGACAAGTGTCATCAACGGTACCAAAAAAGCTAAGCACTGATACAAAATTCTGTTTTTATCTCTTTTCATTACTCCTTTGAACTTGGACCCAATCAATAGCCTCTGGAGATGCAATTAACTGAACAATGGCATATGGGGAGGGGAGGTTTTGATCATCAATTGACTGAATCACTCCCACTGGAAGATTTGGTGGCATTAAAGTGCTAACAGGGGAAGTACTAATAATGTCACCTAATTTTGCATCAGGCATTTTCTCTAAAAAATTTAACTGAGGACGATTAGTACCTACTCCTGTTAATATCCCATGCACCTTTGAACGCTCAATCCATACTCCCAATTTAGTTGAAGGCGCAGTTAACAATCTCACCCTAGAAGTTGTAAATGTCACAGTTTCAATGAGCCCAAGCAATCCTCCAGGACCAAGCACTGCATCTCCTTCATTAATTCCATCTTTCGCACCTTTGTTCAACTCCAATTGCTGCCAAAAATCTCTCGATCGTCTTGAAATCACAGCAGCCGAAACCTGACTCTGTTTACTGGAATTTTGCAACTTTAATATCTCTCTAAGTCGTTGATTATCTTTTTCTAATAAGTCAATCCTGATTTGTTGCTCCAAGTTAATACCATTTATAATCCATTCCTTCTGGGCTGTTCCAGGCCAGAAAGGTCTGGAAAAAATAGCAAAAACATCCAGGAGAAAAGCTCCTTTAGAAAAGCGAATAAATAGCAAAAATATACTTAGAAAAAATAAATACCAAAAACTTTTTCTAGACCACCAACGAAAAGCTACTTTTCGTCGAGTATTCACCATAGATTCAGTCTCTTACAGCATTTCTAGCAAAATCAGGTGTATCCACTACTCTTTTCAAGCGTCTAAAGTCATCTAAAACATGTCCACATCCATTCACGACACATAACAAAGGATCTTCAGCAACATGAGTAAAAATACCTGTCTCATGACTGACTAGATCACTGATACCTCTTACTAATGCTCCACCACCTGCAAGCATAATGCCTCTATCAACAATATCTGCAGCTAATTCGGGTGGAGTTCTCTCTAAAACTCTTTTAACAGCTTCAACAATTTTGTTGAGCGGCTCCGACATTGCTTCTCTCAACTCTCCAGCTTGCAAAGTAATCGAACGAGGTAACCCAGAAAGCAAATGGAGTCCGCGAACATCCATTGATTGCAAGTCAAATTCATTATTAGGAAAAGCAGAGCCAATCCGAATCTTGATTTCTTCTGCAGTTCGTTCTCCCACAACCAAATTGTGCACTTTCTTCAAATAAATTGCTATCGAATCATTTATCTCATCGCCAGCAACACGCACAGATTCGCTCAGTACTGTTCCACCTAAACTAAGAACTGCAACCTCTGTAGTTCCACCACCAATATCAACAATCATCGTGCCTATTGGTTCCGTAACAGGTAAATGTGCACCAATAGCAGCTGCTACAGGTTCATCAATTAAATGGACCTCCCTAGCTCCTGCTAGACCAGCCTCTCGAACTGCTCGGCGCTCAACACTAGTTACCCCACTTGGTATCCCTACAACTAATCTTGGTGCAAGAATTCCACGTCCTTCATTGCATTTTTGAATAAAAGACTTGAGCATTTGCTCTGCTGCATCAAAATCAGCAATAACTCCATCTCTTAAAGGCCTCACTGCTCGAATATTCCCTGGAGTACGGCCTAGCATCAATTTGGCATCATCACCAACTGCTAATGTCTCTCCTTCCTCTAGATCCATTGCAACTACAGATGGTTCTTCTAAAACGATCCCTTTACCTTGAACGTATATCAAGGTATTTGCTGTTCCAAGATCTATACCAATATCACGCGATAAACGAAAACGTCTGAAAAGCACGGTCTTATCAAAAAGTTATTAGTAACTAAGACTAGAAGAATCTTCAGAAAAAACAAAAAGTCGTTTCAGAAAAAACACTTTTACTCAGGAAGATTCCGGTTATACTTTTCAAGTCACTATATATTTACATAATGAGTATTAATGCAATTAATCTTGTAGGAAGGGCAGGACGAGATCCTGAAGTCAGATATTTCGAATCAGGAAGCTTAGTTGCTAACTTTACTCTTGCTGTAAATAGACGCAGTAGAAATGAAGAGCCTGATTGGTTTAATTTAGAAATATGGGGTAAACAAGCGCAAGTTGCTGCTGATTATGTAAAAAAAGGTTCTCTCTTAGGAATAAGTGGAAGTTTTAAATTAGATCAATGGAGGGATAAAACTACTGGAGAAAATAAATCTAAGCCAGTTATTAGAGTAGATAGACTAGAACTTTTAGGATCAAGAAGAGATTCTATGAATAATGAATCATCCAATAATCAAAACAATAGCAATATTCCATTCTAATTTGACTTCTTAGGAAAAAAGAAGCGTATACATAGCCAAACAAATGTAATAAATATTGAAAAGGCCAATATGAATTTAACCCCCTTAGAAAAAGGCTCAATCCAAATTTCAACTGCGCTATAACTTTCACCTAAAAGGATACCTGAAACTGTTAAAAAAATAATCCACAGAAGACTCCCTGCAGTTGTCCAAAATACAAAAGGTGTTAGAGGCATTAATTCAATGCCAGCAGGCACAGAGATTAATGTGCGTATACCAGGAACTAATCTTCCCCAAAAAACCAAAGCTTTTCCATACCTAGAAAACCAACTATGACTTTTATATAACTCATTAGGAGTAATACCCAACCATTGCCCATATTTAGTAAGCCAAGTCTCTATCTTTTCTTCATTGGCTAACCTGCCTAATCCGTACCAAGGAAATGCCCCTAATACCGTACCAATCAGACCCGCAATAATAACTGGAAAAAAACTTAATTGGCCTTGAGAAATATAAAAACCACCAAGGGGCATAATTAATTCAGAAGGTATAGGAGGAAATAAATTTTCTAAAAACATCGCAATTAAAATTGCCCCATAACCAACCCACTGATTAGACTCAACTGCATTACCTATAAGATCAGGTAATGAAAGCAAGGTATCAGCAATATTCATGTAGGGTATTTAAATAGTTAGGTCTTATTAATAACGATATTGCTCTGGTTTATAAGGGCCTTGAACAGGTACGTTAATATAATCAGCTTGTTCACTCGTAAGTTGTGTTAATTGAGCACCTATCTTTTCTAAATGAAGACGAGCAACCATCTCATCTAAATGTTTAGGTAATACATAAACATTTTTACTATATTCATTTCCTTTAGTAAACAATTCTATCTGAGCTAAAACTTGATTTGTAAATGAATTACTCATTACAAAGCTGGGGTGGCCAGTTGCACATCCCAAATTAACTAAACGGCCTTCAGCTAAAAGAATTATCTTATTGCCGCTAGGAAGAGTTATATGATCAACTTGAGGCTTAATATTCTCCCATTGATAAGACTTTAACGAAGCAACATCAATTTCATTGTCAAAATGTCCAATGTTTGAAACTATGGCTTCATCTTTCATTCTAATTAAGTGCTCATGACAAATAACTTGATAATTGCCAGTCGCAGTAACAAAAATATCAATTTGTTCAACCACATCATCTAATCGAACGACTCTGTATCCCTCCATTGCTGCTTGCAAAGCACAAATTGGGTCAATTTCTGCAATCATTACTGATGCACCAAGTCCTCGCAAAGATTGTGCGGAACCTTTACCAACATCACCATATCCAATAACTAAAGCCACTTTGCCAGCAACCATGACATCAGTTGCTCTCTTAATTCCATCCACTAGAGATTCACGGCAACCATAAAGATTATCAAATTTACTCTTAGTAACTGAATCATTCACATTAATTGCAGGGAAAGGTAGTTCACCAGTCTTTTGCATTTGATATAGCCTTGCAACTCCAGTAGTTGTTTCTTCAGTAACGCCCTGAATCATCCCTTTAATGCGTGAATAAAATGATGCGTCTTCAGACAATTTTTTGCGAATAGAAGCAAAAAGCGCTATCTCTTCTTCGTTTGAAGGGTTATCCAACACTGAAGGAACCCGAGAAGCTTTATCTCCAAGAATGACTAAACCAGTTGCATCTCCACCATCATCCAAAATCATATTCGGTCCTTCCAAACCACCCCACTCAAGAATTCGATGGGTATAAGACCAGTATTCAGTTAATGTTTCTCCTTTTTTTGCAAAAACTGGTATGCCATTTTTTGCAACCGCAGATGCTGCATGATCTTGTGTAGAAAAAATATTGCAAGAAGCCCATCTGACTTGAGCTCCTAAGGCCACTAAAGTCTCAATCAATACTCCTGTCTGAATTGTCATATGAAGGCTCCCCGCAATACGAGCACCTTTCAAAGGCTTTTCCTTACTATATTTTTCCCGCAATGCCATTAACCCAGGCATCTCTTTCTCTGCTATAGCTAGCTCTTTACGGCCAAAATCAGCAAGCTCGATATCTGCGACTTCATAAGAGGAATCATCAACTAATTTTGAACTTGATACTGTAGAAGAAACCATAATTAACAAGAAGCAAGGTGTTTGGGAAAATAAAAATTCCAACCATGATTACCAACCACTCTAACGAATCAAAATGGATTCTTAAAAATCATGCCAGCACAATAAAATTTGGCGAATCCTTAGCGCAAGAACTTTCCAGCATAAAAGTGCTTTTATTAGAAGGTCCGTTAGGAGCAGGTAAAACGTCTTTAGTACAAGGAATAGGGAAAGGGTTGGAAATAAGCGAGCAAATCACAAGTCCAACTTTTGCTTTATCCCATCATTATCTCCACGGCAAAAGGGCGCTATTTCATTTAGATCTTTATAGGTTAGAAGAACCAAGCGCAGCAAATGAATTGTTCCTTCAAGAAGAAGAAATATCTAGCCAATGCAATGGTCTACTAGTAATTGAATGGCCGTCTCGATTAACTGTTTCAATTGACAATGCTTGCAAAATTTTCATAATGTACCTAGCCAATGAAGGACGGGAGATTCAAATCATGTCGTCTTCTAACGAAGCTAAGAGTTTTTCCACTTCTGAAGAACTTGGTTGAGGGTCAATGGCTCCTTTCCCTCCACAAACTAAAGCTCCACATGCAGCACCAAAACGAATAATTGTTTCTGCTTCAAGCTTATTTCGTGGATAAAAAGAATAAGTTGAAAGTTGAGAAATAATGCCAGCAGTAAAAGAGTCGCCAGCCCCTGTTGTATCAACTACTGATGCTGGTGACGATATTGCTTTGATTTCTCCTGAAAAACCTCCTAAAAGCCATCGAATAGGTTGAGCGCCATCAGTGACAATTACACTTGGCCTATTTGATAAAGATTCCGCTATATCTATCGGATTATCATTGTTAAAAAACCAAAGAGCTTCTTCCTTAGCAAGCTTAAGCAAAGATGCTTGTTCTAAAAAAGGTTTCAAGAAAGAGCAAGTTTCAAAATTCGGAGGACTATCTGGATTCAAAGATGAATCCCAAAACGTTGGGCGCCAATTCAAATCAATTGCAATATTAAGGTTATTTTTTCTAGCATTTTCTAGAATCCAAGTAACAGCTTGCCTCGATGATTCTGATGCAAATGGAATAGTCCCCAGTAACAACCAGCTTGCACCTTTAGATAGAGAAGGCCAAATTGATTTTATTTTCTGCAAGTTTAGTTTTTGATCGGCAAATGAATTATTAGATCCTCCAACAAAACCTGCAAAAGAACGTTCTCCTTTAAAATCGCGATGCACAAGGACAATGCGAGTTGGAAATTCATCATTCAACTGTATGCCAGAAATATTTATACCTAAAGAAGTAAATAAATCACAAAACTCTTTTCCAATAGAATCATTACCTAGGCCCCCAAGAAATGCTACATCTACACCCAACTTAGATAAAGCACATGCAACATTGGCAGGTGCTCCACCTAACAAATCATCGAAATTCTTATCCAAAGCAGGGTTTCCACCAGGCGTTCCTAAACGATCGACCAAAGCTTCTCCTATACAAATTACTTTAGAGTTATTCATTTTCTTGAGTAATAAATATTAGATTTAAATGCAAAATAATGGAAAATACAAATCTTATGGGTTTTGATTAGACACTAGATAATTATTTATTGCGGAAATCATTTTTTGATTGGCGGCTGGAAAAGGATAGTTGATTAATTCACTAGGGTGTACCCATTTAGTTTGAACACTTGCTAACGGTTGTGGAACCCCAGAAATCAACTGACAAATATAAACAACAAAATGAAGCTTCTGATGGGAGTAGGAATGATCAAATTCCACAAGTTTCTTCGCAACTTTAACCTTGATACTTAATTCTTCAGACAATTCTCGAATAACTGTAGATTCAACAGTCTCACCTTCCTCTTGCTTCCCTCCAGGGAATTCCCACATTCCAGCCATACTCTGATCATTTGTCCTTTGATCAATAAGCACTTCTCCTAAATCATTGAAAACTAAACCAATACCAATAACTGAATATGGCAAAACTTTTCTAGAACCCTTAATTGGGAAGTCAGATGGATTTCCTTCATGATAGGCAAAACAATATTTCTTCCATGGACAACGAAAACATTTCGGATTCTTAGGAGTACAAATTTTTGCACCTAGGTCCATTAGCGCCTGATTGAAGTCCCTAGGGTAATCAGGGTCCAAAAGCACATCACTCAAGTTCCAAAGCCTTTTTAAGTCTTTGGACAAACTTTCTTGACTCCCAATTAATCTTGAAAGAATCCTTTTAACATTTCCATCCAATAAAGCTTCAGGAAGATTAAATGCAGAAGAAATGATGCTTGCTGCAGTAGTACGACCAATCCCAGGTAAAACAATCCAACTTTCTATGTCAATAGGCCAAGACTCTGGATTCAAATGATCACTATCGCCCAAAACGTTTAGCAATACTTTGGATGTCTTATGAATCCTGTGAGCCCGAGAGTAATAACCAAGTCCCTGCCAAACAAATAAAATCTCGTGATCTAAAGCGCTAGCTAAATCAAAGACAGTTGGGAAAGTCTTCATCCAATTTTCCCAAAAAGGCAATACGACATTGAGTTGAGTTTGCTGAAGCATTACTTCTGCAACCAAGATTGGGTAAACAGGAAGTTTTTCTGACTGTTTGGGCACGCTACCATCTGGTTTAAGCTTCCAAGGAATCGAATGCCTTCCATGACATGCATACCATTGCAATAGCTCAAATCTCATTTTTTCAATAATCTCAAGATTTTCCATGGGACTAGAATTTTGACTAATACGAATACACATATTCTGAACTGGAATGGATTAGATGTTGCGTGGAAAAAACAAGGAGGATTGATGAACTCGCAATTAGCAACATTGTTAATCCATGGTTTTGGTGCTAACAAAGATCATTGGCGTCACAATCAAGCTGTGCTTGGAAGAATTAGCGAATGTTATGCAATAGATTTAATTGGATTTGGAGAAAGTAGTCAACCAAATTCTTGTATTCAAGGGGAGAGAAAAAACCCTGATAACTTCTGCTACAACTTTGATAACTGGGGTCAAGAAATTGCAGACTTTACAAGATTAGTTATTAAAAAGCCAGTAATCCTAATTGGTAATTCAATTGGCGGAATTATTGCACTAAAAGCAGCCAAGATTCTTGGCCCTAAGTGTAAAGGAATTATTTTAATAAATTGTGCTCAAAGATTAATGGATGATAAGCAACTTGCAAAGCAATCTTTCTTTCAAAAAGGCTTTAGGCCGTTCCTGAAATTCTTCACTCGGCAAAGATGGCTTAGCAAAAACCTTTTTAGAAATGCTGCCAAGCCTGATTTCATTGCAAAAGTTCTTAAAAAAGCTTATCCAAGTGGCTCAAATATAGATGAAGACTTAATTAATCTGCTTTATCAACCAACAAAAGGTTTAGGCGCTCCTGAAGCTTTTCACGGTTTCATAAATATCTTCAATGATTACTTAGCTCCTGAGCTCATGAAAAAACTTGAGATGCCAGTACATATGATTTGTGGTGAAGAAGATCCTTGGGAGCCCATTTCAGAAGCAAAAGATTGGTTCTCGTATATTGAATGCATTCGATCGTTAGAGATAATACCTAATTCAGGCCATTGTCCTCACGATGAAACCCCTGAACTAGTTAACCCTATTTTATTAAAACTAATTCAAGACGCCACATAAGCCTCTACAGCATCACTAAATTTCCTAAGTCCTTTAAGTCCATCGCGTTCGAGGTTCCTTACCCTATCTCTACTAATGCCCAAAATACGGCCAATCCCAGTCAAAGTCATAGGGTCTTCACCATTGATCCCATAACGCATTCTTAGAACTCTATTTTGTAGTTCAGGTAACTTTCGCAAAAGAACTTCTAAATCTCCTTTCATGCAATCTATTTCAATCTTTTGACTGGGCAAATCACTCTCTGAAGAAAGTAAATCTAATAAAACCGTATCTTCTCCATCGCCTACCCTTGATTCCAAACTCACAGGTTGACTAGCCCTAAACATTAATTCCTTAACTTCGTCAATTGGAATATCTAAATAATTTGCTAGTTCTTGCATAGATGGGGTTCTAGCTAACTGCTGGCTCAACTCTCTTTGCCCTTTCTTTAATTTATTTAGGACCTCTGTGATATGAATTGGCAAACGAATAATTCGACTTTTTTCGGCAATAGCCCGGGTTATTCCCTGGCGAATCCACCAATAAGCATATGTTGAAAATTTATATCCTCTTGCTGGATCAAATTTTTCAACACCTCGAACAAGACCGATTGTGCCTTCTTGGATTAAATCAAGAAGTTCCATATTCCTCTTTGTATATTTTTTCGCAACGCTTACTACTAATCGTAAATTAGCTGCAACCATTCTCTCCTTGGCTCGATTTCCCCTCCGAAATATCCTCAATAAATCATCAATATTTATTCCGGCATCTTTAGCCAATTCTTCCTTAGAAGGTTTTTTGCCATTGGCGCTTTCTATCTCCTTTTCCAACTTTTCAAGATGCATTAAATCTTGTACTTGGCGACCTAATGTAATTTCCTGCTCATTTGTTAAAAGTGGAACTCTCCCAATATCTCTAAGATAAGAACGAACTAAGTCGACCTCAGCTATGGATTTCTTAACTGGAGCAAGCACAGGTGATTGGGTGGGCGTATTTTGAGGGCTTGTCAAGGTGACAACTCTATTGAGTTTT
>QCPN01000015.1:0-27253 GCA_003209775.1 Prochlorococcus sp. AG-436-O09 | reverse complement strand
TGGTAGACCTAATAAAAGAACACATGTACATTACTCATATGAATATCAAGAAAAATTTACTAGTTATAGCAGCTAGTGATGGGGAAAATCTAAAGCTTGCAAATCGATTTGTATCTTTAGGAGAAAAGATGGGAACAAGCCCTGAATTGCTAGATCTGACTAGCCTGGATCTTCCACTATTTAGTCCAAAAAAACAGGCTGAGTTAGGAATTCCATCCACAATAAAGAATCTTCATTCACAAATGGTTTCGAATACCTACTGGGTTATTTGTGCACCTGAATATAATGGTTCAATCCCACCCGTGTTGACAAATGCCATTGCATGGCTCTCCGTGCAAGAGTCAGATTTTCGTAGCTTATTCAATGGAAGACCCATTGCAATGGCAAGTGTATCTGGAGGAGGCTGCATGGAACTGCTTATATCAATGCGAATACAATTCACGCATCTTGGTGCACAAGTGGTCGGGCGGCAATTAGCTAGTAATAGCAAAAACCCCGCTCAAGATTCATCTATCAACGACATACTCAATAGATTGCTTCAAATGAAAGCATTAACACTATAAGTAATCAAAAAATTAAAACCATATATAGAGTCTCAAAAAAATGTACAGCAAAAATAATTATATTCTTCACTACGATAAATTCATTACAAAGCTCTTCTATGAGGAGAATTACTTAATCGCATCATCATCTTAAGCTCTATTTTTTTTCCGTGGTTAGAAATTAGTCTATTCCTTTAGTACACTATATATGTGGTTTGAAATGTAGGAATGGCTAATCCATCCATCCCTAATCAAATGCGTGCTTTCTCTGAAGCAAATTCAATCATTCGTTATAAAGGTTTCCTTCTTATAGAACAGCAGAACAGGAGTTGGTTAATTAGACCAGAAAACAGCCCTTTACTCCTTTTACCTTTTAGAACAGATATTTGTTCTTTAGTCGAAGCTAAACAATTATTGGACGACCGACTTGCTGAAAAATCAACAATTCCAGAAGCTGCTTAGTAAATTATAAAATAGTAAGAATTATTCCAGAGACTGCTCCTGCCAAACCTTTAAAATTTGCTGAGCCATCGGCAATGCATGGACTGATCCTCCGCCAGGTGTATTTTGAGCAAAAGCAACAACTACTATCTCACTTGATTCATAAGGTACAAAGCAAGCAAACCAAGCGTGGTCAGAACCACCCGTACTATCTTCTGCTGTTCCAGTTTTACCAGCAGCCGGAGGTAAGGTAGGCAAATTCCATTTGAGATTTCTACCTGTACCTGAATCAACTACTTTCTTTAATCCTCTCCTAATTGTCTCCAATGTACTAGGTTTAATATCCACTTTTTTTCTATATTTCGACGAGAGCCAATCAATACCTCCATCAACAAAATGAGGCGTAATTAAATATCCACCATTTGCAAAAACAGAATAAGCCCGTGCTAGTTGCAAAGGTGTCACTTGAACTACAGCCTGACCAATTGATGCACTAGCAATATCTTCTGGTATCCAAGGCGTTGTTCCAGGTTTGCCCCATCCCCTTCCAGCAGCAGCCCACTCTTTAGTGCCTACAAAACCTCTACTTTCCTCAAGTGAGGTCTCTACTCCTGTTCTATTATTAAAGCCAAGTTTAATTGCAGAATCATACAATTGTTCAATTCCTACTGCCGCTCCGATCTGATAAAAAAAAGTATTACTAGACACTCTAAAAGCATCCTCAAAACCAATCTCACCCCAACCTTTTCGATTATGTTCTGGGAAACAATGAGATCCATACTTAATACAAGATGCCGTTTCTAAGCGAACATTTGGTTTAAATTTTCCACTCTCCATCCCAGCCATCCCAGTAACAATTTTCCAGGTACTTCCTGGATCATATGCATTGAGGGCTCGACTTAATAAGGGTCTTTTTGATGACAAAAATATTTCCTCAAATTCTTTTTGAGTTCTTATTGGTTTTGTAAAAAAATTAGGGTCAAACCCAGGTCGACTAGCCATTGCTTTAATAGCTCCAGTATTTGGCTCTAAAACAACTATTGCCCCAGCAGATTTATCCTCAAGTGCTTTCTCTGCAGCCTTTTGTAAATTAAAATCCAAAGTTAATTGTAAATCATTTCCAGCAAGTGGAGGTTGGTAGCCAATGCTACGTTGAATATTTCCAGCTGCATCAACTTCCAACATTTCTCCTCCCCACTTACCACGTAAATGTCTTTCAAATACAGCTTCTAATCCTCTTCTTCCAATAACATCTTTTATTTTATAACCTTGGCTAGAAAGTTTTTTAAACTCGTCAAATGTAATTAATTGGGTATAACCAAGAACGTGCGAGGCAAAATTACCATTAGGATAGTAGCGAATAAGTTCAGTATTAACTTGAAATCCTGGAAAGATTGATTCATGTTCTTTAAATTGCAAAACTTGTGTATTAGTTAAGCTAGCTAATAACACAATGCTAAAGTCATTATTTGAAACGCCTTTCTGATAAGATAAATTGATAGCATCTGGATTAACTTTTAATAAGATTGCAAGCCTTTTTATAAGGGCTGGTAATTCTTTCTTACTAATTAAATGAGGTTGTGCAATTAAAGTAAACCTTAACTTATTATCAGCCAATAACTTCCCATTTTCCGTTATAATTTTACCTCTAATTGGTGGATTAGCGACTAAACGAATACGATTTTCCTCAGAAAGAGTTCGATAGAATGAACCTTTAAGTATTTGCAACCAAAACAATCTGCCAATGATAGATGAAAAAAAGATAAGAACAATTATGGTCAATATATTACCTTGATTCGATGATATATTATCCTTTCTATTCCTATTAATCACTTTATATAATCTGACAAATAAGATAATAGTTTTGGATAAATCAATCGCCTAAATGTATCTTCAATTCGTTCATCCTAGATTTGATTCTATTTAGGATAATAGCCAACTCAGGATCACTAAAAGTCACCTCAGCATTAGTAGCTTTAGGCGTTACTGATACTTCAACTTCTATAACAGGATTTCCTAAACCTGGAATAATTTGATCAAGTTGCATTCTTACTAATTGCGCATCTTCTAGGCCTTCTTCTTTTAGGATTCCAATAGAAGTGTCTGCAGACATTAGGCCGTCAACTATTTTATCGACATGTCCTTTTTTAGCTCGATTCACAATTGCAATCCCTACAGGTAGCGCAGTCTCCATCACAGCAAGATGGCAGATAGAAAATAGATTTTGAGCCATAAAGCCTATTTTAATTCAATTGAGTAGCATTTGTAGAAGAGAAATATGGTGTGCAACTATTACTAGAAAAGCCTAATGACCAACCTACAAAAACACCCAAAGAACATGCTGTTACAAATGGAATAAGAGCTTTTTGTGTGGTCTCCAAAGATAGCCATTCTTTCCATTCACGGAAAAAACGCTCCCTAGCAAAACGTTGCTTTTCCTGCACCTCAAGATTCCATCGCTTTCGAAAGGACTTTGCAACCCACCTCTCAAAAGCACGCTTTTTCGTGACAGCCATTTTACGTTCTATCTCAAGTAATTGACCAGCATTTAAATCAGGATGGAAGGTACTTATCAACTCAAGACTTTTTAAAAACATTTCTATAGATGCATCTTTAATATTCCGTTCATCTTCTTCTAAATAATTCCAATCAATTTCTGGATAGAAACGTGTACGGTTCCGAGCAATTTGCTCTTCACTAATCTGTCCGGGCTCTCTTAACCATCGATCCATATTGCTATCTAATCTACGCCAATAAAGAAACGGGTTAAGAAAAACTGTTTTTCCTGATATTTTGATGCTGTCATACTGAAGTCTACGATCAACACCTAATTCAGACTGATTAGCGACTGTCAATGCCATGTATAAGAAGTTAACTCAAAATAGCTATTATTCATCTTTTTACCAGTCTAAAAACAATAAATACTACGCAAAATTATCAAAAGAATTAGTTTGATTACTCTATACTCAATAGTTTCTATCAAGTATAGAGGGTAAAAAGAAATTTATGTCAATGGTTTATATGTTGAATAATACCAAGTGAAGCTGACGTGAAACGGAGTTTAGACACCCTTATTTTCATTCATTCCTTACCTGCTGGAATCTTGTTTCCAAGATCAAATGCTAGTCTCCAATCAGTACAAGCACCTTTTAGGTCATTTAACTCCCATTTATAATTACTTGATTGGACTATGCTTTCGCATGCCTCGTGTCCCTCCTAATTGCTGTGATGTAATGTAATCAGTAATTTCTTCCTAACTTTCTCTTCAAAAATCCACGATTATTATATGCATACCTTCGATTGATCTTTATTGCTTTGTCATTCTATCACTTCACATTTGGAAAAACAGTACTATGAAGTATTCTTATAGGCTATAACTACTATTTTGTAGATATCTTATTCCTACTCAATAGTTCCTAGCATATATGGGGTGTAAAAACGCAGTAGAGACTGGGGTTCTTAAAGTTAAGATAGCACGGGGAACATGCGGGGAACTGACCATTTCAAAACCCTTGTTACTCCGTCACTTTATTCCCAAAGAAAACTCAATAATGACATGATTTTTGATGTCTATAACTAATATGATGTTGCCTCAACTCACTTAATGGCGACTAATAATTCTAATTTTTATATCCAATAGCAACCCAAAACGGAGTGGAATTACTAAACTCTATTGATGACAAACCACATGTAGTCATCATAGCTGTTATCTCCGCTTTAGTAAAACGTTTTTCCAGTTTAGTTCCGAATCTATCTAAAGCATCTGTACACATCAAATAAAAGGTTTTATGGCGGTAATCAGACAAAGGAACATTCGAGACATTCATACCTAACAATTCCAAAAATAATGAAAGTCTTGCTAACGGTAAATAAATTAAAATTGCTATTAATTTAGTAATAATTAATTTAATTTTAAAAGGAAAACGACAAATTAATCTTCTAATAATATCTATACATCTCCAAATAATTTTAAACCAGAAAGGTTTATTATCAAATTTATAATAAATATAAAGAAGGAATGGAGCACCTTTTTTCAATTTAGAAACACAGTGAGCAAGGGCGCTTAATGTATTAGGAAGATGATGCAGAACACCTAAACAATACCCAAAATCCATTGATTCATCTGAAACAGCAAATTCATTAATGCTTTTACATTCAAAAGAACAATTGTTGAAATTAGACAAATTTCTTTGGGCAACATTAAGCGCTTTTTGACTTGGATCAAAGCAATAAAGATGTTTCACCTTAGGTGCTACAAATCTTGCCCACCTTCCGCTTCCACATCCAGCATCAAATCCAATTGCATTAGTATTTAAATATTGGTTTGGAAGTAACTGAAAATACTGTGAATATGCTTCTTCTAATTTTATATTCAACTTAGTTTGATTATATTGATCCCATTCTTTACCAAAATCACTTACGACATCCTGATCAATATTTTTATTCATAAAAATAACAGCAGTTGCAGTTAGACTATTCTATATTCTAGATTAAAATAAAGGAGTGAAAAAGTAAAATAAAGAAAAATGGAAGTAATTGACAATTCCTTATAAGTTCTCACCTATTACTCTTAATCCTTGTGTTGCTTGAACTACCATGATTTCCCGTTTCATATATCCATAATAAACGACTTCTCTACACTATGGGTTCGTAAAGTGTAGAGAAAACAAACTTTCTACGATGTCTTTACAGAAAAGGTGACACGGGAAACATACCTTTTAAGTCTATAACTACGTTTCAGTAGTCAATACTATTCCCACTCAATAGTGCCAGGTGAAAATAGAGTGCGAAAACGTAGTCACAGAAAGGGTTTATTTCTTTAATAATAGCACGGTGAAGTGCTTTCTGGGAACATTCCAATCAATAGTCATCACAACCTCAAGAATGAAAGAGTAATCGCTCAATGATCAGAGTGAGAACAACGCCTTTAAAAAACACAAACCAAAGCAATCCATAATCAGACAAACCAAGTTTCTCTTGGTACCAAGCAATAAATTTTTTGTGCTGTTCAATTAACTGCATCCGTTTTTACCAGTTTGGATAAGAAAAGTCCTCTTCATTAAGGATATAGAAGTCGTCCTTGGCAAGTCGATGCTCCCATTCAAGAAATGAACTTTGGCAATTTGGAGTCGGAGGTTGTCTATACCCTTTCAACTTCTTCCAGCGTATGTAAAGAGCACCTAAGTGCCAACTCTGCGCCAATGACTTTGCACCATCTCTCAACAAGTTTTCTTCCTTCTTATTGAACTTTGCCGAGTCCAATAATTCTTCTCTCCAATTGATTTCATTCATTTCTTTGCCTCTTTTTCAATCGTTTGTATTCCTCATGAAGAGAACCAAGTTTCATTGCATCCAAAAAACCTCTTGGTCCCTCCATGAGCAACTTCACGTCTTCTGGTTTATGTGCCTTCATGTCTAAGAACTCTTCTTTTCATGAGGTGTCTTGCCAATCAGTACTCATACTTTCTCCCCATACTTCTTGAATTCATCTAAGTCGCTTGTAACTATGCTCTTGTAATCATCAGGAAACCTTTGCTTCATTATTGCTGGAATTTCCAAGCAATCTGGATAGGGATTATGCAAATAAAAAATAACTTCCTTCTCTTCCTTCAAAACAATGTAATGAGATAATCCACCTGCATAATTATTTTTTCTAGTCATGCTGCTACCTCCCTTTGAACAATCATCTGAACTGTAGAATTTCTCATCTCTTATTCCCAGAACGATTATATTCACCTTTTAACCAGTTCGTAGGAATTTTGCAATCAAGTTCTTTTAAACAGTCTTGAAATGATTTGTTCTTCAGTCTTTTATATTCTTCATCGAATGTTTTTACAAGAAGATCCTCGTTCAATTCTAAGTTAAATATCTCAGTCCCTCCTTGTACTTTGCCAGCAAGAATAAACAATCGGAACTTCTGAAATTTCAATAAAATCAACTTCTCTAACAACCAACTTTTTGACCTTTCTAGTTCGACCTTCTTAAGAGTTTTGACATTTGGTTTGAGTTATTGAGCAATGGATGGGAATTGGTTGAACATCAAATTAATGACGATGCTGCGTAATTTTTAAGTAGAGAAGTCGTTAATAGATTCATAGAAACTGAATCTGAAAAACTAAATCAAAAGTGTAGAGAAAACACTCTTTCTACGATTTCTCCGTAGAGACACTCACAACGTTCCACGGTGAAGTCACGGTGAAGTATATATTTTAATCTATAACTACCTTTTGGTAGTCATCGTCATTCCCACTCAATAGTTCCAGGTGGCTTACTAGTTATATCTAGAACAACACGATTAACTCCTTTTACCTCATTTACAATCCGATTTGAAATTATCTCTAGGACTTCATTTGGCAACCGAGACCAATCTGCTGTCATACCATCTTCACTAGAAACACATCTTAGAACAATTGGCCATGCATATGTTCTCTGGTCTCCCATTACACCAACTGAACGAACAGGCAATAAAACAGCAAAAGCTTGCCATACATCATGATATAAACCAGCTTGTGCTATCTCTTCTCTGACTATTAGATCTGCATCACGAAGACAATTTAATTTTTGATTGGTCACTTCACCTAATATTCTAATTGCTAAACCGGGTCCAGGGAAAGGATGACGTTGAACAATCTCATCTGGTAAGCCTAAAGACTTACCAACTTTTCTTACTTCATCTTTGAATAACGTTCTCAATGGTTCAACTAACTTAAATTGTAAATCCTTAGGTAATCCGCCTACATTGTGATGGCTTTTTATCTTTACTGCGATTCTCTCACCCGTTTTTGGATCAATGTTAGTTCCAGAACTCTCGATTACATCTGGATACAAAGTTCCTTGAGCAAGATAATCAAAAGGTCCTAAACGTATACTCTCCTCCTCAAAAACACGAATAAATTCAGCACCTATAATTTTTCTCTTCTCCTCAGGATCAGTGACACCTTTTAGTTTCAAGAGAAAACGCTCTCTAGCATTAATATATTCGACATTGATATTAAATTTTTGATCGAAAAACTCCATTAAAAATTCAGGCTCACCTTTCCTCATAAAACCTTGATCAATAAACATACATGTAAGTTGGTCGCCTATAGCCCTTTTCAAAAGAAACGCAAGTGTAGACGAATCAACTCCACCGGATAATGCCAACAAGACTCTTTTCTTTCCAACTTTATCTCTCACATGAGAAATTGCTTCATCAATAAAAGTCTTTGTTGTCCAATCAGGCTGACAACAACAAATGTTATATACAAAATTCCTAATCAATACCATCCCTTGAGTGGAATGAACAACTTCAGGATGGAATTGGACACCATAAAAACGATTCTTATGTGATGCAATTGCAGCATCTAAAGTATTAGCTGTATGAGCCAGCCTTACAAAATTATCGGGTAATTTCTGCACAGAGTCTCCATGACTCATCCACATAGTTGAACCATTTTCGACATTAGTTAATAATGCAGTTGGATCATCTACTTGCAAAGGGGCTTTCCCATATTCAGCTTTCCCAATTGCTGAGCCAACAACTCCTCCCAATTGCTGAACCATAACTTGCATTCCGTAGCAAACCCCTAAAACAGGAATACCTAAATCCCAAATAGCAGGATCAGGACTAGGGGCTCCCTTGTCATAGACGGAGCTAGGTCCACCACTAAGAATGATCCCTTGTGGGTTAAGTTCTCGCAATTGTTCTGCAGTTGTGGTGTAACCCAAAACCATTGAATAGACTTCTGTTTCTCTAATCCTTCTTGCTATCAACTCAGAATATTGTGAACCAAAATCAAGAATGACGATGGATGGCTTCCGATCAATTTTACAATTAGAATCGTCCATATCTAAACAAAAATCAAAAGTTTCTTAGAAACTCAGAATAGATACAAATTCGAATGATACTAGTCTTCTAACTTCAAGCCAAGAGATTTCATTTTGTTGAAAGCATAGGGTCCAGCCCACCTTAATTTTCTTTTTCGATCAAACATCAGTGCCCCTATCTCAATCGAAGAAGATACATATCGTTGGAGATATTGCTTACTCCTTTTTTCAACTTCAAAAGCTAAACGAGCCCAGAGCCTTTTAGCACTAGTCAAATCATTTCTTTCTAATATCAACAAAGCTTCCTCAATCGAATCTGAACTCTCAAACCTCTTGATCAAATTAGAAGATATACCCTCCTTAAATGCCAAGGCAATTAAAGTTTCTAAGCGATTATCAGCTAAATGGTGATGCGTATGAAAAACCCCCCCTGCTAATTTAATCAGTTTTCCATGATATCCAAATAAAAATAACTCTTTAACCTTTTCTTCCGCTGCTGCAACAAGTAAAGGGCCTAACCAGTTACCCGTTTTAATAATTTGATTAGGAAGGATCCCATAATCCAAGGCTAAATTGAAGCCATTTTCACCAATAACAAAGGTTAGAGAACCTGTAAAACTTTCTTCTAAGCAACGTCCACGTAAAGATTCAATTGTCTTTTGCAATTGTTGAGGTGATGCACTTACCTGTACATCAATCTGAGTTCCAATTAAAGCAAGTCCATCAACAACACCAAAAGCATGATTACTCGTTTTCTTCGCTAATTCTTTTCCAAAAGGAAATATTATTTCTAGCCGTAGCAAATACCCTTTCTTATAAAAAGGATACAGGTTAAAAGTCAATAATTCACGAGCAAATTTAGAAATAGAGATTTCATGAGTTGAAGAGTTTTTCCCAACCCCATAACCTGGAACAATTTTCAACCAATGCTCAGATTCAGCAAAGCTCTTTTTAAGAGGGTTTTCCTGATTAATCTTTATAAGTTCAATACAAGTCCATATTTCTAAATCACTTGTTAAATCTAATCCTTCAGCAGAGTCACAGTTACTTATAGCAATTGCCTTTTCTCCGCTATCTAATAAAGCTGCCGATCTAATAGGAACAAATATAGATTCTTGATTATTAGAAAAATCAATCCTTTGTTTAGCATCAACAGATTGCTCAGTTAAAACCTGAGCTGCCGCTTTAGCTGCTGCTGTTACCCAAATAGGAAGAGTGAATCCTCTCAAATCAACAAAAGAAGTAATGAGTCAAGAAATTTGCTTGATAGTTTTTTAAGATAGCTTTTATAGGTACTTCTTCCATGCAAGACAAACTTACGTTAATGATCCCTGGTCCAACACCTGTTCCAGAAAGGGTCTTAAAAGCCCTAGGAAAGCATCCTATTGGCCACAGAAGTCCGGAATTTCAACAAATTGTCAAAAGAACGACTGAGCTTCTTAAGTGGCTACATCAAACAAATGGGGACGTTCTAACAATCACCGGTAGTGGAACTGCTGCAATGGAAGCAGCAATTATTAACACTCTTAGCAAAGGTGACAAGGTCATCTGTGGAGAGAATGGAAAGTTTGGGGAAAGATGGGTAAAAGTTGCTAAAGCCTACGGTCTAGATGTCACAACTATAAAAGCAGAGTGGGGGGAACCTTTAGATCCTGAGCAGTTCAAATCTCTCCTGGACAAGGACGATCAAATCCGTGCAGTGATAATCACTCATTCTGAAACATCTACTGGCGTTATTAATGATTTAAAGGCAATAAGTGCTCACGTGAAAGCTCACAGAAATACGATAATAATTGCAGATTGTGTAACGAGTCTTGGGGCATGCAATGTACCAATGGATGAATGGGAAATTGATGTAATAGCATCTGGCTCTCAAAAAGGTTACATGATGCCCCCCGGGCTAAGTTTTGTCGCAATGAATACAAATGCTTGGGAAGCGAGCAAAAGATCTAATCTTCCAAAATTTTATTTAGATCTTCAGTCCTATAAAAAAACTGTAGATAAAGATAGTAATCCATTTACACCAGGTGTGAACCTATACTTTGCACTTGAAGAGTCACTTTCAATGATGAAAGATGAAGGTCTATCTTCGATATTTAATCGACACAAAAGACATATGAATGCTACTCAAGAAGCAATGAAGTCAATGGGTCTAGATCTTTTTGCAAAGGAAGGTTTTGGTAGCCCTGCTATTACCTCCGTGAAACCTACTGGCCTAGATGCAGAGACAATACGTAAAGCCGTAAAAATCAACTTTGATATTCTTCTTGCAGGTGGGCAAGATCATCTAAAAGGAAAGATTTTCCGTATTGGCCATCTTGGCTTTGTCCATGATAGGGATATTCTTACAGCTGTGGCTGCAATAGAGTCAGCTTTAGATCAACTCAATGAATTAAAAAAACCTCTAGGAACAGGAGTTGCCACTGCTACAAAAATCCTAAACGAACAATCCAATTGATTTCCTTCGACATCAAACTAATCAAACAGTCTTAGGAACCAAAGTCTTAAGCAGCAACCTCCTGATTGCTAACACTTTCTTCAAGCCAAATCTCATCAGCTTCGACATCATTAGAAGAATTATTTAGGAGCCCCTTACATTCTTGCAAAAGCTGATCTACGCCATCAAGCATAACGATCTCTTCGTCTGATTGGACATCTTTAGAGTCAGTAGAATTCAACTCTAGGGAGTCTATTCGCTGCTCAAGCTTCACAAGTCTTTGAGAAATTGCAGCAACTGTCTGGGCAAGATCTTCAGCAGTACGAGTTATTCTGAAAGAACAAGAATTGGTCATTTAATGAACTTTGCATATGACCCAATCACAACACATAAATTAAAGATACTCAAGTCTTGATTCGTCGAAAATGATCAAATCTTTTCTATAAGACGAAAATGGAAATAATGTAAAAAATTTTACAATGAATCCATGCACAAGTTTTGATTTTTCTCTTGAACATTAGTTTTTGAAACAGCTCAGAATATTTGCATGAAGTAAAGAAATCTAATTAAAGTCTGTATTAGATTGTCGTCGCTTCAAAGAACTCCTCAATCAAATTAGAGAAAATAAACTTTCTCTTTGCTGAACCCGCAATCTAACTGCATATGGGTTTCACCTTATGAATAGTAAATCCATAAACCTAACTAGACATTCCAAAACAGATTGATATCGTTAGGAAACCAAGTAGGAATTTTGTAATGTCACCCAAGAAAAATGTATTTCTTCTGCCTTTATCAATAGCCGCTATTACTGCTTCAACAATTCTAGGTAGTATCGCTAACGCTGGATCACAAGGCGTTGATATTTATTGTGTAATGCGCAATGGTGGCAATGATCATGAATCAAGTTGGTCAGCAGCCTATATAGCCCTTAAGAATGAAAGAGGGGGCATTTTTAAAATTTCCCCTAGACAAGCAGCCACAATTATTGTTCAACAAGTTGTTGGCAATCAAGATAACTATCAAGATTGTGTTCAATATCTTGGTGATCTTTACCCTAAAGATGATACCCTTCCAGAAATTAAAACTAGGAATCCAGCACTAAAGACTAAGTCTGAGAGAGCTACAGACGACTACATGGATGACAGATATAGCTATTAAAATTTGTCTTCTATAAAGATCACATTGCTTTATTACGAGCCATGTCGAATACTCCAAGAGGGAACATGAAGCATATTGACTAATGAAAAAAAAAAGCGATGATATTAATAAATAAAATGATGGGATGCAAAACAGGGATGCAGTCTCCTTAGAAGATTTATGTCCAAAGTTAAGAGATAGGTGCTGGAGACAATCACTACATAATTTGACAGGAAGAAAATGTATTTATTGCGGAAACACCTCAGAATCAATAGATCACATTATCCCCTGCAGCAAAGGCGGCTTGAGTGTTACGGACAACTGTGTTCCAGCATGCTTGTCCTGTAATGGGAGCAAAACTGATATTGAAGTCTTTTCTTGGTATCGACAGCAAACCTTTTATGATCCAAGAAGAGCTATGGCCGTAAGAGCATGGATAGATGGAGACCGTCGGTTAGCAATGAGACTCCTACAATGGACAGAACCCAAAAAAAATCAACCGGCACAAGGCTTTTACAAATTGCAAAACATAGACTTTCACTTGGAGACTGCTGCTTAATCCTTACCAAATTTGACAAGCATTAGGAGTATTGTATTTCTCACAAATAGACGCAAACTCTTGTGGCTTTTCTGGTAAAAAGAAGCTTGAAATGCTTACACAACAAATCACTATTCCTAAAATAAATTTCAACCTATCTCGCTCTTCAATAGCAATAGTGCTTTGATGGATTTGTCGATCAAAGGCATTAGCTTCTTGCACGAGACTAGAGGAAGAGCTATTCATCAGAAAATCATTCAATAATACATTTGTACTTATGCTTCGTGAAGTTGTCAAGCAATCAGCCTCTCTCCCGACAAATTCCAAGATATTGATCTTTGGTGGTGGGTTTAGTGGGCAACATATAGCAAATGCTGCTAGACAATTGGGAGCAGAGGTACTTTGCAGCCGAAGGGACCCAACAAAACAAGGAGCAGATTTTGCCTTTGACAGTGCAAGTAAAGCAGTAATATCAGGTAAACATTTTCATGGCGTTACTCATCTAATAAGTTGCGTTCCTCCTGCACAAAATGGGGAGGATCCAGTATTAGAAAAATGTGGTCATATAATAAAAAATATGCCTCTAAAATGGGCAGGTTATCTTTCAACAACTGGGGTATATGGTGACTATAAAGGAGGCTGGGTAACAGAGGAAAGTGATGTTCACCCTTCACAAAATAGAAGTATTAGACGTCTTGCATGTGAACAAAAGTGGGAAGCCTTAGGTGTACCTTTGCAAATACTAAGACTACCAGGGATATATGGTCCAGGTAGATCAGCATTAGAAGCGGTGGCATCCCAAAAGAATAGTATGGTTTATAAGCCAGGGCAAGTATTTTCAAGGATTCATATTGATGATATTGCAGGAGCAATAATTCATTTAATAAATTTATTTTCAAAGGATATCTGCCCTAGAATTATTAATATTTCCGACAGCTTACCAGCAACAAACATAGAAGTACTTTCCTGTGCCGCCAACTTACTAGATATACCTATTCCAGATATAGAATCTTTTGAAAGTGCTTCAAAAAATATGAGCCCAATGGCTCTCTCTTTTTGGCAAGAAAATAGAAAAGTTAGTAACCATAAATTATGCAATGATCTGGGCTATAAATTAATTCATACTGACTACAGAGATGGTCTAAAAGACTGTCTAATGTCTAGTCAATCAAACTAAAAATCATCATTCTGTTGTTCTAAGTCTTTCTCCAAGTTATCAATAACAAACTCTGACCAAGTAACAGGCTTTTCAGGATCAACTTGTGAGAAACCAATATTATGAAATAGCTGACTCCACTTAATAATCAGCCAGCCATCACGTAGACCAATCACCATCCCATAAACCAAAGAACCTAGCAACAATAAACGAAGCATGAATACAAAACATCAATATTCTCAACCCAACAATCAAGTAGTCATAGCGTTAGGGGACCCTGCGGGCATAGGGATCGAAATAACACTGAAAGCACTTGGCAGAGCAGACTTACCACAAGATATGCAGCCATTACTTGTTGGTTGTAAACGCAATGTAGAGCTTATATACTCCCAACTGCAAGCTCAAGGAATTAAAAATTTAGCAAATCCCAAAGAACTAAAGATTATTGATATTCCACTTCATGAAAAACTGAAAGAAGGAGAGCCAACTAAAAAAACTGGGGAAGCAAGCTTTCATTGGTTAACAAAAGCTGCTGAAATAGTCCTAAAGAAAGAAGCAAGAGCTCTAATTACTGCTCCAATAGCAAAACATGCCTGGCAAGATGCTGGTTATGATTATCCAGGCCAAACAGAGCGATTGGCAGAGATTGCAGGTATAGATGGTCCCTCAATGATGTTTACAGCAAAATCACCGCATTCGTCTTGGAGGTTAAATACCCTCCTTGCAACAACTCATATTCCTTTAGCTGATGTTCCTAATAGTCTGTCCAAAGAGTTAATAAATTCAAAACTCAATAGTCTTTTATCATTTTGTCAAAAATTCAAACCTGATCCAAAACTAGCCATAGCAGGACTAAATCCACATGCAGGAGAAAAAGGCAATATAGGATCCGAAGAACTCGAATGGTTAATTCCTCTTTTAGATAAGTGGCGAGCTAAACATCCACAGATAAAACTCGAAGGACCTATGCCCCCAGACACATGTTGGATTTCATCAGCAAAATCATGGAACAATGGTCCTGATGACCGCTGTCCTGATGGGATTTTGGCTTTATATCACGATCAAGGTTTAATACCAATTAAAATCATTGCCTTTGACTACTCAGTGAATACAACATTGGGTCTCCCTTTCATTAGAACATCACCCGATCACGGAACAGGATTTGATATAGCAGGAAAAGGACTTGCCAGAGCTACAAGTATGTTTTCAGCACTTCAAACAGCTTGGGAACTTTCAAAAGATAATTTCACTAATTAGGTTTGACTTTAATTAAGGGCTGCCCAAATTCAACTGGGGTTCCATTTTCAACAAGAATCTCTACTACTTCGCCAGTGACCTCAGATTCTAATTCATTCATTAATTTCATTGCCTCCAAAATGCAAACTGTTTGACCGACAGTGACACGAGAACCAACCTCGACAAACACAGCTTCACCTGGGGCTGGAGCTGTGTAAAAGGTCCCGACCATTGGAGCTGTGATTTCAATCAATTCTCCTTTAGCGGAAGAAACAGCTGGGGGAGGGGAAGCGGAAACCGATGAAGATGCAAGATCTACTGGTGGCTCACAAATAATCTGAGAAGGCGCTAATGAAACGGCTGGATTAGAAGCAGGAGTAGTCCCTAAAACAACTGGTTCAGACGAAGGTAAATTTCGCTTAACTTCTAACTTAAAACCCTTCCCTTCCAAGGAAAATTCCTGAATATCACTATCAGCCAAAGTAGCCAACAAGTGATCTAGTTGTTCGTGATCAAGATTCATTTTGATTAGTTCTCCCGACCTAGATAACTATCATTACGGGTATCTACTTTAATCTTCTCACCTACTGAAATAAACAAAGGGACCATAATCTGAGCTCCTGTTTCAAGAATGGCAGGTTTAGTACCTCCAGTAGCAGTATCACCTTTTACGCCAGGATCAGTTTCCTTCACCTGAAGCACAACAGAATTTGGCAACTCAACCTCTAGAGGCTTTTCTTTCCAAGACACTACATTAACTTCCATCCCTTCTTTAAGATATTTTCTGCTTTCACCAATTTGCTGAGCAGTCAGTCTAGTTTCTTCATAACTGCTCATGTCCATAAAAACATAATCTCCTGAATCCATATATGTATGCTGAAGTGTAGCTTTTTCTAGCAAAGCTTGAGGAACCATTTCACCAGCTCGAAAGGTTTTCTCTACTACATTTCCAGCTTGAACTGCTTTTAGCTTAGTTCGAACAAATGCAGAGCCCTTACCAGGCTTTACATGAAGGAATTCCACTACTCTCCATACAGCACCATCTAATTCAATAGTGGTACCAGTCCTGAAGTCATTACTTGAAATCATTTCGGCTGACCATACCTGGAGATCATAAGTCTGTGCGAAAGTTGTGCATGAGATGAAAACCACATGACAAAAAAAATCCTAATTCTGATCCTTCTCACACTCTTCATTCCTGCAGGAATTATTTGGGTCAATCCTGCCAATGCCGCACTACCTACAGGAAATAGGGTTAAAGACCCTTATTCAATTTTAAGGAACTCTTTACCAATTAATCAAAAAGATTTAAGAGACATCCAACATACTCTTGAAGATACTAGTGACTTAGTGAGAGGAAATCGCTGGCCAGCTGTGAGCAAAGCAGCCTCCAGAAGTCAATTCTTAGTTAATACTCGCAAAATCCAAATACTTGAATCAATACCTAATAACGGCAAAGCCAAAGCAGAAAAGATTCTCCTAAGCCTAAAAGAAGATCTAAAAACCTTGACCGAACAAGCAAACCAAAAAAATAAAGCTGAATTTATTCAGACTCGTCGAAAGTCACTTGAGCAGATAGGAAATATAGAAGCTTTGCTTCTACCAGACAAATATCCCTACAAGATACCTACTGAATTTGATAATTTGCCTCGCCTTTTAGGTAGAGCAAGCGTAAATATTGCTACTACAAAAGGAAACATGTATGCAATTATCGATGGATATAACGCTCCTTTAACTAGTGGGGCATTTATAGATTTAGCTCAAAAAGGTTTTTACAATGGCTTGCCTATGAATAGAGCCGAAGAATTTTTTGTTCTACAAACTGGAGACCCTAAAGGATCAGCTATTGGATATATAGATCCAGAAACTAAAGAAGAGCGTCATGTTCCTCTTGAAATAAAAGCTCCCGGGACAAATGACACTATTTACAATCAAACCTTTGAAGAGCTAGGTCTTTACACGGAATCTCCTGTTCTCCCTTTTGCAACTCTTGGTACTTTAGGTTGGGCGCACTCTGATCAAGCTTTAGATGATGGATCATCTCAATTTTTCTTTTTTCTTTATGAAGCAGAATTAAACCCTGCTGGAAGGAATTTAATTGATGGAAGAAATGCAGCTTTTGGTTATGTGGTAGAAGGGGAGGAAATTCTGAATGAATTAGGAGTCAATGATCAAATCATTTCGATAGATGTTGTTGCAGGCTCAGAAAACCTTCTCGATCATGCATAACCAAATTAATGTCAATGAAAAACTAAACGAAATTGGTGAAGAAGAAATACTCGAACGACTTAAAAAATATATGGAAATAGGACAAATTGATGACGATACAGCTTTAATCAAAAACTCGAGTAAAGATTTGATTATTAATACTGACCTTCTCGTAGAAGATATACACTTCAATGAAACTACAAGTAATCCAAGAAATGTTGGCTGGAAAGCTGTAGCAGTCAACATTTCTGATCTTGCAGCAAGTGGAGTCGAAGAAATCATTGGCATAACGGTTGGCTTAGCAGTTCCTCCATCAACCACTTGGGATTGGGTAGATAATATTTATGAAGGTATAAATGATGCCTTAAATGAATATGGTGGAAAAGTATTAGGTGGCGACTGTTCGAGTAGCACACAAAAAATTCTTTCTATTACTGCAATAGGGACAAAAGGAAAAGTCAATCTTCACAGATCCAATGCTAAGCCAGGGGACCTAATAGTAGCTAGTGGCTCGCATGGGCTTAGCCGCTTAGGTCTATATTTATTGCTATCCGATCCCACAATAGAGACTGCTCATCTATCTAATTCTCTGAAATTAAAGGCAATTGAATCACATCAAAAGCCCCATGCTCCTGTAATAGCACTTCGAAAACTAATTAATTGCAAACCTAAAAATATTCCATGTAGAGCAGCAGCAATAGATAGTAGTGATGGATTATTAAATGCCGTCAAATGTATATGTAAAAGCAGCAACTGCACTGCAATACTTGATGAGGATAATTTACCAATCAATCAAGAGTGGCCAAATGGCAAAAACTGGATTGATTTATGCCTTCAAGGAGGTGAAGACTTTGAATTAATCGTAAGTCTTCCCCCTGCTTGGGCAAAGGAATGGATGGAATCAATGCCATCATGTAAATTTATAGGAAAAATGGAAGAAGGATCTCCTGAAGTCAAATGGTCAAATGGTCAAATGGTCACAGTGTCTTTAAAAAATGAATTTAAGCACTTTTAGAAATATATTTGTAAAAGTGCTTAATTACTTAAATAACTAGAAATCCTTATTTCCAGTTTTTAGCAACAACTTCAGCTAAATCAACAACTCTTTGACTGTAACCCCATTCATTATCGTACCAAGCAACAACCTTACCCAAGTTATCGCCTATAGCCATAGTTAATGCTGTATCAACAATTGTGGAATCATTAGTACCTGCATAATCACTTGAAACAAGGGGTGTATCTCCATACTTAATAATTCCCTTCATCGATCCTTCAGAAGCTGTTTTTAAAGCAGCATTAATTGAATCTGCTGTGATGGATCTTCCAGATTCAAATACTAAATCAACGGCAGAAACATTAGGCGTTGGGACCCTCATAGCAATACCCGTTAATTTACCTTTCATTTCTGGATAAACCAAAGCAACAGCCTTAGCGGCTCCAGTGGACGTAGGAACTATGTTCATAGCAGCAGCACGTGCTCTTCTTAGATCTCTGTGACTATTGTCAAGAATTCTTTGGTCTCCTGTATAACTATGAATAGTCGTCATCAAACCTTTATTAATGCCAAAAGATTGATCAAGAACCTTAACTATTGGTGCAAGACAATTGGTTGTACAACTCGCATTGCTTAAAACATTAAAGTCCTCATGACGGTATTGATCAGCATTAACTCCAACAACAAAAGTTCCTACCCCATCTCCTTTACCAGGAGCCGTAAGAATTACCTTTTTAGCCCCTACCTGCAAGTGCTTACTAGCGCCTTCAAAAGTGTTAAAAACACCTGTTGATTCAATAACTAAATCAATCCCCCATTCTTTCCAAGGTAGGTTCATTGGATTCCTATCGGAAAAACACTTTATTGTCTTACCATTGATAATGAACGTATCGTCCGTGTAATCAATTTCAGCATCCTTTATTTGCCCAAGTATCGAGTCATACTTAAGAAGATGAGCATTAGTTTTAGGGTCGGAGGTAACGTTTACTCCAACAAGATCAAGTCCTGTATTCTCACCTCGACTTAGCCAACACCTCATGAAGTTGCGACCAATTCGGCCGAATCCATTAATCGCAACACGCAAAGCCATTTTAAAAAATAAAAAACCATTAGGGCCTGTGATCATACAGAAAAGTGGCGCAATTACTAAATTTTTTGGGGTTATTCATGAAAAAAAAGCTCAAACCTTAGTAAAAAGGTAAAAATAATTCAAAAAATACACAACGAGCCTGCTTAGAATTCAGGGGTTATTCTTCAGACGTCTGAAAAAATCAGTTGCACAATACTCCCAACCATCACCAACATTTTCATTTCATTGGTATTGGAGGCATTGGTATGTCTGGCCTGGCAATGGTTTTAGCGCAAAGAGGTTACTCTGTTTCCGGTTCTGATACAGCAGACAATATTTTTATTAAAAAATTACAAGCTTTAAATGTACAAATTTTTAACAACCAAAAAGCTATAAATATCAATCAAATAACAAAAAACCAGACTAAAGATGTACTAATTATCGTTAGTTCAGCTATATCAGAGATAAATGAGGAGCTTCAATCCGCACATGAGCACAAACTGAAAATATTGCATCGTTCAGATATTCTTTCATATTTGATAAGAGAAAAAAAATCAATTTTAATTGCAGGTAGTCATGGAAAGACAACAACCAGTACCTTAATAACAACATTAATTGCAAAAAATGACTACGACCCAACTTTAATTATTGGTGGTATAGTTCCAATTTATAAAAACAATGCTTACTCCGGTAAAGGTGAATTTTTAATAGCTGAAATAGATGAATCAGATGGAAGTATTACCAAATACAATGGTGATATTGCAATATTAACAAACATTGAACTTGACCACACCGATCACTATCAGGATCTTAGCTCATTAATGGAATCTGTAAATTTATTTGCTAAGAATTCTAAATTAGTAATAGCAAATTATGATTGTCCTACTCTCAAAGAGAGCCTATCTAGCAAAGCTATATGGTGGTCAACTAAAACATTTGAAGAAGTTGAATTTGCAGCAATACCAATAGAAATAAATGGGGTAGAAACAACTGCAAAATACTATGAAAAAGGAGAATTAATTGACCAAATTAATATCTCACTGCCTGGTCTGCACAATTTCAACAATGCAATAGCTGCAATAGCTGCTTCAAGAAGTGCGGGACTAAGCTTTCAAGAAATTCAGAATGGCCTTACTAGCCTAGAATCCCCAAAAAGAAGATTCGAATTTAAAGGGATTTGGGATAACAAACTAATTATTGATGATTATGCCCATCATCCAACTGAAATTAGGGAAACTATTTCAATGGCTCGTTTATTAATGAATAGCAAAAAAAGTCTTCTTCCAATTAAAGCAAAAAGGTTAGTTATTATTTTCCAGCCACATAGATATAGTAGGCTAAGGGATCTGATGAGAGATTTTGCAAGTAGCCTCAGTAAAGCTGATTTGCTTTTACTTGCTCCAATATATAGTGCAGGAGAGTTGCCAATCAAAGGAGTCAATAATGAAAAACTTAAAGAACTAATTTTACAAAAGAATCCATCACTATCTATTCTAAATTCTAAGAATATTGTTGATGTAAAAAATCTAATAAAAAGAAAGTCTCAGCCAGATGATCTTCTTCTGATTATGGGTGCAGGTGACATAACTAAATTATCTAAAGAGCTCATGAAAGATCAGCTTTCAACTTAAGTAATACAAATTAAGATTAATGTTACCCCAAAATTTAGAGTCACAAAAAATTAAAACCCTAGTATCACTTAAAAGTTATAACACTTGGAAAATTGGAGGATTAGCAGAATTCCTTACTGAACCTAAAAGCATTAATGAGCTTTCTAGTGTAATTAATTGGAGCAAAAGGCAAAATATTCCATGTCACATAATTGGTGCTGGATCAAATTTGCTAATTAATGACAATAAACTCAAAGGACTAACAATATGTATGAGAAAAATGAATGGATGTAAAATAGATCCAATAACAGGCATTGTTGAAGTTTTTAGTGGAGAACCAATCCCAAATTTAGCTAGAAAAGTAGGTAGACAAGGATTGCATGGACTGGAATGGGCAATAGGAATACCTGGAACTATTGGTGGAGCAACAGTAATGAATGCTGGGGCACAAGGTGGCTGCATAGCAGATCGTCTGATCTCAGTGAAAGCAATCTCGCTCGATCAAGGTCACATTCTTACAATTAAAAGAAATGACCTAAATTACTCGTATCGAAAAAGTATTCTTCAAAACGAAAAGCTAATTGTAGTTTCTGCCTGCTTTCACTTTGATCCTGGACACGATAAAAATAAAATCAACAAATTGACCAATCAGAATCTTCTTCATCGCCTAACTACTCAACCATACCAAATACCAAGTTGCGGGAGTGTATTTCAAAACCCTCAAGATCACAAAGCTGGTCAAATTATTCAAGATCTCGGTTTAAAAGGACTTAGAATAGGTGGAGCAGAGATTTCGTCATTACATGCAAACTTTATAGTCAATACCAACAATGCAACTGCCAAAGATATCTTAGAACTAATTAAAATCGTTCAAGAAAGAGTGCAAAAAAAACATGGCTTTTTACTTCATACAGAAGTAAAACGACTTGGATTTAACGAAATCTCCTAATGTAGGAGTCAGATCTATAAAACAATGGCAGGATTCGGACTCCCTAATTTCGGGCAAATTACAGAAGCATTTAAAAAAGCTCAACAAATCCAACAAGACGCTCAGAAGCTTCAAGAAGAGTTAGATGCAATGGAGATAGAAGGATCTAGTCAGGATGGCAGGGTGAGTGTCTGGCTTTCAGGCAATCAAAACCCACTTAGAGTTAAAATTAATGAGTCTCTTTTCAAAGAAGAACTCACAATAGTTGAAAGTACAGTACTCGAGGCAATTAAAGCAGCACACGAAACCTCTACTACAAATATGAAAAATAGGATGCAAGAGCTTACAGGTGGTCTAAATCTTAATCTGCCTGGAATTACTGATGAAGGTTAATCATTTCTTTTACAAAATTTTGATAAGTGTCGTATCTTTCCCAATTTCTAGAAATAATACATCCAGGTTCATCTAGATGTAAGCAATCCCGAAATTTACATTTTTTATTTTTCAACTGAGTTCTTATTTCTGGAAAAAGTCTACCAAGGGAATGGGGAGTAATATCAAAGTCAGGCTTATTAAAACCAGGAGTATCAGCAATAAAAGATTCCTGACCAAGAGAGAAGAGTTCTACATGCCTAGTCGTATGCTTACCTCTTTTTAATTTCTTTGATAAATCACCAACTGGTATTGATTTGCCAGGAATTAAATAATTAATTAAACTACTTTTTCCAACTCCTGAAGGCCCACACAATACACTTAGTTTCACTAACCTCAATTTAGCTAATAAATCATCAATCCCATCACCAATTTTAATAGAAATAGGGAATGTCTTGTACCCCCATTTTGTCAATCTAAAAGTATAGTCGTCTGTAATGCTTTTAGGGACCAAGTCAAGCTTTGTAAGAATTATGTATACATGAGTTGAGACTTCCTCAGCTTTAATTAAAAAACGCGACAATTGATTAATTTCAACTAAAGGTTCATACAAAGAGATGACTATAAAAAGATCAGTAAAATTAGCAATAGATGGCCTATTTAAAAGGCTTATGCGGGGCTTTACACTATTAATTACACCTCTACAATTAACCCAATCAATTTCTTCAACCGATACAATATCTCCAACACTTATAGAATAACCCTCATAAGCCAATCTGTTTCTTTTGGTACAAATTAATTGAATTATTTTAGAAGGATTCTTTGTATTATTTGTAGACAATAATGATTTATTATATTTAATTTGAACCATGAAATAATTTGCCTTTAAAGCTATTACAGTTCCTTGTAAAAGTTCTTTATTTAATTCCATTGATTTTAACAAGAAATCTAATCCAATTGCAGTCAATATGAATTATTTTTATTTCATACCCTTCTTTTCTCAATCCAGAAAGAACAGTCTCCTCTGGTTCACCTCTATCAAGATCTACTTGCAAAGTATTATTTTGATTTAATTCTTCCAATGCCAAGCGGCAACGCACAAAGTTTGCCGGACATGGAGTACCCCTAAGATTAAGATACTCAGACATCAAGTGTCTTTCATATTAAAAAGTCTATTAAACAAGCCGCTCTTATGATGATGATTTTGCGGTCCTTTAGCTGAATAATGACTGGCTAGTTTCTCTAACAAAGTCTTTTCTTCTTCTGATAATCGTGAAGGGATCTTTATCTTTACGGCAATGCAATGATTACCCCGTGCAACAGGGTTGCCCAATTTAGGTATACCTTTATTATCTAAAATTAAGACTTCGCTAGGTTGCGTGCCTGATGGAATTTGAAGAGTTATTGGACCATCAACTGTATCAACTTCGATAGTATCCCCCAAAATTGCTTGCAGATAACTCACATTAACTTCTGAATGAATATTCAACCCTTCACGTTTTAATCGAGGATGAGACTTGACTTTAAGAAAAACATATAAATCTCCTGAAGGACCACCTCTATCACCTGCATTACCTTCGCCAGAAACACGCAAACGTGTTCCAGTGTCAACACCTGGAGGAATATTAATACGTAATTTCTTTCGTACCTGCTTAACGCCCTGCCCACCGCAATTTTGACAAGGGTCAGAAATCATCTGACCAGCTCCTCCACAGCTAGGGCAATCAGATACCTGTGTAAAACTTCCAAAAGGGGTTCTTGTTGCTCTCCGAACTTGCCCAGCTCCTCCACAAGTAGAACAGTTTTTAGGTCCACTTCCAGGCTTGGCTCCGCTGCCTCTACATACATCACAAGTTTCTAAATGAGGTATCTTTATTTCCTTCTCTTCTCCAAAAACAGCTTGGTTAAAGTCAATCGTTAAATCATAACGAAGGTCGTCTCCTTGTTGAGGGCCTCTTCGTTGTTTTCTAGATCCTGCTCCTGCAGCTCCTCCAAAAAAGGTTTCAAAAATGTCTGCAAATCCGCCCATATCTCCCATATCTGGCATTCCAGCTGAACCACCCAATCCAGCTTCACCAAACTGGTCATATCTTGCTCTCTTCTCTGGATCTCCTAAAACCTCATATGCACGACCAATTTCTTTAAAGCGTTCTTCAGCCCCAGCCTCTTTATTGATATCTGGATGATACTTACGCGCTAAACGTCGATAAGCACGTTTTAAAGTGTCAGCATCTGCATCTCTACTAACTCCTAACTGGTTGTAAAAATCTGCCATCAGCTATTGATTAATAAGTTGGAAAAAATTAAAAGTCATAAAATCATTCTCCCTGCTCTGATGATTCAGAATCTTCTTCTTGATCAGTCTGCTTAGGTTCATTAATTATTTTTTCTTCTATATCCATTTTTGGACCTGGACCCATAGATACTTTAACTTGTGCATGACGCAAAACTCTGCCATTTAAATGGTATCCACGAACTAGTTCTTCCATAATTATGTCCTCTAGAGAAGTTTCACTAGGTTCACGAAGTAATGCCTCATGCAATGTAGGATCAAAAGGTTGACCTACTACACGCATAGGAGCAACACCAAGTTTTTTTAAAACATCAACTAATTGTTTATAAAGATTTTGATAATTTCTATGAAGAGAAACAGCTTCTTCCCCTTCAGGATTTAATTGCTGTCTAGCTCTCTCAAAATTATCTACAATAGGTAAAATTTCACTGAGGGTATTGCAGGTAAGTTGCAGTTTTAAATCATCTTGGTCACGACTTTGGCGTTTTCTAAAATTATCAAAATCTGCAGCAATTCTCATATATTGGCTTTTCAAAGTTTCGTGCTCTGTCTCTAGTTGCTGAAGTCGAGCCTCATTATCAAGGGGCTTCTTATTGAGCGGACTATCCGATTCTCTAGCAGAAGTCTGCTCCCCAACTACATTCTGATCAATATTTTCTTCGTTAGAGGGATCTTCTATTTGCTCTGAATCAGCAGCACTAGAATCTAATTCGAGATCTTCATGCTTTGAAGCGGGAGCATCTTCAGTCATATGGACATTGTTAAACTCTAATTATTAATATTGAAGTAAAGAGTAAAGATCTAACAAGCTGCGGAAGCCCGCACCAATGAAAAAATTAGTTAGATGCTTTAAAAATAAGAGCGACTCCATTGTTGCAATACCTTTTACCAGTAGGACGTGGGCCATCATTAAAGACATGTCCTTGATGACCCCCACATTGATTGCAATGATATTCAGTTCGGGGAACAATTAATTTAAAATCTTTTTTTGTCTCTATGGCATTTGGTAAAGGTTCCCAGAAACTAGGCCATCCCGTACCACTATCAAATTTCTTCGAAGAGTTAAATAACGGCAATTCACAGCCAGCACATAGAAAAACTCCTTCTCTTTTTTCATTATTCAATGAACTAGAAAAAGGTCTTTCAGTACCTTCTTCTCTCAAAACATGAAAAGCATCAGGAGACAATCGATTTCTCCATTCTTCTTTTGATAATGAAGAAAATGATGTATCTGAAATAGAAGCGGCATAAACTTTTTTTGGTTGGACAAAACCACCAAAAACAACTGACAAAATTCCCATCAAAAAAGACCTACGGCTAGACAATGAAAAGTTCCTCTTCATAGGATAAAAAGAATTCAAGCTTTCTAAGTAAAAGCTAAATGTAGGCAAATGAAAATTGGCGAGGGGGGGAAGCCACTCATAAAAGAAGCCTATCAATTCAGCGTTGCACCTATGCTCGACTGTACTGATAGGCACTTTAGAGTGCTTATGAGACAAATAAGCAAGAGATCACTTCTCTATACAGAAATGATTGTTGCTAAAGCTTTGCAATATAAAACAAGATCTAAACTATTAAATTTTGATGAAATAGAGCACCCGATAGCCCTTCAATTAGGCGGAGATGATCCAAAAATTCTTTCAGAAGCAGCTGCAATTGCCGAAAGTTGGGGATATGACGAAATAAATTTAAACCTTGGATGTCCAAGTCCCAGAGTTCAATCAGGAAACTTTGGAGCATGTCTAATGGCATATCCCGATCAAGTTGCAAAATGCATAGAAGCAATGAAATCTGCAACTAATCTTCCTGTAACAATAAAGCAACGAATAGGGATCGATAATCTAGAAAGTGAAGAGTTTCTACTTCAATTCCTTGACCAAATGGATAAAGCAGGAGCAGATCGTTTTTCAATTCATGCACGAAAAGCATGGCTGAAAGGTTTAAATCCAAAGCAAAATCGCTCTATTCCCCCTCTTCAATATGAAAAAGTTGCAAAAATCAAAAACTCTCGTCCAAAACTAATAATCGAATTGAATGGAGGATTAAAAACTCCAGACGCCTGTGCTAATGCCCTAAGAACATTTGATGGAGTAATGGTAGGAAGAGCCATTTATTCCAATCCATTGCTTTGGAGGCAAATAGATGAAATTTTTTTTGGAGATAAAGCAAAAACAATTACAGCATCAAAAATAATCAAAGCAATTATTCCATATGCTGAAAATCATCTCAAAAACAATGGACGTTTATGGGATATCTGTAAGCACACCCTTCATCTAGTTCACGGAGAGCATGGGGCTCGTAAATGGAGAAACGAAATTAGCCTGCAAGCACAAAGATGCAATGCAGATTTAAATATTTTAGAAAAAGCTGCCCGACAACTTGAAGATGCCGGGCTATAAGGATGAGCTCCTAACCTTCCGCTCCACCGTAATCCACATCTTGATCTGCCTCGGAAGAAGTGCTCCTTCTACGTTTGCTGCGCGTAT
>QCPN01000014.1:0-32275 GCA_003209775.1 Prochlorococcus sp. AG-436-O09 | reverse complement strand
ATTGCAGGACTTTGGATTTTAATAGGATCTATATCTAAATCAGGGTTATCCGATGCTCTAAAGATCATGCAAATTGCACCTTCTCTGGTGCTTTTGACTTTGTTTTCATCACGAACATTCTCTTTAATGCACGATTGTGGACATGGATCACTTTTTCGTACCCGTTGGCTTAACAGATTAGTTGGTTTTTTCTTTGGAGTAATAAATGCAATTCCACAACACCCCTGGTCAAGGGATCATGCCTTTCACCATAGACATAATGGTGATTGGGAGATATACCGTGGCCCTATTGATGTACTTACTCTCGAGGATTACCAAGAATTGTCGAGAACAAATAAGTTTTGGTATACAGTTAGTCGTCATTGGTTGATGTTATTCCCTGGAGGTTTTTTTTACCTTGTTATTAAGCCTCGAGTTGCTCTTCTAATGGCAATAACTCATTTCTTCTGGTCACTATTAACTGAATTTGTACATAGCTGCATTAAAAGAGACTTTATGAATCTATTTAGATTTAAAACTAGATTCAAGGCCTATCACACGGGGTACGGCGATACACTCCCTGAGAATTTGGATTTATTTTTTAACAATTTACTTGTTATAACCTCTTGGATTCTGATGAGTCGATGGCTTGGACTTGCCTTATTCCTAACTTGCTATTCTTTAGTTATGGCTGCCTCAGCAGCAATATTTATTTGTATCTTCTTTGTTCAGCACAACTTTAAAGGTTCATATGCAAATGCAACTGCTCAATGGAGTTCTTTACGTGGCGCAATTGAAGGTAGTAGTAATTTGAATTTACCTTGGATCTTAAACTGGTTTTTGGCAGACATCTCCTATCACAGTATTCACCACTTATGTGATCGCATCCCTAACTATAATTTGCGTGATTGTCATAATCGCAACAAGCACTTACTTTTAAATGCAACATATCTAAGAATTAGAGATATTCCAGGGTGTTTCAAGTATATTCTTTGGGACAGGAAATCTCAGCAGCTTTCGACTACATAATCTTCTTCGCTAACAGCTTTGTTCTTGCTAGCTTTTTAGAGATAGAAATACATACATACTCAATGAGTTAACTCAAAAATGACTAAAATTTAGAATATCCTTATTGCTTATTTATAAGGTATTGTTTTATCCATTTAGTTCTTGTGAAGAAACTTTTATTTAATCTTTCTATAGCATTTGCGACATTTCTCATAGTTGCTTTTTCTCTTGCTATAAGGGTAGAAGCCTATTCTCAGGATCAATATCAGGAATGTGTCCTTGCAGTTAAAACTAATCCTGTAGTTGTTGGTATCCCCGAGGTTGCACTTGAATCTTTCTGTGATTGTGCTCTAAGCGCAATTTTAGATGACGGTAATAATGATGAAAACTCTGCTAAGCAATGTGCCAAAGAGACCTTAAATAATTAGCTAATGGCGTCTTTTACTCATGAATTTTGGAATTCCTATTGTAATTACTAATTCTATTAAAAGAACACAGCTCATTTCTATGTCGAAAACTTCTAGGAAAAACAGCAGGCTTATTGAAAAGAATGGCGAAGATTTCCCGTTAAATTGGCAATATCTTGCTCTAGTCTGTTAGATCTTTGTTTAGAGTTCTTTCCTGAGTCCTTTTTAAATGGGTTTTCCACATTGTTCTTTATGTATTTCTTTAGCAGGACTCTCAATTTCCTTGGCTGTCTCAAGAGTTACAATGATTTATAAGCTCAAAAGTCTTACCACTTCAGTTTTGTAGAGATCAAGAAAGCTTCTTATTTTAGATTAACCAAAAAATAACTTATGAGAAACATTCCCTTTTTTAAGTTAGAAGCAACTGAGGAATAAAATTAAATTTTGTTGATAGTTCTAATTTGGAGGAATACCAATGTAGTCGTAGAAAAAGATGAAAGCAAGTTTAGTTTTGATTTAACGGTCCTTTTTTAGATTAATTGCTAGAAAATATGGCATACTAATTTTTCTGCTTAGGAAGTTATGCCTCTTATTAATGTTCGAACTTCTGTTTCTAGTATCGAAAACCCAGAACTGCTCCTTCAAGAACTCTCTAGGGAATTGGCTGTCATGACTGCTAAACCTGAAAAGTATGTTATGGCCTTATTAGAAACAGATGTACCAATGCTATTTTCTGGTTCCAAAGACCCTTCTTGTTATATAGAAATTAAATCGATAGGTGCAATTAGGCCTTCTGATATGTCAGAAGTTTTTTGCAGGATTGTTTCTAATAAGACGGGAATTCCCAGTAGTCGTATCTATATTAGATTTGAAGATATACCAGCAAAAGATTGGGGGTGGGACGGAAGGACATTTGGGTGAAATAACCTATATATAAATATAGATTATTTATGGTTTGGAATTAATTTTTTTACCTAGAGGATAAGGCTTAATTCTTTTTCTGAGTTTTAAGTTTGTTAACTTTGTGATTTCTTCATTCAAGGAAGAAATCTAATGATCATATTTAGTGAGTTCATAATGGATCACAAAAGGAACGTTTATATTAAATGAGATGATTCAGCTCTGAATAAAGGTCAGGAAAAGGGTTTCTTTAAAGATTCAGGTATTCATAAGCTATGAGGTGATATATCAAATTTATTCTTACCGATTGTTATCTTGCAACGCCTAATCCAAAAAATGTGTGTGCAATGAAAAGGATACTAAACCCCCCAAGGAAAAATAATCCCAACCAACATAAGGATTTCATCAATGGACCAAAATGATACTGGCGTCCAACTAGTGGACTATTAAGTGTATCCATTGCCATCCATGCAAAGATTGGTGCGCTTAAGAAGCTGCCCGTCATAGCTCCAAACACAAAATCTTTTACAGTAACCCCACCAGACCTTGCAACTAGAAGTCCTGCTAAAGAAGCACATATATGCAAAACAATCCATAATCTTAAACGCCTACTTTCTGAAGCGGAAGAATTTATTCCTCTGTCTTTTTGTTGGAGGAGCCCTTGAATAGCAGAAATGCTCCTTGGATAAGCATCTAGACATGTCAGCGTTGTGCTAAACATTGCTGCAATTGATGCCGGGATGATGATCCATTTAGCCCAGTCTCCTATTGATTCTGTATAAAGATGAATAAGGTTTTGAGCAAAAGATACGCCACTTCCTGACATCATTACTTCACCACTTCCATACATTGTGAATGCACCTAGAGATACAAACAGCAAGGCAGTAATGACAGTAATTGAATAGCCAAGATTAAAATCAAACTCTGCTTCTTCTTGTTTTGCGACGTACTTAGTCTCCTGTGACTTGGAAAACATCCAGAGAGAAGGCCATACACATAACTCAACAGGGCCTGGCATCCAACCCATTAAGGGTATTAAAAAAGCTAAATTATCAAGCTTCCAAGGACTTGGAGTGCTATTTAGAAGGTTGATGTCAATGTTTCCAATAGCCCCACGATGTATGAGTGAGAGAAATGCAAAACTAGTTAAAATTGAAAGTATGAAAACAAGTACCTTTGAAATTCTATCAAGAGCTTGATATTGGCCTAACAATAAAATTATGCCACTTACAACCAAAACCCCAATTGCAAGATCCATTGGTGGGAAGACGGAGAAAATAGGGACATTTGTTAAGAGAAGAGCTGTGACAAAACTAACCGCAGCAATAGTTAATGTTCCTGTTACCAATCCGACGATTAGATATAAAGGTAGATATATAGGGTTGCGTGCTTTGAAACCCTCTAGCAGTGAGAGACCAGTAACTGCTGTGAAACGAGTGCCAACTAAGAGAAAAGGATATTTAAATAAATTGGTAAGCAAAATCAGACCTACTAGTGCAAAACCAAACCTTGCACCGGCTGTTGTCGATGACATTAAATGTGAACCACCAATACAAGCTGCGGCTAAAATAATTCCAGGCCCTAAAGATTTTTCAATACCTTTTTTTGAAAGCGTCATTATTGAATAACTACTTTTACCATGCTGATTAAAGTAGCTAGAACTTTCAACTCATATGACAAATAAAAACCTGTTCTTACTTATTAAAATAGAAATACGATATAGAGAAATCTTAAGGTCTTTATAAAAACAGACTAATGAATATCGTTAAAAGTCTGTATGAATCAACGTAAAGTATTTAAAGTTGATTTGCTAAGAGTAAAAGAGAATTACCAAGCCTTTTTTTGAGTAATGTGATTCCCTTTCTTCTCTACTGAGATCAAGACCTACTTCTAAGCCCTCTTTTAGAGCATCCTCATAGAAGGCTTTAGAAGAGCAAGTAAGGTCTTGTGTACATAGGGCTGCTATCCCTATGGGTGTAGCATGCCATTGAAATTTAGATGTTTGCCCTATTGCAGGTTCCTTAAGTGAATCCTCTAATAATTCTTGAGTAGACATGTTTTAATTGAACTAAAAGGGATTTATTTAGTAACACGATGACAAGAATTAAAGCAAAATGCGATAAATTCTTTCTTTTCAGAACTTAATTTCTTTTGAAATCTTGATATAAGAAATAATTGCCCTCATCTGAGGATGCTTTTCGCGCCCTTCTTTTTTGCTTAAAACAGAAATATATTTCCTCTTTTATTGAGTTCGACATTCTTCTGTGAGGGAAAGTGCTTCCTTTCTAGGGGGTCACTGATTTGCGAGGCGGGTAATATATGATTCTTTGTTCCCAGCATTAATCCATCCAGTAGCAATTGTTTTTGTTGAAGTATTGCTTACACGACCTTTATGAATATGAGATAAACCAGCAGGAAATATCAAGAGTTTTCCTCGAGTTGCTTCTTCATGATGTTGTTGCCAGTAGAACTCTGTTCCGGCTGAATCAATATCATTGCAATAAAGAATCCATGCTAATACTCTATACATGGGCTCGGTCGCTTCATTGCTAATTGTCCAATCACAATGCCATTGTTTGAATCCTTCATTGGGAGCATATCTTTGCAAGTTAAATATTGGATTGATAAACAATGATTTTTCTGGACAGCAATCTCTGAAAAGAGGCCGCTCTGTAAGATATCTCTCGAGACCAGCATTAACTCCTCGAACTATAACTTGAGAGAGAGCAAATGCTTCTGTGTCTGAAGTGTCAATAGACACAAGACTTATGTCAGTAGAGATCTTGCCTTGACTGCTTGATGAAGGTGTTGCAGTGTTGAAAGCTATTCCCTTCTGTTGTAGGTCAATGCGTTTATCAAAGAATGCCATAACTCCATCAGCAACTGCTTCAAAGCCTGAATTATGATAACTACCAATTAATTTCATAACGGTTGAGGTTACTCCTGTTTTTGATATAAGCCGGGCAGAGATTGTTGTTATGTGGTGTATTGACTACTAAGAGATAGGTTCCTCGTAATCTTTGCTTGTCATATCTGGGAATGCAATCACATCCTCGTAGCTCGGCAAATCAACAATCCACTCAGCAAACTCATTGATAAGTGCATATTGATCTTTCCCTGTTAGATGTTTTGATCTATCCAAAACATGAATAACAGCAAGAGAAAGTGATTCAAGTGCTGAGTTAACTTCTTGCATAAATTTTTCAACTCAATTCAAAGTACCTAACACTTGTATTAAAAGCTACTCCTCTGTAGACGAATAAAAATGAAAGCAGTCTTTGTCTTGATAGCCTCATAGGAAGAGTGCCTCTTAGGCATCCCCTTATCTATGCATAAGTTTAATGAGTCGTAAACATTAGTCCTCAGAGGGCTTTGTGGAACTTGCATTGCTTCTTGAAACTGTTAAATATGAAATTCAAATGAAGTTAAGAATCAGTGGCTATCCCAATCTCAGTCAATAATGGAAAAGATCTCTGAACTGAAGAAATCTGTGAATGATATCGAGCAAGTTTACTTTGACACCGATCATACGGGCCTTGAGAAATCTCCTTCCTCAGCCAACCCCTTTTTGAGATTCTTTGAGTAATAGTAGTTAATGTACCGAAGTACAAAGAAGTGGACATCTTTCTGTCAAATTGTTCTAGGACTAATCAATTGAACTAGATTTCTCTTTATAGACCTACTAATTTACCCTTCCTAAACAATAGATACTTTGACATTCGGTTAAGAAGCTTTGAATTATGAAGCTTCTATTCAGTTCATGATTAACTAGTATCTGAATTTCTATTATTGTTTGCAGGGATTAGCTTTTAGATCATTTTAAATAATCAATTCGACAATTCCTTCTGCTACATATTTAGCTAAATCCTCTAAGTTACTTTCTATTTCATCAGTTTCTAAGCTCCATTTGTCGGACATCTTACTAGCTAAGTTGTGTTCTTTTGCATGATTTAGCATAGATTTAATCATATATTCTGATAAACTTATCTTCATTCTTATGTTTAGATAATCCCAAACAGATTTATTTAAGCTATGAATATATTTAATATCGTCTGTACCAGTATAATCATATAACTCCATAACTCCGTGATGGCAAAATATCTGACCTAACTCGTCATATGGATTCTTTGCGTCCTTCGCATGTTCATACTCAGCTAGCATCCATTCCAGTTCTTTATTTTTTTCTTTATTTCCATCTCTTGCTGCTTGGAGAAGTTTATAAAACGATCCGAATTCAATTGCGTTCGCCATTTGATGGTTTTAGTTGAATTAACGATACTGATCTTGTATGCGTTAGTAAATGTTTTGGAGAAATCTTTTGATTAAATTCTTTATTAAGTCTCTTGATTGAAGGCAGTATTGTAATAAACTATTTATGACTGCTCCAAATGGCTCTCTAGATTGGATTAAGCCCAAGAGGCTTTGGCAATTAATGAACTTCCTTGAGGACCATTCTTTATTCTAACTTAATTAGGTCCTTATTTTTATGACAATTTTCATTGGGAATCTTTCTTTTGATGCTGAGCAGGAGGATATCATTGGTGTTTTCAGCAGTTATGGAGAAGTCAAAGATTGCAAAATACCACTAGATCGTGAGACTGGTAGGAAGCGTGGCTTTGCATTCGTAGATATGGCCAATCAGGAAGATGAGCAGAAAGCAATTGATGATTTACAAGATGTTGAATGGATGGGCCGAAATATTCGTGTTAATAAGGCTGAGCCTCGTAGAGACTCTAGAGGCGGCGGCGGTCAAGGCGGCGGAGGTAGGAATCGCAGGTGATTTTCATATGAAAACTTTTTATGTGAACATATATATATTGAGGAATAGCTTGTTTTTGGTTAAAAAAAACTAAATTTCTAATTCGCTAAGAAATAGCCATCTTTCTTCTTGTTTTTGAATCTTTTCAGAGATATCTGCAAGGTCTTGACTTAAAGAAGAGATATTGGCTTCAAAACTAGCCTCAGAAATACTCTTCTCAAGAATTAATTTCTTTTCTTCTAATTGATGCAGGTTTTTTTCTATTTCTTTAATTTCTTCTTTCTCCTTGAAGAGAAGTCCTTTGCGCTTCTTCTTATGACCTAAATGATTACCTTTTTTTTGAGTCTCATTCTTCTCTGCAAGAAGACTTCCTTTTGCCTCTTGGTTATTAGCTTGTAACTGCTGGTAATCTAAAAATGAAGTGTAATTACCTTCATGTCTTATTAGTTGTTGATTCTTAAAGTTGAAAATTCTATCTACTGTTCTATCAAGGAAGTATCTATCATGTGAAACAATAACAACACATCCCCTAAAATCCTCAATAAAATCTTCTAATACGCTAAGAGTCTTTATATCTAAATCATTAGTTGGCTCATCTAACAGCAATACATTTGGTGCTTGAATAAGCATTCTGCACAAGCTTAATCTTCTTTTCTCACCTCCTGAAAGTTTTCCTAATGGACTATGTTGCTCAGATGGGGAGAATAGGAATCTTTCAAGTAATGTTGATGCATTAATTTGTTTGTTTTCTAGCTCAATTTTAGTAGCAGCTTCTTCTACAAAATCTATTACTTTTCTTTGTAACCCCTTCCCTTCTGTTAATTCATTAGTGTGTTGATCTAAATAACCAATATGTATAGTCTCTCCAACTTCAATAGATCCCTTAGTAGGCTTTCTTCTGCCTGCTATAAGGTCTAATAGAGTTGATTTGCCAGTTCCATTTGGCCCAATAATTCCTACACGATCTTCTGGGGTAAAGCTATAATTGAAATTTTTTAATAGATAAGAAGTGTTTTGTTTCCCATCAACAGTCACATATAAATTACTTGCTTCTATTACTTTCTTACCAATTCTTCTTGATGAAAAATTCATTTCAATATTTTTTTTGAGCTCATATGGCGATTTTGCTTGCATTTCAGCAATCCTTTGAAGTCTTGCTTTCTGCTTAGTGCTTCTTGCCTTTGGTCCTTGCTTTAACCAGTTTAATTCTTTTCTTAATATGCCTTGAAATTTTTTTTCTGAGATAGCAGACAATTCTTCATTCTCTACCTTTTTGCGAAGATACTCACTGTAGTTACCATAATATTTTGATACTTTACCGCGATCAACCTCAATCATTTTTGTTGTTATTTGGTCAAGAAAGTATCTGTCATGAGTCACAAGGATTAGCGCACCTTCATATTTTGACAACCAGGATTGAAGCCATTCAACCGCAGAAGCATCTAGATGGTTTGTTGGCTCGTCAAGGAGTAGAACATCAGGGTTTGATACTAATGCTGAGGCTAAACCTATTCTTTTGATATATCCACCAGAAAGTTCTTTAATAGCTTTGTGCACGTCGAATATTCCAAGCCTCATTAGAATCTCTTTACATTCCTGTTCAATATTCCAAGCATTAGCATCATCCATTAGCTCACTCAATTGTCCTAATTGCTTTAGAAGACTGCTTTGTTGGTGATTTATTTCAAGTTCCTTCGTAAGTTCATTGAATCTAAGTAATAACTCTCTTTTCTTTCCACAGCCTTTAAGAACTTCTTCTAGAACTGTTCTTTCCTTATCTAAATGATCTTCTTGATTAACTAATGATATCCTTATTGAGGAAGAACATTGTCTATCACCTGTCAATAGAGTTTCTTCCCCTGCAATTATCTTCAATAGTGTTGATTTACCTGATCCATTAGGTCCAATTAATCCAAGGCGTTCATTCTTACTTATAAATAAGTCAAGATCTTTAAAAAGAGTTCTTACTCCAAAATCCTTTGAAGCTTTTCTAAGACTAATTAATGCCATATTAAAATATTATTATTAAATTTGCTTAGGAATAAAAATCTGAAATCTTTAATTAGCTAATAATAACCTTATGATATTATAAAAAATTTTTAAATATACCTAATATTAAACTGATAATAATAGATATATTTTTTAGCTTATAGTTAATTAGATCTGCAGTTAATCTGCTGATTCAAATGAACGGAGTAATTTAAAGCCTTTACGTATAACTAATATTATTCCATATATCCCAAAGCCAAGTGGAAATATTGATAAGGGATTGAAATTCATTTCTGAATAATTCTTCACTCCATCTGTATAGTCAACACCATGGCATGGTGAGAGATAAAAAAGTGTCGCAAAAACAAGACCCCATCCAGCTATGGCAAGTAGTCCATCTTTTGTACGCCCTTCGTAAAAGCGGTCAAGTCCTAAGCCCCAGCCAATTGAAAGGACCGCTAGGCGTGTAAGGGCCTTCTTTTCATCTTTCTTAAGCAATGATTTGCTCCAATCTTTAAAAATTCATAATAATTATAAAGGTCAAAATTGAAACATGTGGATTTTTTCATAATAAATTTGTGTTTCAGAGTTATGTTTTTTTCTTCCTTGTCTCATCCGAGTTGAAAATAATAAGCTAATTATTTCATTGACTTTATTCATAAAGTCGCATAACTAATGAATTGATTGCTATATGTAAGCAAGAATAATTTCAGGGATTCTTAAATGCTATGGTAAACTTAATATATTTAATTTATATAAATTTTTTTCCACTTGGTTGAATATGTCAATAAATTATGAAAATTGGTTTTCAAGAAAGTCAAAATAAAGGCATTCTTTTACTGAATTTGTATTAGAATAGTTGACAATTAAAAAAAAAGAAATGAGGTTCAGGATTAGACGTCATGATGGTATTGAAGATGAAGTGACTATTAGAGAGTTTGACACATATGAACAAGCTTATGATCTTTTAGAAAGTATTTATGCTGATATATGTTGCAGTGATTCTGATTACGAGGATCGTCCATACTATGACATTTTCGATTCTGATGAATATGATTCATTAGATTCAAAATCTTAATACAAGCTGAACTAAAAGCTCTTGAAACTAATTTTACTTGTAAGTTCTAATAATACTAATCTATAAAATCATCCTTCTTTTCTAAGAGTTCTAGTTTTAATTATGGATAATAGCTTTTGATACTTTTCTCTACAAAGGGTTTGTCTCTTCTCTGATGTTATAAATCATTTATTAATAGATCTTGATCCTTTGATTATCATCCTTATGTTGACCCTGAAACTCTAACCTGTAGTATGATATAAGCAAATAGAGCAGCACTTTTCTATTCATGGGTAATAATGGTTACACAGAGGACGAGCTCAATCAAGTTTGTGAGGATGCTTTTGTAAATATCAAAGAAGCATGCATGCGCCTTCAAGAAAAGACAAAATGTTCAAATAAGGTTGTTATTGAAATGCTTAAGAATGTTATTGAATTTTATGACTCGCAGGTCTCTAATAGGTAAAATCAGTTAAATTTAATTTATTTAAGTTTTTTTTTAATAAGACTTCTTTATTATTATTGATATGCCCTCACTTTTCCTTGTTGCTTTACATTTAACTAAACTTGAGGTTGCTGTTTCTTTAATAGCTGGATTTGGTTTTATTATCCTTTTTGTGATCAGTTCTGCTCAAGGGGGGTATAAGGAGCTTGTTGGTACCACATTGAAGAATGATCAAATACGTCGATTAGGGGTAAAAAATAAGCATTAAGATTTTCTTGATGCATTACTCTTCGTTTTCAATAACCCTTCTTTTTTCATGCATTTCTTCTATCTCTTTATAAATCTCTTTCAATTTATCTTTTAAATGGTCCACATCCTTTAAGCAGTCTAGTGCTTGCATTATTTGAATCAAATTTTCTTTTGTTTCTACAAGCCTTCTGCACTCAAGGCTACCAGATTCATAAGACATAGGAATAATACTAGGTGAAACAATAAAGGTAATTGGCTAGGTTCTCTTTTCTTTGCCAATTAAGGACTAATTAAGAGAGTGAAGCTTATTCAACCTGTATTTTTTTATATTAATATTTTTAGGCTTTAAGTGTGTTTGTGTGAAGCCATAACTTTTTTACCAATTCATCTCCCTCTAAAGCCTAAAGTCAATTTTAAGCTATTCCTACGATGCCTTCTATTTAGGCGATGCCCTTCCTAGTATTTTTTTGAGTTTGATTCCATTAGATATAGAAATGAAATTTTCAGTTACCTATTTTGGAGCAAGTGGTTGGTTTATTAATTTCGATGGCTTTAATATACTCATTGATCCCTGGCTGACAGGGGACCTTGTCTTTGCTCCAGGCCCTTGGCTAATAAAAGGAGAACTAACGAAAGACATTCCTGTCCCGGATAGAATTGATCTATTACTTCTTACCCAAGGTTTACCCGATCATGCCCATCCCCCTTCTTTAGAACTTCTTAACAGGTCAGTCTCTGTTATTTGCTCTCCAAGCGCTTTTAAAGTTATTGACCGATTAGGTTTTTGGAGGAAACAACAACTTGTCCCTGGTGAAGTAACTAATTTTGCTTCAATATGTGTTGAGGCAACGGAAGGAGCAAGAGTACCAACAATAGAGAATGGATATATTGTTTCCAATGAAAACTTTTCATTTTATATTGAACCTCATGGATACCTTGATAAAAATATTAAGTCACGCCAAATAGATACTGTTATAACTCCTGTTGTAAATCTAAGCCTGCCTTTGGCCGGTTCCTTTATTAAAGGTAAATCTGTACTACCTGATCTTATTCAAGAACTAAATCCAAAGACTGTAATTTCAAGCACTACAGGTGGGGATGCTATCTTTACTGGACTTCTCAATAATTTCATTTCCGTTCAAGGTTCAATAGAACAGGCTAATTTGAAACTTATGAATAGAGTCAGATTTATTGACCCAGTAGTTGGGAAATGTTATTCTATAAATTAAAATGGTGTTGTTGGTATAAAATGTAGAATAATAAGCCCTATGCCTGCAGCAAATACAACTGAAACTGCAATCGCTGCAAGACCAGGAACCATTCCACCACCTTCTTCAGTTGCCATGCTTGATAATTCCTTGGATATAAATAAAAAAATATAACAGGTTAGATCGATAACTGTGGCTTTTATGGAAGTTCTGGAAAATGATTTTAATTTAATTCTGCAGCTATAACTTTAAAAGAATTTAATATTTTCAGATAGTTACGCTTGAATTATATTTTTCTAATTTAGTTTTATTCTTCTAAATTATCAATAGAAATATCGCTACTTTTAATGAAATCAATATTATTAATTAAATTAAAAGAAATTAATAAAAACTCTTTAGGTTTTCACGCAGCGACTAGCCCTGATTGAAGAAGCACCTCAAGCACCCTAGCGTTTCTGCTTTTAGTTGCTTCTAGTGGTCTAATCTTGTCAAGCAAGGCTGCATTACAAGTTATCCAATAACTCCCCCTTGGGACACCTGCTTCATCGCAAACAATTGCCGGGGCAATACCTGGGTACCTGTTGTAATGCATGCTATTTAATGAATCAAACCAATTTCTCTCTAAGAAATCAATTTCTTTGTCTGTTATTTTTTTTGAATAGCAATATTTTTCTAATACTGAACAGAGGTTTAGGCTTGTTAGCATGATATGTGTGTCAAATCAGATAAAAACTACCATCAACTCACAGCCTAGGTTGATTTCTATTTCTTTAGTGATCATTAAGAGATCTTTTCGAACTATTTTTTGAGCCATCTAATACGAAGGAAATCTAAGAGAATTGGCAAAATTCACTCTGGTTGTTTCTCTATAACTTCTATAGCCTTTGAGGCTTCTCCAGCTTTTCTTATTGCCTCTTGTAAATCCGTTCCTTTTGATAGTGCAACTCCCATTCTCCTACCTTTCTTTGCGTTGGGTTTACCGAAAAGAAGTATCTTTGTATTTTCAATTTCCAAGGCTTTTTCTAATCCTGTATAAGCAACCTTATTGATTTGGCCTGTTGAGAGAATTACTTTGCTAGCAGAAGGAGACTCACAAGTGATTTGAGGAATTGGTAGTTCTAAGATTGCTCTTAGATGTAATTCGAATTCACTTATATTTTGACTAATAAGTGTAACAAGGCCCGTATCATGAGGCCTAGGAGACAATTCAGAGAATATAACTTCCTCATTCCTAATAAAGAACTCAACCCCAAATAGACCTTGACCTCCTAATTCTTGCGTAACCTTTATTGCTATTGATTTCATTTCTTCTAATTGTTTAACCTTGAGTTCTTGTGGTTGCCAACTGCATTGATAATCTCCATCTTTTTGCACATGACCAATTGGAGGACAGAAGAGTGTCTCTCCATTCGCTTGTTTGATAGTTAAGAGTGTAATCTCTAAGTCAAAGTTTATAAATTCTTCTACAATTACTTGGCTTGAATCCCCTCTGGCTTGTTGAATTGCTAGATCCCATGATTGAGAGAGACTTTCCTTAGTCTCGACTAAACTTTGTCCTTTCCCTGAAGAACTCATTACAGGCTTTATTAAAAAAGGATATTTAATAATTTCAGAAACCTCTGCTAACTCCTCTTTGCTGCTGGCATATGCGTAGCGGGCTGTTTTGATACCTAGTTTTTCAGAGGCTAGGTTTCTTATCTGATCTCTATTCATTGTGATGGCAGTGGCTCTTGCTGTTGGGATTACCTTGAAGCCTTCTTTCTCTATTTCCTTTAAAGCTTCTACAGCAAGTGCTTCTATTTCTGGTATAACAAAATCTGGCTTATAAGTTCTAATTACATTTTGAAGCTCTTTTTCATTACTCATGTCTAAAACAATTCCAACATCAGCAACTTGCATGGCTGGTGCACCTTGATACTTGTCACATGCGATAACCTTGCAACCAATACTTTGGGCTGCGATAGATAGTTCCTTCCCTAGTTCACCACTCCCTAGGATCATCAATGTTTTTGGGAAGATCACCATGAGAAAAAATATTTTCTTAACTATGCTCTCATGAGTTAAGATTCAGTAAAAGGACTTTATGGACTATTTTTATTAATGTGAATTATTTTGATAGCATTGCAACTTTTAATTCTAGAATTAAATAATATCTAGATCTATAAATACTTTCTTAAATCTATCCTGGGAATATTACCTGTGTTGTGTAAATTTTAATTGTTTAGTTTTTAACAATAGATAAATCTGTTTAAATAATAAAATGAATGTGTTTCATTAATATATAATCTTTAATTAATATTCCTAAGTTTTTTTTTAGAGCTACCCATTAAGAGATAAAATAAATAAATGACATTAGACCAACTAAAGGCTTTCCTTCATAAAATGCAGGAAGAACCATCTTTAAAAAGCAATGTACTTTCCTGCTCTACAGCTGATGATGTAGCCCAAATAGCTTTAAAGCTAGGATATGAATTCTCTGGTGATGAGCTGCTTAGATTTTCGGGTAAAAAGGTTGGTAAGGTTACAGTAAAGAAAAATGATGTACCTGGAGAATACAATTAAAATTATTTTCCTCTATAAGTCTAATCTTCAGCAATTAACTTAGAAGCCTGGCGCCAAATATATATAAGCCCAACAGCCATAAGTAGAACTGTAAATATAGCTTTAAGTGAAAAAACTAATATTGTGAATAGAATTAAAAGAAGGGAGATTTGAATCCATTTTGGGTAAAGAACTTTAGCTGATTCGCCCTCTTTGCTGCTATTCGGAATAATCTCAGGTTCGATTGCCAAAGAATAAATTCCCAAATAATATCGATTTTAACTCAATATTATCAATTCCGTTAAAGCAAGTTTTGATTTAAAAAAAATACTCATTTAATTTAAGCGAAATTTAGATCCATAGACTATTAATTGAAAAAGCCATCAAAATGACTAGTATTAGCTATACCCTGTTATCTTGATACTGTAGCTTGCTGTCAATGCCAGAATCTGATCTTCCAATTGGTACTGACTGCAAAAACCTATTTAGAAGGGCTTATGAGAACCGTTATGTCTGGGATAAAGATTGTAAGGGTTATGCTGGTTCTTGTATCTATCAAAAAGGTTCTACAACATATAAAGGCCAATTCGTTATTACTAGTGATCTTAAACCTAAAGTGAAGGATATTAAAGATGATAAAATTATTAAATTAATATCATCTCATCTTTGGGAAGTTGCTATACATAGAGTTAAAAGAAGTTTTGAAGATGTTCATGGTGGCAATACTTTTACCAGCGGAGATGTTAATCATATTGGGTTGGAGGTATTGGTAGGAGGTCAGAGTAAAGGAGATAGTTATAGAATTAAAGATGATATTGTAACTATGGTAAATAGACATATGCATGGTTCTTTGATTAATATACTTACTAAAGAAATTAAAGATACTGGTCAGGGATACTTGAGTATCTCTTATAAAAGTCAATATTTTGATCCTTTATCCAAGCAAGCTAAAAGTGGAAAATGTTTCTACGAGGATAAGTTTATTCCTTTAGGTATACAAGAACAATGGGTACTTGAAAGCAGGTCTATTCAAAAGTTTGATCTAGAAGGAATAGATTCAGAAAATGAAAAGTTCTTTTTTAAAGACTTAAGTTTAATTGATAACTAACTAATCAGATTTTCTTCATGAATAAAGAACCTATCACTAAAGCAGTAAGCAATAGGATCTGTGACCATATGAATCGAGATCATAATGATTCGATTCTTAAATATGTAATTCATTATTCTGAAATCAAAGAACCTAAGGTTGTTAGAATGTTGAAAATCAATTCAAGTTATATGACGATAGAAGTAGATGGTGGTAAAATTGATATTCCCTTTGAACATAATCTTTTAGATAGCAATGATGCACACAGAACCTTAGTTAAAATGTTAAAGGATATTTCAAATTAATTCTTTTCCAGGAAGAAGTAATTCTCTTATTATCATTCAAACTTTCCTTATGTAGATTCATCCAGGTATTTTTATGTAAATTTTAATGATAGGAATAAACTTGCTCTCATACTCGTATAATTACTAGAATTGAATAAAAACATAATAATTAGGTTGTCATTTCTCCTCTAATTTAGCCTCAATGGACTATTGCTTCTATTAACTTTATTAGAGAAATATTGAGCTAATACCACTAAATCCTTTTTTTTGCCAAGCCTAAAATAAGCTTTTCCTTAAAAAATATTACTTTAATGAAGCTAGCACGAATAATTTTGCCATTTTAAATAAAGAATTCCTTACTTAATGACAAAAAAAATAGAGAAATTAAGAGGGAAAGAACTAACTTCTTATATAGAGAAACATAAGCAAGAATTCGACGGGAATGGAGATAAGCTTTGCGTTGCAGCTGGTTATGGAATAAAAGCTGATGATGGCAAGGAAAAATGCGATTTCAGCGATTTTGTTAAGGCCTTATCAATTGAAGAGATTGAAAATGCTCAGAGTGCTTCAGAACCGAAGATAGATTTGTAACTTTTTAGTTGTTTTCTTATTGAGCTTTTAACCCAAAACTGTTTGTAGAAGTGTTATTTCCTTGAAATAGCTCTCATGAAGAAGTCCAGCAACCCTTCGTCAGTTAAATCTGGGATTGTCCATATCTCGTCTCCATCTGAATTATCTTCTAGTATCCATTCCTTAAACTCAAGAACGATTGCATCGCGATCCTTTCCCTTAAGCACTTGTATTCGCTTTGAAAGATAATCATCAATTATCTCCATGCCTTTATTAGGAGGACATGAAAGGAATTGCATGAGTCTTTAGATTCTCTTTACATTCTAACTCTTTGCTGATATGGGCTGAATGCTTTTCAAACTTAGATCGTTAATATTTCTATAGGATTGGTTGTTCTAGAGAGTCCCTTCAATGATTTCTGTAGCCTTGGTACACAGGCTGCATTAATCCACCACCCTGATCATCGTCGTCACCACTGTCTTGAAGGACTATAAAAGCAATAAAAATAACTGCTAGTGAAAAAGCTATAGATAATTCTTGGTATTCGATAAGACCAGCCTTTAAAAATTCAACAGATATTAGACGATAACAGGCAAAAATTATTAAAAGAGTTCTCAATGATTACAAAATCTTTCCTCGCCTATTTTTTTTTAGAATTCATTTAATACTTGTTATTGTCTTTTTAAGGCTGAAATGCATTGCAATTAAAGGCCTTTAGCCTAGAGAGAGTGTCATGGGAACAAATATCTTTGGATTGTTTTGATTTTTTTTTTTTAAGTTGGCTTTAATTCTGGAAAATAAATCAGGTTTTTGTTCGTAATAATTTAGGAGTATTGCCTCTCAAAAGCCCTTATTTCAATCCTCGTTTTGATTCGTAAGTGCCAGTTCTCGTTCTTTTTTTACTTTTATAGCGGCCTCATAAGCAGATACCGATGAGATCACGAGTATACCTATTAAGCCTGTGTTATCCGTTTGCAAGGATGCAGGATCGGATGTGTCAATTGAATACTGCCTACTTAAATCTAGGTAAACCCAAGCAGCAGAGGTTATGGTCGTAATCCAATAGGGTTTCCATCTCCTTTGATAGAGATAACCTGTCCCTAAACCTGGAAGAAAGTTTAGTAATGCTGCTACCCATCCAGAGGATGAGGCGATAATCTGATTCTTTGTTTGTAATTGCAAATTAATTGTCCCTAAAAGTAATTTACTTAAACTAATGCAGGCAATAGTTATAATAACTAAAGCTAATAAAACTCTGTATTTAGCATTGGAAAATCATTGATAAGGCTTTGCCGCTTTTTATAAGATGAGAATCCCTATTATTTCTTAAATATGCTTATAGGTATCTTGTTTGTAAAGCCTTCTCTTATCTAACTTTTCCTAGTTAGATATTCCATTGATATTTTTGCAATAATTGCTATATCTAAAAGATTCCAGGGATGATTTGGCCTGTAGTTATATAAGCACCTAATAAAGCAATGAATCCAATCATTGCCCATCGGCCATTGGTTATTTCAGCGTCTTCTACATATCCAGAATAGTTTTCAATTAGACGAGGTTGAGCTTCTATTGGGAAAATGTTTTGGCGATTACCTGACTCAGTAGTGACTTGAGCCTCATTTGTTGAAGTCATGTCTTAATTACTAAAAGATTCCAGGGATGATTTGGCCTGTAGTGGCGTATGCGCCAAAAGCAGCAATAAGTCCAATCATTGCTGCCCAGCCATTAAATTTCTCAGCTTCAGGGGTCAAGATAGTCCAAAATTTTGTAAAGCAATATTACATGAAGTGTAAAGCTCTGTAAAGAGGAGGGGTGGGGCTTTCGTGAGCAAGATTTCTATTTTGTTTGTTTGGCCTTTTTACTTTTGTAGAGACTTTTCGTATTGTTTGCTAGAGATTTCGTATTTGTTTATTCAAATGGAATAGTTATATAATATAAATTCGAGCTCTTGATTTTATTAGGTATGTCATTTAAGCCAAATGATTCTCGGGCTATTGAAGAGTTCTGTCAGGAGATTATTAAAATAACAAATTGCAGCAGACTTGATGTATACAAATTTCTTCAAGAATTAACTGATATACAGCCAATTATTCCTAAAAACGACCCATAATTCAAACTGGTTTGAAATGAGCCAACCTTTTTATTTAAATAAAGACCTTTAACTATTCCGTAGATATTAAGGTGAGGCTTGTATCCTTGTATCAGGTTTTTAGTCCTCATTTTTTAAAATTATGCAGACCTACGGAAACCCAGATGTCACCTATGGGTGGTGGGTTGGTAATTCTGTAGTGACCAACAGAGCAGGCCGCTTTATCGGTTCTCATGTTGGGCATACAGGAATTATTTGCTTCGCAACTGGCGCAAGTTGTCTATGGGAACTTTCTCGTTTTGATCCTTCAGTCCCAATGGGGCATCAAAGCTCTATTTACCTTTCTCATTTAGCCTCTCTCGGCATAGGTTTTGATGAGGCTGGTATTTGGACTGGAGCAGGAGTTGCAACAATTGCAATTTTTCACTTGATCTTCTCCATGGTTTATGGAGGAGCAGGCCTTGCTCACTCTTTGTTTTTTGATCCAGATCTTCAGGGTGGACCAATTGGCAGAGTAGATAAGTTCAAGTTGGAATGGGATAACCCAGACAACATGACCTTTATCCTTGGTCATCATCTAATCTTCTTGGGAGTAGCTAATATCTGGTTCGTTGAGTGGGCCAGAGTACATGGCATTTACGACCCTGCTTTAGGGGCTGTAAGAACGGTGTTTCCTGGATATGGTGATTTTGGAATGGTTTGGGGTCATCAATTTGATTTCATTTCCATTGATAGTCTTGAAGATGTTATGAGTGGCCATGCCTTCTTAGCTTTCTTACAGATAACTGGTGGTGCGTTCCACATTGCAACAAGACAAGTTGGTGAATACACCAAATTTAAAGGAGGTGGACTTCTTTCAGCAGAAGCTATTCTTTCTTGGTCTTTAGCAGGTTTATTCCTAATGGGAGTAGTTGCAGCCTTCTGGGCAGCAAATAATACTACTGTTTACCCTTCAGAGTGGTATGGGGAGCCATTGCAATTTAAGTTTGGCATTTCGCCTTATTGGGCAGATACTGCTGATACATCAGATTGTAAGTATTTCTTAGGTCATACAACTCGTGCAGCCTTGGTAAATGTTCAGTATTATTTTGCATTCTTCTGTCTTCAAGGTCATTTATGGCATGCATTGCGTGCACTAGGCTTTGACTTTAGACGTATAGCAAAAGCCATTGGGGGTTTGACTGAGCCAACAGCTTCCTAACTCTTAAGGAAAATTGCAATAAAAAAAGCCTCGCTTAGTTGCGAGGCTTTTTTTTATTGCAATTCCGAGAATTTTTCTTTTAAAGTAAAAGAAAAATTTGTAGGTTCTAGTCTTTTAGGTTTGCATAGTAGAAGAATTGAGATGCACCAAAGAATGCACCTAATCCTGCTAGGGCTGCTCCTAAGTTAAGTCCACCAGATGGTTTGATTAGGCCAATATCAGATGGGTGTGGAAGCTGTGTAGCAAAATCAAGTAAATGAGTTAAATCAGGCATTGTTTTTCGGGTGTAGTTTTTCTGTATACTTTATATATTCATAACTTTCCTTAAACCTTGTATCAAATTCTAAAAAATTAACGTAATAGAAATTTGAGGAAGTATGTGGAAAGTAGAAATGGGAGTTTTGAGATTAATTAAAGCAATGATCCTTTAATCTCTTTTGGCCCAAGGGTCAATCCTTTTTGAGTCATCTGAGTAGTAAAAGAATTGAGAAGCGCCAAAAAATGCACCTAAACCGCATAAAGCTGCCGTGAAATTAAAACCACCTGAAGGCTTTATTATTCCAATGTCAGTTGGGTGTGGTAGTTGAGTGGCGAAATCAAGTAAATGAGTTGGATCAATCATTGAATTGGAAGGATTTGAAGATTTGTTTATAGATAACCCAGGTGGCCACTGAGCCAAGCCCGCGTATGCAGACTTTACATCAGCTTTCAAACCTCTAGTAAAAGTCTACTTACATTGACAAACAAAATTAAGACCTTTAACTATTCCAACCAAATTAATTGACCTCCATGTAGTGTTCATGGGGAATAGCGCCTTTTCGCTCAAAAAGAAATTATGCAGACCTACGGAAACCCAGATGTCACCTACGGGTGGTGGGCTGGTAATTCTGGAGTCACCAACCGCTCAGGTAAATTCATTGCAGCTCATGCTGCTCATACAGGACTAATTGCCTTTGGGTGTGGTGCGGCCACTCTTGTAGAACTAGCAGGCTTTGACCCTTCCTTACCAATGGGTCATCAAAGTTCTCTTTTTCTTGCACATTTAGCATCTGTCGGTATTGGCTTTGATGCATCTGGAGTTTGGACTGGTGTTGGTGTTGCCAATATCGCGATACTTCACTTAATTCTCTCAATGGTTTATGGCGCGGGAGGTCTTATGCATTCCGTGTTGTTTGCAGGAGATATGCAAGATTCTGAAGTTCTCCAGGCTCAAAAGTTCAAACTTGAATGGGACAACCCAGATAACCAAACATTTATCTTGGGACACCATTTAATCTTCTTTGGTGTTGCCAATATTTGGTTCGTTGAATGGGCCAGAATTCATGGAATTTACGATCCCGCAATTGAGGCAGTGCGTCAGGTTAATTACAACCTTGATCTTACTCAGATTTGGAATCATCAATTTGACTTCTTAGCTATCGACAGCCTTGAAGATGTCATGGGTGGTCACGCTTTCCTAGCTTTCTTCCAGATTGGAGGTGGTGCATTCCATATTGCAACTAAGCAAATTGGAACTTATACCAAGTTCAAGGGTGCTGAATTGCTTTCTGCTGAGGCAATCCTTTCTTGGTCATTAGCTGGGATTGGCTGGATGGCATGTGTTGCTGCTTTCTGGGCTTCAACAAATACAACTGTTTATCCAGAGGCTTGGTATGGAGAAGTTCTTCAAATTAAGTTTGGTATTTCTCCTTACTGGATAGATACTGTGCCTGGTGGAACTGCTTTCTTAGGACATACAACCAGAGCTGCTTTGGTAAATGTTCATTACTATCTTGGATTTTTCTTTATCCAAGGTCATCTATGGCACGCATTGCGAGCTATGGGATTTGACTTTAAGAGATTGCTTAACAAGAGTGGTCCATTTGGAGCGCCTAGGACTCTTTAAATCACTATTCTTCTTTCCTCTTAAGGTTTAATTGATACTTTTATTTGGAGAAAAAGACCTCTATTTTTTAGAGGTCTTTTTTTTATAATTAATGCTGACAAACAAAAAAGCAGAGCTTTTAGCTCTGCTTTTTTGTTTGAAAGATCTAAATATTCAAGCTAGGGTTGAAATTTATTTCAGGATCTACCTGATAATTTTTGTCTTTCCGTTCCTTCAAACTTTTCAGGATCGTTACAGTCTCTTGCATACCAATGGAATTGAGAGACTTGGATTATTGCAATAAATCCAAAGATTGTTGGTAGTAGTTGAAAGCCACCTGAGGGTTTTACTAAACCTAAATCTGAGGGGTGTGGTAGTTGCGTTGCGAAATCCAGCAAATGCGAGAAATCAATCATCAAGTCAAAGAAAGGTTTATTGAGTATATAGCTTAGATCTAAGGAATTTTATCAATCATATGTTTTTTTGACATGACTATTAATTTACAAAATCAAGGAAAAATCCTGTTCGCTTCCTTAGTGCCTGATCCATTTGGAATTGAACAATTAGTTTGAAGGGGAATGCCACCTTAACTATCCAAATCTTTAATAGGTTCAGTTGCCCTCAATAGATTTGATTTAAATTTCATTTTCTAAGGCTTATGTCAGCTCCATTTGACTTCTTAATGTTTTTTTTTTAATCCAGCTTTATTTAGTACTTATTTACCTTACTCCAGAAAATTTTCTCTTTTTAGCTAATTAAAACCTTGCACTGCAGTTGTTTTCGTTGTTTTGTTTAATTCTGCTGTCGGTGAATTTTCTGGTGAAATAGCCCTTTGCAGTAGTTTTTTTGTGCAGATTATGAAAAATTTCTTACTAAGTAAATAAAGACCTTTAACTATTCTGCACATATCTATAGAGCACAGTGTAATCTGCATTGATATTTGCCTGTATTGCTTAAAAAATTATGCAGACCTATGGAAATCCAGACGTTACCTATGGATGGTGGGCGGCTAATTCTGTGGTTACCAACCGTTCTGGCCGATTTATTGCCTCTCATATAGGCCATACAGGCCTAATCTGTTTCGCGGCTGGTGGTAGCACTCTTTGGGAATTAGCTAGGTATAACCCAGAGATACCTATGGGCCATCAAAGCTCTTTGTTCTTAGCACACCTTGCTTCTATTGGGATTGGTTTTGATGAAGCTGGAGTATGGACAGGTGCTGGTGTAGCAACTATTGCAATTTTCCACCTTATCTTTTCTATGGTTTATGGAGGAGGAGGTCTTCTTCATGGAGTTCTCTTCGACGAGAAGGTTGAAGATAGTGAAGTTTTGCAAGCCCAGAAATTCAAGCTTGAGTGGAATAACCCAGATAACCAAACTTTTATACTTGGTCATCATTTGATCTTTATGGGGGTTGCCTGTGCCTGGTTCGTAGAATGGGCCAGGATTCATGGGATTTATGATCCAGCTTTAGGTGCAGTTCGTCAGGTCAACTACAATCTTGACCTTTCTATGATCTGGCAAAGGCAATTTGATTTCATCACTATTGACAGCCTTGAGGATGTTATGGGTGGACACGCTTTCTTAGCCTTTGCAGAAATTACTGGTGGAGCATTTCACATTATTGCAGGATCTACTCCTTGGGAAGATAAGAGACTTGGAGAATGGAGCAAATTCAAAGGAGCTGAGTTGCTTTCAGCTGAAGCAGTTCTTTCTTGGTCATTAGCTGGTATCGGTTGGATGGCAATAGTTGCAGCATTCTGGTGTGCTTCAAATACAACTGTTTATCCTGAAGCTTGGTATGGCGAACCCTTGCAATTTAAGTTTGTTGTTTCTCCATTTTGGGTTGATACTGGCGACCTTTCAGATGCAACCGCTTTCTGGGGGCATTCAACTAGAGCTGCTTTAACAAATGTCCACTATTATCTTGGATTTTTCTTCTTACAAGGTCACTTCTGGCATGCTTTAAGAGCCCTAGGGTTTAATTTCAAGAGCATAACTGAATCGATTGGTAATGAGAAGCAGTCTACTTTTAGAATAGATGCTTAATTGATTTTTTGATTAAATAAAAATCGGTAAGAATCAATAAAAAAGTCTCGTCTTCGACGAGGCTTTTTTATTTAGAAATCATTAAAACCTTAAACATAATTATTAGTTATAAAGGATATTCCTAATAAAAAATGATCTTCCTATAAGTAAAATAATATGCCTTGGTTGATAGTCTTTATTACATTTAATTTGAGGTTGCAGAATTAGTCTATTTGTTATTACTGGAATAACTTCTTATGTCTTCAGAAGAGATTTTGACCGTGAGCAACTTGATTTCAGCTCATCCACCAGTAATCATAGGAACGCTTTGCGTTTTTATGTATATAAGAGGAAGATTTCTAGTGGCTCAGAAGCATTCTGCTGAAAGATCATCTTTATAGAAATAACTAACTTATTTTTTTTTATATTTTTTAAATGGAATTGTTTAGGTATTTCCTCTTCGGCATTGCTGGTTTAAGCGTGATTATCTGGGTATCGGTTATTGCTCTATGGCATACCTACATGTTCCCTAGGTTTTTCAAGGAAGATTCTTTTCCTAAAACAGTTTCATATAAAAATGAATTCAAGCTAAAGGCTTCCGGTTTGTTTGATAGGGGCAAGTATTCAAATAAGTCATTTGTAATTGCTGATTTTACTCCTTTAGAGGCTGATTATAGTGTCAATAGGCTATACACCTCTATGATTTTAAGTCTTGGGGTAATGTCTTTCATAATGGTCACTTATGGCTTGCATAGTGCCTTCGGGCAATTCGTTTCTCCAGCATGATGATTAGTAACGCTAGAAAGTATAAGATTGAACTTCAGAAGGTGATTTAATTACTTCTTCTTTTCACGGAATGACCTAGGACATTAATGATTTACTAACTAAAATGACAGTAGGGATTTATTTCGCAACGACTACAGGAAAAACGGAAGACATTGCCGAAAGGATTCATGGATTACTTGAAACTGCTGAAGATCCAAAAGACATTTCTGATGTTGATGATTTAGCTGAATTCTCTAACCACGATGGAATTATTTGTGGTATTCCAACATGGAACACAGGCGCTGATTCAGAGAGATCAGGAACAGCATGGGATACTATTCTTGAAGAGATAGGTGAACTTAGTTTGTCTGGAAAGAAAGTTGCTATCTTTGGCTTAGGTGATTCGTCTACTTACACAGAGAATTACTGTGACGCAATGGAAGAACTGCATAGATACTTTCAGCAGGCTGGTGCCACTATGGTTGGCTATGTATCTACATCGGACTACACCTTCGATGAATCCAAGAGCGTAGTAGGCTCCTCTTTTTGTGGACTTCCTTTAGATGAAGATAGTGAGTCTGATATGACTGATTCACGTATTTCTCAATGGGCTAAACAATTGAAGGGTGAAATGGGTTGTTAATTGTTAATTTGACGTTGGGCTAGATATAATAACTTTTTATCATCCAAGCCCAATTAATCATCAAATTCAGGCTTTGGTTTTTTCTTGGCTTTCCCTGTTAGTAGTTGATGAAGAGCATCTAAGGAGTTGTAAACCTCTTTTAGCTCGGTTTTTTCAGGAAGTAATCCATCTTCTGTAAGCATTTGATCCAAGTCTCTTAGTTCTTGGCGGATATAACGGAGGTGAGAGCTGATCTCTTCTCTTTTACTTGTTGACATTACTTGTTAGCATTAGTTTTTACTCATGTAAAAATATTAGTCCTATCTTACTAGCTTGCAATATAAGAATTTTAAGAGTATGAAAATGCTGATGCTTCAACTAGATTTTAAATGGATCCCGCTTGAAAAATATTCACTAATCAGAACTAAATACTAGTAAAATAGATATCATTAATGAATTGTTCTTTTTTTTTTTAGATACTAAAAAGTTTCCATATAACCAGATTTTCCTTGTTTGATAATCAACAAGTAAATGGTTTAGAAACGAACATTTACCTTATCTCTTTAAAGACTTTAGGCTGGTTTCCCATTTTTATAATCCCATACTAAGTTTAACTTGTGATAAAAAAATAAAAAGAAAAGCACCCAATTTATTCTGAGAACAAGGATCAGGATAATTAAGGAAACCTTTAAATTCAATTCTCTGCAGGATGTTCTTAGCTTATCTTTCGCAACAAAGAAAAAATCTGGTTATATTCTTGGGAATAATTTGTTTTACATGATTAAGCAGATTGAATCTTCATTAGAACCTGAGTCTTTCAGCTCAACGTCTAGATCTAATCAGCAGTCTGTTTTTATAGGTAGTGCATTTGTCTTTCTTAACTTAATTATCATGTCATGCGTAGGAGTCTATTGGACAAATACTGCTGTCCATCAATATCTTTCTGGTAGACCTCTATGATATCTTTCTTAAACCTCTTAATAAGGTTTTTGCATAAATGGTAACTGGATATATCTTTTATGGGTTTACTTTTTCCATTAAGCGGGATAATTAGAAAACATGCTAATCGTGACTTAAACCAATGTCACCATATTTATTCCTTAGAAGTCTTCTAGGATTTTCTTTAGCCTTACTTCTTACAATTCTTCCTTGTAAGGTTGCTAATGCCGTATTAAATGTTGGAGACGAAGTCCCTAACTATGTACGTTCACAGATAACAGGTATTGACCTACACGGACAAGATTTGTCTAAGTCTTCAATTGCAGGGGCTACAGCAAGAGACTCTAATTTAAGCGACGTGGACTTACATGGAACGGTTGTAACTCTAGCTGATTTGAAAGGGTCGAATCTTAACGGGATTGATTTGACGGATACACTTTCCGACAGGGTGAATTTTCAGAAAACTGATTTAAGGAACGCTGTCTTAGTAAATATGATCGCTTCAGGGAGTAGTTTTGCTGGTGCTCAGATAGAAGGAGCAGATTTTAGTTATGCAGTATTAGATAGTGATGACCAGAAAAATCTTTGTGAAATAGCTGGTGGAGTTAACCCTGTTACAGGAATTGAGACGAGAGTGAGTCTTGAATGTTCTGATAGGGGAGTAGGTTATAAGCCTGCAATGCCTGGAGATTAAACTTTGCCTTTAGTTTGTTGAGAGTGACTTCCCCTTTTAATATATTCATTGGAAGACATTAGTGGTAATTATACTTCTAGAAGAGTGATAGTTAAATTGACCTCCTAATTTTAAGGAGTCAATGAATAATTTGAAACCTTATACAGTCCGCTATCGATCATTCGATAATGGCAGACTTGAAAATTGCTTTTATGCAAGTGATTCCTTTGAAGCAAGAATGCTTGCTATGGAATTTAACAAATATATCCATGACCATCCAAACTGCATTGATTTAATTCGTTGTGAAGCAGAGCTTCTTGCCTCATCAAGAGTTTAAAGTTTCTAAGTTATTCGAGTTTCTTAATCAAAAACAATGTGTATTATCTTATACATATTATTTTGATACTATAGATCTTACTGCTTCCTAGTATTGATCTAATTGATTGTCATTAGAATTGATGAGTAATCATCTATTTTTATAAATAGAATACAAAAATTGCCTAATTTAAATTTTGTGCTTTGCTAGGTATATTGTTAAACATTTTATATGTCTAATTTTTGGCCAAAACGATCAAATCTCGAGAGTTTTTCAATAGAAAAGTTGGCTAAAAATTATCGGGCTAAATTAAGAGAGGCTGAATATGATAAGAAAGAATTACTTACAAAAGAAAAGCTTTTAAAACAAATAGAAGTCTCGAAAATTAATCACCTGAAAAAAGCTATGCCTCTTCAAGACAATATAATTAATACCAATACTAATCATTGGGCTAACAGGGATTTTAATGAATACGACAATGCAGAATAGATTGCTTAGTTTTTTTTTACACCATTTTAAAAAAAAACAAAATAGTATAAATTGTATATATTTAAGCTGCCATTTATATCTCTTGCGTGATATTATACAAAATTTTGATAACCTTCTTCTGTAATGGTATAAATATTTCCTTTTTTATCTAAGTAAAATAACTGCCCGTTCAATCTAGATTTCCCAAATTTATTTAACCTCGCTTTATGAATATTTGCCTTTTCTAAAATGTCTACTTCTTTTTCCCACTCTGTTAGATTTATATTCTGATATGGGTTGCTGGTTAGATATTCAGCATAGCGCTCAAATATTCTTTGATTATTATGAGCACGACTTGTTAGTTTTTTTCGGAATCTATGCATCGATTTTGATGAAGTATTCTTTTTAAAAACTTTATATATTAAATAGATAAATAGAATTGAAATTGTGATGTTTAAAATTAATATCAACATGAATAAGGATACAACTATATTATGAATTATGATTTCATTATTATATCTATGTCAAAACCCAACTTGCTTTGTGTAGACAAAACCTCTTTCTTTAAAAGACCCTTCCTAAGACCATTTATGAGGATAATTATCGATTCAATAAATATAATAACTACTGCTATAGTTGTGAATATTGAAATGGAAGTAAAATCTTTTTTTTCCTTTTGAGTTTCTAATTTCAAAGAGTGCATGTGTTTGATGTCTTTTTAATATAAGGAATAAAGCTTTGAGAAAAATTATATTTTCTTCTTATTATAAGGTCCAAATCGTGTAGCGCACTCAGCCCCACAGTTTGCCCCTAAATTAATAGCTTTTGTAATATCCCAATTCGCCGCAAGACCTGTAGTGACACCTGCTGCAAAACTATCTCCGCAACCATAGCTATCAATCTCTTTTTTAGTTAAAACAATTGCCTTATACCTTCCACCTGGTTCTATGACCCCGCCTCTTGATCCTTCTGTCATTATCGTAAACCTTGGCTTTGCAGTAAGGGCTTTTAGATTTTTTTTTTCATAAGCATCTAAATTACTTCCGATCAGAGCATCCAGTTGAATATGAGCCTGATTTAATGACATTATTTTGACTCTAGGTGTAGCGCAGACAACCTTTGCTTTTCTGCAATATTGAATTGTTTTTGCATCTCCTGCTGTAATAAAAACTCCATCTATATTTTTGAGTAGATCCCACTTTAAAGAGTCTTTTATATAGGGTTCAAGTCTTTCACCTATTACTGTTATTGCTCTGTCTCCATTCTTACCTACAAAGCTAATGCCTCTTCTGGTTGGTGTGTCTCTCCATGCAATATGCATTTCAATACCGAAAGATCTTAGCTCTTGGGCACATTTTTCCCCTATTTCGTCCTTGCCTAGTGAAGTAAAGAAGTGGACTTTGTTCTTTGTTAGCTTTGACATTTGCACAGCTGCAACTGCTCCTCCACCAGCAGCATGCTCTTTAATTCTCTTTCCGTGACTAATAACACCTTGCATAGGCATCTTGTCGACCAAAACAAAAGTAACCCATTCAACGTGGCCAACTACAGCAAGTGTTAATTCACCTGTTGAAATCATTTATTTTTTAATAGAGTTTATAACTATACTAAATATATTACTTAAGTTTATAGTTTTTAGCTAAGTTTAGAATAGAAAGAGATCCATTAATCATTCTATCTAGGCTAAAATAAATTAGGTACTTTTTATTGATTTTAAGCACCAACATTTTTTCTTAACTAGTAAATGAACTTAAAGAAATTCTTCCTTTCCTATTTTTATTTAATGATTGGCATAGCAGGAGCAGCTTTTACTACTGTTGCCAACATTAAATTTGTAAAAGATTATGGGCCAGGATTTGATGTTATTAAGTTTTTTGAGCTTGCAACTAATAATCCTGCTTCACAGTCGCTTTCTTTTGACTTGCTTTTTGTTGCAAGTGCCATATTTATTTGGATGTTTATTGAATCAAGACGCTTGAGTATGAGACATTTTTGGATAATTATTTTAGCAACATTTTCTATAGCTATTGCTTTCTCTGCTCCATTATTTTTGTTTCTTAGAGAACGTAGGCTTCTTGAAATAAATGAAATAAAATAGAACGTCAAAAAATTAATATAAGCACCCTACTTTCGTTAGATGTTAAACAATATCAACTAATGGGCTTAATTTGTTTTATTAGAGGATTTACTAACAAGCAGCAAAATGCCATGATGAACCATAACATCATTGCATTACCCTGATTGTCTATTATAGTCCCTGCTATTAAAGGAAATACTAGGAAACTTATCCCAAAACATTGAGAGTAGATAGCCATGGCTAAACCCCTTTGTGCCTTTGGTGCTATTCTGACTATAGCCTCTGTCGCTGTAGGTAAAAACATTGCAATCCCTATCGATATTGGTATTAATCCTAATAAAATTAAAAATATTCCTGAAGAATAAAAACTAGATATAGATAGAATTAAGCATCCAACTAGGAAATTAATATTGCTAAGAGTAAGACCTACTATCACCTTTTTCTGTGAGAGCCATTTTCCTATAGGCCACTGTATAAATAATAATAATATAAGTTTATAAGCAACTATTAAACCAATAAAGCTACTACTTACTTCAGGCCTAACGATTCCTCCTTTAACTAAGTCAAGTTGTATCCCTATTTGCATTAGAGACAGAATGCCTGTACCCAATAGACTTATTATAAGAATGGGTAAAAGTAACTTAAGTAAGTCTATTATCTCGCTGAACCTATAACTTAAGCCTCCTTTTGTTGTCTGTCCCGAAAGTTCTAATTTTTGAAGTGACTTCCCAGGCGAATCCGTTTTATTTAACAAGCTTATTAGAGCACACATGCACAGAATTTCAATTATGTAAATTGATCGAATATTTCCCAAGCTTGCTGATATTGATCCAATAATTACACCTATTGTTACGCCAAGAGCATCAGCAGTGCGAGCAAGAGCAAAGCCTTTGCTTGAGTTGGAATGACCCTCTTCACAAGAAATTGGTATGGCAATTTCTACTGAAGGCCAGTAAATCCCTGCAGCTGCTCCGAGAAATAATTCACCAGCAAGATAACTGATGTTTGTATATGCAGTTAGGAGTAATAAATCAGCAATTATTGCAAAAATTGCACCAATCTTTAAAGCGACTTCAAAACCTATGCCTTTGTCAATCCAGATACCTGTAGTGAGCCTTGTAATTGTTCCAGCTAGAGCTGCTATGCAAAAACCCAAGCCTATTTCCGTTGCGCTGAATGAAAGATTATTGAATACAAGTGGAGTTAGGTAAAGGACTCCACCAGCACCTATTGATGCTAAAACTCTACAAAGTGTAATTCTGCGCAATTTTGAGGGAAACTGGTTCCACCACTGATACAGATTTTTCGTTGTCTTCAAGACGATCAATACGAAGAATAATTGCTTGTTATTTTCTTGCCACTTTTGGAGCAAGCACTTTAGTGTTGCCTCAATTTCATGGCGCAGAAAGGGTTGAGTTTCATTTTGAGGATATGGTTATCCCTATACCTATAGATGAATTGAACATTTGGAATAGAGATTTAAATGCAGAAAATAATGATGAGGAATTAAAAACTAGTTCGGAATTGGGATATTGGCTAAATATGTTGGGCTTTAAGACTAGAGGAGCATTGTCCAATTTTCTTGAGGCCCCTTTTGTAAAAGATGAGAGTATGACACAGCAGCTTTTAAGAAGCTGGGCCGGCAGAAAATTATTAGATGAAATAAGTGATCTTATTGTAATTGATAATGATAAGACAGGAGTAAAGCTTTTTAATACTTTAGAAAGCCTTCTTGAGGACCAGGAGCAAGTATCTTTATTAGATCTTTTAAAATCTTTGCCTGCTGAGGTAATATATTTTGACCTAGATGGATGGTTAAAAGTTATTTCTAGTTGGAAAAATGAGTTAAGCCTTCAGCAAAAGTTCTTGAAAGATTTAAATGCTTTTTCATCAAATAATAGCCTCTTAGAATCTAAAGAATCTGTTCAAAATGAATTAAAAGAATCATTAAATGAAATTGTTAGGGTGCCAGTTGGGCATCGCCCTAAAGAATTGGAAATTGAGATATGGCGACCTTTGGCAAGATCTTCTTCTAGGGAAAATTGGATTGTTTTCATGCCTGGTTTAGGTGGAGATCAAAACCATTTCCGATGGCTTGCAAGAAGTCTTAGTCATCAAGGATGGGAAGTGGTTTTGATAGATCACCAAGGTAGTAATTCTGAGGCAATGTCTTCCTTTGTGGAAGGTCGAAACCCAGTCCCAGGTGGTGCAGAAGTTTTTCCTTATAGGTTGGCAGATTTAAGTGCCGTTTTGGAATTAAAGGAAAAAGAGCTTCTGGACGTTAAAGGTGAGAAAGTTGTTTTGATGGGGCATTCATTGGGCTCACTTATTTCATTTTTAGCTTCTGGCGCAACACCTCAGAATCGATTACTTGATCGATGTAATAAGGCGTTGGATGACCTTTCTATTACTAATCTCTCTAGACTTCTTCAATGTCAGATTGTTGACCTTCCTTTAGAGGAGCAGAAGGAGATCCCTTCTTTAGCAGCAATAGTAGGAATAAATAGTTTTGGCAAATTATTATGGCCTGATTCTTTAAGTGCGGAAATCAATGTGCCAATTCTCCTTACTGGAGGGACATTTGATTTAATTACTCCGGCCATTTCAGAACAATTAGGCCTGCTGCTTTCGACAAAGTCAAATAAATTCAGTAGGGCTTTGATTATTGAAGGAGCAAGCCATTTTTCTCCTATAAGAGTTGCTGATCAAAAAGTTGATGTTAGGCAAAATGATTTGTATCAAATTAGCGA
>QCPN01000013.1:0-33046 GCA_003209775.1 Prochlorococcus sp. AG-436-O09 | reverse complement strand
TGCAAGTCTTTCACTTAAATGAACTGGTAATCGAATGGTGCGCGATTGACAAGCAATCGCTCTAGTCATGCTCTGACGAATCCACCAGAAAGCATAGGTAGAAAATTTATAGCCACGAGTTGGGTCAAACTTTTCTACTGCCCTTTCTAACCCAAGAGAACCTTCCTGAACCAAATCTAAAAGTTCTAGTCCCTTACCTTGATACTTCTTTGCAACACTGACTACAAGACGGAGGTTTGCTTTCATCATCCGTTCTTTTGCTCTTCTACCAATTCTGATCAACCTACGCTCATGAGAAGTGAATTTTTTCGTTTTTTCGTCAACCATTCCATCTTCAGTCAAATTCATCATTATCTGTACTTGATTACCTAATTCAATTTCTTCTGCAGGAGTCAACAAAGGTACTCTTCCTATAGTTGCTAAATACCAACTAATAGGATCGGTGCTACGCCTTTTTTGTGACTCAGCTACCTTGGGTGCTGATGAAACCATTTTTTCTTTATCCCAAAACGTGTAGTAACTTTCCTACAGATTTTGTAAAAGATGCCAATGCTTCAAAAACCCTACAGATTCTTGCTTTGAAACGTACACATTTCTACAAAAAAGCGTCAAAAAACACGTCAATATGTATAAAAGTAAACTTTTTAGCGTTGAAGTTTCTTCATAACCATTCCTAATTTTTTAGCAATCAAGCTCGCATTTGAACCTTCTTCGCATTTCTTTGCAGCATCTGCATGGATTAAAACTGCAAGTGCGAACAAATCATAATTGAGTTTGCTTTCTGAACAACTTCCCATCGCTCCAATCCCTGCAACAAAACCTGCCAACAAGTCTCCCAAACCGGTTCTAGCTACGACACTAGAGGTGTTCACCAATTGCCAAACAGAACCAGAAGGAGAAGCAATAACACTATGTGCTCCCTTAATTAAAACTCCAACCCCACTTGCCTCCGCAGCTAAAGCTGCTGCTCTCAAAGGGCAAGAAGGATCTAATTCTGGGAACAATCGAGAGAATTCATCTATGTGAGGGGTTATCCATGTAAGTCCTTTACGTTTCCTTAACCATTTCCACCCTTCATTGGAGCTAGAGAGTCTATTTAACCCATCAGCGTCAAGTACTAATAGCCCAGCAAATTCTTCAAGAGCTAAGGCAAAGTGATCCCAATTTTCATTTGCAAGGCCTAACCCTGGTCCTATCAACAAAGAATCAATACGAGTAAAGTTAATTTTCTCGAGACATTTTGCAAGATAAATCTCTTCATATTGAGAAGAAGAATAATTATGAAAAATAACTTCAGGAACAATTCCAAACAACGAGTTAGAGATCTCTAAGGGCAAGACAGTTTGAATACTTCCCACACCACTTGCAATTGCACCTTTTAAGGTAAGCAAAGAAGCACCTTTATATTTCTTACAACCAGCAACAACAAATAATCTTCCTCTCTGATATTTACTTGAATTAGGGCAAATTTCTGGAAAGTTAAAAGAATCAATATCATTTGAAGAAATTTTCAACGGTGTTTTATTAGGTAATGAATCAAAAAAAGCTTTTGGTATTCCGATATCAAGCCTGACCAAAGTTCCTACATAATGCAATGCACGGTCCTGTATCAGGCCTGCCTTTATTAAGCCTACTGTTAACGTAAAGGCTGCTTTTGCAGCACCAGTCTCAAATATTCTTCCATCTTCTGAGCATATTCCAGCAGGTACATCCAAGCTAATTAAATGGCCTGGTTTGAGTTCTTCTCTTGTTTTCAAAAGTAGTCCAATCTCTTTCGGTATTGACCTGGTTTGGGATAGGCCAAAAAGAGCCTCAATCCAAAGTGCCTGATCTGAAGCATCAGGTTCACTTTTTAATTGAGTTATCCCAATAGAAATACAATAGGAAAGATGTTTAGCAGTCAAAGGCTTTTTAATTTCAAATGGGCACCATAAAGAGACTTCTACACCTGCTAAATGAAGCTCCCTTGCTAAGACAAGACCATCTCCACCGTTATGGCCAGGTCCAACTAAAACAAGAACCCCTTTATTGAGAAATTCTCGATTCTCCATGAACCAACCTTTAATCCTCAAACCAACCTTTTCCATCAATGCTTCTTCAGGCATTCCATACGAAAAAAGTTTTTCTTCTAATCCTCTCATCTGTGAAGATGAGACAATTAAATGATCAGCATCAGAAGCAGGCCAGCTCAAAACTGTTCAACATTTACATCCACACTATTAAGAAATTAATAGGTCAATGACTATTACTCCAAAAAAAACATCATGTTTATCGATCAAACAAAAAGCCAAAGCTACGCCTGAAGGGCAAGAAGTCTTGAGAAGGTTAAAAGAAGTCAGCGGTGATCATCAGATAGCAGTAGGCCTTTCTGGGGGAGTAGATAGCTCTTTAACTGCTGCTCTTCTTGTAGAGGCAGGGTGGAAAGTTGAAGGGATAACTCTTTGGTTAATGGCTGGAAAAGGCTCATGTTGTACAGATGGGCTTATTGATGCAGCAGGCATATGTAAGCAACTTCAAATATCACATCACATTATTGATGCCAGAGAAAACTTTAAGAAAGAGATCATTGAGTCTGTAGTTAGTGGATATGAAGAAGGTATTACTCCTTTACCCTGTTCAAAATGCAATCGCTTTGTAAAATTTTCACCAATGCTCGAATGGAGCCACAAAAACCTAGGGTTAGATCGCATTGCGACAGGTCATTATGCTCGAATAAGATATTTTCAAGAAGATATAAATAAAGAAAATAATTCAAAACAAGTAATCAAACGTCATCAACTTCTGAGGGGTCTAGATGAAGAAAAAGACCAAAGCTATTTTCTTTACGACTTATCCCAAGAGGTTCTAGGAAAAGTGGTTTTTCCTCTTGGAGAATTAAAAAAATCAGATACAAGAAAAGAAGCAAGTCGCTTAAATCTAAGAACTGCAACTAAGCCCGAAAGCCAGGACTTATGCCTAGCTGAGCATCATGGTTCAATGAAAGCATTCTTAGACAATTATCTACCATCTAAGAAAGGTGAAATCATTCTTAAAAATGGTCGTATTTTAGGACACCATGATGGAATTGAGCACTTCACAATAGGCCAAAGAAAAGGTCTAGGAATTGCCTGGGAAGAACCTCTTCATGTCATAGAAATCGAATCTTCTACTAATCGCGTAATAGTAGCTCCTAGGTCAGAAGCAAGCAGGATAGATTGTATTGTTGGTGAAATTAACTGGGTCTCAATTGAGCCACCTAAGAAGAAAATTAAAGTAGAAGTCCAGTTACGTTATAGAAGCAAACCTGTAATAGCCACTCTTACTCCTTTAGAACCATTATTAAAAGATATTGAGAGCAAACGACCTTATCGTTGCAATTTAATTTTTCAATTGGATCAGTTTTCTATAACTCCAGGACAAGCTGCAGTTTTTTATGAAGGTGAAGTTCTTCTTGGAGGAGGAATAATAGAAAAAAAATAATTTTACTTATACGGTCAATTGTCAATTGTCAATTGTCTTTTTTAAACGAGAAATTGCAAAAAGAGTCATTATTAAACTAGTTATTAATGGGAATTCTTTCCAACGAGCATAACCACTTATTTTATTAGATAAATGAACATCTATAGAAGCAACATCCTTCTTAAAAGGAGGGATTAATGATACGACTTCCCCTGAGCTCAGGACTAAAGAAGTTGGACCAGTATTTGCAACAGTAATTACATCTCTAGCTAATTCAATACTTCGCAATTGGGCCAAGGCAATAAATTGCTTTTGAAGAGATAAGGGGTAGGGATCTAAATTGGCAATAGAGAGGATCCATTCAGCTCCTCTCATGGTTGCTTTAGCTAAGGCATTCCCATCACTGAGTTCATAACAAATAGCAACTCCCACAGGTGGTCCATTCCAACTAAGAAACCTTGATTCTTCCCCTGGCTCAAGACCACCTACAAAAGAAAGGCCTTTAGGTGCAATTCCAGGAAGTCTTGGTAGCCATTCCCCTAATGGCACTAAGCGATATTTATCAATCGCTTCTTTAAACTTTGTTTCACCCTCTCTGAAAACAAGCAAAGCACTTCTTTGCTTACTATCAATCCAGCGAAATCCACCTGTGAGGAATGGAATAGGCGAAGGCGAGGCAAGTCTCTGACCTGCTTGCATTGTTCCTTCAGGGGCAACTAAAAAATCAGAATTCAGTTTTTCGGCCTGTTCTAATGCTTCTTGAATAGATTCAGGAAGTCTCTTTAATTGCAAAGTTGTGAATTTCTCTCTTGTCGGAATATTTGTTTGCCAAAGAGCTATTCGCTTAGTCGATGAAAACTGATCATTAGAAATGAGTTGCCAACCCAAATAATGAATTAGCAATAAAGCGAAGACACCCCAAGCCAATAAACGCAAAAAAAGCTCTCCTCTTACCTTCGCAACTCCCAGCTGCCAAAGCCACCAACCCATTAATAATTGAACTGTAACGACTCCGCCTGCTCCAATCCACCTAGCCAAACCAACTAACCATCTATCTTGAGGCAAAAAGCTTACGCTTAGTCCAACCCAAAACATTGGGCTTTTTGTAAGACATACTTCTATCAAAGCCCAGATCAATGCCAAAGCAAAAGCAACTAAAAGTTGCTGCTGAATTGAAGGCTGAGCAGTCTTATTAAAGAAAGATGTATTCCCCAAAAAGCACCAACATCCAACAAGCAAAGCCCCAAAGATGCCACAAGAAAACCAAATCAATACTGCAATTGGAAGACTTAGCCACTCAGGAATACCTAACCAAGTCAAAGGGTGAAGAGCTAAAAGCCAACGGTGACTTAACAAGGTAGCTCCCCCACCCCACAAACAACCTGCAGTTGGAAAACCTTTGGATGCCCAAAGAAAAGCTAATGCTAGTAATGTAAACAAAAAACCACCTTGAGATAGTCCAACACCAGCAAGGAGGCCTCCAGATGTTCCGAAAAAGAATGCCAAATATTTTTTACGACTAATATTCATCTTTTATAGGATCAAGAAAAACCATTTGATTTTTACTCTTTCCAAAAACAAAAAGGCTTAAAGCCAATTCTTCTGCAAGAATCAATTTATATGAATTATAAATTTCCGTGAAAGACATCTTCATTAGTTTTTCAGTTTTCCTGGCTTGCATAATTGTGGCCGTTGCCAGTCAGGTCATTTCCCCAACAGTTGTTTCTGCAGAAACCAACGTATCAGCAGCTGTTGATTCTGGGATACAAACCCTAGAGAGTCAAACAACTATCAATAATCCACTGGAATTAGATCCAGACGACCCCAATCCTTATCTTTTTACCATGGCAAACGATTCTTCATCAGATTCAAGTCCTCTTGGAGGTTCCTTAAAGACAGAGACAACATCAACAGGTCTTAGAATTACTGAGCTTGTAATAGGAAATGGAGACACAGCACTAGAAGGCAAAAATGTCTCAGTTAACTACAAAGGAACTCTAGAAAACGGAAAAGAATTCGACAGTAGCTATGGGAGAGCACCTTTCACATTCCCTCTTGGTGCCGGAAGAGTGATCAAAGGATGGGACGAAGGGGTAGCAGGTATGAAAGTTGGCGGGAAGAGAGAACTAACTATTCCACCATCCTTAGGTTATGGAGAAAGAGGAGCAGGTGGGGTCATACCTCCAAATGCAACTTTGATTTTTGAAGTTGAATTATTAAGTGTTCAGTAGAAATTTTTCTACCATAAAAACAAAAAACACTCATTAATTCTCATATACAAGTAATGTGTTAGTAGGTTTTAATTAATGCCAAATGCTTCGTTCGGCAATTTCATCAATTTTAAAAAGGCTTCCTGCAAAGAAAGCTCTTGCTCATTGTGATGGGCCTTGTGGTGTATATGATCCTGCATCAGCTCGTATTGCAGCTGAAGCAGTACTTTCTATGACTAAAAAGCTAATTGCCTTAGCTCCTCCGGAAAGAAGTGATGCAATCGCCTGGGCTACTTATAACAATACTTTCTCAAGATTTGTTGCTGTAAAAGAAGAACAAGCACAAGAAACAAAAGAAGAACTCTTAATTCTGTGGACAGATTATTTCAAGCCAGAGCATTTGGCCGCTTTCCCTGATCTACATGACACTTTCTGGAAAGCTGCAAAGCTTTGCAGCGCTTGCAAGGTCAATATTGATCAAGGCAAAGCGGAGGAGTTAATGGCTGCTGTAGAAAAAATCCATAACATGTTCTGGACATCTAAAGGTCGTTCAGATTCTTGGACCACAGCCAGTTAAGAAATAATCTTTCTCTCAAGAGCATTCTCAGCTTTCTTGTTTCCTTATTAATTGGTTCCCTGAAGCACTGCCGTGTTTCAGGGGATTCGATGTATCCGACATTAAAAGAAGGTGATCTAATAATTTTTAAGCCTTTTAAGAATTTTGAGAATGAACTTTCAGAAGGACTCTTGGTAGTAGTGACACATCCTTTAAAAAAGAAAACCTTAATTGTTAAACGGATTTCAAAAATTTATTCTGAAACAATAGAAATTCTTGGGGATAATGAGTCAAGAAGTATTGATAGTCGTCAGTTTGGACAAATTCATATAAATCAACTTCAAGGAATTGTGGAAACCATAATTCCGCTATAAACCTAAGTTAGAAAATATAATCAGATGTTTTCTGAATCCAAAAAAGGCCTGTAAGAACTGAGAGTACCCCTGTAAAGGCAAAAACAAGTGGAATAGCTTTTTGTCCTACTCGCAATGTTGCTAAAGACATTGCAGAAATAACTGCTCCCATAGCAAAGACAGAGCCTAAAAGGTAAAAAAGCAAATATAAGAAAGCACCAAAAGTAGGCAAAGCCAACGCAGGTATAACTGCCAACAAATGACTAGCTCCAGCAATTCCATGAAGCAAACCCAAGCTTGTTGAAGCATGAGAGTGACTAGTATGTTTTTTCCTTCCTCTTAAATGCAAATGAAAATGTTGGTGTTTTGCTCCATTACCATGAATGTGAGTATGAGTATGTATACGTAACCCGAAAGACGTTTTAATGGTCAGCGTACCAACAATCAAGAGAAAGACCCCTACACATAGCTCCGCAAAATTAGACATCTTTTCAATTTGCACAAAATCTTTAACTAGAATCGCAGCGATAGATAAAAGAAGGACACCAGCAGAATGGCCTAATCCCCATGCGAATCCACTCTTTAAAGCCAATCTTGGTTGCCGAAAGGCTGTTGGTGCCATTGCAACCAAATGATCAGCGCCACTAACAACGTGCAAAGCTCCAGCAGCAAAACCAGTTAAGATACTAAAAAGCATTTCATTCAAGCACTTCTTTAAGTCTGCTCAATAACCAGCCAATATGCATATTGTTCTTATAAAGAAAAAAGGTAATTAATGAAAAGTTTTTCAAGTTGTTCTATCCCATAATTGTCTTCAAAGCTTTTAAAACATCATTTTGCCTCATTAACGACTCGCCAACTAAAACGACTTGAGCACCAAAAGAAGAAACCTTGTCTAAATCCTGGCGAGTAAAAAGCCCAGACTCACTTACTACCAAAACGTTCTGTTCTTTTAAAGTACTGGCGCATGCTTTAGATAACTTCTCAGTAGTAGCTATATCAGTTTCAAAAGTTTTAAGATCTCTATTATTGATACCTATCAAAGGGAACCCACCAATAGAAAGGATCCTTTGCATTTCTTCAACGTTATGGACCTCAACCAAAACAGATAACGAAAGGTTAAACGCTATCTTTTTTAAATAGGCTAAATCTTGGTCAGACAATATTGCTGCTATTAGTAAAATGGCATCAGCACCTGCAGCTCTAGCTTGGTAGATTTGATAAGGGTGAAGAATAAAATCCTTGCAAAGTAAAGGCAATTCAATTCTTTGTCGAACATCATTAAGAACATCAAAACTTCCTTGAAAAAAAGTTTTATCCGTTAATACAGATACACATGTAGCACCTCCTTTTTCATAAGCAAGGGCTATTTGAATTGGATCAAAATCTTCTCTAATGACTCCCCTGCTAGGGCTTGCTTTTTTAATCTCTGCAATCACAGATGGAGAATGAACAGAATTCTTTAAAGCCCCAAAAAAATCCTTAGTTTGTTTCAACTGTTCAATTTTTCCAATCAGTTTCGACAACGGCACACGTTCTCGAGCAAGAGTTACTTCACGTTCCTTCTGCCAAACAATCTTTTCAAGAATATTGCGAGGTTCAGAATCTTTATGCGGTATTGCATATTCTAGATTTTCTACCTGAACTTTAGGGTTTGGTGGACGTCGTCGAATCTCCATCTGAGAAATTAAGTAAAAGTAGTTAAGAACTCTTCAATTGGTTAGCTGCCTGTTTATAGGCAACTTCAACAACTTCACTCAAAGTAGGATGCGTATGAACTTCTCTAGATAAGTCGATTACAGTTTGCTTCCTTGACAAGGCATTAGCCACTTCTTGTATTAGGTCGGCAGCATGTAGGCCGTATATATGCGCACCTAGAATCTCACCAGTATCTTTTCTAAACAATAATTTCATTAACCCATCACTCTCCAACTCAGCCAAAGCCTTTGAATTTGCCTTGAAATAACTTCGGACAGTTCCAAGATGAAAACCTTCATTAGCAGCAAATTCCTTAGCTTCTTCCTCAGAGAAGCCAACCGAACTTATCTCTGGATGAGTAAAAGTCGCAGCAGGGATACTTCTATAGTCAATTGTTCTATTGTTTCCAAGAATGTTTTCAACAGCAACCGTTCCCTGTGCTGCTGCGGTGTGCGCCAACATCAACTTCCCAGTTACATCTCCAACAGCCCAAAGATGTGGCAATGGCTCACCATTGGAAAGAACCCTCATCGAGTCATCAATAGGTATAAAGCCTTTATTAGTTTCAACAGACATAGAAGCCAAATTTAAATTCTTACTACTTGGGACCCTTCCTGTAGCAACAAGAACTGCATCTACTTCTAATTCTTCAACTAACTTGCGCGTGCCAACATCAGAAAGTTCTATTTTCACTGGACACCCTGGATAAACTTTGCTGGCGAGGACACCTGACTTTGCATCTATATCTCGCCCTGCAATCAAATTACGAGCAGCAATCTTTGTTATATCGGGATCGAATGTAGGCATCACTCTATCCAACGCCTCAATCATCGTCACTTCACAACCTAAAGCTGTATATACATCTGCAAATTCCAATCCTATATATCCACTGCCAATAATTGCGATCCATCTAGGGAGCCATTCTAAATTCACAGCCTCATCACTTGTAAAAACTGTTCGTCCATCAATCTCAATACCTGGAGGGACAAATGGATCTGAACCCGTTGCCAAAATAACGTCCTGCGCTGACAAAATACGATCAACGCCATTAATTTCTCTCAACCCAACTTTCTGATCCCCCTCTAGGCGTCCTATTCCTCTAAGAATGGTCACACCAGCTCTCTCTAATGTTTTTGTCAAATTATTCCTAACATTAAAGACTAAATCATTTGCGTGATCAGCAATCTTTCGTCGTTCAAAGCGTACAGGTGCTGCATGAATACCAAACTTAGATAAATGGTCAGCATCTGCAAGTTCTCGTACCTTGCCGCTAGCAGCTAACAAAGCCTTTGAAGGGACACAACCTCTATTAACACAGGTTCCTCCCATCTCTCGAGATTCAATAATTCCGACCTTCATGCCATTATTAGCAGCATGTTTAGCAGCATCAAAGCCACCATATCCTGCCCCAATGACAATTAAATCAAAATCAGAATTCGTTTTACTCACCTTTCTTGTTTGATACTAAGAGGTCATTCTGGCCCGTAGCCTTTCTAACAGTAGAGGAACTGCAGCAGATGCAACATTTAGAGACTCAACAATTTTATTATGTGGCAAAGTTACTGCATGAGTACAGCAGGATTGAAGCTTTGGATGAACTCCACTCCCTTCATTGCCTAAAACTAAGACTGTTGGCTTTTGCCAATCTATCTCCCAATAAAGAGAAAGGTCTATATCAATTCTAGAGCTATAAGCTCCTACTACTTGAAACCCTCTATTTTTCGCATCCTCCAATTTGCAGGAAAGCTTCTCAATAGCATCCTCTTCATGCGACCCTAAACGCTCAAAAGGCATGTGAATAATAGCTCCTGCAGAGGCTCTTATGACTTTTTGACCTAAGGGGTCAGCTCCCAAAGCAAGCCAAATCAGTTCAACATCAGCAGCTAAAGCAGTTCGAAATAAAGTTCCTAAATTGCCTGGGTCCTGTAATCGATCAAGAGCCAAAATAAACGTGCTCTCCTTATTTTTTTTAGGAAGAGCCGAAAAGGGTAAAACAGATGCAACTCCATCAGGTGTAACTGTTGATAGAGATTCCTCCAGTACAGATTTTGTAACCATATGGATTTGAACTCCTTGAGAGATTTCTTGGAAAATTTCTTCATGATCTTCCAACCATTTTGGCGTCGCAACAATCTCAGAGGGCAAACAACATGCTTTCAAGGCTTCTTGTAGCAAATGGGTCCCTTCCAGTAGAAGCATAGAAGCCTGATTTCGTTCTTTAGGCCTTGAAAGTGCCTTTAAACGTCGAACCAAAGGGTTACGTCGACTCGAAATCAAAGGCATCTCTAATGTCTTAATTTTTCTTCTCCTTAATGATTCCAGGGAGCACATTATATGAGTCCTTTCTTACAATTTAGCGTTCTCAAGGAATCCATAATTGAGCAAGAACTTTTATGGATTCATTATTCAAAAAAAAAAGCAGCAGATGAGGAAATTGGAACTCCTACAGCAAAAAGTTACATGTACCCGAAACCTGCGCTTCTAGCAATTCCACAGCCTCCTCATAAGCGTTCTAAAGTCAGCCATGAAACTACATAAAGTCTTAAGAAAAGCTTTAAAGAAAATATAGATTTTCTGTATTTAAGAAAACAAATTGCGTAGTATTTCATTTATCTAGAACTGGTCTTATGTACTTGTCATCCTTGAGAATTGGTGATTTGATTTAGTGTATGCAAAGAATGGAAGCTTTAAAAAAAGAAATAAGTCTTTTACCATTTCTAAAGGTTGAAGGTAAAAGAAAGCTTTCAGGTCACATGAGAGTCAGTGGTGCAAAGAATTCAGCATTAGTTCTTATGGCTGCTTCTTTATTAACCAATGAAGTTGTATATCTAAGAAATGTTCCTCAACTTACAGACATTGGTGTCATGTCAAGGCTTCTGAGGGCCATTGGATCAAAACTAAGCCAAGATTCAAACATCTTAACGCTAAACACTAGTGAGCTAAAGCTGTCATCTAGTCATCTTCCTTATGAACTTGTTCATGCACTTCGAGCTAGTTTTGTTTGTGTTGGTCCTCTTCTTGCAAGGTTTGGAGAAGTCAAGATTCCATTGCCTGGTGGTTGCAAAATAGGTGCAAGACCTATTGATGAGCATATCCAGGGGTTGAGAGCCTTGGGGGCAAAAGTTGAAATTGAGAATGATTATGTTGTAGCAAAGGTGATTAGTCCCCAACAACGATTAACCGGTGTACGAATTAAATTCAATTGTAAAAGTGTTGGAGCGACGGAAACTATCTTGATGGCAGCGACTCTTGCTCAAGGGACGACAATTCTCGAGAATGCCGCACAAGAACCTGAGATTCAAGATCTCGCAACGATGTTGAACAAGATGGGTGCCAAGATTCAAGGTGCAGGAACTTCTCAGATCACAATTAAAGGAGTTGATCGTCTCAATGGTTGCATGCACAGCGTAATTCCTGATCGCATAGAGGCTGGGACATTCCTTATCGCATCAGCCATTACACGCTCTCCCTTGACCATCTCTCCTGTTATTCCAGAGCACTTAGAATCAGTTATTTCCAAGCTACAAGAATGTGGCTGTTTAATCGAATACTCAGATGACACTCTAAGCATCATTCCAAGAGAAAGTCTTCAAGCAGTAGATATCACAACAAGTCCATTCCCAGGATTCCCGACTGATTTACAAGCTCCTTTTATGGCACTGATGACTACGGTCAAGGGGACCTCAAAAATTGAAGAAACTGTTTTTGAAAACAGAATGCAGCATGTTGGCGAATTACAGAGAATGGGAGCAAAGATTCTGCTAGAGGGCAATACTGCCTTTGTTGTTGGAGGTAACCTTTTAAAGGCAACTTCTATTACAGGTGGTGACTTAAGATCATGTGCTGCAATGGTAATAGCAAGCCTTGCTGCAAATGGAACAAGCATTGTTCAAGGTTTGGAGCACCTAGATAGAGGTTATGAAGATCTATCACCAAAACTTAATGGAGTTGGAGCATCCATCACTAGGTCTCACAGTCAGGTTCAACAAACATCGAACCTAACGACAAAAACATATGAAGATACACAAAATCTTTATTCTGATACCGAAGTGGCCTAAAATCTGAACTTAGTACTGACCTAAAACACAACTAAGGGAGCGTGGTGGAATTGGTAGACGCACCGCACTCAAAATGCGGCACCTTCGGGTTTGTCGGTTCAAGTCCGACCGCTCCCATGTGTTTGATGAATACTTATCAACGACTTCCTCTCAAACTAGTAAAGGGGAAGGGATGCTGGGTTTGGGACCAGGAAGGGAATAAATATCTAGACGCTATTGCAGGGATTGCTGCATGCAGTCTTGGTCATAGTCATAAGGAATTAATCAATGTTCTAAATAAGCAGCTTAGAAGAATTCAACATGTTTCAAATCTATTTTGCATACCTGAGCAGGAAGATTTGGCTCAATGGTTAGTTAATAAAAGTTGTGCTGACAGCGTTTTCTTCTGTAATAGTGGTGCAGAAGCAAATGAAGCAGCAATAAAGTTAGCTCGAAAATATGGTCATATTAAAAGAGGGATTGAAAATCCAATTATTCTTTCTGCTAAATCAAGTTTTCACGGAAGAACTCTCGCAGCATTAAGTGCTACGGGTCAAGAAAAATATCACAAAAACTTTGAGCCGTTGGTCCCAGGATTTGAATTCTTTTCTTTTAATAGCTCAAGATCATTCCAAGCGTTACAAGAAAAGTTAGAAAAGGACTTACCTAGAATCGCTGCTGTATTAATAGAGCCTATCCAAGGGGAAGGAGGTGTTTTCCCAGGAGACAAAGCTTTTTTCCATTTTCTTAGAGACTTTTGTACAAAACATAAAGTTTTACTTATCTTTGATGAAGTCCAATCGGGGATGGGCCGAACTGGGAAATTTTGGGCATACGAACACTTTCAAATAGAGCCAGATGCCTTCACTCTTGCGAAAGGATTAGGCGGTGGGCATGCTATTGGAGCACTTCTTGTCAAAGAATGCGTAAATTTATTTGAGCCTGGTGATCATGCAAGCACCTTTGGAGGAAATCCGTTTGCATGTAAAGCAGCCCTAACAGTTGCAAAAGAAATAGAAAATAAAAACCTTTTGAAAAATATCAATTCCAGAGGAGAACAAACAAGAGAGGGACTAGAAAGAATTGTAAATGATCATCCAAATCATTTTAATGAGGTAAGAGGAATGGGCTTAATGCAGGGGCTAGTTATCAAGGAAGAAAGTTACTTAAGCTCCCAAGATATCACCAGAGAAGCAATTAAAGAAGGTTTACTTACTATTGGTGCAGGGCATAAAGTAATAAGGTTAGTACCGCCTTTAATAATTACAAAGAGAGAGACAAATCAATTACTTTATAAATTAGACAAGTCTATAAAGAATTTAATTTCATCATCTATATAGACCAAGATGTCAAGCCTGTCAAACCTTTCTGAGTTAATTCCTTCTTTCCAATCCAGGGGAGTAAATCTTACTCTGAGTAGAATAGAAAGTACAGTTGATAGAATGGGTAACCCCTGCAAGGGAATACCTGCAATTCAAATTATAGGGACAAATGGCAAGGGTTCAATTGCTTCTTTCCTTGAAAGTTGCCTAACAAACGCTGGAATCAAAGTTGGTTGTACCATTTCCCCTCATTTAATTAACTGGTGTGAAAGAATCAGAATTAATGGTGAGATGATTTGCCAAAAAGATTTTGAAGAATGTATAAATAACGTTAAAGATTATTCTCCTGAAGAACAATTAACTCCTTTTGAGCTTGTAATAGCCTCTGCTTTCAATTATTTTTCAATCAATCAAGTTGACTTGATGGTTTTAGAAGTAGGACTGGGAGGAAGGCTTGATGCTACAACAGCTCACCCTTATAGACCTTTAATAGCTATAGCGGGAATAGGCTTAGACCATTGCGAATATCTAGGAAAGAATTTGAAAAATATTGCAGCCGAAAAGGCAGCTGTTATAACACCAGGAAGCACAGTAATTAGCTCAAAACAACATCGAGATGTTCAAGAAGTACTTCTTAAAGCCACAAAAAAGCAAAATTCAAAATTGATTTGGGTTCCCCCTTTGTCAAATGATTGGGAACTGGGAATCCCAGGAGAAATACAAAAAGAAAATGCATCCGTAGCAAAAGGAATATTAGAAGAATTGCCAAGCATCGGATTCAAAGTCAGCACTCAAGATATTCAAAAAGGCCTTGCCTCTGCAAAATGGCCAGGAAGGCTACAAAACACATTATGGAAGAACCTTCCTCTTATTTTAGATGGTGCACATAATCCACATGCAATAAGACAACTTTCTAAAGAGCGTTCAATTTGGAAGAAACAAAGCCAAGGTGTCCATTGGATTATTGGAATACAAGCTAATAAGGATGCACCGGAGATGCTGAGATGTTTATTAAAAAAAAATGATTTAGCATGGTTAGTTCCTATTCCCAATCATCAAAGTTGGGAATTAGAAGATCTAACAAAAGCTTGTCCAGAGATATCATCCCAATTACACAAAGCAGATTATGTAGAACAAGTTTTAGAGACCTTAAGGTTAAAAGACAAGTGGCCAATACCTTGTCCTGTCTTAACTGGCTCACTTTACTTAGTTGGAGAAATGCTTCAAAGACTTAGAGTTAAAACTCAGTAGAAGTCATGACCATCCTTTTAATTTGCCAGGATTCAAAATACCTTTCGGATCAAAATCTCTTTTTGCCTGAACTTGGTCAGAGTCAATTACACCTAAGCCACCATCCTCAACTGTAATGACATGTGGATTAAACAAAATCGCCCCAACCTTTCTAAAGTCATTCATTAAAATCTCCAACTGATTGCTGCCTTCCCATTGAACTAAAGGCAAAGCCGCCATACGTTGAACACCTTGCTGTCTAACAGCTTCAAAATGCCAAAGTATCTTATTCCCCCATTTACTGTTGATGGCATCAATAGCATTGACTTCTGGCTGAGGCAAAAGCATCTGAAGGTATGTCCAATTAGGATCAATTGATCTCATATGAAGAGTAGTGTGATTCCAAGTAAGTTCACGTAACCCCCCCCCCCCTTGTTTCTCTTCTGGTCCTAGATGGTAAAAGTCAACGCCATTTCTCATAGAAATTCTTTCTAAAGTGCTCACCCCGTCTGGAGCAACCAAAAGCAATAAACGATTCTTCCCTCTCCACTTTCCACTCCAAGAAGGAAGGCATTCAACAATCTTATTCTCTAAAAAACTGCAAAGGAATAAATCTACAGCTGCTTTAGTACAAGACTGGAAGATTTCAACTGCTTCAAAAAAATCATCGCAATCAATTGCTACCTCATGCCAATCAACAGCATTACAAGTTGATAGGGTTAAAGAAGTAATAATTCCATTTGTCCCATAGGCATGATTAAGTGCCTCAGAGGAGCTTGCATCAAGTTGAATTTTCCTAGGGCACTCTTCTAGGGTTACAACTTCAAGTCCAAGCAAATGGCCAGGGTCACGAAGAAAACCCCATCGAACAGAACCAATACCTCCAGAACCTCCAGCGATAAAGCCAGCAACAGAAGCAGTTCTCCAAGTACTAGGAAGCAATCGAAGCTGGCGTCCTTTTAAAAGCAAATATTTATTCAGATCTCCAAGCAAACAACCTGCCTCAACAGTGACTTCAAAAGTTTCCGAATTGAAATTTCTTATTTTGGTTAAAGACGTCATAATCATTACTACACCTCCTTCTATAGGGACACATTGACCATAGTTTCCTGTTCCTGCACCTCTAATAGTCAAAGGGACCTCATATTTTTGACAAGTAAATGCAACTGACAAAACTGCATCAACAGAAAGGGGTTTAACGACAAAGTCTGCGCAACACTCAGCAAGCTTCTCTCTAAGAATCGGTGAATAATCAAAAAAATCGCGGGAAAACCTTTTTTGTTCAGCAGGCCTAAGAAGGAGCTCTAAATCACTGATTCTCCTGATTTCCTCCAGAAATTCATCTAAGTTTGATGTGTTAAGCATGTGTAGAAAAATTTTTGAATGAATTAACTAGTTATTCAACCCAAGCCCCATTAATCATTACCTTTCTATCTGGTGACATAGAAAGAGCGCTAGTCCAACTATCAGCGTCTAACAAAATAAAATCTGCTGGACTACCGACTTGAAAGCTTCCATCCCACTCAAGATCCATTATTCGAGCCGCTCCAGTTGTAAATGTAGCTAATCCGTCCCTCTGCCATGGAGCGACTTGAGTCATTGGGATAGAAGCTGCGATTAAAGATAACGGGTCAAAATCCCCAATTGGATTCCAAGGATCTTGCACATTGTCCCCACCAATACCAACTGTGACACCTGCCTTTTGAAGCTGATTAATTGGTGCCAAAGGCCTTTTAACTGGTGTCGCCATGTAATGCCTGGAAAGCAACCAAAAGTTAGTAAGCGGCAATGCAACCACTTTTACGTTGTAATGAGCCAATCTTTCTGCAAAGAAACACAAGTTTTTATGAGAGAGCAAGCTCATGCTACTTAGGTGGCTACAAGTTATTGGCACATCCATGCTGATGCGATCAAGTACATAAAGCAATTCACGCAACCCTCCTCCAGGATCCAAGTGTGACTCATCGATATGGAAGTCAATCCCACACCCCAAATCATTTGCCAAAGAAAAGACATTAAGCAACGATTCTCTCAATAGTTTTTTCTTGTAAGGCGGTCCTATGACGCCTCCAAGCAAGCCACCTTCTCCTGAAACTCTCTTCGCCAAAGTTTCCCCTTCATTGCTAATCCAGTATTCCAAGGGGACCATAGCAACAAGTTGCAATTCAATTTTCTGCTCCCATTCACTTTTAATTTCCAGCAAAACATCCCAAGTTTGGCCTCCTACAAGTCCAAAACTGTCTACATGACTTCTAACTGCTCTAATACCATTTTTTAGTCCTAATCCCAATAATTTCTCTGCTCTAGAGCGGACTTTTGATTTATTCCGATTTTTATGTTCTTCTAAATTTGCCTTCATCGCTCCTTCATATGTTCCAGACAAATTAGGGAAATCTTTCCAGGTGAAAGCCTTATCAATATGTGCGTGAGGTTCTACAAGCCTTGGAAGCAATAAGCCAAAACATTTTTCTGAGCAATAACTAATTTTGTCAAAACCTCTAATAATGCCATTACCTAAAAAGATTCTTAACGAGCAAAGGCCCTCACTCGTAACTGGTACATTTAAAAGGTTTCTTCCACTTGTTACTAAGCCACGTGGAACAAGTACATCAAGGTAACGGATATCAGAAGATGTCTTTTTTTGCGCAAACATTTATATGAATGAGGAAGAATTGGTTAATTTGTATACATGCGGCGGGCGTCGCCAAGTGGTTAAGGCAGCGGCTTGTGGCGCCGCTATTCGGGGGTTCGACTCCCCTCGCTCGCCCTTTATAAATAGAATCTTATGAAATATCACATCCAAAAGTAGAACTCCATGAGAAAAATCAAAAAAGTCGTTTATTCCATCACCAGAGAAACAATTTCACTGTGATATCAACAAAATCACAATCAAGTTATAAAGGTTTAGATAACTCTCTAAACAATAGAGGAAGTTATTGGATTACAACCTTTGGATGTCAGATGAACAAGGCTGATTCAGAAAGAATGGCTGGGATATTACAAGAAATGGGATATCAAGAAGCCGATAATGAGCTTAATGCAGATCTTGTTTTATACAATACTTGTACTATCAGAGACAATGCTGAGCAAAAAGTCTATAGCTACCTAGGCAGACAAGTTTTAAGAAAGAAAACAACTCCTAACTTAAAACTTATAGTTGCAGGTTGTGTTGCACAACAAGAAGGGGAATCTCTATTAAGAAGGGTTCCTGAGCTTGACCTAATCATGGGGCCTCAGCATGCAAATCGCCTTGAGACACTCCTTTCACAAGTAGACAATGGTCAACAAGTTGTAGCCACCGAAGAACATCAAATACTCGAGGATTTGACTACTGCAAGAAGAGACAGTGAAATATGCGGTTGGGTCAACATAATCTATGGCTGTAATGAAAGATGTACTTATTGTGTTGTCCCATCAGTAAGAGGAAAAGAGCAATCCAGAGAGCCACTATCAATAAAAAAAGAGATCGAAGGTCTCGCGAAAAAAGGTTTTAAAGAAATAACTTTGCTTGGTCAAAATATTGATGCATACGGGCGCGATTTACCTGGAATTTCTTCATCGGGAAGAAGGGAAAATACCTTGACTGATTTACTTTATTACATTCACGATATTCCTGGAATTGAACGAATTCGTTTTGCGACAAGTCATCCTCGTTATTTTACAAACCGTCTCATTGAAGCCTGCGCAACTCTTCCAAAAATTTGTGAGCACTTCCACATACCTTTTCAAAGTGGTAATAATGAAGTTCTTAAAAGAATGTGTAGAGGATATACAATTGAAAAATATAAGAAAATTATTTATCAAATACGTACTTTAATTCCTGAAGCATCTGTTAGTTCTGATGTTATAGTTGCTTTTCCTGGCGAAACAGAGTCTCAATTCAATAATACACTTGACGTTATTAAAGAAATTGGGTTTGACCAAGTTAATACGGCTGCTTATTCACCAAGACCTAATACAACTTCAGCAACATGGTCTAATCAAATACCTGAAGAAATAAAAGTAGCTCGTCTAAGAGAACTTAACTTACTTGTTGAGACAACAGCCAAGGAAAGGAATTTAAGGTATAATAACAAAGTCGAAGAAGTTCTTGCAGAGAAACTTAACCCCAAGGATTCCAATCAATTAATGGGACGAACTAGAACAAATAGACTTACTTTTTTCCAAAAACAAAATTCAAGAGATTATTTATACAAGCCAGGTGATTTAGTAAAAGTAAGAATCAATCAGATTAGACCTTTTTCATTAACAGGTTTGCCTATTGAATAAATATAACTATTCACTAAAATGAATAACATCGGGTCAAGCCATGAGGGATAAGATCACTACAGTCGGGGTTATTTTTGGTGGAGTCTCAGGAGAGCATAATGTGTCAATCAAATCTGCAGCAACTGTTATCAATGCATTAAGAGATAATTCTAATAAGAAAAAATTTGAAGTAGTTAGCATTTATATCGACACAAAGGGATCTTGGTGGCCTAGTGATATTTCAGAAGAAATTTTAAAAGAAGGTTCTAGTTTCTTAAACAACCATATTGTCACTTCTTCGCCTTCAAAAGGGTTCACTCGCTTACCAGCAGGAACTGAAGCGGTAGATGTATGGTTTCCGGTTCTCCACGGTCCAAATGGTGAGGATGGAACCATTCAAGGGCTATTCAAACTTACAGGAAAGCCTTTTGTAGGAAGCGGTATCTTGGGATCTGCCTTAGGCATGGACAAGCTGGCAATGAAAGCGGCATTTGCTAAAGAAAACTTGCCTCAAGTGACATATTGCAAAGCTTATGCAAAAGATTTGTTAGACAAAGAAAGAAAATTCCATTTGATTCAACAAATTGAATATGAATTGGGTTTTCCATGTTTTGTAAAACCAGCCAACCTTGGCTCATCGGTTGGGATCACTAAGGCGCAGACTCAAAAAGAGCTGATAGCTGGATTAACACTTGCCGCCCAATTAGATCAACGCATAATTATTGAACAAAGTATTAAAGCAAGAGAACTCGAATGCGCAGTGCTTGGTAAAAAATATATTTCTGCATCTTGCGTTGGGGAGATCGACTGTAACTCTGATTGGTATGACTATGACTCGAAATACTCTGAAAACTCAGCAAAAATAATAATTCCTGCTCCAATAAAAGAACATATTGCTAAAAAAGTTCGCGATTTATCTCTACTTGCATGTAAGGCAATTGCAGCTGATGGAATTGCAAGAGTAGATTTCTTTTATGAAGAAGACAAAGATTCTATTTTAATCAATGAAATAAATACTCTTCCTGGCTTCACATCCAAGAGTATGTATCCCTTGCTTTGGGCCGCCTCAGGAATCAATCTTTCACAACTTGTGGCAAGGTTGGTAGAAAGCGCTAAAGAATAAATTAGTTTTATATAAATAGTTCTTAAATAGCTTTGAAAAAATATGATTCATGGATTGCTTTGGTTCCCCTTACTCTTAGTATTCGTACTGTTAACCTCACTAGGATGGCTTGAGCGAAGACGACAGAACCTTTATCGAATATGGGCAGAAGGCTCAGAATTAGCCAAATTAGATGGATGCGGAGCTGCCAAGGTCAAAGGAGGTTTTATTAGCTGGAGCAGCTTTGAAGCAGGCAACTTTCAAGAAAAAGATAAGTTTGAGATTAAATCCTTAGAACTAATTGAACTAATGGCTCTAAGTTCTGGAGAAGCACCTCTAACGAATGAGTCACAAGGTCAATGCCGTTTACGCTTGATTGGCTGCGGGGAAGAGCTAGACGTTCCATTTTCAGATGCTGACAGAGCTCGTGAATGGATGAATCAACTAATGAGGAAAGCACGCTGTGACCTATGAAAGGTTCCACATTTAAAAAGCCTGCAAATAATAATTCCTCTGTCCTTAAAATTGCACAAATCTGGCGAATTATTTGTTTTCTATCAATGTCGACCAGTCTGGGGTTACTCCTCGTGACTAAAGGATGGGAATCAATTGATAAGAACCAAATCTATATAAAGGGTGCTAGCCACATTCCAAGGGAAGAAATTCTAGCCGCAATGAAACTTAATTTACCCAAGGCTATATTAGAAATAAATCCAAAACAAATTGAAGAGAACATACATAGAGATCTATCAGTTCAGGCAGTTTCAGTAAATAGAAGGCTTGCACCTTTAAGTATTGAAGTAAAAGTTGTTGAGAGAATACCAAAAGCATTCGCCTTAAGAAGAGGCAAAAATGGCCAAGAAAAAGGAATGATTGATGAAAAAGGATATTGGATTCCTATCTTCAAGTCTTCACAAAGCAAGGCTCCCTCACTTGAACTAATTATCGACGGTTGGTCACAACAGAATCAAAAATTGATTTCAATCATTTTGAGAAATGAACAAAAGCTTGGGAGCCAGTTAAAACGAATCATCTTCAAACCTAATGGGAACATTGTCTTACAAACTGCAGATTTTTTATTTATTTATCTAGGAAACAACCCTGCTGTTCTAAAACAGCAGATCAAGTCAATAAAACAACTCTCGAAGTCTCTTCCGCATGAATTAATTCAAAGCTCATCGACCATTCTTGACTTGAAAAACCACTTAAAACCAAAATTGTTCCTCCCCAAGGAAATAGATTTATCAAAATAAATTCGGCCAAAAGACAAGAATAGTGACTTCTGCATTTGGCAAAAGTCAGTGAATTCTGATTTATTTCCTTAAAGAAAAGAAGAGACTTTCTTGAAAAAGCAAATATGATCTATAACAAGTTAATCAAGCAGCAAAAATCATTATTTAAATTTTCAATATGGGTATGGGAAACAATTCAAATTCTCCTTCTAGGAGCGAAGGCATTCAACCAAGCCAGAACGCCCGAATTGAAGTAATCGGCGTTGGCGGCGGTGGAAGTAATGCTGTGAATCGAATGATTCTTAGTGATCTCCAAGGGGTTTCCTACAGAGTTCTTAATACAGATGCTCAAGCTTTATTGCAATCTTCCGCTGAGAATAGAGTTCAACTTGGACAAACTCTTACGAGAGGTTTAGGTGCAGGAGGAAATCCTAATATAGGAGAGAAAGCTGCAGAAGAATCAAGAGCAGACCTTCAGCAAGCATTAGAAGGAGCAGACCTAGTATTTATAGCTGCAGGAATGGGAGGTGGAACAGGCACAGGAGCTGCACCAGTAGTTGCGGAAGTGGCTAAACAAAGTGGTGCCTTGACCGTAGCAATAGTTACAAAGCCCTTTGGGTTTGAGGGTAGAAGAAGAATGCGTCAAGCCGATGAAGGGATAACAAAGCTATCTCAAAGTGTAGACACACTGATTGTCATCCCAAATGATCGACTTAAAGAAGCAATTGCTGGAGCACCTCTTCAAGAAGCTTTTAAAAACGCTGATGATGTTTTAAGAATGGGAGTTAAAGGTATAACTGACATAATCACTTGCCCAGGTCTTGTTAACGTTGATTTTGCTGATGTTCGTTCTGTAATGACTGAAGCAGGCACTTCATTATTAGGGATCGGTATTGGCTCTGGTCGTTCCAGAGCAGCAGAAGCAGCTCAAACAGCTATCAATAGCCCTTTGTTGGAAGCAGGCCGAATAGATGGAGCAAAAGGGTGCGTGGTTAACATTACTGGAGGGAAAGACATGACATTAGAAGACATGACTTCTGCCTCTGAAGTTATTTATGATGTAGTTGATCCAGAAGCCAATATTATTGTTGGAGCTGTTATCGATGAAGCTCTTGAAGGAGAAGTTCAAGTTACTGTAATAGCAACAGGTTTCGAGGGCAATCAACCATATAGGAATCAAAAACCAGTCGCACAATTATCTTCTCAGTCACTTTATCGACAAGCAAAAAGTAAAGAAGCTGGAGCTAGTATTCCTGAGTTTTTAAGACTTAGGCAACTAAAGCGTGATCCTGGGAACTAATTCTCATCGTTTGATTTAGGTGACCCGGAATCTACGCCTGCTTCGAGCATCCCTTTTGGCTGCTACCTTCCGGTCCTGACCAGATTTAGGCGTCGAGGCCGCATAGGTCCGAGTCTCCTAAAGTTTAGCAATTCAAATCTCTTAGCCAACAAGCTAAATGCTTCCTAAGGAATTAATTCGATTTAAAGAGCAAGGACGTCGCATCACAATCCTTACTGCTTGGGACAGTCTTTCATCTGCAATTGTTGAGGCTGCAGGAGCAGATGTCGTCCTTGTAGGAGACTCACTAGCAATGTTTGTTCATGGGCATAGCACCACATTGCCTGTAACATTGCAACAAATGCTCCATCACACTCAAGCAGTAGGGAGGGGTTTCTCTTGCTCTAAACAAAAACAACCTCTAGTTGTATGCGACTTGCCTTTCCTAAGTTACCAATGCGGGGAGGATAAAGCTGTAGAGGCCGCAGGGAGTCTTTTAAAAGAATCTTGTGCGGCGGCTGTCAAGATTGAAGGAGCTGAGCCTGAAGTAATAATGGTAATTGAAAGATTAATCCGTATGGGAATACCAGTCATGGGACATCTTGGGCTGACACCCCAATCAGTACATAATCTTGGTTACCAGAAGCAAGCAGCAACTGAACTAGAGCAAGAAAAGCTAATTAGCCAAGCGCTTCAACTAGAAAAGGTTGGATGTTTTGCTTTAGTCCTGGAACATATTCCTTCAACAGTTGCAAGCAGTGTAAGCCAGATCTTAAAAATACCAGTAATAGGTATTGGTGCAGGTGATCAATGTGATGGACAAGTTCGAGTAACTGCCGATTTGCTTGGGCTAACTGAAAAACAGCCCCCTTTTGCACAGCCATTAATCCACACAAGGGAACTTTGCATAAAAGCTCTTAAAGAATGGGTTAATCATGAGAATAGCCGTTCAAAGACTCCCACCACTCCAACATCTGGACAAGTATCTGATTACTGATTTCCATTCCCTCTGGATCAGTCAAGTAAAACCTCCAACCTTTCTGCTTAATCCATCCCTTTTTAAAAGGATGTGCCCAGACCATCTTCAATTCATTTGTATTTGTCTCTAACTGATCATTAGTCCAACCCAAACTTTTAGAAAGCTCCTGCATATTCACACCCTCTCTACGGCGTAATCCAACAATTAAAAGATCTTCAAGAGGTATAGATTGGCTTTTTTTTATTGATTTAAGTGAGCCTAGTTTTGAAGTTGTTTCTTCCGTTTCAAGCCATTCTTTATATAATTTTCTAGTTCTTGGTCGTGAGAACCTATTACCCCAAGGGCATGCTGTAGCACCTTGACCAAAACCCCACCAACTGGCTCCACTCCAATAAACTCTATTGTGACGAGATGCGTGCCCTGGCAAGGCATAATTGGAAATTTCATAACGGGAAAAACCTGCTCTGTTTAAGATTTGACTAGTAATCTTCGAAATATAAAAAGAAAGGTCATCATTCGGCAAAGATAATTCTCCTCTATTGACTCTCCAAGCAAAAACAGTCCCTTTCTCAATAGTCAAGTCATATATAGACAAGTGAGGGGGGCCAATAGAAATCGCTTTTAATAATTGTCTCTTCCATGCAATTATATTTTGTCCAGGTAAATTTCTTATAAGGTCAAGGCTCCAACTAGCAAGCCTCCCTCTTTTAAAATTTTCTTGAATCCAATCACATGCTTGTAAAAGGTCCTTAGAAGAATGGCTTCTGCCTAATTCTCTTAAGACATTATCATCAAAACTTTGTGCACCTAAACTTAAGCGATTAACTCCAGCATCTAAAAACCCTTCAAGTGAGCGTTTATCAAAACTTGCAGGATCGATTTCTAGTGTAATTTCTGCTCCATATTGAAATCCAAAATGTGTCCGCAAATGGTCTAATAAACTTGCCATTTGAGAAGAACTTAACAGCGATGGAGTTCCACCACCTATATAAATAGTTGCCAATGGAATTCCTTTTGGGGACAAAGAAATATCTCTATAGAGAAGGTCTAAATATGACTTGATTGAATTACTGCCTGGGCCATGCTCCCCTCGAGCACTGTCTCCTAAAGGCACAACAGGAAAGTCACAATAAAAACATCGTCTATAACAAAAAGGAATATGCAAATAAGCACTTTGAGGATAATTCACAAGTTGACTTATAAATCAATACACAAAGGTATCCATCTACCACTAAAGCAATAGATTAAATAAGAACAATGCTCCATAAATCAAAGAGAAGGTCCCAAAATTAATGCCATGCTGGAGATCCTAATACTAATTTTATTTTGTATTGCTGGAGGTGCTAGTGGTTGGCTTGGAGTGAACTTATTTCCTCCAAACATATTAGAAAAATTCCAATCGCCAAACGAAGCAAAAATACTTGCCACAGTGGTAAGTACTTTTATAGCTTTACTCATCGGAGTTTTCTTTCAGCAGTTAAGAAAAAAGCTAACTCAACAAAATAGAACCACCCCTACTGATCTTCTAGTCAGTAGATCAGTAGGCTTAATACTAGGTTTACTCGTAGCAAACCTAGTATTAGCTCCGATACTTCTGATTCCTCTTCCAAAAGAAATATTTCTTGCAAAACCAATTTCGGCAGTACTTAGTAATTTGTTCTTTGGTCTTCTTGGTTACAATCTTGCCGAAATCCATGGGAGAACATTTCTTCGGCTTTTAAATCCAAATAGTACAGAAGCCTTACTTGTAGCTGAAGGAATCCTTACTCCTGCATGCGCAAAAATCTTAGACACAAGCGTAATTATTGATGGTCGCATTAAAGATCTTCTTAATTTCGGGTTAATTGAAGGGAAAATAATAGTCGCAGAAACAGTTATAGAAGAACTACAACAATTAGCTGATTCAAGTAATAATGATAAAAGAGCAAAAGGAAGAAGAGGGTTAAAGATGCTTACAGCATTACGTGACAGTTTAAAAAAAAGGCTTGTTATAAACAGCACGAAATATCAAGGGCCTGGAACAGATGAAAAACTTCTAAAACTCACTGCTGATACTGGTGGGATGCTAATCACTGCTGACTATAATCTTGCCCAGGTTGGACAAGTAAAAGAATTAAAGATATTAAATTTAAGTGAATTAGTAATAGCCCTTAGACCAGAAGTTCAACCTGGTGAGAAATTATTATTAAAAATAGTTAGAGAAGGGAAAGAGAACAGCCAAGGAGTTGGTTATTTAGACGATGGGACTATGGTTGTAGTAGAGGGCGCAAAGAATTCATTAGGTCAAAGACTAGATGTAATTATCACAGGCGCATTGCAGACTCCGACAGGACGAATGGTTTTTGGAAAACTTGAGAAAAATCCTACTACCAACAAATCTGACAATAATAATGTCTCTTCTAACTAGATATATCGCTAAGATTTAGGCCTGAACATTTTTGGTCAATATGACGGTTTCGGCACCCTACTACGGCGATTCAGCCGTAATGCGCACTCCACCACCAGATTTGCCATCATTATTACTTAAGGAAAGGATTGTTTATCTTGGGCTTCCTTTGTTTTCTGACGATGATGCCAAAAGACAGTTAGGTATGGATGTTACCGAGCTGATTATTGCTCAACTATTATTCCTTGAATTTGATAATTCTGAAAAACCAATTTACTTCTATATAAATTCCACAGGAACTAGCTGGCATACAGGAGATGCAATAGGTTTTGAAACTGAAGCCTTTGCCATTTGTGACACAATCAGCTACATCAAACCACCTATTCATACTATTTGCATAGGCCAAGCTATGGGGACTGCTGCTGTAATACTCTCTGCAGGCTCCAAAGGTCATAGAGCTGCGCTACCTCATTCTTCAATAGTTCTTCATCAACCAAGAAGTGGCGCTAGTGGGCAAGCAACAGATATCCAGATACGTGCCAAAGAAGTAATTCACAATAAACAAGCCATGCTGAAAATTCTTTCTGCGAACACTGGCAAAAGCGTAGATCAGCTATCCAAGGATTCTGACAGAATGAGTTACTTGAACCCTCATGAAGCTGTTGAATATGGCTTAATTGACAGAGTCCTGAAAAGCCGAAAAGATCTACCAAGTACTGAAACTACAAGCTAATTTACTTGTCAATCATTCTTTTATCTCACCTTATTTCTAATCAATCATGCCCATCGGTACTCCAAGTGTCCCCTATAGACTTCCTGGCAGTCAATTTGAACGCTGGGTAGATATTTATACAAGGCTAGGTGCCGAAAGAATCTTATTTCTTGGACAAGAAGTAACTGATGGAGTTGCGAATAGTCTCGTTGCTCAAATGCTATACCTAGACTCAGAAGACAGTACTAAGCCTATTTATTTGTATATCAATAGTCCTGGAGGATCAGTCACTGCTGGCTTAGCCATATATGACACTATGAAATATGTCAAAAGTGACGTTGTAACTATTTGTGTTGGTCTTGCAGCTTCAATGGGAGCATTTCTTTTATCAGCAGGTACTAAAAATAAACGTCTTGCCTTACCCCACAGTCGAATTATGATACACCAGCCTCTTGGCGGTACTTCTCAAAGACAAGCTAGTGACATTGAAATTGAAGCGAAAGAAATTCTAAGAATCAAAGAAATGCTTAACCGCGCAATGTCTGAAATGACAGGTCAACCATTTGAAAAAATTGAAAAAGATACTGATAGAGATTATTTCCTAAGTGCAGCAGAGGCCAAGCAATATGGTCTTATTGACAGGGTTATTTCTCATCCCAATGAGGCCGAAAACTAAAGGAAATCAGTCCCAAGTTAAATGTGAAGGGTTTTTCATAAGGTTCAACACAAAACCTACCTAATTTTAAAAAAGTCCTTTTAGCAAAGCTTTCTTATTTATAATTTATGCTTTGTAAGCTTGGCCCTAAGAAAGCCCTGAACAACATCCGGATGGCTCAACTTTTTTACGACTCAGACGCAGACCTCAATCTTCTTAAAAACAAGACAGTTGCGATTATTGGTTATGGCTCTCAAGGCCATGCACATGCTTTGAACCTTAAAGACAGCGGAATTAACGTTGTTGTAGGACTCTATGAAGGAAGTCGATCTGCAAGCAAGGCTATTGCTGATGGATTAGAAGTCTTAAGCGTTTCAGAGGCATCTGCCAAAGCAGACTGGATAATGGTCTTAGTCCCAGATGAATTTCAGAAAGATATCTATAGCAAGGAAATATCTAGTCATCTTAAACCTGGCAAAATTCTTAGCTTTGCTCATGGTTTCAATATTCGGTTTGGCTTAATAGAGCCTCCAGCCTTTGTTGATGTCGTAATGATTGCGCCTAAAGGCCCTGGCCATACTGTGCGTTGGGAGTTTCAAAACGGTCAAGGGGTACCAGCACTTTTTGCAATAGAACAAGATGCTTCCGGCAAAGCACGTGATCTTGCGATGGCATACGCTAAGGGAATTGGAGGGACCCGCGCAGGAATACTTGAAACCAATTTCAAAGAAGAAACTGAGACAGATCTATTTGGAGAACAGGCTGTACTTTGCGGAGGGCTTTCTGCACTTGTAAAAGCTGGCTTTGAAACTCTTGTCGAAGCCGGTTATCAGCCTGAGTTGGCTTACTTCGAATGTCTTCATGAAGTCAAGCTAATCGTAGATCTAATGGTCAAAGGTGGGCTGACAGCTATGAGAGATTCAATCTCCAATACAGCTGAATATGGTGATTACGTCAGTGGTCCAAGGTTAATTACATCAGAAACCAAAAAGGAAATGAAGCGGATCTTGTCTGACATACAAGATGGGACTTTTGCTAAAAACTTTGTTGATGAATGTGAAGCAGGTAAGCCTGAGATGCAAAGGATTCGTTCTGAAGATGCCTCATTAGAAATAGAAAAAGTTGGGAAAGGCCTTAGGGCAATGTTTAGCTGGCTTAAAACAGACTGAAACTATATCTTTCGCTAATTATTGCAGCAACATTAGTAGATCTAGTGGTTGGGGACCCCAGATTTTTACCTCATCCAGTAGAAGCTATTGGACAATTAATTCAGTTTCTCAGAAGAAAGATTGAATCCTTTGCTGGTGAGAATACTTTTTCTCTAAGACTTGGAGGTACATTTATTACACTCTTTGTTATTAGTTTAAGTTGTGGGAGTGGTTGGATAATAGAACAATTCTTTTTTAAAGGACATTATTTATCAATCCCAAATCAGATACGGTATATTATTTTAGTTTTAGCATTAGCAAGCTCTCTTGCAGCAAGGAGTCTTTCTCAAGGTGCCACAAATGTACTTAGCTCATTAAATGATAATCTGCCTTATGAAGATCTTTCCCTTGCAAGGAAAGAATTAAGTCATATTGTTGGGAGAGATGTTGAGAATCTCAGCAAAAAAGACATACTTCGGGCAACTGCTGAATCTGCAAGTGAGAATGCTGTTGATGGAATTTTCGCGCCTTTATTTTGGATGATCATTGGTACATTCTTGTGGAGCAATTCGACAACGTTGCCTGGCCCCCTAGCAATGGCATGGCTCTTTAAAGCAAGTAGCACTATTGATTCAATGCTCGGCTATAAGATTGGAAAACTTAGATGGTTAGGAGAGTCAGGAGCCAAACTTGATGATGTTCTTACTTTTATTCCATGCAGGTTAGTACTGCTTACTCTGCCTTTAATTAGTAAAAGCTGGATTAAAGCTCCGTCAATAATAAGAGCAGCTTGGAAAGACGGAGTGAACGATATTTCTCCAAACTCTGGGCTTTCAGAAGCAATTTTTGCCTATTGTGCTGATATTAGAATGGGAGGCAGAAACAAATACAAAAGTCACTACATTTCAAAACCAATCTTAGCCTTACAAGCACCTCCAGCAAGCAAAGAAAGTATAAAAAAAATTCTTCAATTATACCCTAGGTTAGAGATATTTTGGATCTCAATAATGATTTCAGTTCATATGATAATTCAATAAGCTCCTCTATCTCTAGGAAAGAGGAGTACACCAAAAGTTCTAAAAATTATTTTTAAATCAATAAGAAAGTTTCTCTTCCTTACATAAAGTAAGTCAAGGATAACTCTCCTTTTATAAGTTAGATTATTACGTCCACTAACTTGCCATAAGCCAGTAATACCAGGGCGAACAGATGCAACTTCCTTCATATGAACACCATAACGTTTCAACTCATCTTGAACAATAGGTCTAGGACCTACAATGCTCATATGTCCCCTAAGGACATTAAAGAATTGCGGAAGCTCATCTAAGCTAGACAATCTTAGAAATCTACCAATAGGAGTAATTCTAGGATCGTTGCGCAATTTAAAATCTTTCTCAAACTCATATTTTAAAGATAGATCTCTTTCAAGAAGTTTTTCTAACATACTATCTGCCTCTGAATGCATAGTACGGAATTTAATACATCCAAAATAAATATAGTTACGTCCTACTCTTTGTTGAAGATAGAAAACTGGCCCTTGAGAACTAAGTTTAACAAGAACAGCTATTAAAAGGAAAAAAGGTGCTCCACATATGAGAACAAAAGCAGAAAAAATAATATCTGCTGTCCTCTTTATAGTTCGATCGTAGAGATTTTGATTCTTAAGTAATTCCTGAGTTGCAAGTTGATCTAGAACTAAAGGTAGGTCAACAAAGGCTTCTTTCTTAAAATCTGGCTTATTATTATTTTTTTGAGGGGAATTGCTTTTCATCAAATGTTTAACTCAAACATGTTCTTAGCCAGCAGACTCTAGTAAAAAAACAGTCAATTTTTAAATGCCATAGGGTCGCTTGATGCAATATCTAACTTATTTAAATGCATTTGCCATGCTTCCATCAAAACTAACTCAAAATGTCTAGTAAAAGATTTAATGCTGAATTTTTGAGCCCATTTATTTATTGATTCAGAACTCATCTTTTTCCATAATTCATTCTCTTCAAACCAAATTACGGCCTCCAACAAAGACTTAACTTTTTGATCTCTGAAAAGAACACCTGTAGCAGACTCTATTCCCGTAGTAGCACATTTAACCGTATCCAAAAGTCCGCCTTGACCAAGGGCAATAATTGGTGCCCCTGCCGCCATTGCTTCTACAGGGGCTATTCCAAAATCCTCCACTCCTGCATAGACATAGGCTCGGCATTCCTGCATCAATTTCTCAACAATATGCTTTTCTTGATATCCCAAAAGATTGACAGTTGGACCCGCAATCCGCTCTAGGTAGGAACGCTCAGGTCCATCTCCAACAACTAACAAGGGGAGTCCTAAGGCATTAAATGCTCTAATAACTAGATCAACTTTCTTATTAGGAACTAGGCGGCAAAGGCATAAGTAATAATCACTTCTTCCTTCACTATATTTAAATCGATCCACATCAACTGGCGGATGAACAACTATTGATTCTCTTCCCCAATATTTCGAAATCCTTCTTGCTGTAAATCTAGAATTCGCCAATAAACAATCTACTCTTGCAGCACTAAGTTGGTCCCACTTTCTCAGATGATGTAATTGCCAGCGAATAAGTGGTCCAAGTCCAGATCTACTTAAAGTTGATCTGGCTAAATATGTATTCATCTGATCCCAGGCATATCTCACAGGGGTGTGAATATAACTAAGGTGCAATTGATCTGGTGAAGTAAGAACTCCCTTTGCTACAAGATGGCTACTGCTAATAACCAACGGATAAGCACTTAAGTCAAGTTGTTCGATTGCATATGGGAGCAAGGGCAAAAAACTTTGAACATGACTAATACCAAAAGGCACTCCTTGTATGAAACTCGTGTTTACTGATCTACCAAACAACCAACTCTTTCTATTTAAGCTTTCACCATCTACTAGTGCAGAAAGTTCTGCAGAACTACCTAAAGATGAGATAAGGCCATCAATAATTCTTACAACTTGTTCGGCTCCACCTACAGAGCGAGGTGAAAACCATTCATGAACCAATGCTATTTTTTTAGGGATTTCATTCATAAATAAAAACCAGAATGTTAACAATTTCCAAGAGATTCTCTTGCAAGAAGAAGTTCTCCTTATTAGAAGATCAGTTCAAGTCGCTTTTAAAAGCCAAATGAAATAAAGTCAGTTGAATAAGTACTAAGAACATAAAGAAATAAAAGGCCAAAGAAAGAACATACAGAAGTCAAGTACATTACATACCCTTTATTTCTAGGCAACTTAATATAGGATAATAGCATTATTGCTAATGCTATTATGCCACTAATAATTAGGAATATTTCTGATGGTTTATCTAATCTAAAGCTAATTAGAAAGTCAGAGTTAAATAATGAAAAAGGCTGTATATCAAATTTTGCATTAACATGTTTATAAAATAAATAAACAGAATAAAGTGTTGAGGCTAGGATACTATTTATAAGCAAAAATGATACAGGCTTTGATAGCCTATTCATTGTTCTGTTAAAGCTAAAAACTAAAATAGCGATTAACAACGAAAATGATAGTGGTAGGAGAGGTATAAGAAATGAAGAGTTGATGAGTTTAGACATTGCATGCTTTGCTTATCTCTCTTGACACTAACCTGCTTAAGACTAACTCAATAGTAATTAAGAATAAAACAAAACAATTGCAAGCTAAAATTTATAGGAAAATGTTGGGAAAGCTATAGCTTTGCTTGCGAATTTTAGAAAGGTCAGGCCTTAGGATTAAAATAACTAGGTATAGGGTAAAAAAGAAGTCTGGTTTAAAAATATTTAAAGAGGTATCAATTCAATTAAATTTAGTCCTTTTCTGAAATAAACTAGACAAAGAAGTTCTTATAAGAAGTGAATAACTACTATCTATTGATCTTTCTAATTGTAGCATTATTTTCAATATTAAGCTTTATGCTTTACATGAGAGAAAAGAATAATTACTTAGGACAGGTCAAAAAACTGGTCAAGAAAAGGAAAAAGAAATTGCTGAAAGGTAAAAAAAATAATAGGATTCATAGATATCATTCATAGCAGGTACAAATGGTTGAAAATCAAGAAAGAATAGAGGAGTTCAATTCAAGCGATTCAAACATCCAAGTTCCAGACTATGCTAATGCTAAGTGGCTAGACAACGAAGATAAAGCTGTAGAGAACGTTTTTTGGATTTAATAAAAATGCAGAGTTAGTAAATTCCAGGGCGGCGATGGTGGGCTTTCTAATGCTTGTATTAACGGAATTAATTTTTGGTGGGAAGCCCGTCACCCTTGCAATTTTTGGCATCAACTAATCTGTCAAAGGAGAGGATTTTTTTCTTTTCAGGTATTATAAGAAATTAGTTTCTGACTATTAGCATGAACAAGAAATACGCGATAGGTTTCATTTATGTATCTGTGTGTATCTTGATTTGGGGAACCATCGGATCTTTTGTTGATTACCCACTTCTAAAAGAAGAAATTTATCAGCCAGGTTC
>QCPN01000012.1:0-33474 GCA_003209775.1 Prochlorococcus sp. AG-436-O09 | reverse complement strand
ATTCCTCTGGTGTCTCTATTGATTTTATACTTTTAGTTATATAAGTAAGAGTTCCTATTTGTATGAAACGGTTGATGCTAAAGGCCATTGCTTCAGCATCAAATTTTGTTCCATCATGGAAGAGAATATTCTCCTTAAGTGGGATAGAAATAGATAAACCATCTTTGCTAATTATTGGTCTATCCTTTGCAAGCATAGGTACAAGTGAACCTTGCAAATTGATCCTGTAAAGAGTATCCCCTAAGCTACTTATTAATTGAAGAGCAATTAATTTATTAGCCTGGGCTGGGTCAAGAGATTCTATCTTACCTTTGCTTGCTAGGATAATCCCTTTGAAATCAGATTTAACCATGCACGAAACTTGTGCAAAAAGTAATAGAAATGCTGAGAATTTAATTGCTAATTTAAATGGAAGCCTACTTGATTTCATTTTTAACTTTCATATTAGTCTTTATGGATAGTCAATTTCTTCAATGAGGTTTAAACAATAGATATTTGTTTAAGTGATATTTCAAAAACTGGAGAGCCTGAGGGTAATATAGGCCATTGTCTAACCCAGCATTTTTGATGTTTGTTGTCTATTCCAATTACTTGAAACTGGGATTCTTCATTTAAAAGCTTTATGCAGTCACCTTGACGAAGACTTTCCAATGAAGTTTTTTCAGCATTGCCAATGCTGGACCTTAACTGATCAGTAACTGTTTTAGCCAATAGTAAATCGAAAACAATAGAACTGATGTTGAGCAAACTCAACTAAACATATAATTACCAGCCTTTATGAATATTTGCCATGTTTAAGTTAATTTAAAGACAGCTATAATGAGCAGCAATCTTTATAACCTCTTTTAGTTCCTCTATTTTAGCTATCGAATCAGAAATTCTCCCTTTACTGACTTTGTGAGTAATCACAATTATTTCTGCTTCTGAATTAGTTGAATCAAATTGAACAATTGATTGGATAGATACTTGATTTTCTCCAAAAATGTTTCCAATGCTACCTATTACTCCTGGAGTGTCTCTTGTAATTAATCGGATATAACTTTTCTGAGGCATGTCTCTTGGATTCGCTAAATAGCAATTCCTCCAACTGCATGCTGAGAGAAGAGGGTCGAGCGACTTCTCCGTTTCATTGGTTAGGCTTATTCCTGCAATATTTAAAATGTCTGCGACTATAGCTGAGGCCGTTGGTCCTGCTCCAGCTCCAGGACCATAAAACATTACCTCTCCAATTGGTTCACCTTCAATAAGAATGGCATTGTTTACTCCGTTGACTACGGATAATGGATGCTCATTTGGTACGAGAGTGGGCTCCACTATTAAAGCTAAAGGAATTGATTCATTTACTGTTGAGTTCTCATGGAGACGTTGAGCTATTGCAAGTAGCTTTATTTCATATCCAAGTTGATGGGCGTAATTTATATCGATACTTTGAAGATTACTGATTCCTTTTGTTGGGATGCTTTCACGATTAATTGGTCCTCCAAAAGCTAATCCACTTAGGATGGCTATTTTATCTGCTGCATCATGGCCATCAACATCAGCACTTGGGTTTGCTTCAGCGTATCCAAGTGATTGAGCTTCTTTTAAGACATCATTGTAATTAGCACCCTCTTTTGTCATCTGACTAAGGATGTAATTAGTTGTGCCATTGATTATTCCAGTGACTTTATTAATTCTGTTACCACCTAGGGATTGTTTGAGGGGCTCAATAATTGGTATCCCTCCTCCTACAGCCGCTTCAATAAGTACATAAACTCCTGCAGCATTTGCTGCGTCAGAAATCTCTTTTCCATATCTAGCAATTACTGCTTTATTAGCTGTGACAACTGATTTCCCAGATTTAATTGCACTTAGAATTAAACTTCTTGCAGGTTCTATACCACCTATTGCCTCAACTATCAGCTTGATTTTGGGATCATTTACTATTTCAAATGGATCTTCAGTGAGAATTGATGAATCTACTTTTATTGACCGAGGACGATTTAAATCCTTGACAGCTATGCGAGCAATATTAATGCTTGAGACTAATGGGTGACGGCCCTTAGGTGAATTAATAATATTGACTACACCAGTACCAACAGTTCCTAGACCAAGTAGACCAATGTCTATTATTTGATTCATAACTTTAATTTTTAGATTGAATAATTTTAGAAGACATAGCTTAGCTATAAGAATTTCGAAGCTTGAGATTTCATCTTAATGAAAATGTTCATAAATCCATTTACGCGTGAAGCAGTAAGGCTGCTATTCAAACCTGTTGCGGTTATAAAAGCTGGGTCTATTTTTACTATTTCTTCAGGTGATAAATTGCTAAGACCCTTTACTAAAAGCGATAACATACCTTTTGTTATAAGGGCATCAGAGTATCCTTCCCAAAAAATTTTTCCTTCTTTTAGGTTGCCTTTTACATATACCTGAGAGATGCAACCTTTTACCTTCATTGAGGGATTGAAAGAGTCTAAGGGAATGTTGGGAAGTTTCTTCGCCAAAAAAAGCAAGTACTCATAACGCTTCCTAGGTTCTGAACATGAGCTTAGTTTTGAAACTATCTTGTCTAGCTCTAGACTTCCGAAATTAGTTGTGAAATGCTCAACTGGCGATTCAGCCATAAAAGAAAATCTTGGCTTTGAATATTTGTCAAGCATAATATCCAACCTATCTATTTATCTAATCTGTGGATTTCTTTTTCATTAATCCATCCATCAAAAGGTATGTCCCATTTATCTTTTGGAAGCAATGAAGTAGAGATGCAAGCACTGGGAACTATTACTAATGCTTCTATATCTTTCCACATGCTTTTTGAACGTAGACGGTCAAAACAACCCCCACCGTATCCAAGGCGAATCCCATTACGATCAATAGCTAATGCAGGTACAATTAATAAATTTATTTGATTTGGCTCAAGAGCTGGCTCTTCTAATGGAGCAAGTATTCCATAAACATCTTTCTTTAAAGTGGTGTTAGTCCACCTGTGGTAAGTAAGTTCTCCTTTTTCTTTGCTTGCTGGTAGTGCTAAAGATAACCCTGAAATCTCTTTCAAACTTCTTAAATCAACTTCATCTTTTAGTGGCCAATAGATGCCAACAAGATTCTCTGATTCCCTTTCATCTAATAAGGTAGTTATTAATTTCTTAACTTGTATGAGAATAGAGCTCTCTACTAATAAAATATTTTCTGTCCTTTTTTTCCTGAATAGTACTCTTGCTTCTCTTTTTTTAGTGCATAAATTCATAGAAGCTTAGATTAGTATTACCTAGTATAAATGATAATTTTACTGTTGAAATAACCCTGTTAAAGCTATAGCAAGTGCATCTGCAGCATCATCTGGTCTTGGTGGAGTTGTTAAATTTAACTCTCTCATGACTGCTTCTAATACCTCGTCTTTCTTGGCATGCCCTGAACCTGCTACAGCAAGTTTTATTTGCATAGGAGGAAACTCGACAGTTGGAATTTTAAAACGGGCAAGTGTCATTATTAGAACGCCTCTTGCTTGCACAACACTAATAGTTGTACTTGACTTATAGAAGAAAAATTTTTCAACAGCTGCAAGATTAGGCTTCCACTTCTCAATAAGTAAAGAAAGATCTTTGGCAATTTCAACCATTCTTTCTCCTTCGCTTTCTGATTTGCTTGTTTTAATTATTCCGCAATCAAGCATTTTTATTTGTTCAGAACTTGTCTCTATTAGGCCAAAACCAACTCTGGCTAAACCAGGATCAATGCCAAGAATGATCACAAGAAGATTAATCTGCGGCTGCTAATTCAAAGTCAGATAGATTACTCTGATCATTTCTTTCGAAAATCTTACAAAATGCCTTGATTACCCTATCACCAGAATCAATCTGCTCTAAGGGATCTTTGCGAAGTCTATGTCTTAGAGAACAAGAAATGACCCTTGCAATATCTTCTTCTGTTACCTCTGATCGAGCTTCAAATGCTGCTAATGCTTTTGCTGATCTATTTGTCACAATATCTCCTCTTAAACCATCTACATCAAGTTCACCGCATACTGCTGATATTTTGAGGCGCAAGTCTTCATCAATTTCTACTTTACTTAGGATTTCTTGTGCAGCGACAACTTTTTCTTGAAGAACCTGCTGTGATTTCTGAATTGATGCGGTAAAAGCTTCAGGATCATTGTCAAATGAAGTCCTTTGATCTACGACTTGAACTCTTAGCTCTGGTTCTCTTACAGTGCGAACTTCAACACTCATTCCAAATCGGTCAAGAAGTTGAGGACGTAACTCCCCTTCTTCTGGGTTACCTGAGCCAATTAAGACGAATCTTGCAGGATGTCTTATTGAAACCCCTTCTCTTTCAACAGTATTCCAGCCAGATGCGGCTGAATCCAGAAGGACATCAACAAGGTGATCATCAAGCAGGTTTACTTCATCAACGTACAAAAGTCCTCTATTGGCCTTTGCTAAAAGGCCTGGCTCAAATGCTCTAACGCCTTCGCTTAAAGCTTTCTCAATATCAATTGTTCCACATAAACGATCTTCTGTTGCCCCTAAGGGGAGGTCAACCATAGGTACTTGAGCTTTTTCAGTAGGTGGATTTTCACCCTGATCTATTTTTTGCCTTATCTCTGTGCTTTGTAAATCTGGATCACTTGGCGAACTGTTATATGGGTCACCTTGGACAACCGTTATTGCTGGAAGAAGATCTGCTAGAGCACGAATAGTTGTTGATTTCCCAGTGCCTCTGTCTCCCATAATCATTACTCCCCCAATGCGAGGATCAATTACGTTGAGAAGAAGAGCCAGCTTCATTTCTGCTTGGCCAATTACTGCGGCAAAGGGGAAGACCCTGCGCTTTCTAGAAGAACTCACTTTTTAATTGCTTGTCTTGATGTGGATTGTTTCATAATTGGGATCACTTGAACTTGTTTTTTTAGTAAAAAGCTTTATATAGCAATCTTTGATGAATTGCTTTGATGCTATCTAATCTATTGTTCAAGTAACCATACTTGCAAGAAATAATTATCCATTCCTACTTTATCAGCACTGCTGATAGAGCGTGCTCATATTTAAAACCTCTTGACCACGTTAGGAGATGATGTTTGTCTTCTACTCAAGCAAAAATATTTTAAGTTTTTTATATTTCCATTTTTCCTTGAAAAAATTATGATTAATTGATTGACTTTAACGATATTATTTTGTCCTTCTATAAACAATAATATAATCTATGGCACATGTCCATAAAGATAACGAGTTTATTTAAAACATTAATCTATCATGAAGAAATCAATTAGCATCCACCCATTGTTCGTTCTTCCGAGAATATAATTAATCTTTAGTGTTGAAGGAGAAGTCTTTTCTATTATTTCTCCTGAGAGTTTTATCCTTTTGTCTTCATAAGCAATCTTAGTAGAAACTTCAATCCTCTTGCTCGTCTTTTCTTTTATAATTAAAGATTCTACCTTTGCTTTTATTACCTGAATCTCCTTTGATTTTTTATCTATTATTCGTTGTGAATTGACAATATCGACTAGGTTTTTTCTAGCAACTTTTGACAATACTTTACTTTCTCCACCGGCAAGTATCCCTGCTTTCCCTTCTAACCAAGCCTCTATTAAACCCTTTAGTTGTAGTTTTGTTGGCCTAGCTGCCTTTAGCGGATATAAGATGATTAATTTGTCTTTATTTTTACTGACTTCATTTTTTGAAAGAACTTCAATATTTAAATTCTTGCTAGTTGATTGTGGTCCTAATTCAATTGATGACTTAGTTGAACTCTTCTCTTTACTAAATTCTAGAATTGAATCTTTAAGTATAGATTTTTTTTGAATAAAAGATGAATCTTTGTTAGTAGAAGATTTCGTACTTTCGAAGGATTTGATTAGTGATCCTGCTAAAATCCCAATCCCTATTCCGCAAAATGAAAGTTTAATTAGACTTATTAATAATCTATTTGCCTTGTATTTACTACTAGAAAAATTTTTTGGCGCCACTTGATTTTCTCCTTTTATACCCTATGAATTATAAGTTTTTATTCTTAGAAAACCATCTTATTTGCCTTAAAATACCTCTGGTAATGTATATATCTTCTTTTCTAGCTTCTGCTCTGTTAAGAAAACTTTTTATTTTTGCCATTCTTGCTTTTGCAGTATGGTCCTGAAGAAAGCCTATCTCTAGCAAAAGCTCTTTAGTATCTTCAATGCACTCGTTAAGTTCTTTTGGTGAGGCAAGTTCATATGTTTTATTTTTTTTATCTCTATAAGATGATGTTACGGAGAAAGAATTTAATTCATGCAGAATAACTGCTACAGCATGTGAGAGATTTAATGAAGGATATGTAGGAGATGCATTAAGGCTAATTACCTTTTGAGCCATCTGTAACTCTGAATTAGTAAGACCTCTATCTTCTCTTCCAAAAACTAAGGCAATAGGTTTTGAAGATTTCTCTGATATTAGCCATTGCAATGCGCTATTTGAGGTCTGAAGAGGAATCTCACCATGGTCTGTTCTGCCACATGTTGCTACTACTCGAACACAATCTTTTATTGCATCAAGTAGGTTTGAGTAAATAGATGCATCTTCTAGAAACTTTCTTCCATGGACTGCCATTCTTATTGCATCTGGATGTTTTGGATCACAGCGTGGAGAAACTATCCTTAATTCGTCAACTTCAAAATTCCGGCAGAGTCTTGCAACGCTCCCAATATTAATTTCCCCTAATGGTTCTACAACTACAACCTTTAATCTTTTGGTAAAAATAGACACGATTACTTAACCATTTAAAGAATGCATATACGCAAGAAGATCAGCCATGGATTGCTCATCCATTTCAAAACTAGGCATAGGGGGAGTTAGACCTTTAACAACTTGATTGATTATTTTTTTGTCATTAAGCTCTTCTGTGACGTTGTTAAGCTCTGGGCCTACGAGTCCTTGAGCAGCAATACCATGGCAACCAACACAATTCATTCGGAATAGGTGACTTCCATTGTCTATAGAACCATGAAGATTGATACTTTTGTTTATGTACGGATCCTCTTCTTCCTGGAGGAACAGTAAAAGCAGGATTGAAAAACATGCAAAAACACTTATCACTAAAAGCGTGAGTAAGTTTCCCTGACTAAGGGCTTTCCCCTTTAGTGCACCAAATGATGAAGTGCTTTTCACGAAAAGATCGCTAACATGAAACAATTGTGATTAATACTCTCACTTTTTGCTAGCAAATGATTGAACCACTCCTCTGTGGAATTGTCTTAGGCTTGGTACCTATTACGATCCTAGGATTATTTGTGAGTGCCTGGAATCAATATCGTCGCGGTAGTGCTATGCCTGATTGGGAGTGAGGAAAATTAAGCCAGTATCACCATACTTCTTTTGATCTTTAAATTGCCACCCCTCTGGCAAGTTAATCCCATTAGATATTGAAAATTCACATATAGCCATGCAATTGTTGGAAACCCAGTCTCCATCAAGGAGGCTCTTTAAAGTTTGAAAGTAATCGCCATGATTATATGGAGGATCTATATATACAAAGTCAAAGCGGTTTGTTTCCTTTCCTAGTTTTTGATATGTTTTTGTTGAATATTTTTTGTAGCCTGATTTCAATAATTTAATTGATTCTGTATTTATTATATTAACAAATATTTGATTGTCTATTTGTTGATTAATAGATTCAATGTTCAGGCGACATATTTCATATACTTTTCTATTAAATTCAACTGATAAAAGGTGTCTAGCCCCTCTTTCCATCACTTCACAAGAAATTATTCCACTTCCACTATATAAATCTAGCCAGTTGGAATCTTTGATTCTTTCTCTCAATATATTCATTAATGCTTCCCTGACTCGCCAAGTGGTAGGTCGGACTAACTGACCAGGAGGACTTCTAAGCCTTCTTCCATTTGTTAAACGTAATTGCCCTGTCAATATAAAATTCGAGTTTCTTTCTTTAACCAATCCAGCCAATTGGCTAGTAATTTCGCACCAGATTCTCCAGATTTTTCTGGATGAAATTGGCAAGCAGATAATCTTTTGCTCCAAATAACAGCTGTGATTTGCTCATCTCCAAAGTCCACTGATGAAGCAACTTCTTGAGGATTGCTAGGAACTGCAGCATATGAATGAACAAAGTACATCCATTGTTTATCAGGATTTTTCTTGAAAAGAGGACAATCTTTGTGTTGATTTAGTAATGCCCAACCGATATGAGGTATTAACTCTTTTTTATTTCTTGGCAAATGCTTTATTTTCCCTTTTAAGAAACCTAAGCCATCTCTCTGCCCTTCATCACTTGACTCAAAGAGCAATTGAAGACCCAGACAAATTCCTAAAAGAGGTCGTTCATCATTTACCCAATTCTTTAGTTCAGGAATAAGGTTGGTTTTGGTTAGATTTTCCATAGCAGGGTCAAAAGAACCCACACCTGGAAGTATTAGAGCTTGACAATCCTTTAGATCTTCTGGTCTTTTTACTAACTTTAGAGGTTGATTAAGTCTTAAAAAGGATTGATCTACAGAATGTAGATTCCCCATACCATAATCAATAAGGCCAATATTCAAAGTCACTTATATCTTAAGTAATATCAGTTGTTCGTTTATTAAAGATGCTTAGAGACTGTACTTGATAGGGTTGCTTTAGGCACTGCCCCTACTACTGTATCTACTTTTTGACCACCTTTAAAAATCATTAATGTAGGTATGCTGCGAATCCCATACTGACTAGCAACATTTGGGTTCTCGTCTGTATTTAATTTGCATACTTTTATTTTTCCTTCAAAATCCTTAGAAATTTCATCGACAATTGGTGAGACCATTCTGCATGGGCCACACCAAGGAGCCCAGAAATCAACAAGGACGGGTATACCACTCTGGAGCACTTCCTGCTCAAAAGAAGAATCAGTAACAGCAGTAGCGCTAGACATACAACTTAAATGAAAATGAAAGAAGACTTTTTACTATATTATTTTGCCGAGAAAAATGATTCTTGCCATTAGTTGTATTTGTTTGAATTCCAATTGAAAAAATTCTTTGGGAATCCTTTTAGGGAAGAATAAATTTGGTTAGATGGGTCCTATTTAGGGTGGAAGCAAAAAACAACGGAATTATTTCCCCATTCCAAGTTGTTGGGCTTTTTGATATACCTTGCCCTCTGAAAGAAGAGAGGGCGCTATTACCACTTCAACTTCTTGCATCTCTTTGATGGTTTGTGCACCAAGAGTGCCCATTGATGTTTTTAATGCTCCTAGTAAGTTATGAGTTCCATCATCAAGGGTTGCAGGGCCACGAAGTATCCTTTCAATGCTTCCAGTTGAACCAACCTTAATTCTTGTTCCTCTAGGAAGAATAGGACTTGGAGTAGCCATGCCCCAGTGGAAACCGTTTCCAGGAGCTTCATTAGCTCTAGCAATAGGAGAACCGATCATGACTCCATCTGCTCCACAAGCTATGCATTTACATATATCGCCCCCAGTAATTATTCCTCCATCTGCAATTATCGGTATGTACCGACCTGTTTCCTTTTGAAAGGCATCTCTTGCAGCGGAGCAATCTGAAACTGCTGTTGCTTGAGGAACGCCAACACCTAGAACACCTCTAGAGGTACAGGCTGCTCCTGGACCAATGCCAACTAGTACTCCTGATACTCCAGCTCTCATAAGTTTCAAGGCAACATCGTAGGTTACACAGTTGCCAGTTATTACTGGTATCCCAAGGTTTTGGCAAAGCTTCTCAATATCTAATTTTTTTTGCTTTTCCCTTCCAATATGTTCTGTAGAGACCACCGTTGCTTGAAGGAAAAACAGATCAGCTCCTGATTGCGTAATTGCTTCCTGGAAATTAAGAGCTGCTATAGGAGTTCCACTCACAGCAGCTATGCCACCTTGGGATTTAATGTCATGAATTCTTTGCTTAATTAAATCTTCTTGTATCGGTTGACTGTAAATTTCTTGCATTAACGGCACGAAGTCTTCTTTACCTACAGATGAGATGCGATTAAGTACACTTTCAGGATTTTTATATCTAGTTTGAACACCTTCAATATTTAAAACTCCTAGTGAGCCAAGCTTTGAAAGAGCCACAGCCATTTTTACATCTACAACTCCATCCATTGCGCTAGCAATTATTGGAATTTCAAGTTTCTGATTTCCTATAACCAGAGTTGTGTCAGTGTTTTCAGGATCTACTGTTTTCCCTCCAGGTACAAGAGCTATTTCGTCGATGCCATAAGCACGACGGACATGTTTTGAGTGGCCGATTTGGATATTCACATTTAGTTCAAATAGGTGTTTAAAAACTACCAAGGGCAAAGCTCTTAGCTTTGAAAAGGTTGGCGGTTTAAGATTAGTTGATTATTTAAGGAGATTATCTGGATAGTGTTCCCTAGTGAATGAAAAGTTTCTTAATCAGCATCTTTTTTAATAGCAAGAAGTATCAGATCGCTCACAAATGCTTAAAGAGAAGCCTTGCTTAGTTCTTTTATTTAAATAAATAGAGTTCTCAGTATCAGAAAAAAAAGATTATTGGCAAAAGATTTTCTTTTTTGTTGATGTAACAGGTGCATAATTTCAACAAGGCCATATTTAAGATTAGATTAAAGAGTTTCCTAGAGCTTTTATTTCCTAGATGCTGATAGTCTCAGTTTTAGAGCCTAAAGTAAAGAATGTTGGGGGTTGATAAGAAGATTGCCTTGGTATTTGGAATGGTTCATTTATATAAAATATATACTTAACAACTAGTAAAGTTTATGATGTCTTACAATAAATACCTTTTTTGGTTTTTTTATTACAAAAATATTGCATAATAGTATTTACATTCAGGAGCTTTGCAAAAATAGATTTTTACTTAATTATCTTTCTTTACATAATCTCTTGCAGACTATCTATCATTGTAACTATTGCTTTAAAGCGTAAAGGAATGATTATCTTTCTATTTGATTCATAATTTAAGTAATATCAAAGTAAGGATTCAATGAGGTTTTGATTTGTAATGGTTTGTGCCCTATGACGACAGGTGATGTGATGAGATCAAATCATGCAAATAAATTTAGTATTTGATACGAACAGTTGGGCTTATTTCGAGATAAAATAGAATTATTTAATAAGAGTATTTTGTATGGCTGATCCAACGGAACCCAATGGAGGTGTTCCAAGCGAGTTTGAAGACAGGATCATCCAGACAGACCTTCGCAACGAGATGTCGCGTTCCTATTTGGAATATGCGATGAGTGTAATTGTAGGAAGGGCTTTGCCTGATGCTAGAGATGGTTTGAAGCCTGTTCATCGACGAATACTTTATGCAATGTATGAATTGGGTTTAACCAGTGAAAGGCCTTATCGAAAATGTGCTCGTGTTGTAGGTGAAGTCCTTGGTAAATATCATCCACATGGAGATACGGCTGTTTATGACGCACTTGTTCGGATGGCCCAAGATTTTTCTATGCAAATGCCTTTGGTAGATGGCCATGGCAATTTCGGTTCTGTTGATAATGACCCTCCTGCTGCAATGAGATATACAGAATCTCGATTGAGAGCATTGACTCAAGACAGTTTGTTAGAAGATATTGAATCTGAAACAGTAGATTTTATAGATAATTTTGATGGCTCTCAGCAAGAGCCGACAGTTCTACCAGCGAGGATTCCACAACTGCTCCTAAATGGTTCTTCTGGCATAGCAGTTGGTATGGCTACAAATATACCCCCTCATAATCTTGGAGAATTAATAGATGGATTGATGGAATTAATAGCCAACCCAGATTTAACTGATAAAGAGATTATGAGAATTATTCCTGGGCCCGACTTCCCGACAGGTGGTCAAATATTAGGAAGAAGTGGAATTAGAGAAACTTATTTATCAGGAAGAGGTTCTGTAACTATGAGAGGTGTTGCAGAAATAGAAACCCTTGAAATTGCTGGAAGACCAGATAAAGATGCAATTGTAATAACTCAGCTTCCTTATCAGACAAATAAAGCTGCATTAATTGAACGGATTGCTTATATGGTGAATGACAAGAAACTTGAGGGTATTTCTGATATCAGAGATGAAAGTGACCGTGATGGAATGAGGGTAGTTATTGAGTTAAGGAGAGACTCTTACCCTCAAGTTGTGTTAAATAATCTTTTTAAATTGACTCCACTCCAGTCTAATTTCAGTGCGAATATGCTTGCTTTAGTTGATGGTGAGCCTATAACACTTTCTTTATTGAAGATGTTAAGAGTTTTTCTTGACTTCAGAGTAGAAACAATTGAGAAAAGGACAACTTACTTACTTAGGAAGGCAGAAGAGAGAAATCATATTCTTCTAGGACTCCTATTAGCATTGGATCAATTAGATGCAATAATCTCTTTAATTAGGTCTGCTTCTGATGCTTCAATGGCGAGAAAACAACTGCAAGAAATTCATGGACTAACAGAGCTACAATCAGATGCTATATTACAAATGCAATTAAGAAGATTAACTGCTTTAGAATCAGATAAGATAAGACTTGAACATGAAGATTTGCTGTCCAAAATAACAGATTTTAAAGATATTTTATCTAATAAGAGTAGGGTCTTCGAGATTATAAAAGTTGAGTTAATAGTTATAAAAGATAAATTCCGTCAGGATAGAAGAACTGAAATATTGGATTTGGGAAGTGGCCTTGAAGATATAGATTTAATTGCAAATGAGCGATCAGTTGTACTTCTTACAGAGACAGGCTATTTAAAAAGAATGCCTGTTAGTGAATTCGAGTCTACGAGTCGGGGTACAAGAGGAAAATCTGGGACTAGAAGTCAAGGTGAAGAAGAGGTTAAACTATTCATTAGCTGTAATGACCATGACAACCTTCTTCTATTTAGTGCACGAGGAGTAGTTTATACGTTGCCAGCTTATCGTGTCCCTCAATGTAGTAGAGCTGCCAAAGGAACGCCAGTTGTTCAACTTTTACCAATTCCTCGCGAAGAAGCTATTACATCATTGATCTCTGTGACTTCTTTTGATGATGACAATCATTTGTTGATGCTAACTACAGGAGGTTTTATTAAGAGAACCCCTGTTTCAGCATTTAGTAAGATAAGGGCGAATGGCTTGATTTCTATAAATCTTGAGGAAGGAGACTCTTTGAGGTGGGTAAGATTAGCGGCTTCAGGAGATAGTGTTTTAATTGGTTCTAAAACTGGAATGACAATTCACTTTCGTTTAGATGAAAGTGAATTAAGACCATTGGGTAGGACAGCAAGGGGTGTTAGAGCAATGAATTTACGTGAGGGTGATGCTTTGGTTAGCATGGACGTTTTACCCAAGGATCTTGCTGATCGCATAGCTAGCACTAATGAAGAGGAAGCGATTGATTCAACTACTGAATATGATGGCCCATGGATTTTAGTTGCTTCAGCTAATGGCCTTGGTAAGCGTGTCCCAGTAACGCAATTTAGATTGCAAAAAAGAGCTGGAATGGGTTTAAGAGCAATTAAGTTTAGAAGCTCAACTGATGAGTTGGTTGGGCTTAAAGTTTTAGATAAAGGAGAAGAACTATTGCTTGTTAGTGAAAAAGGTGTGATTGTTCGAACAAGCGCTGACCTTATCTCACAACAGTCTAGAGCTGCTACTGGTGTTAGATTGCAGCGCCTAGATTCAGGTGATCATTTGGCGGAAGTTGTCTTGGTTCCCCCTCAACAAGAATTAAGTGAAGATTCTTCAAAGTCTAATAATGATGCTGAAGTAGACAATTTAGCTAAAGATTGAAATTGGAAAATTGTTCAGATATATTAGTTATGGGAGCAGGGCCTGCTGCCCTTTGTATTGCTTCTGAGTTGATTCAACAAGGTCTAGAAGTAAGTGCATTAGCCTCTCATTCACCAAAGGAACCTTGGCCCAATACTTATGGTATTTGGGCCGAAGAACTTGAATCTCTTGGTATGGCTTCTTTGTTAGGTCATCGTTGGGAAAATACTGTTAGTTATTTTGGACATGGAAAGGATGAAGAAGGAGCTATTCCAACTTCCCATAATTTTGATTATGGTCTTTTTGATCAAGCTGCTTTTCAGAAGGCACTATTAGATAGATGTGAAAACCTAGATTGGGCAATAGAAACAGCAGAAAATATTGTATTTGTAGATAAAATTACAGAGGTCTTATGCACTTCTGGGAATAAATATCGAGCGCGAATAGTTATTGATGCTAGTGGACATAGGAGTCCTTTTATAAAAAGGCCAAAACATGGCAAGGTTGCTCAGCAAGCAGCATATGGCGTTGTCGGTCGATTCAGTGCGCCACCAGTTAATAGGAATCAATTTGTTCTTATGGATTTTAGATCTAATCACTTAACTGAACCAGAATTAAAAGAACCGCCTTCCTTTCTTTATGCTATGGACTTTGGTCAGGATTTATTTTTTGTTGAGGAGACTTCACTTGCCTGCTATCCACCTGTCTCATGGGATACATTGAAAAATCGTTTAATGTCTAGGCTCTCTAGCCGAGGAATAGCAATAAAAGAAGTCTCTCATGAAGAGTATTGCTTATTCCCAATGAATTTACCTTTGCCTTATCGAAATCAACCCTTACTTGCTTTTGGAGGTTCAGCAAGCATGGTGCATCCAGCTTCTGGTTATATGGTCGGTGCTCTTTTGAGACGTGCGCCTGAACTTGCAAAGAAATTGTCTGAATGGATGTCTGTAGAACCAGCATTGGATTCCGAAAAATTGGCGAAAAAAGGTTGGAATGTTTTGTGGACTACTGAACTTGTTCAAAGACATCGTTTATACCAATTTGGTCTAAAACGCTTAATGAGCTTTGATGAAGCTCTCTTGAGAAGTTTCTTCGCGACATTTTTTAGACTTCCTAAAGATGATTGGTCCAGATTCTTGGCAAACACCCTTCCATTTCATAAGTTGATTTTTGTGATGTTACGGCTGTTTACTATTTCACCTTTAAAAGTAAAGTTAGGGATGATTGGAATTGTTATTGTTTAATACTTAGATCGTTTTGGTATTTCTTCCAATCATTAGCATGTATTAGAGGAAAAATACAATCTTCTTTTTCAAGTTCTATTAATTTTGATTGAGGTAATTCTTGTTCATTATTTAATGAATTGATCAAAAGCCAGAATCTTTTTAAATGTCTATGAATTCTTTCCTTAGCAAGTTCTGTTGTTGTTCCGGCTTTTAGAATAAAACTCCAATCTGAAGATTGTGATAGAAGTAATTCTCTGCCAGCTTGTTGAAGAACTCTTAACTCTAATTCATTTTTAACACCATTCTTGCATCTTTCAACCATTGACTTTCCTGCCTTACTCCATTCTGGGATAAGCCAGGAATTACTCTCATTAAGCCAGTATTTGTGGAAGCCCCCTTGCCCCCAGCTTGATGGACATGGCTCACACAATTGTATTCTTGGGCTTTCTTTTAATACATCATTTAATTTGGTAAATTCAATATTTTGTTCTCCAGATTGCTTGAAGAGCTCGGATAAAAATCTAGGCCCCTCAAACCACCAGTGGCCAAAAAGTTCTGCATCAAATGGTGCAACTAACAGAGCTTCCTGATTAATAGCTTTATAAAGATTATTAAATTGAAGTTTTCTTCCTAATAAGTATTCCTTTGCATGCTCTTTCACTTGTATGTCTGCTTTTTCAGCTTGATAAAAACCTTTGTCTTTAAGAGGGATGTTTTGAGCTGTAACTTTGTTAAGTTTTAAGCCTAATGGTCTAGGCTCTTCAATCCCTATTTTTCTTAAAGCTTCTACTGGAAGATCCCAGCCTAGATCACGATGGAATTCTCTATATTTTGAATCTCCTGGGTAGCCCTGCTTTGAGGACCATACAGGCAGAGTTGAATCACTATCCCTCCCAAAAAAAGCAACTCCATTTTTGGTGCAAATTGGAGCATATATACCGTATTTAGGCCTAGGTTTAGCATGAAGGACCCCATGCCCATCAAGTATTGAATAGCGAAGACCATTTGCCACCATTAGCTTGTCTAATCCTTCGAAGTAAGCGCACTCAGGAAGCCAAATTCCTTGAGGATTAACACCAAAGAAACGTATATGTTCTTTAACTGCAGTGGATAGTTGAGCAAAAACACATTCAGTGTTTTCTCTTAATAGAGGGAGATATCCATGAGTTGCAGCACATGTAAGAATATCAATAACATCAGCCTCCATCAAATTTGAGAATCTCTTAATTAGATTGCCTTCACATGCATACCAATCAGATAGCTGAATGCTTATAGATTCTGCCAAGAAATTGGCAGAATCTACTTGATCCTTGTTAACTTTTTTCAGGATATTTAACCTTGTTTTTAACCATTCAGGGAATCTATTTTTCAGGTCTTGATCATTAAGAAGAGAAAGCAGTGTTGGCGAAAGAGAAATAGTTAGCTTTGGATTTTGATTATTTGCGCTAGAAGAATCTTCAAGGACCCTTAGGAGAGGTAGATAACATTCCATCAGAGCCTGGAAAAACCAGTCTTCTTCTAATGAGCCAGGCTTGTTTGACCTCACGTATGGGAGGTGAGCATGGAGTACTATTGCCAGTTTGCCTTTTCTCAAGTTCTAGAAACAGGTTTGTTGAATTTATGATCTTATAGAAATCTAGTTAGAATAAAAACATTATTGAATTAAAAAGGAAATTTCAATGGCCAAGGATCCAGGCCGAGTTCTTATATTTGATACAACACTAAGGGATGGTGAGCAATCTCCAGGTGCGAGCTTAAATTTGGAAGAGAAATTGGCTATTGCTCAGCAGCTTGCAAGATTGGGGGTAGATATTATAGAGGCTGGATTTCCTTTTGCAAGTCAAGGGGACTTTAAAGCTGTGCAGAGAATTGCTGAACAGGTAGGTGGAGTAGATGGCCCTATAATTTGTGGTCTTGCTAGAGCATCATCGGCGGATATTAAAGCTTGTGCTGAGGCGATTTCGCCAGCACCTTGTAAACGTATTCATACTTTTATTGCTACAAGTGATATTCATTTAGAACACAAGCTTAGAAAGACACGAGGAGATGTTCTCAAGATTGTTCCAGAAATGGTTCATTATGCAAAATCCCTCTGCGATGATGTTGAGTTTTCTTGTGAAGATGCTTCAAGAAGTGAACCTGAGTTTTTATATCAAGTAATAGAAGGTGCAATTAAAGCAGGAGCTGGAACTATAAATATTCCGGATACTGTTGGCTATACAACCCCAGCTGAATTTGGAGAGTTGATTCTTGGCATTAATAAGAATGTCCCTAATGTTGATGAAGCAATTTTGTCAGTGCATGGCCATAACGATCTAGGACTTGCTGTAGCAAATTTTCTAGAAGCAGTAAAAAATGGTGCGAGACAACTTGAATGCACTATCAATGGTATTGGAGAAAGAGCCGGAAATGCTGCTTTAGAGGAGTTGGTAATGGCACTTCATGTAAGGAGAAGATATTTCAACCCTTACTTTGGTAAGAAATCAGAGAGTCCTACTCCTTTGACTGCTATACGAACAGAAGAAATCACGAAGACATCAAGGTTAGTCTCCAATCTTACTGGCATGATTGTTCAGCCTAATAAGGCAATTGTTGGTGCTAATGCTTTTGCTCATGAGTCCGGAATTCATCAAGATGGAGTCTTGAAAAATCGCTTGACTTACGAAATTGTAGATGCAAAAACTGTTGGACTTAGTGACAACAGAATATCTCTTGGGAAATTGAGTGGAAGGAGTGCTGTTCGAGCAAGGCTTGAGGATCTTGGTTATGACCTTACGAGAGAAGACCTCAACGATGCTTTCGCAAGATTTAAAGATTTAGCTGACCGTAAAAGAGAAATTACCGATAGAGATCTTGAAGCAATAGTTAGTGAACAGGCGATGCAACCAGACTCGAGCTTTCAGCTTCATTTAGTACAGGTTAGTTGTGGAACTGCATTAAAACCTACTGCCACAGTAACTATTGCTGATCAGGATGGATGTGAGAAGACAGCGGTTGCGCTAGGCACTGGACCAGTAGATGCGGTTTGCAAGGCTTTAAGAGATTTAACTTGCGAGCCTAATGATTTAATTGAATTCTCAGTTAAATCGGTAACAGAAGGAATCGACGCTCTTGGAGAAGTTACAATTCGACTTAGACGTGATGGGAAGATTTTTTCAGGACACTCAGCTGATACTGATGTTGTTGTAGCTGCTGCTCAGGCTTACATAAATGCCCTTAACCGACTTGTTTCTTCAGTCAAGAATTTTTCTATTCATCCACAACATGATGTTGTAGAGGCAAATCTTTAAAATTATTTTATCTAGAATTAGGTAATTCTTGTCTATGCACTTTATCCCCATAGGGTTAGAGTTCCTCATGGTGTAAGTTCCTTAGGAGGTCATATTGACAATAAAAGCTAGTGTTTATAGGTTGGTTGGCCATGATGGATTGCCCCATCCAGTGCTAGATACACCTTATGATTCAATGGACGCTGCCGTTAAAGCAGCAAACAGTTGGTCTGCTAATAAAAAAAACCTTGGTCATTTGCTAAGTGATACTTCTCTAGGTATTGAAGTATTGACTTCTAATGGCTCATGGCGAACGGTTCAGTATTCCTAATCAAGCCTTAAATTAAATTTTTATGATTTATAAGAACATCTATCATTAAAACCATTATATAGGAATTGGAATAATTTCTTATTGAATTGCTTGAATTGCTTGAATTGCCTGAATTGCTCTTAACTTAAAGCTTTTAAACCTTAAATTTGTTTATTTGCTTTTTAGTTTTTACGATAGTTTCAATCACTTATTCTAATATGATCAAAGTAGCTTTTTTAGTTATTTTTAGTTGATATTACCTGCAATTTTTATGAGTACAGGTTTTCGTGGTTATTGGTCACTTTCATGGCTAGGCCTTTTCTCAAATGTAATAGCGCTGCCATCGATTGCTTATGTTTTAGGCTCAGAAACCTCATTGCAAATAGCTAATTTAAGTATTGCCATTAGCCTTGCTTGGCCTTCAGCAATTGTTGGGATAGTTGCTTCTGCTGGGCTCCTAGCAGAAAGAAGATGGGGGATAATAATGTCTATAGTCTCGACATCAATGGTTATTGCTGCTGCCTTACCATATGGAATTATTCGTTTGCTATTAGAGGACGATCTTTTTGGCTTAAGTGGAATTTGCTTAATAATTGCTATTCTTAATTTACTTGGTTTAATTTATTGGGTGTTGCCAGTACATAGAAGAAATATAAGGCTTTAATTGCTATTTATAAATCAGTATTTTTAGACTTTATAATTGAAAAATACTTAGGCAGGGAAAAAAGATTTTTTTGAGAACATTGGATATTTTATTCTTCTGTGTCGCATCCTTTTCCACACAGAAATAAAAGCATTAATTATTAGCTCTATTTCTGCTCTTGATAGACAGCTATCAAGAAGTTGGCCATCTAACTGTCGTGATTCTACGATTCGTCTGATTGCTAAATTAGCCTTGCCCTCATCTGTTGATAAATCCAATGATCTAAGTGATGCCTCACATCCATCTGCAAGCATTAAAATAGCTGTTTCTTTTGATTGTGGAATTGCTCCTTTATAGCGGAAAGATTTTTCAGGAACATTAGGATTTTTCTCCCTAGCTTTATGAAGAAAAAAACCCATTTTTAATGTTCCTTGATGCTCAGGTATGAAATCGGCTATTGGGGTTGGCAGACGATGTCTTTTGGCAAGTTTTAAGCCTTCGTCAACGTGAGCTTGTAAAATTTCTGCGCTCGAAAAGGGATTATCAAGTTCATCATGAGGATTAATTCCATTTTCTTGATTCTCTATAAACCACTCTGGAGCATGAAGCTTTCCAATATCATGATAAAGGCCTCCTGTCCTTATAAGATCTACATCTGCCCCAATACTTCTAGCACCTTCCTCGGCTAGGCTGCATATCATTAGAGTGTGCTCAAAAGTACCTGGTGCTTCTCTTGATAATCTTCTAAGTAAAGGGCTTTCTTGGTCTGCAAGTTCTAGAAGGCGTGCTCTAGTTAGTAAACCAAAGGTATTTTCAATAATAGGTAAGATTAAAATAGTAATCATTAACATTGCTCCTAGTACTAAGGCTTCTGTTATCAATATTTCTGAATTTGGTGCCAGTCTCCCCCAAGCACTGTTAGAAGGAGTTAACTCTGTTTCTAATAAAACCCATTCCAGTAAAAGAGCACTAAATGGTAGCAAAACTGCTATTTGAAGCAACTGAGCTCTGTTCCTCATTCGACCGCCTTGAAATGCAACGATAGAAGCTGTAATAGCAGCAATTATTAATCTCCCTTCTCCTATTCCACTTACAGATACTGGCCACAATAAACTTCCAATTGACATCCATGCTAATGCTGATAATGTGCCAATTCCCTGAGAAAGCAAAAGTGTTGGCGGAACAAGTATTTGCAAAGGACTAATTGCTGCTCCAAACCAACTTTTAGCAATTTGTGCAAAAAGTAGTAAAACAAGGGCTAACAATGCATGTCTAGATTTAAGTGAAGGCTTCTCTCTCCTCATTATTAATATTAAGATTGAGCAACTAACTATTGCTTCACTAAAGCTAAAGAACCACTCCATTGGCTTTGGACTTCTACTTATAAGTCCAAAGTAATCAAGAACGTCATATCTTTTTTGAGTAATAGGCTCACCCTTCTGAATTATTAAGTCTCCTTTTTTTACATCTATATTTGGTATTCCTTGCTTGGTGATTAATTCTTCAAGTAATTGTTGGCTCCGAGCAGGATCATGGCGGAGGTTGCTTTTCCCGTAAAAAGTATTTGCAATTAACTTACTTCCTATAGTTATAGCAGGATTTTCTATCTCAGATCTTGATAAATGAAGAGAAGCGGATTCTATAAGTTGATCATTAGCTAATGTCTTGATAATACCTTGACTAAGCATTCTTTCAGCCAAAGAAATAATTTCTTTGTTCCATACATCTCTTTTTGCTTTTGATTGAATTGTTATCCAATTTCTTTCTTGAATGGATAAATTTATAGGTCCTATGCGATCGGAGGTATTGCTTTCAGCTACTAGTTCTAACTCTTTAAGCTGTTCTATTAACTCTTGCTTTAGTTTTAGTGATTGACTCTGATCAATTATTTGTACTGACGTTCGTGGTATGAGATCAGATCTTTTTTGTTGAAGTGCGGCACTGTCAATTACTTGAGCATCTTTGGGCGCTATAGCATCAAATGTGGAGAAATCACCTGGCTTTAAGTCAGGAACAGCTAATAGTTTGTAACTAGATATAATTGCTATTAAGAGACAGATTATTAATAGAGTCGTCTTGTTAGCAATTGACCAAGGCCTTAGAGCCCTTGCTGGTGACTGGCTTATTAACCAGTTTCTCCAAATGCATTTTAAGCTGGGAATTTTTGGCACAGGATATTAGTAGCCCTTTATAAAGTTAGCGATCTATTGGCAGCATGCCGCATTCAAATTAATTTGTTCTTATGGAAATCATTTTAGATGGTAAAAAACTTGCAGCAGAGTTGGAAATAAGGCTCAAGCAAGATATAGATCAACTCTCTCTTGTTGCTGGTAGAAGACCTGGGCTTGCAGTTATTCGAGTTGGTGAAGACCCAGCTAGTGGTGTTTATGTTTCCAATAAAGAGAAGGCCTGTAAGCGAGTCGGAATAGATAGCTCTATCTTCCATCTAAAAGAGGATTCTTCTTTTGACGAAATCCTAGGAACTGTTGCTTCTTTGAATAATGATTTAAACGTAGATGGTATTTTGTTGCAGTTGCCTTTGCCAAATGGCTTTGACGAAACAAGACTTTTGAAAGCAATTGACCCTGAAAAGGATGTTGATGGACTCCATACTATCAATTTAGGAAGGTTAATAAAAGGTGAAGAGGGGCCCCGCTCTTGTACGCCTGCAGGAATTATGGCTTTGCTTCGTTACAACAATATTGATTTAGAAGGTAAAAGGGTTGTAGTAATTGGTCGTAGCATACTTGTTGGCAAGCCAATGGCTTTAATGCTTCAAGCTGCTAATGCAACTGTAACTGTTGCTCATTCAAAGACGCTTAATCTTGCCGAGTTAACCAATCAAGCTGAGTTGTTAGTTGTAGCTGCAGGGAAACCTAATCTGATTGGTTGTGAACATGTAAGTCCTGATTGCATTGTTGTTGATGTTGGTATTCACAGAATTCCAACATCAACAAATCTAATAGAATCAAAATTCAAACTTTGTGGTGATGTAAGGGCTAAAGAAGTTTTTTCTAAGGTCAGGGCGATGACTCCTGTCCCGGGGGGCGTTGGCCCTATGACGGTGGCGATGTTGCTTGTTAATACTGTAAACAGATGGCAATTCCATTGCGGTTTGTCTTCTACTGTTAGTGATTTGCTCCCATAAAGCATTAATCCTGAGAGAATTTAACTAATTATTATTTTTTCATGGCGGAAGCAGTCATGTCTTCTTCTGACTTCACCGCTTATCTAGCTAAAGCTAGAAATAGTGTAGAGGCTGCTTTAGATGCTGCATTGGGCCCTGAAAGACCCAATCAGCTTCGTGAGGCAATGCGTTATTCCCTTCTTGCTGGTGGTAAGAGACTCCGTCCAATTCTATGTTTATCGGCATGCGAGATGACAGGAGAAAAGCCTGAAAGGGCTATGCCCACAGCAGTAGCAATAGAGATGATCCATACAATGTCATTAATTCATGATGACTTGCCAGCTATGGATAATGATGATTTAAGAAGGGGTAGACCAACAAATCACAAGGTTTTTGGTGATGCTATCGCCATACTTGCAGGTGATGCACTTTTGACAAGGGCATTTGAAATGGTTTCTTTAAGAAGTCCTAATGTTCCGATTGAGAGATTGTTGAAAGTAATTGCAGAACTTTCATTAGTTGCAGGAGCGCCAGGCTTAGTCGGAGGTCAGGTTGAAGATTTAGAATGTGAGGGAAAGGATGTTGATCTAGATACTCTTGAATTTATTCATGTACATAAAACAGGAGCTCTCCTTAAGGCTTCTGTAGTTTGTGGTGCATTAATTGGAGGAGCAGAAGAAAAATTAATAGAATCACTAAGAACTTATGCTAATAGCATAGGATTGGCGTTTCAAATAATTGATGACATCCTAGATTTAACTTCAAGTAGCGAGGTCTTAGGTAAAACAGCAGGTAAGGATTTAATAGCTGACAAAACTACTTACCCAAAACTGCTTGGCCTAGATGAATCAAGAAATAAAGCTAAAGATCTTATAGAGACGGCTAAAGATGCAATTCAACCTTGGAATGAAAAAGCTGCTCCTCTTTTAGCCTTAGCTGATTACATTATTAATAGAGATAGATGAATTATCTTTCAGATTTTCTTTCAACATCATCTTTCAAAGAACTACTTGACAACTCAGTTCTTTCATGGGGATTGTTGGCTTGTGGTTTGGCACAGTTCTCAAAACTATTTGTTGAATTAATATTTTTTCAGCGATGGAAGCCCTCTGTTCTTCTTGAAACTGGTGGGATGCCTTCGAGCCATTCTGCGCTCGTTACTGGCACTGCTTCAGGAGTTGGCTTAGAGCTTGGCTTTGACCATCCCGCTTTTGCCATTGCTTCTGCCTTGGCGTTTATTGTTATGTATGACGCTAGTGGAGTAAGAAGATCTGCAGGAATGATCGCATCTCGTGTTAATGAACTTCCCGCTGAAAATTGGCCATCTTTCCCTGATTCCCCTTTGAAGGAATCACTGGGACATTCTAGAATAGAGGTTTTGATTGGTAGTTTGATTGGGCCAGCAGTTGCTTTGCCTGGAATTGCTTTAATTGGCTCCCCTCTTCATGTTCTTAATAACTTTGGATTGATTTTAAGGTGAAGAAGAAATATGTTTTAAGCTCTGATCAAAAAAAGGCGCTAGAGAAATTTGTTAGTTGGTTAGATATGAAGGAAACTAGAGAACCTTTCCTGTTAAGTGGCTTTGCAGGAAGTGGGAAGACATATTTATCAACAAAGCTTTTAAAGATTGTTGAAGATAAGGAAATTTGTTGGACCGTTGCTGCTCCTACGCATAAGGCCGTAGGAGTTTTACGTAAAGCCATTGCTAATGAAGGGCTTAGAGCCAGTTGGTATCCATCAACTATTCATAGGCTCCTAAGACTAAGGCTAAAAAGAAAAGGTGATTTGGAAATTTGTGAGAAAACTCGTCAAACAGATAAATCTTTAGATCAGCTTGGATTAGTTCTTATAGATGAAGCCTCCATGATTGATAGCAGTTTGCTAGAGATTGTTATCAATTGTGCACATGAATACAAAACCCGTTTGGTTTTTGTTGGAGATCCTGCCCAGCTTCCTCCAGTTGGCGAAGATAGCAGTGCCGTATTCTTAATGAAACGAGTAGAGAAATCTAATCTTAATGAGGTGATTAGGCATCGAGGTCCTGTCCTTCATTTAGCGAGTCTGATTAGAAAAGAAACATTTCCATGTACTCAACCTCCATGTTTCCCAATTATTAGTTCGGAACAAGGCTTGATATGTTCCTTGAACCAACAAAGTTGGCTTGACAAAGCACAAGTTGCTTTGCGAAATGCTGCTGAAAAGAATAATCCAGATGCTGCGAGGATTCTTTGCTATACAAATAGATTTGTAGAGCGATTAGTGCCTCATGCAAGGAGAGCGGTTCATGGTGAAATGGCCGATCAAATGTCTGTATTGCCAGGGGAAGTTTTGATTAGTCGGAGAGCTGTTATGACACCTGCTTCTATTGAAGGTGAGCAAGCTGAGGAAGAGCCTGGTGTCCTGTTTGGCTCTAATACTGAATTTGTTGTAGAAGACGTAAGTACAGAGATTTACAATTGCTCTGATTTCGATTTGGCTGATCAAAGTATTTCTAATATTCCTGAAATTAAAACATTAATTGCAAAAGTATTTGTTGGCAATTCAAGTTCAACAATAAGACTTATGCCAGAAGTGGGTTCAGAATCCCGAGCCTTGTTGGAAGGATTAATGCATAACCTTTCCAACAAGGCAAAAACTTTGTCTAAGAAAGAAGCTCGAAATCTTTGGAAATCATTTTTTTTTATTAGAGATTCATTTGCTTCTTTAGGTCCAGCATCTGTTTTAACTGTTCACCGAAGTCAAGGAAGTACTTTTAAAGAGGTTTTTATTGCTTCTGATATCTTTTATGCTAGAGATTTATCTTTAAGAAGACAACTTGCTTATGTTGCGATATCAAGAGCAAGTGAAGAAGTATGGTTGGCAGGGTCTAATTCAGCTAACTCTTTAACTAATCATTGGAGTGAGAATATTAGTCTTAACTTTGTCTCTTAATTAACAACTGAATTAATTTTTTTTAGGAAATTATAAATGATAATAGGGGAACTTGGCCAATGCAGGTGAATCCAACTTGCATGTAGTAAATTGTTGCCAAAACCTTCTTTAAAATTAGTTATTCCCGAGCCTTTTATTTCCCAGAGATATTTGAATTGCGTTGCCTGATTGATTCTCTTATTGCTATTTCTAGTTCGATATAAATCCAATTTCCATCGATGAAACTCATGTCCCATTAATACTTGTCCTTTCTTCAATAAAAGTCCATTAGCTAAAGCCGTAATTTTTCTATAGCCAACAGATAGAGTTCCTTCCTTCGAATTAAAAGGTAGCAGGTTGGCCATTAGATGTTTATTGCCATTTTTATCATATAAATTATTTCCTAGTATTAACATCCCTCCACATTCTGCATATATAGGAATCTTGCCAAAAGATTCTCTTATTGAATTAAGACTATTTTGGCACTGGCTAATTTCTTCAGCAAACTCTTCGGGGAACCCACCTGGAATTATTAGGCCTTTTGCACCCTTTGGGATTTCTTGATCCTTGAGTATAGACCAATCAGCCAAATCAACTCCAAGTCCCTCAAGATATTCATTAGTCTCTGAGTATCTAAAATGGAAAGCTTTATCTTTAGCGATTGCAATTTTAGTACCTTCTTTGAGCTTAACTTTATCGATTTGATTTAATATAAGATTTCCAGGAGTCTCTGATCTCTTGGGTGCCTTAAGTAATGATATAAAAGAATCCATATCTAGGCATTTGTCTGCAATCTTTGCCCACTTACTTATTAAATTACTAAGACCTTCTATCTGGTTGGCTGGAAGAAGTCCAAGGTTTTTACTTGGAATGGAAAGACATTCTTCTTTAGGAAGACATCCCAGTACTTTGACGTTGATGTTCTGAAGTGCCTCAGTTAGCAATTCTTTGTGCCGCTGACTGTTTACCTTGTTTAAAACAACTCCAGAAAGAATTATTTCATTGTCGAAATCTCTGAAACCTTTTATCAATGCTGCTATAGAACCAGCTTGGCTATTGGCATTTACGACGAGCACAATCTGAAGATCTAGGAGCTTAGCCAACTCTGCTGTACTTCCTTTTGTTGAGGAGCCTATTCCGTCATACAAGCCCATTACTCCCTCTACTAATGCAAAATCTGCAGAGCATCCAAAACCATGAAAATTATTAACTACCCAATCTTTTCCAGTTAGGATTGGATCCAAATTTCTACATGGTCTATTAGAAACTGCACTTAAAAGCTGGGGATCAAGGTAATCAGGACCAGCCTTGAATGTCTGAATGTTTTTCTCATTCCGCCGTACCCAAGATGTCAGCAGAAGACTTATAAGAGTTTTGCCATTGTTACTTGCAGGTGCTGCAATTACAAATGCCATAATGGCTAATTTAGATTTCTAAGGAATTATTTTTTTGATTCAATTAGATTAAGCAATTTTATTGCCATTGGAGTGGCATTGCTAAGTAAGGGACTGGTTGAGCCTCTACTACTTTCAAGCAACAACGCTACGTCGCTTTCTACTGGGCTGTTTTGTAAAGGAACAACTTCTTCAAGTAATTCCATGCTTGCGACACCCCCTGCTTCAAGACGCATGCATTCGCCTGATTCTGATGCCAGTATTACGCATAAACCAGCTTTCTCATTTGTTGTTGATTGGCAGATCAAACGTAAGCCAATTATTTGTCCAGGATTAATGCTTGGATTTCCTAAAGGTAAAGGCATTAAACGAAAATTCACCATTAAGTTATCTGGACGCTTGAATCTAGTTCTATAACTTTGGCCTTCTTTCTCGACTTCTAAGGTTGATTCCCATCCAAGCTTATCTGCTATCCATGAAGCCAAAAGTAGACCTTGGACAAGATGATCTCCTTGAATATCAATATCTAAATTAATGATATTTGATAGTGAATCTCTGCGGTTAGGAGGATCGAAAACCATAGCTAGGGTCTCTCTCCATGTCCTTAGTCTTAGCCAATTGAGATCATTAACTGCTTGACCGCTTTTGATTCTTTCTTGGAGGACATTTAAACAGTGAGATGGTTCTCCTAGAGCACTATCAAGAATGATTCTTCTTGCTGGTAAGGCAAGTTGGCTTAGGATTTCTGGATCTTCGTCCAAACTGCCATTCCACCAAAGCCATGATGGAAGATCTTCTGGTATTAGTTCCTCAACAATGCAAAGACCTTCTTTAAGAGAATTCGTATCCCCTTTAAGGACTATTACATCTCCACAAGCTGAATTGCCACCACCTTCTTCTGGTAAGGGGCAATAAGCTGCAACGAGAGTTTCCAAATCATGACCTTGCTCTAAATTTGGAGCAAGTGTTATAAGTCTTCTTGGCTTTAATTGGCTTATTGCAGAATCAATATGCTGACCCCTTAGATCCTCATGTTGTTTTGAAATGTTAGTTGTTTTAAAGGAGTTGAAAACTTCTTTATCTAGTGGCGGAGTTGAATGTGGGAGATCTTTTTCTAAAACAATTTTTCTTGCTTCATCAATCAGGTCAATGCGTTGAACTCCAATAACAGGACCATTGATTCTACCAGTGTTAACTAATTTTTGTTCCATCCAAGCTGGGTGCCATACCAGCAAGCAAAATGTATTGGCCCCTTTGTTATCAGATTGATCTTGAGACCATAGTTTTTGGAGGTATCCTGGAATCTCTTGAGGAGGTATTTGGAGAGGAGTCTGAAGAGTTAATTGTGGGGACATTTGTCTTCTTGGGAATTAAAAGCTGTCTAATGATCAGAAATTATGGTCTTCGCCAAAGTAAGTGATCTTTAGCTAGTAATTCATCAGATTGTGTTGGCCCCCAAGTGCGAGATTCATAGGGATAAGTTGGCAGTTGCCATGGGCTATCTTCAATCATTTCTAATAAAGGAGTATATAAACGCCATGCTGCTTCCACCTCATCACTTCTAGTGAAAAGCGTTGGATCTCCCAACATTGCATCAGCCAGTAATCTTACATATCCTTCATCAGAAGGCTCTCCAAAAGATTCATCATAAGAGAATTCCATTTCTACAGGTCTGCTTCTCATTCCAGATCCAGGTGATTTGACTTCAAATTTAAATTCAGCTCCCTCATTAGGTTGGATCCTTAGTATCAATTGATTTGATGTTGGGGTGCCACCTGCGGCATCAAAAAGGTGAACTGGAGCCTCTCTAAAAGTAAGAGCAACTTCACTAGTTCTCTTGGCTAGTCGTTTTCCTGTTCGGATATAAAATGGCACGCCTTGCCATCTCCAATTATTAATAAAAAGTTTCATTGCGACATAAGTCTCAGTCGTGCTATTTGGATCAACCCCAACTTCATCTCTATAGCCAAGTAATGGGTTTGATTTAGAGCCCCCTTTTGAGTATTGACCTCTTACACAACATTTCCATGGCTCTAATTCATTCGCTAAATGAGCAGCTTGTAGAACCTTTGCTTTTTCATTTCTTATAGCTTCAGGATCAAAGTGCCCAGGTGGTTCCATTGCTGTAATTGCAAGCATTTGTGTTAAATGGTTTTGAACCATATCTCTTAATGCACCAGAACTTTCGTAATACCCTGCCCGATCTTCTACTCCAACTGTTTCAGAAGAGGTTATTTGAATATTTGAAATATAATTTCTATTCCAAATTGGTTCGAAAATTGTATTAGCAAACCTTAGAACTAATATGTTCTGGACAGTTTCTTTGCCAAGGTAGTGATCAATACGAAACACCTGACTTTCAAGAGCACAATTTTGCACAATGCTATTTAGGCTTTGCGCGCTTCTATAGTCTCGACCAAAAGGCTTTTCTATAACTACTCTGCTTCTTTTGGGATCTTTTAAAAGTCCAGCATCAGCTAAAGACTTGCATCCACTTGCATAGAATTTAGGGGCTACAGACAAATAGAATGTTCTATTTGCATGAGTGGCTTTTATCTTATCAATTTCTTCTAGTCTACTTCTTAGTTTTATAACGTCTTCAGGGTGTTCAAGATTAACTGGCTCATAAAAAAGACGATTAGAAAACTCTTCCCATTCTTTAGGGCTTTGTCGGATTTCTTTTGCAAGAGATTGAGACATTTTTTTTCTAAATTCTTCATCAGACCAAGGACGCCTTGCGCAACCTAGTAAGGCGAACTCACTTGGAAGTCTTCTTTGCTTGAAAAGTTCAAAGATCGCAGGCACAAGCTTTCTATGTGTTAAATCTCCACTTGCCCCGAATATCACTAAACACTGAGGGGAAATAACTCTTTCTTGCCTAAGACCAATTCTTAAGGGGTTAATTGCCTGTATCATGTTTAGATTCAATCATTTGATTGGAAATATCACTAATAATTAAATTCAAATTGCTCAGTGAGATCTGGCTATGATTTGTGCTCAGATCACCAAAATTAGATTTATTTCTGAGATAGAAAAACTCTTTATCTTCCAAAATAAAATTGAAAGATAAAGAGTGATTAATCAATTGATAGTGAAATTAAAATTAGTAAGTCTCAACATGCCATCTGCCAGCCTTCTTAAGCTGAGGTCTTAATTCAGACCAGACTATACCTTTGGATGCTGCCGCAGTAGACATTGCTTCGTCTATTCCTGGTTCCATTCCTTTTAGGCCACAAAGATATATATGCGTCTTGGGGCTTTCAATTAAGGCGAAAATTTCATCAGCATATTCCAGAACTCTGTCCTGAATATACATTCTTCCACCTTTTGTGTTTTGTTGTTCTCTACTTATCGCTTTTGTATATCTAAGATTCTCTGGGAATTGAGACTTATAATGTTCAAAATCTGCGTCATACAAAAGATTGGCAGTTTTTGGTGCTCCCATGAATAACCATGCTTTTCCCTTAAAGTTCCAATTGTTCTTTTCTCTTTCTTTTGGCTCAAACATTTTACGAAGGTAGGCTCTCATAGGAGCAATACCAGTACCTGTTGCAAGCATTATGACGTTTGCATCCTCATCATCAGGAAGGAGCATTTCTTTACCTACTGGTCCCGTTATCTTGACTTTATCTCCAGGCTTTACATCGCATAAAAATGTTGAGCAGACTCCATCAATGGTCTCTCCATCTTTCTCATACTGTAGTTGGCGAACACATAGAGATACTGTGTTCTCATTAAAGTCATCTCCATATTTTGTGCTTGCAATTGAATAGAGACGAATTTTGTGAGGCTTGCCTTTTGCGTCTTGGCCTGCAGGAATTATTCCAATGCTTTGGCCTTCTACATACCTTAGTTGTGGATCCCCAGTTGATAGATCGAAGGTTATGTGATGAACCCGTCCTATTGCTCCATCTTTTAGGAGACTATAGTTTTCTGTAACAGTTCCTTCGAAAGGAGCTTTAGGCTTATAAGTGTTGACAGGCACATTGGGGTGTGCAGGCTTCTTAACCACTTTTGGTGGGGGAGAAGGCTGCTCAGGGGGCTGAGGGGATTCTTTCCCTGCCAAACCTGCTTTACCAGGTCCCTTAGTAATAGTTAGGTGGAATTTTTTAAAAAAACCAACTAATCCAATCAAGATTGGAATATGAACAAGGCCACCGGCCAGGACTGTTGCTTCCGAATAAGCCATTAAAAATTCAAAACCGCTAGAAGAATACCAATATCTGGACTTTATTCGGAGAAATATACCTTTTCAAAGTTCACGTTTTGAGATTGGCACAAGTCTGAACATTAGATCAAAGCGCACAATTCGAAATTATTTTGTGTATTGTTCTTGGATCTCTGAAGTCTTAGCTAAAGTAAAATTGATTTCCAAGCAAATTAATACCATCTCTTCTTTTGATAACTCAGCGTTGAGCGAGGTTAATTCCACAAGCAGGAAGGATTTTGAAAACGTTACTAACAGGACTATTGAACAGACAATGGAAGTTCTTCCAGCTGGCACAAGAAGACTTGCTGCTCAGTTGACAACTGTTTTAGATTTTGATCCTTTATGGAAGGTTCTGACTAATTACAATAAGCTAAGCGAATTTATACCAAATCTTTTTTCAAGTGAGGTTATTTCTAGAACTGACAATGAAGTACATCTGAAGCAAGTTGGATCTCAAGAATTTCTAGGATTAAATTTTTCTGCAGAAGTTTTGATTAACCTCATAGAGGATAAACCTAATGGGATTTTAACTTTTACTTTAATTAAAGGAGATTTCCGAAGATTTGAGGGCTCTTGGCTAATTTCTCATTCTCCAGTTGAGAATCGCAGATCTCTTACCTATGAGTTAATTGTTCAGGGTTGCTTTGGTATGCCTGTGTCTCTTATCGAAAAACACCTAAGAAAAAATTTAAAAACAAACCTATTAGCAGTCGAAAAGGCTGCTTTTGAATTGAATTGCCAAGATAAGAATCTTGTTTAATAGCCCCAAGGGGATTCGAACCCCTGTCGCCTCCGTGAAAGGGAGGTGTCCTAGGCCTCTAGACGATGGGGCCACCGCGTGATCATACACAAATGTGACAAGAGTCACATTTGAAAACTAGGGTCAACCCTAGCCCTGCGTCAAGGGTTGCAAAGACTTGTTTTGGTTATCCCAAACTGGAACTGTGAAATAAAAACATGATCCTTTGCCTGGGTCTGAGACTACCCATATCTTCCCTCCGTGAACTTCTACTATTCTCCTACATACTGACAATCCAATACCAAAGCCCGATGTTTGACTGGAAGTCTGAGGTAAACGAACACGGTCGAGGAAAATCCGTTGTTGTTCATCATTAGGAATTCCTGGCCCTTTGTCACAAATACTTACTTGTACCCATTGATTAGTTCTATGCAGTATCCCTATCTCAACTGTGTCTCCTGACTTAGAAAACTTGAGAGCATTTTCTATTAAATTTAGCAATACTTGCCTCATTCTTCTCTGATCAGCAAAAACTTTCGGAAGGTCTGTTGGTATATCTGTGTTTATTCCAATTCCTCGACTTAACCAATATTTCTCAAGTTCTAATATTACTTCAGCTGCAATGTGCGCTAAATTTGTCTTTTGAGGATTGCATAAAGCTTCCCATCTTGTTGTTCCAACTTCTAGAAGATCATTAGAAAGAGATTCAATTTCGTTTAACCGCCTTTTAATAACTTCTTGCAATCTACTTATATCAATTTGACCAAGTGATTGACTTTGCACAGCTAATTTAGCCGCAGAAAGTGGCGTCCTTAATTCGTGCGCTACCATTCTCAATAGTCTTTCCTGTGACTCAATTTGATCTGCCAAGGTTTCATTCTCTTGTTTTAAGACGAGATTTTCATCTTCTAGAAGTAATTCTTTTCTTGTTCGAATGGTTTCAACATCATTGTGTCTAACATTTATACCTAAGCCACTTATTAGCACTTCTTCTTTCTCCCATCTTGGCAGCCAGTTCTGAATTTGCTCAAAGATACTTGTACCAGCAAAAATTTGTTTCGGCTTAGGATCAATTTTTATTAGGGCTGGTATAGCAACTAGTTTATGTAGTTCTAGTAGCTCAGGTTGTTCTTTAGGATCTGAGAATTGAAGGTTTACATCAAAACCACAATCTTCAGATTCTAAGAATCTAATGAGAGACCTTAAATCACCACGAGACAAATGATTTCTATTTGCTACTAGAAGAAGGTTTAGCTTTGTTTGCTCATTAGCTGTCTTCTTATTCACAGCTTTGAACTACTTGTTGAATCTTACATATATTTTAAGGGACTATGAGTAAAATTCGAGCGAATCTATTAATTAAATAAATACTCTTTTATGAAATATGCCACTATTTCTTATGTTCTTTAACAAACTGCCAGAATTAGTAAGCGATTCTCGCGAGGTTTCCCTAAGAAATTAAGCATCTGTATGTATATGATTTGCATGAATGGTTCATTAGAAATGTTGGATTTTGCTCGTAAAATAGACTATAGCTGTTCAAGCAAGAAGAATTTTTTAATCCCAAGATGGTTTATTTTGTAGAAGCATTGGCCACTTAATATTAAAAGTGATCTGAAGTACCTTTCTACTTGGTCTTGTTTGAATATAATTTTATTTTAGCTAAAAGCCTTCTTTTCAATTGAAGGATGTATTGAATCATCTTTACTGGCAGATTATAGCAAAGAAATAGTAGTTAATAAAATTTATATCTCCTAGTTTCGAATAGAAGACAGCTTGTATAGTATCTATTGAGATTTTTTTATAAACTTAGCTGCAGGATTCTTCAAGCATTCTCATTTATTTGACCAAGATGCTTATTGCTCTAGCTATATATAAAGCTGGAGCAATCACAAAATGAGAAAACAGTTTAGATTTCCTTGAGATGAGGATCTCAGCTTAGTTCTAACACCTGTTTTAGAAGATAAGTTTTAATTACTAATAAAT
>QCPN01000011.1:0-34306 GCA_003209775.1 Prochlorococcus sp. AG-436-O09 | reverse complement strand
ATTGAATGCTGGATGTACTCTTCAACAAACAAGAGAATTATTTATTAAAGAAATTGACTGGAGGCTTCGATGCGGAGCACGTGTATTGGTAAGTACTCCTAGAGAAGACTTAGGTGCATCAATGTTAATCGCCGAAGAGCTTGAACCAAACCTTGACGTACCAATCGAAGTAGTTCCTATGGAAGAACTTGAAGGCGTTTTAGAAAGCTCAAACATAGGGACTGTTGTAACTAGTAGATATTTCCTACAACCGCTAGAAGAAGTTGCGAAAAAGCATCGTGTTAGAGCAATTGCGGTAGACCTGAGTGATTTCAGCAAAGAGCTTGCAATACTTAAAGAATTACGTCCTGGAAGTTGTGTAGGGATAGTTAGCATTAGTCCAGGTATCCTTCGAGCAGCTGAAGTTATATTGCACAGCATGAGGGGTAACGAGTTATTACTGATGACTGCCAATCCTGATATAGGAAGTCGCTTACTAGCACTATTAAGAGCAGCTAATTATGTTTTATGTGATAGTCCAAGTCTTCCTTTGGTTGAGCACACCCTGCGTCAAAATCGGTCCCAACTTATTAGAATGCCTCAAGTACATTGTGCTGAAAAGTACCTGAGCGAATCTACACTTGAGAGACTGCAAAAAGAAATCGGTCTACTTAAATAACTCATTCATTCCTTTGAGCAAATGCTTAAGGCTTTCTATTCAGACTTAGCAATCATTCGTGAAAGAGATCCTGCAGCCAGGGGTCTTTTAGAAATACTTCTTTGCTATCCAGGTTTCCAAGCCTTAACCCTTCACCGGATCAGCCATAAACTCTGGAATATCGGCTTACCTCTTTTCCCCCGAGTACTAAGCCAACTCAATCGATCATTAACTGGAATAGAAATTCATCCTGGTGCTCAAATAGGAAAAGGGGTTTTTATAGACCATGGAATGGGTGTAGTAATAGGCGAAACTACTGAAATTGGGAACCATTGCCTTCTATATCAAGGCGTTACCTTGGGCGGCACCGGGAAAAGTCATGGGAAAAGACATCCAACCTTATCCGAAAATGTTGTAGTAGGCGCTGGGGCAAAAGTATTAGGAGCAATTACAGTGGGAGCCAACACTAGAATTGGTGCTGGATCAGTTGTAGTAAGAGACGTAGAAGCAAATAGCACCGTAGTAGGAGTACCTGGGCGAATTATTCATCAAAGTGGTGCTCGTATAAACCCCTTAGCTCATTCAGCACTGCCAGATGCTGAAGCAACTATAATCCGAAATCTGATGGAAAGAATTGATTACTTAGAAAGCCAAGTACGCATTTTAAATAGCTCTCTTCAAGAAATTAGACAAGGAAATATTCCTAAAAAGATATTTCCTGGAGAAGCACAAAATCTTAAAGATAGAGAAATTATTGAATTTCTAGGCGATGATTTACAAAAAAATTAAGTCAAGTTTATTTTTTATCTGAATCAGCTGCCGGTTGAAACATAAACATCGAGTAAATAACATTTCTTCTCATGTTCGTCATCATTTCAAGGAACATGTCATATCCTTCGTTCTTATATTCAATAAGTGGATCTTTTTGACCATAGCCTCTTAAACCAACCGATTCTCTTAAAGCATCCATAGCTTGCAAATGCTCACGCCATAAAGTATCAATTTGCTGAAGGATAAAGAATCTTTCTGCCTCTCTCATAAGTCCGGGCCGCTGTTCTTCAATTTTAGATTCTTTAAGATCATAAGCATTGCGTAATTGTTCTTGAAGAAATGCCTGAAGTTCATCTATATCTAATCCTTCAAGATCCTTAGGTTTTAAATCATTTAACAAGTAAACAAATTCCTGGACTTTAGAAACCAATTGCTTAAGGTTCCACTCTTCAGATGGTAAATCCGAATTCACATAAGCATAAATAATTTCCTTCATAGTCCTTTCTCCATAGCCAATAACCTGCTTTTTCAGACCAATTCCTTCTAACACTCTCCGCCTTTCAGAATAAACAGCACGTCTTTGATTATTCATAACCTCATCATATTCAAAAACTTGTTTTCTTATATCAAAATAATAAGTCTCTACTTTCTTCTGAGCACTTTCAAGAGACCGAGTAAGCATCCCAGATTCAATTGGCATATCTTCATCAACTCTGAAAGCATTCATTAAAGCAGCAACTCTTTCTCCTCCAAATATACGCAACAAGTTATCTCCTAAAGATAAGAAAAAGCGAGTACTCCCTAGGTCCCCTTGACGCCCAGCTCTTCCTCTTAATTGATTATCAACCCTACGTGATTCATGTCGCTCAGTTCCAATAACATGCAACCCTCCCGCTTCTCGCACATGAACTTCTTCCTGATTAACAACAACATCGTACTCATTCTTAACTAATGCAATAGCTGATCTCAATGATTGAATCAAAGAATCATTAGTTGGAGCTTTTTCAGCAGCTGTAGAAATGCGATCCTCTAATTCTATAGAGCTTAATGTCCTATCGCCCCATTCTCTTATTAACTCTTTCTCTAAAGAAATCAGAACTTCTTCAGTTTCATCTGTTAAAACACAAGGATAAAGAGTCTCAACACCACTTGTTTTCTGAGGCCCATTTGATCTTTTAGATTTTGATTCATCAATTTCTTGGCCAAAACCCGAAGATGATCCCTTAGTTCTTTGAAGAGGAACAGGAGGCTTATGGCCTTCTTCTGGTTTAACTAATTTTGGCAACAATACCTCTCTCAGCTTTAAACGAGCCATGTAATCACTATTGCCTCCAAGAATAATGTCTGTTCCTCGACCAGCCATATTCGTTGCAATAGTCACTGCACCTGCTCGACCAGCTTGAGCAATAATCTCAGCTTCTCTTTCTACATTTTCTGGTTTTGCATTGAGAAGGTTATGAGGAACTTCTTGCTCAGAAAGCAAAGCACTTAAAACCTCACTCTTCTCAACACTAGTAGTACCAACTAAAACAGGTCTGCCTTGCTTATGAATCTCTACAGTTTCATTTGCAACAGCTCTCCATTTAGCCACTTCAGTTTTAAACACTTGGTCTACCCAATCTTGTCTTGAACGTGGTCGATTCGTTGGAATTACAGTTGTTTCGAGCTTATAAGTTTTTTCAAATTCGATTTCTTCTGTTTTCGCAGTACCAGTCATTCCTGCAAGTCTTGGATATAAAAGAAAGAAATTCTGATAAGTAATTGAAGCAAGTGTTTGTGTTTCAGGTTGAATTGATAGTTCTTCTTTTGCTTCTATTGCTTGATGCTGCCCATCACTCCATCTTCTTCCCGGCATAACACGACCAGTAAATTCATCTACAATCACAGCTTCATCATTTCTAACAATATAATTGACATCCTTAACAAATAATTCTTTAGCCTTTAGAGCATTAGTTATATAATGAGCCCATGGGTCTTGTGGATCAAATAGATCATTGACTTTTAATAAGTCCTCAGATTTAGCAAACCCCTCATCAGTGAGAGTGCATGTTCTTTGCTTTTCATCAACTTCATAATCTCCCTCTGGATCTATACCATCTTTACCCATCTCTGCCGCTCTTGTTAACGAAGAAACAACTTGTGCTGCTTTCTGATATTTCTCCTGCGGACGCTCAACTTGACCAGAAATAATTAAAGGTGTCCTAGCTTCATCTATTAAAATAGAATCAACTTCATCAATAATGCAAAATTGAAAATTTCTTTGAACAATTTCATTCATATCACTAGCCATATTATCTCTTAAATAATCAAAACCAAGTTCAGAGTTAGTTGCATAAGTGATGTCACACTCATAGTTTTTACGTCTTTCTAAAGGACTCATGTCCTGTTGAATTAAGCCCACAGACAATCCTAAAAATCTATGGACTTGGCCCATCCATTCAGCATCTCGACGAGCCAAGTAATCATTGACAGTAACCACATGAACACCTCGACCGGTAAGAGCATTCAGATAGCTTGGCAATGTTGCTACTAACGTCTTACCTTCGCCAGTTTTCATTTCAGCAATTTGCCCCTCATGTAAAACCATTCCGCCAATCAATTGGACATCAAAATGGCGCATCCCCAAAACCCTCTTGCTTGCTTCTCTAACAACTGCAAAGGCTTCAGGGAGCAAATCATCCAAACAATCTTGTAACAAATTCTCGGAAGTATTTTCCAATTGGGATCGAAAATCTGCTGTCTTAGATCTCAATTCATCGTCAGTTAAAGAGGTTATGTCCTCTTCTAGAAGATTGATATCAGTCAGAATTGGCTGATAGCGCTTCAGCTTGCGAGCATTTGGATCTCCCAGCAAAAGCTTGAGCATAATAATTACAACAAATACAAAGACCTTGTCAGCCTAACGACCAATCCACCTAGACGTCACTAAAGGATTAAGCGCTATAAATGAAATATATAAATCTCTTCAAAACTAGATGCCTGAAATTAGTTCATGACGTTTTTAAAATGCAAGGTTTAAAGCTTATTCAGCACGCAGCAGGAGCACCTGGACTGCGCATGTTTGGCCTTGGGCCAAATTATTTGCCTTCTAAAGGATTATCAAAATTAAAGCTCTTATTTGATCAGCATGCTTTCTGGACAAAGAATAGAAACTACAAAAGTATTCGGCGATTATTAGCCGGAAGTACAGTTGCTATAACACTTTGGAGGAATGGTGACATAATCGGATTTGGTCGCGCAACTAGCGATGGAATCTACAGAGCAGTTTTGTGGGACATTATTGTTGCAGACGAATTGCAAAGAAAAGGGTTAGGTAGAAAAGTTGTAGAAGCTCTTCTGGAAAGTCCAAAGATCAACAAAGTTGAAAGGGTGTATCTAATGACAACTAATAGTTCAGAGTTTTATAGGCAACTTGGATTTGAACAATGCTCCAAACAAAATTTATTCATTAGATCATCAAAAGATTTTTAATAACGGGAATACAAATGATCTACAAGACAGAAATTTCGGGAAGCGGATGAAGAGATTCGAACTCTCGACATTCTCCTTGGCAAGGAGATGCTCTACCACTGAGCTACATCCGCAAAAAGAAAAACTTTTCTTTTCACCAAAGCAGCATGCCTTAAAAAAGGGACCACGGTCAATAAATTCTTCTAATTGACATGGGTTGATTAATTCAAAGACTTCATCAAAGAGCCCATCTCCAGGGCTTGCAAAGCAAAGCTCCAGCCAAGATTGCTTTTCACACCTGCTCTTTCCAAAGCTTGTTGCATGGTATCGGTTGTGAGAACTCCAAAAATAATTGGCACACCAGTTTCTCTAGATACCGCTGCTATTCCTTTACTAGATTCATTAATCACAACATCAAAATGAGGGGTATCTCCTCTGATCACAGCTCCAAGAGTAATTAAAACTTGGTATCGGCCGCTTCTGGCCAAAGATTGAGAAACCAATGGAAGCTCCATAGAGCCTGGAACCCAAGCGACATCTAATTGAGAGCTCGTCTCTGAAGTATCAATGCCATGACGCTTTAAGCAATCAATACAGCCACTTAAAAGTTTATTAGTTACCAAATCGTTAAATCGAGCTACAACGATTGCTAATTTTAAATTAGACGCATTAGTAAAGCGTCCTTCAATGGAAACCATTTGTTAATCGCGAAATTCCCTATATACCCACCATCGCATGCAACGTGTTCAGTTTCAAACAAAAGAGCTAAGAAGACCGTTGAGCAATACTAAATGGAACCAAACTCCACCGATAATCTCAATTTTTTTAATCTCTGGATTACGGCGATCACTTCGATCAGACTGTGTCATATAAAGCACAGGAACACCTATCACTAGTAATAATGAGCAAAACAGAAGTGCTTCAACAGCAACTGAATTAATTAAATGCATGGGAACCGGAGCAATGGAGCAACGAGAGCTCTCTTAAATCACATAATTGTCACATGATAAACGACATTTTTAACAAAGATGACAAGGGTTGTCGCGAGGCTTCACATCCAAAAGTGAAAAACCCCTTTACCATGCCAACAAACAACTGGGCAGAAAACTATCTATGACGCCCGAAAGTATGCCTTTACAAGGGAGTTTGTTTAAAGAAGCTGATGAAGAGTCAATCAGCCTCAATTCGTTAAAAAAGTCACAAAACCTCGAAGATTCAGAACTAAATGACGAAGCTCTAACGAAAGACGCTGAACAAAGACCGAGAAAAAAGAAAACCAAAACAAAAGTAAATAGCCAGACCTTAGAAAAGCAAAAAACTAATTCAGATGAAAATCAGCCTTCATGGTCTCATCACAGCTTGGTTGATAAAGATGGGCTAACACCTGTTCTAAGGCATTATGTAGATCTCAAAGAACAAAATCCCGGGAGGATATTGCTCTATAGGCTTGGAGACTTTTTTGAGTGTTTCTTTGAAGATGCAATAAATTTATCGCAAATATTAGAATTAACTCTTACCGGAAAAGAAGCTGGTAAAAGCATAGGTAGAGTTCCAATGGCCGGAATCCCTCATCATGCTGCAAATCGTTATTGTTCAATACTGATACAAAAAGGACTTTCTATAGCTATCTGTGATCAACTTGAAAGTGTACAAAACAAAGAAGGGAAACTACTCAAAAGAGGGATTACTAGAATACTGACACCTGGAACAGTCCTTGAAGAAGGAATGCTTTCAGCCAAAAGAAATAACTGGTTGGCAGCAATATTAATTAATAGAGATGAAAAACAGTCCTCTTATAAATGGGGTTTAGCTAAAGCTGATATAAGTACTGGTGAATTTAAAATCCAAGAAGGGAATGGAATTAATACTCTTGAACAAGAGTTATTAAATATTGAAGCCTCAGAAATAATCTGCGAAGAATTAGATAAGGACATCTATGAGGGATGGAAATCTAAGCGAATCAACATAACAAAACAGTCAAAGACTTCTTTTAGTCTTCCCGAAGCAAACGCCATTCTAAAAAAACATTACCAACTTAAAACCATTAATGGCCTTGGTATAAGTGAATTTCAATTAGCTCTAAGAGCTTCAGGAGGGCTATTAAGCTACCTAAATGAAACTAATCCAACAGTAAAAATAGAGTCTACAAAAAATAAGATTTCTATTTTAAAACTTGATTTTCCTAAAGTAGAGTTTTCTAATGACTCATTAATAATTGATGCACAAACCAGGAGAAATCTTGAAATAACAAAGACACAACGAGACGGACAGTTTCAAGGTTCTCTCTTATGGGCCATTGATAGAACCCTCACAGCCATGGGGGGAAGATGTTTACGAAGATGGATAGAACAGCCTCTGATTAATTCCAAACATATTGTTGAAAGACAAAATGTTGTGAGCTTTCTTGTTCAGAAAAGGTCTCTTCGGAAAAGATTGCGCAACTTATTAAGAGCAATGGGAGATCTTGAACGACTCTCTAGCCGAGCAAGTGCAGGTCAAGCTGGAGCAAGAGAGCTTGTAGCAATTGCAGATAGCTTGCTAAGAATTCCTCAATTATCAGCAAATTTGCAGAATGTTCCAGTTGGACTTCCAAAATGGTTTGAAGAGCTTCAAACTATTAACCCAGATCTAATAAAACTAGCATCAAAAATCAAAGATAGATTAATAGACAACCCTCCCCTAAGCATTACTGAAGGGAATTTAATAAATGATGGAGTAGATCAAATTCTTGATGGGCTAAGAAATCAACTAGAAGATCAAGATCAATGGCTAAAAGAGCAAGAAGTCAAAGAACGGAAAGCAAGTGGTAATAATAATCTTAGACTTCAAAACCATAGAACTTTTGGTTATTTTCTAGCAGTTAGCAAATCTAAGTCTCTTGAAGTACCGTCACATTGGATAAGAAGGCAAACTTTAGCAAATGAAGAAAGGTTCATCACACCTGATTTAAAAGCAAGAGAAGGGAAAATCTTTCAACTAAAAGTAAGATCAGCAAATCGTGAATATGAATTATTTTGTGATCTTAGAGAAATAGTTGGTACTTATGCAAGTATGATTCGAAAAACTGCTAGAGCAGTTTCAGGCTTAGATGCACTTCTTGGACTAGGGGAATTAGCAGCTACAAATAACTATTGTGCACCATTAATCTTAGATAACGTTGATGGTAAAAGATCAAGAAAAATTAAACTTAAGGATTGTAGACATCCTGTAGTTGAACAAATGCTAGTGGAAGAGAGTTTTGAGCCAAATGATATAAATCTGGGTGAAGATAAAGATCTAATAATACTTACAGGTCCTAATGCTAGTGGTAAAAGTTGCTATTTACGTCAAATTGGATTAATTCAATTACTTGCACAGACTGGGAGTTGGGTACCAGCAGCAGAAGCTTCATTAAGTATAGCTGACAGAATATTTACTAGAGTAGGAGCAGTAGATGATTTAGCTGCAGGACAATCAACATTTATGGTAGAAATGGCTGAAACTGCTTATATATTAAATCAAGCGACTAAGTACTCTGTCGTTCTTTTAGATGAAATTGGTCGAGGCACATCTACATTTGATGGACTATCAATAGCATGGTCAGTCAGTGAATTTCTTGCAAATACTATTAAAAGTCGGACAATTTTTGCAACTCATTATCACGAGTTAAATGAACTTTCTAAAGAAATTAAGAATGTAGTGAACTTTCAAGTCCTAGTAAAAGAAAATGGAAATACTATATCTTTTCTTCACAAAGTAGTTCCTGGGGGTGCAAATAAAAGTTATGGAATTGAAGCTGCTCGTCTAGCAGGAGTTCCAGAAGGGGTTATTCAGAACGCAAAAAAAATACTTCAACGTCTTGAACAAAAAAATAAGTCTTAATTATTAATTGCCCAAAGAGATTTAAAATTATTGAATTACAGCAGCCCTTAATAACGCATTTACTGTTGCAGCCCCCATTGCAGCTCCACCTCTATGACCATCAATTCTTATCTGTGGCAAATCAGTTTGAGCCAACAAATTCTTACTTTCAAGTACTCTGATAAAACCAACAGGCATACCAATAATCAAACTTGGTTCAATCGACCCTTGAGAAATCAAGTCCAACAAAACCTCTAATGCTTTTGGAGCACTTCCAAACAAAACCAAGGGTTTATTATCATTCGAGCACTTACCTGTTAGATCAATCCAAGCATTTTTTATACCTATAGCTGTACGAGTTAACCCTGATTGATCTCCAAGTGGAGCCCAATCTAAAACACATTGCACAGATGATTGCAATGTACGAGCGGCCATTGGTGTGATGGCAGCAGCAGCCATATGCGTATCAGTCAATATCGTAGCGCCAGATAACAATGCAGAAAGGCCTATATGGCATGCATTAGGAGAGAATCTCAAGTAATCTTGAATAGAGAAATCACCACTTGAATGAATTAATCTCTCAAGCACTTGTTGCTCCAAGTAATTCAATTCGGGACAATGAAGTCTCGCGCGAATATATTGAAGACTTTCAGAAAAAATTGGGTGGTCAATTCCAGTCACTGTTTCTATAATGCAATGGAATTATTTAAGGCATGATTTATAAAGAAACACCAATCTACTAAGCATGCCAATTCATTTAATTTGGGGTGATGATATTGGTGCCATTGATAGGTCATTGAATGCCTTCATTAATCAAGCAATAGATCCTAATTGGATAAGTATTAACCTTAGTCGCTTAGATGGTCAAAACCATGCCCAAGCTCTCCAATCTCTTGAAGAAGTTCGTACTCCCCCATTTGGCAGTGGTCATCGTGTCATTATTCTGAACAAAAGTCCATTTTTCAATGGATGTTCCTCAGAACTATCCAGTCAATTTGAAAGCGTCTTGGACTTAATTCCACAGACAAGTCATCTGGTGCTAATTAGTCAAAATAAACCCGATGGCAGATTAAAAACAACCAAGTTAATCAATGAATTGATCAAGAAAAAGAAAGCGTTTGAACAGAAATTTTTACTCCCTGCTATCTGGGATGAAATTGGCCAAAAACAACTAATCCAAAGAACTGCTAATGAAATGAATATAGAGATAGAAGAAAAGGCAATCTATTCTCTTGTAGAAGCAATAGGCAGTGACAGCCAAAGGCTAGTGCAAGAACTAGAAAAACTACTTTTACTAGAAGAAGCAAAAAGCAAGAAGCAAAACGTTAAAAAACTAATAATTAGCCAAGAAACAGTAAATGAGCTCTGTCAAGGAATGACGAGTAACTCTCTAGAGATTTGTTCATACCTTCTTGCAAACCAATTGGGGGAAGCAATTACTAGACTTGATTCACTTATCAATCAAGGAGAGCCTGCACTAAGAATACTGGCTAGCTTAACTACTCAGATTAGAGGTTGGCTATGGGTCAGTCTTCTAGAACAAGAGGGACAGAAAGAAGTTGGTTTCATTGCAAAGCAAGCAGGAATAGCCAACCCAAAAAGAATCTATGTGATTAGAAAGCAAATCCGAGGAAAAGCACCTTCATTTTTCATTGATCTTCTAAAAAAGGTACTAGAAGTAGAAATCCTATTAAAAAAAGGAACGGCACCTAAAAATGCATTTAGAGATTGTCTACTAACATAAGCAAGGCCTAATGGCATTTTCACCAAATAATCGAATCAAGGAAACAATTTAAATGACTCTTTTGGTGCAAAAATTTGGCGGCACCTCTGTTGGCAACATTGAGCGAATTAAAGCAGTTGCAAAAAGAATTGCATTATGCAAAGAAGCAGGACATGAGCTTGTAGTTGTTGTCTCAGCCATGGGAAATAGAACAGATGAATTAACCAACCTTGCTTTCTCAGTAAGCAAAAACCCCCCTTCAAGAGAGATGGATATGCTTCTTTCTACTGGGGAGCAAGTAACAATATCCTTACTTTCAATAGCCTTAAATGAACTGGGCATTTCGGCAACTTCAATGACAGGAAGTCAAGTTGGAATTATCACGGAGTCTGCACATGGGAAAGCACGCATTCTTGAAATCAAAACCGATAGAATTCAGGAACTTTTGAAAAACGGTCATGTTGTTGTCGTTGCAGGATTTCAAGGAACCAGTCTTGGCACTAGTAAAACTGCCGAAATCACGACACTTGGAAGAGGAGGATCGGATACATCAGCCGTAGCACTTGCAACTGCTTTAAAAGCAGACTCTTGTGAAATATACACTGACGTTCCTGGAGTTCTTACTACCGATCCTAGAAAAGTTCCAGATGCACAATTAATGACAACAGTGACTTGTGATGAAATGCTCGAGCTAGCAAGTCTTGGAGCGGCAGTATTACATCCAAGAGCAGTAGAAATAGCTAGAAACTATGGAATTCCACTCGTAGTTCGTTCTAGTTGGGATAACCAACCTGGTACAACATTGACTAGTAAAGAGAAACGCTCACTAGGTAAAGAAGGCCTGGAACTAAGTAAACCCGTCAACTCGATTGAACTAGTAGAAAAACAATCTGTTATAGGGCTTTCGCATATTCCTGATCAACCAGGTATTGCAGCAGATTTATTTGAAACGCTATCCGAAGGAGGTATTAATGTAGATTTAATTATTCAATCAACTCATCAAGGAAATAGCAATGATATTACATTCACAATTGCAGAAGAAGATTTAAAGAGAACAAAATTGTTATGTCAAAAACTTATCCAAAGGCTGGGAGGAAATTTGACAATACAAGAAAAAATGTCAAAGCTAAGTATTGGCGGAGCTGGAATAATGGGGAGGCCAGCAATTGCAGCAAAGTTTTTTGAAACACTATCAAAGTCTGGAATTAATCTTAGGTTAATAGCAACTAGTGAAGTGAAAGTTAGTTGCGTAATTAATGCTGAGTCAGGCAACAAAGGTCTGAGATATGTCAGCGAAGCATTTGATTTAAAAGATAATCAAATTAAAATAAACCCAACAAATCTTTGCAATGGTGAACCAGAGGTAAGAGGCGTAGCCTTAGATCCAAATCAGGTCCAATTAAGTGTTATAAATATTCCAGATATTCCAGGTTCTGCAGCTATTCTATGCCAATCTTTTGCTGATGAAGGAATATGTTTACATACTATTGTCCAATCAGAACGAAAATATGAATCTAATGGAAAGATAATCAGCTTTACAATGAATAAAGATGATAGAAAAAATGCAGATGATATTTTAATTCCTCTCTTAAAGGTATGGCCCCAAGCTTATTTAGAGGATGGTAAGGCAATTGCTAGAATTAGTGCAGTTGGTGCAGGTATGCCAGTCAGCATAGGAACAGCAGGTCGTATGTTTAGAGCACTGGCTAATGCAAATATAAATATACTAATGATTGCAACAAGTGAAATTAGGACAACCTGTATTGTGGCCGAAAATGATGGTATTAAAGCATTAAAGGAAATTCATAAATTCTTTAAGCTAGCCTCAAAGTAATAAACAAACAATCATTAATGGGCAAATAATTTATTTCAATAGTTTTTTCCTTAATTGATGTATCTGATCTCGTAATTTTGCAGCTTGTTCAAAGTCTAAATTAGAAGCTAATAGTTTCATTTTTTTCTCTAGGTCATCAATTAATTGAGGTAAGCTCTCAATAGGAATGTCAAGGCTATCCTTTGATTTTAATTCCTCGACTACATTAGCAGACATTTCGACCAAACTATTATCTACACCTTCTTTTTGTAGTCTTCTAGAAAGTTCTAAGAAAGAGAGTATTGAATTATTAGCTTTCTTGCCTGCTGGCATTGGAATTATATTATTTTTCTTGTTATATTCATGTTGAATTGATCTTCTTCTTTCTGTTTCATAAATTGCTCTCTTCATAGAATCTGTGAAGTTATCTGCATAAAGTAATGCCATGCCTTCAATATGCCTTGCTGCTCGACCAATTGTTTGAATAAGTGATCTTTCTGATCTTAAAAAACCTTCCTTATCTGCATCAAGAATAACTACTAATGAAACTTCAGGTAAGTCTAAGCCTTCTCGTAATAAATTAACACCTACTAAAACATCATATTCACCAAGTCTTAAATCCTGAATAATTTCAATCCTCTCTATGGAATGTATTTCGGAGTGCAGATAACGAACACGGACTTTATTATCAGACAAATAATCTGTTAAATCTTCAGCCATCCTTTTCGTTAGTGTAGTAATTAAAACCCTCTGACTTTTAACTGCTCTTTTTCTAATCTCTTCCAATAAATCTTCAACCTGACCGTTAGTAGGGCGAACTTCTACAAGAGGGTCTAAAACACCTGTTGGTCGAATCACTTGCTCAACAATATCATTCTTGCTAATTTCTAATTCCCAGTTCCCAGGAGTAGCGCTAATAAATACTGTTTGATTAGCCTTTTCCCAAAACTCATCTGCTTTCAATGGTCGATTATCTGCAGCACTAGGAAGACGAAAACCATGATCAATTAACACTTTCTTTCTTGATTGATCTCCGTTATACATCGCGAGCAACTGAGAACAAGTGACATGACTTTCATCAACAATTAACAACCAGTTTTCTGGGAAATAATCAATAAGGCATTCTGGGGGTGAGCCTGGCAATCTTCCAGATAGATGACGGGCATAATTCTCTACACCATTACAGTAACCAACCTCTCTTAACATTTCCAAATCATACTTTGTTCTTTGCTCCAGCCTTTGAGCTTCAAGTACCTTACCCTCTTCATTAAAAAATTCTAATTGTTCATTTAATTCATTTTTAATATCTTTAACTGCATGCACAAGCCTATCCTTAGGGGTAACAAAATGCTTAGCAGGATATATACTTATAGACTCCAAGCTTTCGAGAATTTCTCCAGTAGTTGGGTCAACGTATCTTATTGATTCTATCTCATCGCCAAAAAGTTCAATCCGAACTAATCTATCATCATAAGCTGGTCCAATCTCAATTACATCACCTTTAACTCTAAACTTACCACGAGATATACTGATATCATTTCGAAAATATTGATTATCCACTAAATCTCTCAAGATCTTACGAATTTCTATATTTTCCCCTAGCTGAAACTTAACAGCTGCCTTTAAATATTCACTTGGAATTCCAAGTCCATAAATGCAACTAATTGACGCAACTACAATGACATCTTCTCTTTCAAATAAAGAGCGTGTAGCAGAATGTCTTAACATATCTATTTCTTCATTAATAGAAGAAGTTTTTGCTATGTAAGTATCACTGACAGGAACATAAGCCTCAGGCTGGTAGTAATCATAATAAGAAATAAAATACTCAACAGCATTCCTTGGGAAAAACTCTCTTAACTCATTACAAAGTTGAGCTGCAAGTGTTTTATTATGAGCCAAGACAAGCGCCGGACGTCCGGTTTGTGCAATTACATTGGCAATAGTGAATGTTTTGCCAGTACCTGTAGCTCCTAAAAGCGTTTGATATCCCTTACCACCATTAACACCTTGAACAAGTTTATCAATTGCTTTCGGTTGATCACCCTTAGGGATATAAGGAGCTTCTAAGTGATACTTAGGCATATTAATTATCGATATAATATTTGATTAGATTTTGGCTACAAGTGAATAACCAAAACCTATTATCAAGCAAAAAAGTTGCTGTATCAAATTTACTGTATTGGTTGAGCAGCTCTTTTAACGAAAGAATCCGAATTAACAATTGCTTCGCTAAGGGTTCTAACCATTGCAATCATTTCTAGTTCATTACTAAGGCGATTGACAGCAGAACCAATACCTACACCACTAGCTCCAGATATCAAAGCCATTGGAACAGTAATTTCTGACAAACCCGAAGCACATAAGATAGGAGCTTTGCATCCTACTTCTAAAAAGCTGCGTGAAATAGAATAGACAGAAGCAATAGTTGGAGCAGCTTTCTCAATAAGTCCCAATACACCTGATTTAGCTGGGGTAGAACTTGTCCCTCCCTCTGTCTGAATAACATCAGCTCCAACTTCTACTAAATCTAAGGCCAATTCTGACTGCTGATCAAAAGACAAAATGTGAGGCACCGTAACTGACAAAACAACATCAGGTAATAATTTTCTTGCTTGGATAGTTAAAGAAAGAACCTCCTCTGCACTAAATAACCTTCCTTTAGGGTAAAAAGAATCAAAATTCCCTATTTCAATCATTGATGCCCCTGCCTCTATTGCTTCTGGGAACTTCTCAGGCTGCACCGAACTAACACATACCGGGAGGTCGGAACTCTCAATGGCCACTTTCACAAGCTCAGGAGAACATGCGATATCAAGAAAATCTGCTCCTCCAACTGAGGCAGACCTTGCAACTTGCTCTACTAAATGGTACTCAAAGTTATTTAATCCAGTAATGACTTTCAAAACAGAATGGTTAGAAAAGCTCTTTTGAAGTTCAAAAGGAAGATTTTGAAGACGCGACATTAAAGTAAGAACGAATCACCTAATTTTGATATTAGTTCGAGATTTAGAACTAAACCAAATCAATCTGGTGACTTAGCCCAAAAAATGTCACTACATACCAACAACAAAAAACCCTGGAGCTTATGGCATAAAAGGCTTCATAAAGAATTGAAGCGCAAGAACAATCTTCTTCCAGCTGGATCATCTCTCTTGATATCAGTATCTGGAGGACAGGATTCTATTGCGCTGCTTCAATTAATTATTGACCTGCAAAGACTCTACAAATGGAAATTACATGTTTGGCATGGAGATCATGGATGGCATGAAAATTCAAAAACAATTGCCGGGGAACTAGAACAATGGTGCAAAAATAAACAAATTGCATTTTCCATTGCATCAACTGAAAAAAATAAAGTCTCTACAGAAAAAGATGCAAGAGAATGGCGTTACACAAACCTTATAGAACAAGCAATAAAACTTTCCGAAGAGAATCCTGAAATACCTTGCAAATATGTTTTAACAGGTCATACAGGAACTGATCGAGCAGAAACTTTTCTAATGAACCTTGCAAGAGGGTCTCATATAGCAGGACTAAGTAGTTTGCGAGAAAGAAGAATCCTTCAAGGTGAAATCGAATTAATTAGACCAATGTTGATTTTCGATAGACAAGAAACTCTTCAAATATGTGAAGAAATGAAATTGCCAGTATGGATTGACCCCTCTAATTCCAATATTCAATTGACCCGAAACAGAATTAGAAAAGAAGTGTTACCTGTTTTAGAAATGTTAAATTCGGGCTGCACAATGAGAATCTCAAGCCTTGCAGATAGTCTGGCGCATTTCCATAGTGATCAATATCAACTCACAAGACTAGCGATTCAAGCTATAAGTAATGAACAAGGGATTGACAGAAAGGCAATGATAAAGCTTCCTTCAACCGTGCGAGCAATTATCTTCTATCAATGGTTTAAAGATAATGATGTAAAGCCACCATCATCTAAACAAATGTATGAACTAGGTCACAAAATTGAAAAGAATAAGCCGCCGAGCTCTATAGATCTATCAAACGGGTGGAAAGTCAAATGGGATAAGGAATTAATAACTCTTATTGGCCCGAGCAACCAAACTAAAAAAGAATTTAACCAATAGCAGAACGTCGCCTTCTAGTTCGCCCTGCGGGTTCATCAACTTGATCCTTATCTATATTTGTCTTGGATGAAGAGGAAGTTGGAGCTAAGCGTGATTGATCATTCTGATTAGATGTCATTCCTGAGGCTTTTCGAACAAAATCTGCTCGCTTAGAAATGGGTTGCTTTTTTGGTTCTTCATCAACTCGACCTTTATAGGCGGGTGTACCTCCTGGAGCAGGTTGAACTAAACAAAGAATCAGAGGTTCAACTTGAAACTCTCTACGCATTCTTCTTGCTAATCCAGATTCAACTTCTCTCTGAAATCCAATCCAATCAACCTCAACAGAATTTGCACTTACCTGCCTAGAAAGTTGCTTCCATCGATTCTGCAAAACCCAAATAATCTCCTTCTCAGTCCAAAGAGACATTTTCTTAGGTTCAGCAGTCGTTACAACACCGCGTAAATTAACTCTAGGAGGAGCAACCATTACTCCATCTGTACTTACTGCAACAAGAAGAGTAATAACACCATCTTCAGCAAGTTGTTGACGTTCTTTTAGGACTCGAGCATCTACAATCCCATTCCTAGAAGCATCTAAAAGCTCTATACCAGCTTTTACTGGTTGCCCTCTAGTAAGCGAATCAGGAGTAAGTTGCACAACATCTCCATTCTCAAGGATTAAAATATTATTTTCTGGCACTCCCATAGATTGAGCACTTCTGCTATGGGAAATAAGCATCCTGTGCTCACCATGTACTGGAACAAAATACTTTGGTTTTGTTAAAGCCAACATTAATTTTTGGTCCTCTTGAAAACCGTGCCCTGAAACATGAATCCCTTCACCTTTTCCATAAATCACTTTTGCACCAAGTTGCATCAAACGATCAATCGTATTTACAACAGAAATCGTGTTACCAGGAATAGGACTGGCAGAAAAAATAATCGTATCGGTTGTTTTGACTTGAACATGTTGATGATCTCCTCTAGAAATTCGACTTAATGCTGCTAACGGTTCTCCTTGGCTACCAGTCATTAGAAGCAAAGTCTCACGATCAGGCATATCTCGAATTTGTTTGATTGGCACAAACAATTCATCAGGGGCCTTCATATACCCAATTTCCCTTGCTTTTGCAATCACATTCAACATTGATCTACCAAGCAAACCAACTTTCCTGCCATGCTTTAAAGCAAGCTCTAAAATCATTGCTACTCGGTGAATTGAACTAGCAAAGGTTGTAATAATGACCCGTCCTTCAGCATCCGCTACATGACGTTCTAAAGATGGGAAAACAGTTCTTTCAGAAGGGCACCAGCCTGGTACTTCTGCATTCGTGGAATCACTAAAAAGGCATAACACTCCTTCTTTGCCATGATATGCCAATCGTTCCAAGTCAAAATGCTCACCATCAACAGGAGTATGGTCAAACTTAAAATCACCAGTAAAAATTATTGTTCCAACAGGGGTTTTAATAGCTAATGAAAAGCTGTCAGCCATTGAATGAGTATTTCTAATAAACTCAACAGAAAAAGACTGGCCAATTTTCACAATATCTCTAGGTCCAACAGTTTGAATAGTGGTGCGATCTGTAACTCCAGCTTCCTCCATTTTTCCCTGTAACATTGACATAGCCAATCGGGGGCCATATATCACAGGAATATTGAAATGCTTTAAATGATGGGAAATGCCACCTATATGATCTTCATGACCATGAGTAACAATCATGCCTCTTATTCTTGCCTGATTCTCTCTTAAATAACTCGTATCAGGCATAACAACATTGACTCCATGCATTCCATCACTGGGGAAAGCAAGGCCTGCATCAACAAGCATTAATTCATCGCCATATTCAAAAACACAAGTGTTCTTGCCAATTTCATGAAGCCCTCCTAAAGGAATGACTCTTAAGGCTTGTTTTTGCGACCTAGGGTTTGTAGAAGTGATAGTCATGAGAAGGGCATGGATGAAATAACTTGATTGATCTATTGAGATAAGGCTCTCAAAAAAGCCTATTGCAGAAGAACCAATTTAGGTTTGTCGCAAGGCTGAGATAATTTTCATAAGTTCTTCTTTCATTTGGGTATTCAAAGGAAGCAATGGTCTACGAGGTGCACCTACAGGCCATCCAATTAACTCAAGGGCTGCTTTAACGGGAATAGGATTGGTAGTCGCAAATAAAGCTTTAAAGAGAGGTTGTAATTGTTCGTGATGCCTAAGTGCCACACTACATTGCCCTGTGCAAAAAGCTTCAAGCATTGCTTTTAAGCGCGGACCTACAATATGACTAGCGACACTAACAACACCTACTGCCCCCACTGACAACATTGGTAGAAGAAGAGCATCATCACCACTATAAATCGCCAACTTTGAACCACACCTGATTCTTAACTCAGTAACTTCATTTGTAGTTCCACTAGCTGCCTTAAAACTAATAATATTTGAACAATTCATAAGACTTTGAACAGTAATTGGAGATATTGAACACCCTGTTCTCCCAGGAATGTTGTAAATCATTAGTGGTAAATTTGGAGCAGCATCTGCAACGGCACGGAAATGAGCCTCCAATCCTTCTTGTGGAGGTTTGTTGTAATAGGGGACAACCACTAAAGCTCCATCTGCCCCAGCAGCGGCGGCTTTCGAAGTTGCATCAATTGCTTCAGTGGTGCTGTTACTTCCAGTACCAGCTAAAACCTTGACTGAACTATTGACAGCATTCCGAACTGTTTTTAATAGCTGATACTGCTCATCCCAACTAAGAGTGGGCGATTCACCAGTAGTTCCGCAGACAACAATTCCATCAGAACCTTGATCTACCAGATATCTAGCCAATTTTGCAGCCAACTCAAAATCCACACCCCCCTCTCTATTAAATGGGGTAACCATTGCAGTTAATAAGCGACCAAAAGGAGCAGCAGATAATTCTGCAATAGCACTCATGATGGTTCTAGCAAAAGTTCTGCAATTTGAATTGCATTTAATGCAGCACCTTTTCTTATCTGATCACCACAAAGCCATAATTCCAAGCAATTTGCATTACTAAGATCTTGCCGAACCCTTCCTACAGCAACTGCATCACGCCCAGTGACATCTATTGGCATTGGGAACCTATTAGAACTGGGGTCCTCAAACAATTCAACTCCTGCCGCTTCACTAATAATTTCTTTTGCAGAATCAACTGGAAATGGTTCATGGAATTCAATATTAACTGATTCAGAATGAGCTCTCATTACCGGCACTCTTACACAAGTAGCAGTAAGAGCAAGGTCAGGTTGAGACATTATCTTTCTCATTTCATTCACCATTTTCATCTCCTCTTCACAATAGTTATTTGCTTGCAAAGGTGAATTATGAAGAAAAAGATTAAACCCTAGTGAATATGGAAGAACCTTACTCCTAGGAACATTACCATCCAAAACATCTTGGCTAAGAGTTTTTAATTCTTCCATAGCTCTAGAACCCGCTCCACTTGCCGACTGATAAGTCGAAACAACAACTCTTTTAATAGGTTTCTTAGCTGCAAGAGGAGCTAAAACCAAAGACAAAAGGATAGTAGTGCAATTGGGATTCGCAATTAATCCACGATGATTAAATGCTTCTTGAGCATTGACCTCAGGAACTACCAAAGGTACTTCAGGATCCATTCTGAATGCACTGGAATTATCAACTATCACAGCGCCTGCAGAATTTATCACTTCTTTCCATTTCTTGGATATAGATCCACCGGCAGACGCCAGAACCAAGTCAACATCTTCAAATTTATCTTCAGAAACACTTTGTATAACAAGGTCTTGGCCCTTCCAAGATTGAACTTTTCCTGCGGATCTTTCCGAAGCTAATAAACGTAGTTCTTTTACAGGAAAAGAACGTTCTTCAAGCAACTTAAGTATTTCCAAGCCAACTGCACCGCTTGACCCAAGTACAGCAAGAGTGATAGGTCGATTAGAGAAAGATTGATTCAAAGTCAAACTGGCACAAAGTAGGAATTAGTTTTTATAAAGTATTAATGCTATCCAAATTTGCGATATGGAAAAAAATAATGTCCAAAAATCGATAAAAGGATAATAGTTTTTGATAGATGGTATTAATCTTCTTTAGTGTAATAGGTAAATGAGCTTCGATCCTTAGAGAACCAATGAGTAATCCCAAATTACAAATAAAAACTAAGAAACTCCCAGAGAGTCGGCTTGCTATTGAATTTCAAGTTCCAGCAGAGCAATGCAAAAAAAGTTTTGGAGACGCACTTTCAACTTTGTGCAAATCTGCAGATCTTCCAGGTTTCCGAAAGGGGAAAGTACCTAAAGCAGTAATCCTTCAACAAATCGGATCAAAAAGAATTCAAGCTTCTGGATTAGAAAAATTGTTAGAATCAATTTGGAAGCAAGCTCTCAAGGAAGAATCAATTGAACCTCTTTGCGACCCAGAGTTGGCAGGAGGTTTTGATTCGCTTCTTGAAAGCTTTAGTACTGACAAAGCACTAAAGCTTACTTTAGAAACAGATGTTGCTCCTACTCCAACCCTAAAAGCTACTAAAGGTCTCACCGCAGAAGCAGAGGTGATCAAATTTGAAAAAAGCAAAGTCGATGAACTAATAGAACAATCTCGAAAACAACTTGCAACTGTGTTACCAGTAGAGAACAGATCCGCAGCTCATGGAGATATTGCCGTTGTTTCTTTCAAGGGAAGATTTGCTGATGATAATAAAGATATAGAAGGGGGAAATGCTGAGTCAATGGACATCGAATTAGAAGAAGGCCAAATGATTCCAGGTTTTGTCGACGGTATTTGTGGAATGAAAATTAACGAGGAGAAAACTATCGACTGTAAATTCCCTGATGACTATCAAGATGAAAAAACACGTGGCAAAAAAGCTAAGTTTGAAATTCAATTAAAAGATCTAAAAACAAGAGAGCTCCCTGAACTTAATGATGCTTTTGCAAAACAAGCAAGTGACAAAGAAACAATGAGTGAGCTTCGCAAAGAGCTTACAAATCGTCTTAAAGACGATACAGAAAAACGCCAGAAAAAAAATCGAGAAGACTCTTTACTAAAAGTCCTTGTTTCTCAACTTGAAGTAGAGCTTCCAAAGACACTTATTGACCAAGAAGTACGGAATTTAATTGAGAAAACTGCACAAACTTTTGCTCAACAAGGAATGGATGTGAAGTCAACCTTTACTGCAGATTTAGTCAAATCTCTTATGGAATCTTCTCGACCAGAAGCAGAAGCTAATCTAAAAAATAGTTTGGCTCTCCAAGCTTTAGCTGAAACAGAAAAGATAGAAGTTGATAAACCAACCCTTGAAACAAAATTAAAAGAAGTCAAGGAAGAGCTATCAGCAGAAAAAAATATTGATCAAAAAAAATTACGTCAAGCGGTTCTGGATGATCTTCTTCAAGAAAAACTATTTGCTTGGTTGGAAGAAAATAATACAGTTGTTGAAAAATCTTTAGAAAAAAAATCAAAGCCTAAAGAAAACAGTTCAGCAAACAAGAAGATCCAAGAAAAAGCTCCAAAAACAAACTCAAAGACTGACAAAGCATCTAAAAAGTAACCCGAAAAATATATTCCCCTTCTAGATTGCCCATTATCGGAGTTCAAGAATCAAGGTGATTTACGCCAACCACATTCATCCTATTCAAAGCCTGTGGACAGGAAATCTCCCCATTTCTGGCCCTGGAATACTTCCTACAGTCATTGAACAATCAGGAAGAGGAGAAAGGTCGTTTGATATTTATTCTCGACTGCTAAGAGAAAGGATCATCTTTCTAGGAACTGAGGTCAATGATCAAGTTTCCGATGCCTTGGTTGCTCAAATGCTTTTTCTTGAAGCCGAAGATCCAGAAAAAGATATTCAACTCTATATCAACTCGCCTGGAGGATCTGTAACGGCTGGTCTTGCTATCTATGACACCATGCAACAAGTCAATCCTGACGTTGTTACCATTTGCTATGGACTAGCAGCAAGCATGGGGGCATTTCTTTTGGCTGGAGGGGCAAAAGAAAAAAGATTAGCCTTGCCAAACTCAAGAATAATGATCCACCAACCTTTAGGAGGTGCGCAAGGACAAGCCGTTGAGATTGAAATTCAAGCTAAAGAAATTCTTTTCCTAAAAGATACTTTGAATAAATTACTTTCAGAGCATACGGGGCAATCTCTTGAAAGGATTTCTGAAGATACCGACAGAGACCACTTCCTTTCTCCTAAAGAAGCGGTTGAATATGGCCTGATCGATAAAGTGGTGAACAGTATCAACTAAATAGTAATCGTTAAGGAAAGCTGACTAAACATCACTTTATAGCGATCCTATTAGTAAGAGCTGATCATTCTTAACTTGATCCTCTTTTAACCCTGGTATTCTTCAAAAGCGATGGCAAAATTTGAAGCCCATCTTAAATGCTCTTTCTGTGGAAAGTCACAAGAGCAAGTACGAAAACTAATTGCTGGGCCAGGGGTTTATATCTGCGATGAATGTATAGATCTATGTAATGAAATTTTAGATGAAGAGCTTTTAGAAAGTCCTGAAAAAACAAAAACAGGGAATGACTCCAAAATTGCTTCTTCCTCCTCGCAGGTTTCCAAACCTGTTCCAACTCTTTCTTCAATTCCAAAACCTGTTGAAATTAAAAACTTCTTAGATAAGCAAGTCGTCGGGCAGGAAGAAGCAAAGAAAATACTTTCCGTAGCTGTATACAATCATTACAAGCGACTTTCTTGGCAATCTGAAAAATCCATCGAACCCAATCTCCAAGACACCAAGCTTCATAAATCAAACATTCTTCTCGTTGGACCTACTGGAAGCGGAAAAACTCTTCTTGCTCAAACTCTTGCAGAAATGCTTGATGTGCCATTTGCAGTAGCAGATGCAACAACGCTCACAGAAGCTGGATATGTTGGAGAAGATGTAGAGAATATTCTCCTCAGACTGCTACAAAAATCTGATATGGATGTAGAGCTTGCTCAAAGAGGGATTATTTACATAGATGAAATAGATAAAATTGCTAGAAAAAGTGAGAACCCTTCAATTACTAGAGATGTTTCTGGAGAAGGAGTTCAACAAGCCTTACTAAAAATGCTGGAAGGGACCGTCGCAAATGTCCCCCCTCAAGGTGGGAGGAAACACCCTTATCATGACTGCATCCAAATTGACACTAGTCAGATCTTGTTTATCTGTGGTGGTGCATTTGTTGGCTTAGAAGATATTGTTGACAAAAGAATGGGGAAAAATTCAATTGGTTTTATGACTAATGAGAAGTTAAATAAAAATCATGATTTAAAAATCAAGCAAGTACTTAAGAATCTTGAGCCAGATGATTTAGTTAGATATGGTTTGATACCAGAATTTATTGGAAGGATGCCAGTTACTGCAGTTCTTTCTCCTCTTAATGCAGATGCTTTAGAGGCAATTCTTAAAGAACCTAGAGATGCAGTCGTCAAACAATTCATTACATTAATGAAGATGGATAATGTAAATCTAACTTTTGAAAAAGATGCAATAAAATCAATTGCTCAAGAAGCATTTAGAAGAAAAACAGGAGCTCGGGCATTACGAGGAATTGTTGAAGAATTAATGCTAGATTTAATGTATAAGTTGCCTTCCCAAGAAGATATTGAAAATTGTACTGTTACTAAAGAAATGGTAGAAACTATAACTGGGGGTAAGATTGTCCCACTCCCTCCATCTGATGAACGTGTAACCAAAGAATCTGCTTAGTCACATAATTTTTCAGATTATATTTTATTTTGTTTTCCTAAGTAAATACTCAATTGGATTTAAAACTTCTCTCTCATCAAGCAAAATTTAATCATCATATTGATTCATACAGAAACCTTATTGTTCTCAGTAAACTTGATTAAAGTGGATCATGAGCCCAGATTACCAACCGCTACACCATAAATATCGGCCACAACGTTTTGATGATTTAGTTGGCCAAGTCTCAATTGTTAAAACACTAAAACAAGCTCTAATTACTCACAGAATTGCACCTGCTTACTTATTTAGTGGTCCACGAGGAACAGGTAAAACCTCCAGTGCAAGAATTCTCGCAAGATCATTAAATTGTCTACAAAGCGCAAAAGCAACTATTGAGCCATGCGGAATGTGTAACCTATGCAAAGAAATTAGTAAAGGAACTGCGCTAGATGTAATTGAAATTGATGCTGCTTCCAACACTGGTGTAGATAATATTAGAGAATTAATAGAAAAAGCTCAATTTGCTCCTGTTCAAGCGCGTTGGAAAGTATATGTAATTGATGAATGCCACATGCTGTCTTCAGCTGCATTCAATGCATTGTTAAAGACTTTAGAAGAGCCACCATTAAGAACAGTTTTTGTGTTGGCTACAACTGATCCTCAGAAGTTATTACAAACAATTCTTAGCAGGTGTCAAAGATTTGACTTTCGTCGTATACCAAACAACTTGCTAATTAATCACCTTGATATGATTGCAAAAGAAGAAAAAATAGAAATTGATAAAGAGTCAATCAAATTAATTGCAGAAAGATCCGAAGGTGGCCTGAGAGATGCAGAAAGCTTATTAGATCAATTAAGTCTTCTAGAGCCTCCAATTAAATTATCATCAATCTATGAGCTACTTGGAGAAGTTCCAGAGAATGAGTTGATTAATCTAACTTATTCTCTAGCAAATAATGAACCTACAAACCTTTTAAAAATATGCAGAAAACTCATTGATAATGGCAAAGAAGCTATCAACATACTACAAGGTTTAACATCTATATTAAGAGATTTAGTTATCATAAAAGCATTGCCAAATGAATCTAGCCTTTGCAATATTTCCGATGAATCATTCATAGAACTAAAAACAATAGTAGAAAATTTAAGCATGGATCATATTCTTAATTGGCAACGCTTCTTAAAAGGTTCTGAATCACAAATCAGACTTAGCCTCCAACCAAGATTATGGCTTGAGGTTACCCTACTAGGTCTTTTAAGTGTTAATAATAATGCAAAAATAGAATCAGATATTGTTCCAAAGTTTAAGGAAGTAGAATCGAGCAACAGAAGCATCAAAGATAATCCATTAGAAGCAAAGGAAAAGTCCGAAGATTCTGATAATACATCTATAGACTCTAAAGAAAGAAACAATGAAGAACTAGGTCAGGCTTGGGAAAAGATACTTTCTCAAATTGAATTACCATCAACTCGTATGCTTTTATCTCAGCAGGCTAGTTTAAGTAAATTAACCAATCATAAAGCAGAAGTATCAATCTCAGAAAACTGGATTGGAATGATTCAAAGCCGTAAAAGTATTATCGAAAAGGCGATTACAAAGTCTCTTGGTTCAAACAGAGAATTATTGTTAGTGAAACAAACAATAGCTCAACCTATAGAAGAGAAATTAGAAAAAGAGAATCTGGGGGAAAAGCGTCAAGAGAAACTTGAAGATAATGGCTTAGAAGTAACTAAATTAGTAGAAAATGATCGTCTCAGTAATAATGATCTAAGCAATAAGCAAGCAGAGAGTTTTGCTAATTTTTTCAATGGTAAGATAGTAGACTTAGAAGATAAGACTTAGGCACATATTTAATCACCTGAATGCACAGTCTTAACCCAAACTAGATTCTTAGACATAAAAGCCATTTTTATAGTTATTAAAGGTATAACAAAAAACCAATGAGATAAATATATAATTGACATAATCAAATTGAATGGGGTTGGGTATGGTAGTGCTGGACCAAGAGCAATTCTACGTCTACATCCTCTATAAAGGGCAATTCCCGACATGCTAAAAGCAACAAAAGATAATGGCCAAAAGACTGGAAAGCTTTTTGTCAAAATAGAAGTAATTAAATCTATGAAAGAGACAACTGGTAAGGCGTATTGAAGAAGAAAGAAAGATCCTAAATCAAAATGTTGGACAGCATTTAATCTATTAGATACCAAGAAAGACCAATAATCAAAGAAACGCTGCAAACCTCCCTCAGCCCAACGCTGTCGCTGGCGAAGCAAAGCACTGAAAGTTTCAACAGCCTCTTCATGTATTGGGGGATCCCAAAGAATTCCTATGGAAATACCAGCAAGCAAGAAGCGGAAACTCAAATCCAGATCATCAGTAACTGTTTCCTCGTTAAAGCCCCCACAGTTATCTAAAGCCTTTCTATTCAACAAAGCCCCATTCCCTCTTAACTCAACAACACCTCCTAAAGATTGCCTCCCTTTTTGGATAAAAGCATCCATGGCCATCTCCATTGATTGACAACATGTAAGTAAATTTCGTTTGGAATTAACAACAGCTTTTCTCAATTGAACAGCACCCCATTCTCCCTCTTGGGCGAAAGGTACAACTCGCAACAAAATATCCTCATGAAAATCTGCATCAGCATCCAAAATAAAAACCCATTCGCCATGTGCTTTCTCTAAGGCATAGTTTAAAGCTCCTGATTTTCCTCCTCTAGAAGAGCCTGAACGACAAATAACTTGTAAATTAGAGCATTCATGCTTGAGACCTTCCAAAATATCTAATGTTCTATCTTGGCTTCCATCATCAATAATTAATATTTTCAGTTTATTTTTTGGGTATCTTATAGAAGTAAGTCTCTTAACTAATCTTCCAATCACAGCTTCTTCGTCCTTAGCAGAAACCAGAACATCTACAGAAGGTAACTCCTGGTCTTCAGAAAAAACTACTGGTGACTTTTCTGCTTTTGAAAAAGCCATCAGAACTACTTTCAATCCATATATGCCTAATAGGAGAGAAAGAGTAATTGCTGGGAATAAATTCTTTGATGAATCAATCCCATGGGGGATAATTCCTGCCAAAGCACAACAAATCAAAAATAAAAATGACTTACCTTGACGTTTTTCTCCATTAACACAAGCTATTGCCATGGAAATTGGAAGGTTCAAGCAAAGACTCTAAGAGGTCTTCTCAAAACTATTTAAAAGATTCATAAGTTGTTCCTGGGTAGTAATACTTGAGAATCTTTCGAGCAGTCCATCCTCGAAGAGCCAAATCAATTGCCCCGGCTTGAGACAAGCCAGCTCCATGACCAAATCCACCTCCCGAAAATTCCCACACACCTTCTTCAACTTTCTGTACTACAAAAAGAGTGCTCGGTAAAACATTCAAGTTTCTTCGAATAGCATCTAAACGAAAAACTAATGAAGAAGATTCTTTATTGCCCTTAATTTCTAAGGCTAAAACCCTGCCACTAGGACCTCTTTCAAGCACCTGAATAGATTTAGGGACATCATTTGCAGAAAATCCCAACTGATATTTTATTTTTTCAGCACTTAAAGTTCTTTTCCAACGAAAAAGTCGGTGGCCATTCCCATAAGCACCATCTCTTTTGGACAAAAGTCTTTTTACTAGAAGATCTTTTTGAATCGGGAACGAAAACTGTTTATTCCATCTCGAAGATCCATCTAAAAATGTTCGCAAATATGGTACTGGCTTCATTGACCAAGCCTCATGACCTGCTGCACTAATACCGCCATTAGTTGCATGATAAACGGCATTAATAGGTGTTCCTTTCCATTTAAGTACCTTCCCAGAGGTCTCAGAAATAGCAAGCCCAACTTCTTTGTTTGCGATTGCAGGGTTCTTATAAACCTGGCACTGAGTATCACTGCACAAATGATATCCATCAATCTCAAACCGCTTACTATTAGCTATTGCCCATGTCCTAGCCAAAACAGCTTGAGCCTCTAAAGCCGATGGAGGCGAAGAAGCGCCAATTTCATGGGGAAGAACACCACGTAAATATTCCTCAATAGGAACCTTTTCAAGCAATGTCCATGTTCCATATGCATCTGGTTTAATCAAAAAAGGTCCTTCATATTTCCCTCCTCGCCAAAGCAATCCATCTGGAGCACTAATAAATACGTCATCTGATAGTTGATATTCTCCAAAACCCAATTTAAGAACTGGCTTTAATTCAAAAATAAAATTTTTTCTAACTGTTTGAAATTTTATCCCCTGAGGTAATTTTGAGGATTTAGCAACCCAAACTTCCCAATCTAAAGGATGAGCAATGTGATTTTCTATCCCATCTTCTTCTAATAAAAGTGAAATTCTCTGAGCAGACTCAAAACTTGCAAATGGTCCTATTACATGTCGCGAAAAAATCTTTGGTGATTTCAAGCTGATTTTTCTCCAACCTATAGATATTTCAGTAGCTTTATGAACTAACCCCTGTGAATCTTGTAAAACAAGTGCTCTCCCTGCACTAATCAGCTTTAATTCCTTCGCCTGAGAATGCTCGGAATCTATTCTTCCCAAATATTGCTCTAAGCTGACTAAAAGCTCTTTAGTTTCTTTGACATCAGACGGTTTTGATCTTTCTTGATGTGTAGACCAAGCAGCATCAGAATTCATAGAATCCTCTGCTAAAGAGCTCAAATCAAACTCAGTAAGCACACATAAGCAGCAAGAAGCAATTAATTTGTGGCTAAATAGCTTTTGCATTGATACCTGAAACACTAGTCCCAAAAATAATTAATCAATAACCCAATTTGGCTGATGGGAGTCTTAGGAAGTAGGGTAGTAGATCTTGTTGGTGTGTTTGCCAAAAAATGCCTAAATTAAAAACTCGCAAATCTGCCGCAAAGCGCTTTAAGGCAACAGTCACAGGAAAGTTTATGCGACGCAGAGCTTTCCGAAATCATCTGCTCGATCACAAAAGTTCTAAGCTCAAGAGACACCTTGCAACAAAAGCTGTTGTTGATGAGAGCGATGCAGACAATGTTCGATTAATGCTTCCCTATAGCTGATCATTTTGAGCGCTTCAAAGCACTCAACTTTATTAATCATCCACCTAATTTAATCTCTTAAGTCATGTCACGCGTTAAAAGAGGCAATGTTGCTAGAAAAAGAAGAAATAAGATACTCCGACTAGCTAAAGGGTTTAGAGGAAGCAATGGCTCGCTATTCCGAACAGCAAATCAACGTGTCATGAAAGCATTGTGTAATGCCTATAGAGATAGGAAAAGAAGGAAACGCGATTTCAGAAGACTTTGGATAGCTAGAATTAATGCTGCTTCAAGAATTAATGGAATAAGCTATAGCAAATTCATGGGCAGTCTTAAAAAAGAAGAGATTAAGATCAATAGAAAAATGTTGGCCCAACTAGCCGTTGCGGATCCTGGTACCTTTAAGAAAGTTGTTACAGAGGTGCAAAGCTAAGAGAGTCAACCAAAGCTTTCAACATTAAAATATTTTTATATATTAGTACTAGAATTTAGTTTCTAGAATTATTGCTGATCCTTATAGTACCTAATCATAGCAATGCCATCCTCTCTACCACAAACATACCTAATTATACTAGGTAGCATATTATTTATTCTTGCAATTGTAGTTGGAAGGCAGGTTTTAAAAGTAAGAAGAAGCGAAATCAATCTAGTTAAATTAGAAAAAAGTGGGGCAGTTGATTCTAGTAATTCAGAAAAACTATATGAGCTAGGTTCGGCACAATTAAATAAAAGACTTTACCCACAAGCCACTAATACATTAAAGAAAGCATTAAAACAAATCAAAGGAGAACCAGATGAGGCAAAAGCAATAATTGCAAATGCACTAGGATTCTCTCTAGCAGCTCAAGATAATTTCAAAGAAGCTGTTAAGCATTACCAAGATGCAATTAAAGTTAAAAGCAATTATCCAGTTGCAATGAATAATCTGGCATACGCAAAACAAAAGCTTTTACTAGAAAGTGAGGCATATAAAATTTATCAAGATGTCTTAAAAGTTGATCCAGGAAATAAAACTGCAACAAAACAGGTGGCAAAGTTAGATAAAATGAATGCAAATAAATCAAAAAATATTATTTACAAAAAAGGATTTTAATTTCCATAAATATTATAACTAAATCTCAATGAAAAGCCATTCTTTATTATTAGAGATAGGAGCAAAAAACTTCAAAAGTAGGTTATTAACTGGTACAGGTAAGTATCAGAATCTTAGGCAAATGAATGAAAGTATACTTCAATCAGAATGCGAGATTGTAACTGTAGCTGTAAGACGAGTTGATAACACTCTTGATCCCTCCCATAAAGGACTGATGGAAGCAATTGACTGGACTAAAGTATGGATGCTTCCCAATACTGCTGGATGTACGACTGCAGAAGAAGCCATTCGAATTGCACGATTAGGCCGAGAACTTGCAAAACTTTCGGGCCAAGAAGATAACAACTTTGTCAAATTAGAGGTAATCCCAGATAAACGCTATTTACTTCCTGATCCATTTGGAACATTACAAGCTGCAGAGCAACTTGTGAAAGAAGGTTTCATAGTTTTGCCATATATAAATGCTGATCCACTTTTAGCAAAACGGCTGGAAGAAATTGGTTGTTCATCTGTAATGCCACTGGGATCAGCAATTGGATCAGCTCAAGGAATTCTCAATGAAAGTAATATTCGAATTATTATCGAAAACTCGAACGTACCTGTAATAGTCGATGCTGGAATTGGTGTCCCTAGTCATGCAGCAAAGGCAATGGAAATGGGTGCAGATGCAGTTTTAGTGAACAGTGCGATTGCGCTTTCAAAAGATCCTCCATCTATGGCAGAAGCCATGGGCAAAGCCGTTCAAGCTGGTCGCAAAGCTTTCCTAGCAGGACGCTTGAAAGAGCGTCCTGAAGCCATTCCAAGCTCACCACTCTCTGGTGTCTCTCAATCTTCAGCAAATTCTCAGAAGTAACGGTAAGTAACAGATGCAAAAAGAATAAAGGGGAAATTTATAACCTCCGTTCAGAAATATCGCTGAAATGACAGTTACAAATGAATCTGGCGGAAGATTAAATGCTTTTGCAAACGAGCCAGAGATGGAACTCATGGACTCAGTTCCTCTCAAATACAAGCCAGCTCAACTATTCCAGTTGATTGCTCTAATTGCATTAATTACTATTATTGGTGTTTATTTTTTGTTTAAGTGAGGCCTTATAGTAGTTTTTCCTATATTGGGTCTTTGGATCTTCACTCCTGGAGTTTTGGGTGAAAGTTTTAGTTCTTGGTGGTGACGGCTTCTGTGGTTGGCCTTGTTCAGTCAACTTGGCAGAACAAGGACACGATGTATTAATCGTGGACAATCTTAGCCGTCGAAAAATAGACATCGATCTTGAAGTCGAATCTCTGACGCCGATTTCTAGTATTGGAGATCGTCTAAAAGCTTGGGAAGAAATTGGTGGTAAGCCTATTGGTTTTACTAACCTTGATATTTCTAATCAGTATCAACGCTTGTTAGATCTTCTAATTGAAGAGCGTCCTGATGCAATTGTTCATTTTGCTGAACAACGTGCTGCTCCTTACTCTATGAAGAGTAGTGAGACTAAAAGATACACCGTTGACAATAATGTGAATGGTACTCATAACTTACTTGCTGCAATAGTTGAATCCGGTTTAGACATTCACGTAGTTCACTTGGGAACAATGGGAGTCTATGGATATGGATCTCATAGAGGTGCAACTATTCCAGAAGGTTATCTAAAAGTCGAGGTCCCTCAGCCTGATGGCACTCGTTTTGAAGAAGAAATTCTTCACCCAGCCAGTCCAGGAAGTGTTTACCATATGACTAAGACGCTGGATCAGTTAATTTTTCTGTATTACAACAAAAACGATAAGGTTAAGATTACCGATCTTCATCAAGGGATTGTTTGGGGAACTAATACTGAGGCAACATCTAGAGACCCTCGCTTAACAAATAGATTCGACTATGACGGCGACTATGGGACAGTCCTAAACAGATTTCTCATGCAGGCTGCTATAAAATATCCACTTACTGTTCATGGCACAGGAGGCCAAACTAGGGCTTTTATTCATATAGAAGATTCAGTAAAATGTGTTCAACTAGCTTTAGAAAACCCACCTGAAGAAGGAGAAAGAGTAAAAATCTTTAATCAAATGACTGAAAGTCACCAAGTTGGTGAATTAGCCAAAAAAGTAGCTGCTCTAACTGGAGCAGAGGTTAATTACTTACCCAATCCTAGGAATGAAGCTGTGGAGAATGATCTCATTGTAGATAATCGTTGTTTCATTGAGCTTGGGCTAAAGCCAACAACTCTTGATGATGGCCTTTTAACAGAAGTTGTAGAAGTAGCGCGCCGCTGGTCTGATCGATGCGATCGAGCACGTATACCATGTATATCTGCATGGACATCAACCCAAGCACAAGCAATAAAAAAGACTAAATAATTTAATCAAGTGAAAATTGCCTTTTTTACTGAAACCTTCTTACCAAAAGTAGATGGAATAGTAACGCGTCTAACCAAAACCATTGAAAGCCTTACTAAAACTGGCGACGAAGTTATTATTTTCTGCCCAGAAGGTTGTCCCGAAGAATTCATGGGAGCCAAAGTGATTGGCGTCCCCGCAATGCCATTACCTCTCTATCCAGAGTTGAAACTGGGCCTCCCAGGTGCTGCCGTTTCTGATGCATTAGATAGTTTCAAACCCGATCTGATACACGTTGTCAATCCAGCCGTCCTAGGTCTTGGAGGGATCTGGCTAGCCAAAACAAATGGGATTCCACTAGTGGCTAGCTATCACACACATCTTCCCAAATACCTTGAGCACTATGGGATGGGAATGCTCGAGCCATTATTATGGGAGTTACTCAAAGCAGCTCATAATCAAGCTCTTCTGAACCTTTGCACATCAACAGCAATGGTGAAAGAACTAAGCGAAAAAGGTATTCAAAATACTGCTCTTTGGCAAAGAGGAGTAGATACAGATACTTTCCGACCAGATCTTCGAAAGAATACAATGCGCAAAAAACTATTAGGGAAATTTAGTGATGAAGGAGCCCTTCTGATCTATGTGGGAAGATTATCCGCTGAAAAGCAAATAGAAAGAATAAAACCTGTACTTGATGCACTACCAAAAGCAAGACTTGCACTTGTTGGCGATGGACCATATAGAAATCAACTCGAGAAAATTTTTGACGGTTCACCAACTACATTCGTGGGCTACCTTGCAGGAGAAGAGTTAGCCAGTGCCTATGCCTCTGGAGATGCTTTCTTGTTCCCCTCTAGCACAGAAACTTTAGGATTAGTACTTCTAGAAGCAATGGCAGCCGGGTGTCCTGTAGTAGGAGCAAATAAAGGAGGCATACCAGATATTATTACCGACGGAATTAACGGGTGTCTCTACGATCCAGACGGAGACAATAATGGTACTCAAAGCCTTATTCTTGCTACAGAGAAACTCCTAGGAGATAAAAGTGAACGACAAGAAATGAGAAATGCCGCTAGAGCAGAAGCAGAACGCTGGGGTTGGCCAGGAGCTACTGAACAATTAAGAAAGTTTTATCAACAAATACTCAATCAATCCGTCAGGAAAATTGCAGCCTAGGCAGCATGAGGTGGAGGAGTGGGTGATCCACCTAAGCTTTGCAATGGTAAAACAAGTGTTGCCAACCTTTCAGGATTATTAGGCCTTTGTTTTCTAGGCTGCCTTACACCAAAAGGAACTCTTAAAACATTGGTCCCTGCAACAGGTAAAGACTTACCCTTACTTAAAGTTGACTCAAGAAAGCCTGATAAGGAAGGCAAGTTAATAGCCTCCTTGTCATAGACTTTTGTTGATTTATCAGAAAAAATTTCTTTAACCAAGTTGCCCCCATGCAACGAGAAAACTACAAAAAAGAAAATTATCTTTTCCTAGATGCAGCATTTAAAGCCAAAAAATTGCTATTCGATCAAACCTTAACTATTAAATTAGAAATAAGCTAGTGCGATTAGAAAATTAATTTGTTTCAAGTTCTTCTAGCGGACTACAAGTACACACTAAATTTCTATCTCCAAAAGCATTATCTATTCTGGAAACAGAAGGCCAAAACTTATTTTGAAGCTGATGCGCCAATGGAAATGCAGCTTTTTGCCTGGAATATGGTCTAAGCCATTCCTTTGCAGTAACAGTTTCCATAGTATGTGGTGCTAATCGTAAAGGATTTTTTGACATCTCCATTTCTCCCAATTCAATGGTCTCAATTTCAGACCGAATAGATATCATGGCTTCACAAAAACGATTAATCTCCTCAAAACTT